>NZ_JBFTLB010000002.1:0-863945 GCF_056396225.1 Terrabacter sp. 05T424
CACGTCCCCGCGACCCGGTGCGACCTCGACCACGAGATCCCGTGGCCGGCCGGCGAGACCACGGTGACGAACTGTTACGCCAAGGAACGCCGCCACCACAACGTCAAGACCCACGGCATCTGGACCAGCACCCCCGTCGCCGACGACGGACTCGAGTGGACCACGCTGACCGGCCGCAGCTACACCACCTACCCCAAGGACTGGCGCGAAGGACTCGGCCCGCCGCCCGACACCGGGTCACCGCCGGATCCCGTTCAGACACAACTTGATCCACCGGAACCTCTCGCCTCTCACCCAGTCACGGACTCTGAGCTGCCACCGTTCTGAGCCCTGGGCGCGTCACCTCGCTGGTGGCCGCAGAGATCTGAGCAGTCGGCAGCACCGCGCCACGCCCCACCACCTCGTCGGCGGTCAGCGTCGCCAGGCCGTCACGCAGGGCGACCTGCGCGGCGACGTACACGGTCGCGGCCGGGTCGTCGGCGACCTCGGCGAACGCGACCGGGTCACGAACCGACCAGCGCACGACCGCGGAGACGCGCATCGACACCCCGTCCGAGGTCAGGACCTCCTGAGGCGCCAGCTGGAGCAGTCGCTCGCGCAGGTCGAGCACCACGAGCCGCTGCCCGCGGAGCCGACGGTGCCGTCCTGCGGGCAGCACCTGCTCGAGGACGCCGTGGCGGTAGCGCAGCGCGCAGTGGCGCGGCTGGATCGTGAACTTCATCAGTGACATCGACAGGGACATGCGGGCGACCTCCTTCGCCTGCACGCCAATGGTTTTCGGCCGAGGAGTCCTCAGCGGTGCTGACCGGCGACGTGGTCACGCGCTCGGAGCAGCCATGCGAGCTGCTCGGCCGGTGGCATATGGGAAGGGACGCTTCGGTATGCCTTCATCTGCCGGGTGCCCATCGTCAGCACCTCAGAGCCCGGCATCGCGCCGAGCTCTGCCAGGGCATCCGGACCGAGCTTGACGCCGATCTGCGCACCCATCGCGACGGCGAAGACGTGACCGTCGACGAGCGCGGCGAGCGTGCCGAACATCGGCCGCAGCTCCACGCGGTCGTCATTGCCGACGAGGTCGCGCAGCTGGGCGCGTGCCGCCTCGTCAGCGGGAGCCACCGGTCTACTTCTTCGGCTTCTTGACCTTGGGCGGCAACGTCGCCACATGGTCGCGCGCCCGGTCGACCCAGGCCGCACGCGCGTCGTCGTCGAGCTCGGCGGGCAGCGACAGGTAGCCGCCCATCGGGCGCTCGGCCGCACCGAAGGGACCGCTGCCGGGCAGGGCCCGCAGCTCGTCGAGACCGGCGGGGTCGAGCTTGACCCCGACGTTCTCACCGAAGAGCCCGGCGAACATGTTGCCGTTGACGAAGGCACCGAGGCTGCCGAACATCGGCTTCACCTCGACCCCGGGAGCATCGTGCACGAGAGACCGGAAGTGGGCCTTGGCTTCGTCGCTGTGCTTCGGCATCTGCATGGCCCCATCACACCACTCGCGGCCGACGGGCGTCAGAGATCGAGGTCCGCCCACACCGCGGCGTGGTCGGACGCAGCGTCCTGCTGCCGCTTGAGCGTGTCGTACATCGGCCAGCGCCCTGAGGCGGTCCACACGCCCTTCCGGTGCACGCCCGCAGCCGTGATGCGGTCGAACAGCGCCGGGGAGCACAGGATGTAGTCGATCTTGTTGCCCTTGTTGGCGGTGCCATAGGTTCCCGGCCAGCCGCCGTCGTCGAACCCGGCGAAGGCGGAGACGTCGCGCAGGTCGCTCGGCGTGCCGGCGACGCCAGTGCCACCTGACCCGAGCAGCGGCGACAGCGGGCCGCTCGTCGGAGTGTCGTTGAGGTCGCCGATCACCGCGACGAGATCGTGCCCCTCCGACCGGCGCTGCTCGTAGATCTCGCGGACCCGCTGGGCCTGGCGCTTGCGCCGCACGTTCGCCTCGGGCCCGCCGTAGCCCTTCGACTTGAGGTGGTTGACGAGCACCAGCAGCCGCCCACCGCCGGGGAGCGCCAGCGACAGCTCCGGGCAGTCCCTGCTGAAGACCGGACCGGCCAGGTCGGCGTCATCCACGTGGCTCACGATCCCGGTGATCTCGACGTCGCCGCGGGTGAGCAGGCCGACGTCGATACCGCGCTCGTCGTTGCCGTCGATGAGCATGACGTGCCCGTAAAGGCGTCCGCCGAGCGCGGCGAGCTGGTCGGCGTTGAAGTGCTTGAGCGCCCACCGGTCCTCGGCCTCGACGACGCCGAGCACGTCTGCCTGGAGGTCGTGCACCACCTGTGCCGTATGCCGCACGGCCAGGTCGGTGACCGTCTCACGCTCGAGCTCGAGCCAGCCGATCCAGTCACCGCGCCCCTCGGCGACCACGGTGACCGTGCCGTCGCGGGACCGGCTCACGAGACGCCCGCGGTTCTGGCGCAGGCGCACGAAGGCAGCATCGTCCGACTCTGCGAGCCCGAGCGTGCCGAGGAGCTCCACGATCGTCAGCTTGTCGGCAGCCGAGTAGACCTGCTGCTGAAGGATCTTCGTCAGCTCGGTGTAGGCCTCGAGGAGTGGTCGACCCGCTGCCCAGTCGCTCGAGGCGAGCAGCTTGGCCCGGTCGAAGAGGTTCTCGACGTTGTACGAGGCGAGTCGCATGCCTCAACGGTCCCGCGTCAGGCTCTCTGGCGCGACTCCGACGCATGGACGACGAGGAGGAAGACGGCGGCCACCAGCGCCGTGACGCCGCAGATCGCCCACACCGTCATGTAGCCGGACAGGGAGGCGTGCGCCGTCGCCTCGACGTCCACCGACCCCGTCGAGGCCAGCGCGATGGCGAAGACGCTGGAGGCGAAGGCGCCGCCGATCGTCTTCGTCGTGTTCGTCATCCCGGTCGCCAGTCCCGTGTGCGTCGGTGGCGCCTGCGCCGCGGCAGCCGTCGGCAGGCCCGCCACGAGCGCCCCCGACCCGAGGCCCGCGATCACCATGTTGGTCAGGGTCTGCGTGAGCGTGTCGTGGAACGGCAGGAACAGCAGGTAGCCCACGCCCACGAGCACCGCTGCGACGACCATGGCGATGCGTGTGCCGACGCGACGAGCCAGCACGTGCAGCAGTAGCGCGCCAACGGCGAGGGACAGCACGTAGCCACCGATGATGATCGACACCCGGCCGGCACTGGCCCCGAGCCCGTAGCCGGTCACCGCGGGGTCGGTGCGCGCGAACGTCGACAGGGGGATCTGCGCCCCGAGCACCGAGACACCGAAGAGGAAGGCCGTCGCCTGGACCGGCCACTGGCCCCGGGCGGAGAGGATGCGCAGGTCGACGAGCGGCCAGGAGCACCGGAGCTCCAGGCGCGCGTAGGGCACGAAGGTCACTGCACCGAGCAGCATGACGAGCCAGGCCCATACGTTGCCGGGGCCCTGGATCCGCACCATGACCAGGCCGGCCATGACGAGCCCCAGGGCCAGGGTGAGCAGTGCGAAGGCGCGCCAGTGGACGCGACCCTCGCCCAGCGCAGGTGTGTCCTCCACGCCGAACCAGATCGCGAAGAAGGCCAGCGTGACGATGACGGCGGGCAGGGCGAGCAGCCCGGTCATGCCGAGCGACTCCGCGAGCGCACCGCTCGTCAGGGCGCCGGCGATGACACCGAGCTCGAGACCCGCGACGAGCAGCCCTGCGGCGCCACGGACGCGGCTCTCCGCTCCCCCGGTGCGGCGGTGGATGATCGCCACCTCCATCGGCAGCCACACGACGTAGAAGCCCTGGATGGCCCAGGCGACGAGAAACGTCCCGAAGTTGGGCGCGAAGGCAACGCCCCATGAGGCCAGCGCGGTGACGACCGTCGACAGGAGCAGCACCTTGCGGTGACCGATGAGGTCGCCCAGCCGGGCCAGGAGCGGCACGACGAGAGCCGACACGATGAGCTGCGCCGCCTCGAACCAGTTGACGTCGGCGTCCTTGATCGACAGGTGCCGGGCGATGTCGGTGAAGATCGGCGTGTAGTAGCCCTGCAGCACACCGCTCGCGAGCTCGACGCAGATGAGGAAGCCGACGACCTTCGTGATCGGGCTGCGGGCCATCGCCCGGGCGGCGTCAGAGACGGCCGTGCTGTCGGACATGCGGATCCTGTTCTCGCGCGAGGTTTTCGGAGTCAGAGCTGCTCGATGAGGCGGCGGTACCACGCGATGCCGTCGATGAGGTCGGTCACGCCGATGCGCTCGTCGACACCGTGGATCGAGGCGCGCTGCGCATCGGTCATGCGGAACGGCGTGAACCGGTAGACGCGCGGCCAGACGCGGTGGAAGTGCCGCGAGTCCGTCGCCGCGAGCATCACGTACGGCACCGCGACCGTGCCCGGGAAGACGTCCGTGAGCGTCGACTCCAGGAGGGCGTATGCCGTGTCGTCCGTCGGCGACAGCGGGCTGGGTTCGTCGCCGCTGACGAGGCTCACCTCGACCCGAGGGTCCTTGACGGTGCGGCGAACCCGCTCGATCGCGCCGTCGACCGTCTCCCCCACCATGACGCGCATGTTGACGTGGGCCCGCGCGGTCGCGGCGATGACGTTCGCCCCCGGCGAGCCGCTCAGCTGCGTCACGGCGACAGTCGTCCGCGTCAGCGCCGCCGTCTCGTGCCCGAGGCGCGGCAGGACCCGGCAGAGGAGCGGACGCAGCAGCCGCGCGCTGCCGAACACGGCGGCATACGGCATCCGGGCGTGGGCGCCCGCGCGCTCCAGCATGTCCACGGTGGCGTCGGGCAGGTGGCTCGGGAACGGCTTGCGCTCGAGGCGCAGGATGGCGCGTGCCAGCCGCGCGGTCGCGCCCATCCGGCGCGGCGCGGAGGCGTGCCCGCCGTCGCCACGCGAGATGAGCTCGACGTCGACGGTGCCCTTCTCGGACACGCCGATGACGGCCATCGGCGCATCGACGCCGGGGAGCGCCCCCTGGACGATCGCGCCGCCCTCGTCGATGACGAACCACGGCTCGACCCCACGCTCGCGAAGGAGGGCCACGGCGTCCTTGGCCGCGCGCCCGGACACCTCCTCGTTGCAGCCGAACGACAGCCAGACGTCGCGACCCGGCACGACGCCGTCGTCGATCAGCGCCTCGACGGCCGCGCAGGTCGCGACGAGCGACCCCTTGCAGTCGAGCGCGCCACGGCCCCAGACGAACCCGTCGACGAGCTCAGCAGCGAACGGCGGGTGCGACCAGACCGACGGGTCGTCCACCGGCACCACGTCGAGGTGTGCCATCAGCACGACCGGAGCCTCGCGCGTGCGGCCTGGCCAACGCATGAGCAGGGCGTCGCCACAGATCCGCTCGATCTCGCACGCATCGTGCAGCCGGGGGAAGCGCTGACGCAGCTCCGTCAGCAGCGCATCGAAGGCAGCCCGGTCCTCCTTCTCGGCGTCCCAGTCGGACACCGTGGGGATGCGGATGAGCGCGCGCAGCGCCTCGACGGCAGCGTCGTCCCCGGTCATGTTGCGGAGCGTATGCCACGCTGACGGCATGGACTACGGGCACGAGCTGCGGTTCGGGGTGTTCGCGAGCCCGGACGCCTCGCGCGTCCACGAGACCCTCGAGCTGGCGCAGCTCGCCGACGTCCTGGGACTCGACCTGTTCACGGTGCAGGACCACCCGTACAACGCGAAGCACCTCGACACCTCGACCCTGCTCACGGCGGTCGCCACCCGCACATCGTCCATCCGCGTCGCGGCCAACGTCGCCAACCTGCCACTGCGACCGCCGGTCGGGCTCGCCAAGCAGGTGGCCACCCTCGACGTCATCAGCGGCGGGCGAGCCGAGCTCGGCCTCGGGACCGGAGCCTTCTGGGACGCCATCGTCGCGTCAGGCGGCGAGCGCCGGTCGCCCGGGGAGGCCGTCGACGCCCTCATCGAGGCGATCCGGATCATCCGGGCCGCCTGGGGCCAGACACCGGGCCAGCCGGGTGCCCGCTCGGTCACCCTCGAGGGCGAGCACTACTGGGTGAAGGGGATGCATGCCGGGCCGTTCCCGCTGCACCCGGTCGAGATCTGGCTCGGCGCCTACAAGCCGCGGATGCTCCGCGTCACCGGGCGGCTGGCCGACGGCTGGCTGCCGAGCCAGGGCTACGCCGAACCCGACGCCCTCCCTGCGCTCAACGCCACCATCGACGAGGCCGCCGACGGCGCCGGACGGGGCGCGCAGGCGATCCGCCGGATGTACAACGTCTTCGGCCAGTTCGGCACGGGCAGCGGCTTCCTGCGCGGCACGGCCGACGACTGGGCCGAGCAGCTCGCCGGGTTGAGCCTCACGGCCGGCATGAGCACCTACGTCCTCGGCACCGACGACCCCGACGTGCTTCGCCGCTTCGCGGGCGAGGTCGCGCCCGCGGTGCGTGAGCTCGTCGACGCCGAGCGCGCCCGGCGCGCCGGCGGGTCCACGCCCACACCGCACGCCGCGGCCGCGGCGGTCGATGCAGCCTCTTCCCCGAGGCCCGACCGCCTCCCGCTCGCGGTCCGCCCGACTCCCGACAGCCCCCGTCTCAGCGCCGACCTGCCCTGGCGGGAGGACGACCGGCCCGTGACCGCGAAGCCCGACCACGCGGCATACTCGCCGGCCGAGCAGGCGGTGCCGCAGCACCTCGTCGACGTGCACGACCACCTCCGCGGCGAGCTGGCGCAGCTGCGCGACATCGTCGGGCAGGTGCGCCGCGGGTCGCTGTCGACGGGCGCGGCACGGTCGGTCCTCAACACGATGGCCATGCGTCAGAACAACTGGACGCTCGGTGCCTACTGCGAGACCTACTGCCGGCTCGTCACCGGCCACCACACGCTCGAGGACCGCAGCATCTTCGTCCACCTGCGCCAATCCGAACCGGACCTCGGTCCGGTCATCGACCGGCTCGAGCAGGAGCACCACGTCATCGCCGACGTGCTGGAGCAGGTCGACGAGGCACTCGTCGGTCTGGTCGGCACCGACGGCTACGGCCGTGCCGGCGAGGGCGCGCTCGACGAGATCGAACGCGCCCTCGACCTGCTCACCGACACGCTGCTGTCACACCTCGCCTACGAGGAGCGCGAACTGCTGCACCCGTTGGCGCGCAACGGTTTCGGCTGATCCGAAGCAGTCGCGGTCAGGCTGACTCGGCGGCTGCCCCGTGCTCCAGGGCCTCGACCACCGCGCCGCAGAAGTCCGGCAGGTCGTCGGGCTTGCGGCTGGTGATGAGGTTGCCGTCGACGACGAGCGACTCGTCGACCCAGCTGCCGCCGGCGTTGCGGATGTCGGTCTGCAGGCTCGGCCACGACGTGAGCCGTCGGCCCTTGACCACGTCGGCCTCGACGAGCGTCCACGGCGCGTGGCAGATCGCCGCGACCGGCTTGCCCGAGGCCACGAAGTCCCGGGCGAACGCGACGGCGTCCGGCTGCATGCGCAGGCTGTCGGGGTTGGCGACGCCGCCGGGAAGCACCAGCGCGTCGAAGTCGTCGGCCTTCGCGTCCTCGACGGTCACGTCGACGGGCTTCGTGTCGCCCTTGTCGAGGTGGTTGAACATCTGGACCTCACCGGCCTCGGGGCTGACGAGGACCGCCTCGTGCCCGGCGTCGGTCACGGCCTTCCACGGGTCGGTCAGCTCGACCTGCTCGATGCCCTCGCTCGCGACGAGGAATGCCACTCGCTTGCTCATGTCGTCCTCCTGGTGCCGCCCGCGGGCGGTGGGTCGGGGTGGTGGCGACGTCCGCCGCCACGTTTCGCCCCTACCCGGAGGTCCCCGGTTCTCTCACCTGTCCCGCAGCGCGCGGCGCGGCTATCGTCGGCCCATGGCCAGGGCCCTCGTCGTCCAGCTCGCACCGAACGTCTGGCGCATTCCTCTCGTGCGCGACTTCGTCAACGGCTTCATCCTGCGCGACGACGACGGCCAGGTGACCCTCGTCGACATGGGCGTCAAGAGCTCGGGCCCGAAGGTGATGTCCGCGCTCGCGGTGATCGGTTCGGCACCCTCAGACGTGACCCGCCTGCTGCTGACCCACGCTCACCCCGACCATGCGGGTGGTGCGGCGCACGTGGCCCGCGAGACCGGCCGCGCCTTCACGCTGCACCACGACGACGCGGCATACGCGAGCGAGGGGTCCTCGCCCCCGCGCGACCGCAGCTTCCTGCTCGGCCGGCTCATCGACCGCTTCTCGCGCGACGGACGCGACTTCGAGCCGGTGCCCGTCGAGCGCGAGATGGCCGACGGCGAGGTGCTCCCGATCGCGGGTGGGCTGCGCGTCGTTCACACGCCCGGCCACTCGCCCGGCCACGTCTCGCTGCTGCACGAGGACTCGCGGCTGCTCATCACCGGCGACGCGATCTTCAACGTGCGGGGCCTGCGGTGGCCGATCAAGGCGTTCTGCACCGACTTCCGCATGACCCAGCGCACCGCGCACCTGCTCGGCGAGCTCGACTACGACGTCGCGGCCTTCACCCACGGCCCCGAGCTGCGCGATCGCCCGCGCGAGGCGATCCGGCAGTTCCTCGGGCGGCAGCCGATCGACTGAGCCCCATCCGGGTACGTCGCCAGCGTGACCAACTTCGGATACACCCTGATGACCGAGCAGAGCGGCCCCAAGGACCTCGTGCGCTGGGCCGTGGGCGCCGAGCAGGCCGGGTTCGACTTCGAGGTGAGCAGCGACCACTTCTCGCCGTGGCTCACCGAGCAGGGCCACGCACCGTACGCGTGGGCCGTGCTCGGAGCGGTCGCCCAGGCCACCGAGCAGGTCGAGCTCATGACCTACGTGACGTGCCCGACGATGCGCTACCACCCCGCGGTCGTCGCGCAGAAGGCCGCGACGCTCCAGCTGCTCGCCGACGGCCGGTTCACCCTCGGGCTCGGCAGCGGCGAGAGCCTCAACGAGCACGTCGTCGGCGACGGGTGGCCCGGCGTCGACACGCGTCAGGAGATGCTGCGCGAGGCGATCGAGGTCATCCGCAAGCTGCACTCGGGCGACCTCGTGACCCACCACGGCGAGTACTTCGACGTCGACTCGGCCCGCATCTGGGACCTGCCCGACCTCACCGTCCCCATCGCGGTGGCGGTGAGCGGCGACGCCTCGATCGAGCGCCTCGCCCCGCTGGCCGACCACATGATCGCCGTCGAGCCCTCCCCCGACCTCGTGTCGCAGTGGAACCGCACCGACGGCGCGCCCCGGGTCGGCGCCGACGCACGCGCGGTGGGCCAGATCCCGATCTGCTGGGACCCCGACGAAGCCACGGCCGTGAAGCGTGCGCACGAGCAGTTCCGGTGGTTCGGCGGGGGCTGGTCGGTCAACGCCGACCTGCCGACGCCCAAGGGCTTCGCGGGCGCCACGCAGTTCGTGCGCCCTGAGGACGTTTCGTCGTCCATCCCGTGCGGGCCCGACCTGGACAAGATCGTCGAGGCCGTACGCGCGTGGTGGGAGGCCGGGTTCACCGACGTCGCGCTGGTCCAGGTCGGTGGGGATGCCCAGGAGCGCTTCCTCGACGAGGCGGCGGGTCCCCTTCTCGGCAAACTACGCGCGGCCGCGGGCTGAGCCCGCTCAGGCCGCTGCCGCCCGCTCGGCGAGGAGCCGCTCGCGCCGCTTCGTGATGTCGGCGCACTCGAGGCAGACCTCCTCGGGCACGAGCCCGATGCGCATGAGGCCGGAGAAGAGCAGGCAGCCGACGCAGATGCCGAAGACCGACTCGAGCGCCGGGAAGACGACCATCACCGCCCCGATGCCGATGACCCAACCGGCCGCGGCCGACGAGCCGGTGGCGAGGCTGACGACCCAGAGCACGGTCGCGGCGACCGTCATGACCGCACCGATGCTCGCCGCGAAGCGCTTGGGCGGCCCCGCCGTCGGGCGCTTCGGCGCGGCCACGGCGGGTCGGATCCACCGCTGCACGAGCCGGGCGACCGGGCTGGCCTGGGGTCCGAGCGCGGCCCGCAGGGAGAAGTCGGCGGCGAGGACGGCATCGAGCCACCACTGCGAGGTGGCCAGGGCGATGACGCCGACGGCGAGGACCACAGCCGCGATCAGCCGGACGGTGACGTCGTCGACCACGGCGGGGAAGCGGGAGGAACTCATGCAGACATTATTGACTCCATAAGGGTTGCTTATGCAAGGGCTCCAGATGGCGGACAGGAAGCCGCCCGCGTGCGTCGCGCGTAGACGAGGTGCTCGCCGAGGTGGAAGCACAGGTCGAGCGCCGTCTTGAGACCCATGAGCAGCGCGACCACGCCGAGGTCGTCCGCCGTGCGCCCGTGCGGTCCGCCCAGCAGGAAGAAGCCCGCGATGACCGTGACGTGGAGCGCGATCATCCGGGGGTACGGCGCGGCCATCGCCCAGCCCGGGCTGACCGCCTGCCGCTCGCCACCACCGAGCCAGTGCAGCCCCAGCGACAGCATGTGGCTGAGCAGGATCGCGGCGCAGGCCGCCACCCAGTCGAGCAGGCCGCCGCGCACCCCCGACAAGCCGGCGAGCACCGCGGTGAAGACGCCGTGCACGAGCGTGAAGAGGCCGAAGTGCAGCGCGAAGAAGAGCGCGAGCGCCGGGTCGCCGGTCACCCACGTCTTGGCCGCCAGGGTCGACTCGAGGCGGCCGAAGTCGCCCGGGCGCCCGGCCGGGCCGCGCAGGAACGGCCGACGGGAGGGGCGGCGGGCCGTGAGGATGCGCATCGTCGTCGCGAACCAGATGACGACGTTCTCGAACCAGTAGACGAGCAGCACGTCACCCATGCCGAGCCGTCCCTCGAGCACCGCCCAGACGGGCAGCAGGTTCGCGCCGACGAGCAGGAGCCCGCTGACGAGACGGGCCACCGGGGCCGGGAGCGTGCGGCCGAGCTGGGCCATGAGCTCGACGCCGAGGATGCGCAGGAGGGCAGTCACGGGCGCCCATCGTGCCAGAGCACGGGGCGCCCGTCCTGCCGGGACTGTGCCGGCGACTTTCCTTGCTCAGCGGCTGCTCAGCGGTTGCTCAGCGGTTGCGCAGCACCCGAAGGGCGGCCGCGGCGCACACGACGAACATCGCTGCACCGACACCGGCGACGACGTTGAGACTCGTCGAGAACGCGGCCTGCGCTGCGGCGACGAGCTCATGGGCGGCGGCGGCCGGCAGTGTCGACGCGGCCTGGACGGCGCCGGCGAGGGAGTCGAGCGCAGCGGTCGTGGCGTCGGAGACGTGCGTGGCGGCATACGGCCCGAGCTGTCCGCGGTAGACGAACGTGGCCAGGGAACCCAGGCCCGCCACACCCACGGCGATTCCGAACTCGGCGGACGTCTCGGACATCGAGGCGACCGAGCCGGCCCGCTCGGGCGGGGCGGACTGCATCATGACGCCCATCGTCAACGTGGACGGGACCATGATCCCGAACGACGTCAGGCACATCCCGAAGACGAGCAGCCCCAGACCGGCGGCCGCCCCGACCTGCGTGTAGAGCGTGAGACCGGCCGCGCAGACGAGCAGTCCGAAGGCCATGCTGCGGGCGGTGCCGAGGCGACCCGCGATCCGCGCGGAGGTCGACGAGCCGAGCAGCAGCGCGATGTTTGCCGGCAGCATCCACAGGCCTGCGCCCAGCGGCGACAGGCCGGCAACGAGCTGCAGCCACTGCGAGCCGAGGAACGAGACACCGGCCATGACCACGCCACCGACGAGCATGATCGCCAGGGCGGTCGAGAAGGCGCGGCTGCGGAAGAGAGCCAGGTCGACGAGCGGGTTGGCGATGCGGCGCTGACGGCGGACGAAGACGATCGCCATCGCGAGGCCTACGCTGGCCGTGGTCAGGGCGACGGTCGTGTTTCCTCCGCGGGCGATCTCCTTGAAGCCGTAGATCACAGGCAGGGTCGTGGCGAGCGAGAGCACCGAGCTGGCGACGTCGACCTTCGTGCCGGCGTGGCGCTCGGACTCGGGCAGCACCCGCCGACCCACGACGACGAGCAGCACCATGAACGGCACGCCGAGCAGGAAGGCCGAGCCCCACCAGAAGTGCGCGAGCAGGACACCGCCCACGAGGGGGCCGACGGCCATGCCGCCCATGAAGCACGAGTACCAGACGCCGATCGCGGTCATCATCTGCTTCTCGTCGCTGAAGATCGTGCGGATCAGGCCCATCGTCGAGGGCATCAGGGTGGCGCCGGCGATGCCGAGCACGGCCCGCCAGAAGATCAGCTGGCCGGGGCTGCTCGCGTATGCCGCCGCAGCGCTCGCGACACCGAAGGCCACGGCTCCCGCGAGCAGGAGGCGCTTGCGTCCGATGCGGTCGCCGACGGCGCCCATCGTCACGAGGAAGCCGGCCAGGACGAAGCTGTAGATGTCGAGCATCCACAGCTGCTGGGTGGTGCTCGCGCCGAGGTCGGCGGACAGCTCGGGCAGCGCGAGGTAGAGCACGCTGACGTCGAGCGACAGCAGCAGTGCGGTGAGGGCGAGGACACCGAGCGCGAGCCACTGGCGGCGCGACGGCGTGCTGGCGGAGGCGGAGGTGGGGGCGAAGCCGGCCGGGTGGGCGGTCTGGGGCTCGGTTGTCGTCGTCATGTCCCTACGTCGAGCGGGCATGCGGCGCCTCGACACCCGGCCGCCGAAAAGGTCGGGAAATCTCCTGTCGGCCCCACGGCATACGCTCTGGGGCATGGCTCTACACATCGGTGCGCACGTCGACCAGGAGGACCCGATCGCCGAGGCGAAGGCCCGCGGGGCGTCGCTCTCACAGCTCTTCCTCGGCGACCCGCAGAGCTACAAGGGCCCCGTCATCAGGTACGCCGGCGGCGCCGAGGGGCTCAAGGTCGACGCCGAGGCGGCGGGGGTCGACCTCTACGTGCACGCGCCCTACCCGATCAACGTCGCGAGCCTCAACAACCGCATCCGCATCCCCGGGCGCAAGCTGCTCCAGCAGCACCTGACGGCCGCGGCCGAGATCGGCGCCAAGGGCGTCATCGTGCACGGCGGCCACCTCGGTGTCGACGAGGACGCCGCCAAGGGCTTCGACAACTGGCGCAAGTGCATCGACGGGCTCGATCTGCCCGTGCCGCTGCTCATCGAGAACACCGCGGGCGGCGACAACGCGATGGCCCGCCGCCTCGAGGCCATCGCCCGGCTGTGGGACGCCATCGGCTCCGCGTCGGGCAGCGACCAGGTGGGCTTCTGCCTCGACACCTGCCACGCGCACGCCGGCGGCAACGACCTCGGCACCGTCGTCGACGAGGTGCGCGCCATCACCGGCCGCATCGACCTCGTCCACGCCAACGACTCTCGCGACGAGTTCGACTCCGGCGCCGACCGGCACACCAACTTCGGCTCGGGCCACATCGCCGGCGAGGCGCTCGCCGGGGTGATCCGCGCAGCCAAGGCGCCGGTGGTGTGCGAGACGCCGGGCGGCCTCGAGGGCCAGGCTGCCGATATCGCATGGCTGAGGTCCAACGCCGACTGATTCCGCGGCCTTTCAGCCCGATCCCAGCATTTCCTGACCGGCTCTTTACCCCACGGGCGCCCTCCGGCACCTAGGTTCTTCAAGGGTTGCGCGCGGTCCGTCAATGACGCCGGTCCGCGCGTTCTCCTGTGTCGCGTGCCGCGTCCCGCCATCCCCTCCTCGGTGGCGGGCCGCGGCTTTCGTGCTTCAGGGGGCTGGGCCCGCTGCGCTCGCAGCCTGCGGCACGGCTTCCTCGACCATCCGGTCGGCGAGGAGGGCTGCCACGCGCCGCTGCTCGACGGTGGGTCGCACCACGTGCGTGGACGTCACGACCCGGAGGTGGCCGACCACCGCGCCGCGTCGGCGCACCGGCACGGCGGTGAAGGCATCGGTCGGCAGGCCGGACCGCTCGACGGGGACCGGCCTGCCACGCCGGCCACCCGGTCACCGGTCGCCGCGGACGCCACGACCGTGAGGACGAGCACCATGGCTGCCGTGCTCGTCTCCATGCCGGTGCGCAGGAGCCCGAGGAGCGCTCCGACCGCCACCGGGGCCAGCACCGCCAGCCAGCGGGTGAGGGGTCGATGGGCCGTCAACCAGTCGTCGTCCACCCCTCCATGACACCCCCGCCGCCTCGGAGGCCGCTGCGTGCCTGCGGATCCTGATGCGTTCTTGACGCGGTCCTGACGGGTGCCCCTCCTGCGGTAGTACAAAGGACCCATGAGCGGCAGCGGCACGAAGGACGACCCCTGGGGTCTCACCACCCCACCCGGCACCTCGGAGTACGCGATGTACCGCGACGACGAGGCGCAGCCGGCGCAGCTCGTCTGCCAGGTGGGCTCGACGAGGCTCACCTACGACGCCCGGGTCGTCGACGACCTCCACGCCTGGCTGCGTGAGCAGGGCGACTGGGTGCCGCTCGGCGCGGCCGACGAGCAGAAGCCCGCCAAGGAGGGCACCGTCGAGGCGTGGGGCCGGTCCGAGTCGAACCCGGTCGGTGGCTGGTACGGCCTGCGCAAGGGCTACCGCGGCCGGGTCGGCATGTACCTCCCGCCGCTGCTCGAGGAGCTCGGGCTCGCCGAGGTGGAGCACAACGCGCGCAACAACCGCATGCGCGCCCTCTGACCGTCGGGATGCCGCCGGCCCCGATGCACGACGACGAGCTCGCCGTCGACGAGGATCTCGTCCGCCGGCTGCTCGAGGACCAGCTGCCACACCTGGCGCACCTCCCCGTGCGTCGCTTCGCGTCCACCGGCACGGTCAACGCGATCGTCCGCCTCGGCGACGACCTCTACGTGCGGCTCCCCCGCGTGCCCGCGTGGGCCGACGACCTGGTCAAGGAGCTCGAGTGGCTGCCGCGGCTGGCACCGGCGCTCCCCCTCACCGTTCCGGAGCCCGTCGCCCTGGGACGGTCGACTGACGCCTTCCCCCACCCCTGGGCGGTCTTCCGCTGGGTGCCGGGCTCGCCGTATGCCGTGGGCGCCGTCGACGAGGTGACCACGGCCCGTCGTCTCGCCGGGTTCGTCACGGCCCTGCGCGAGGTGGCCGTCCCCCCGACGCACCGCCGGGCGGCCGACGTCCGCTGGCGGAGCTCGACGAGGCCACCCGTGACGCCCTCGAGCGGTCGCGTCACCTCGTCGACACGGATGCTGCCCTCGTGGCGTGGGACGCCGCCGTGGGGTCGCCCGCCTTCGATCCGACTGTCGCACAACGGGTCTGGCTGCACGGCGACCTGCTGCCGCCGAACGTCATCGTCGACGGCGGCCGGCTCACAGCGGTGCTCGACTTCGGCAGCCTCGGCGTGGGCGACCCAGCAGCAGACACCATCGCCGCCTGGACCATGTTCACGCGGCCCGGCCGGACGGCCTACCGCGAGGCACTCGGCGTCGACGACGCGACGTGGGCGCGGGCCCGCGGCTACGCGTTGACGCAGGCGGCGCTCATCGTGCCCTACTACGAGCACACCAACCCCACGTTCACGGCGATGGCCAGACGCACCATCGCCATGGTGCTGGAAGACGCGCGCGACGTCGGGAACGTTCTATCCCAGAGCGATTCGGCTCGGTAGCGTCGACCACATGCTCAGCACCTCGACCTTCACGACGTCCGACTTCGACGTCACCGACTACACCCCCGACATCACGACCGCCCTGCCGACCGGGCACCTCCGCATGCGCAAGACGTATGCCGGTGACGTGGCGGGCCGCAGCGTCACCCAGTTCACCTCGGCCTTCGACCAGCAGACGGGCGTCGGCACGTACGTCGCGATGGAGTCGTTCGAGGGGACGGTGGCCGGACGCCGCGGTGCCTTCAACTTCGTGCACGCCGCCTCGACGAGCGGCGCCGACCGAGCCCACGAGTACGGCCTCATCGTGCCCGGCAGCGGCACCGACGAGCTGGCCGGCATGGAAGGGACCGTGCGCCTGCACATCGCCGAGGACGGCACGCACCACATGGACTTCGAGCACAACCTCGGCTGACCGAACCGGCTGCACACCGGAGACACAGCAGAACGGCGCGGGGAGGCGTGTCCCTCGCGCCGCTCTGCTGCGAGCCGACCGGTTGCCGGCTACCCGACCGTGACCGTCAGCGTGCTCAGCACGTCGGACCGCGAGTCGGACACGAGGACCCGCACCGGGTAGCTGCCCGCGGTGGCCCAGGTGTGCGAGCCCTTCACGGTCGCCGTGCCGCCGGCGCCGACGGCGACCGTGGCGTCCTCGGTCACGCTGCCGTCGCCCCACTCGACCCGGGCGGTGTAGCCGCCCGCAGCGGGGACCCCACCCTTGGCCGTGCCCAGCGTGACCCCGGCCGCCTGGCCCGCCGTCGCGGTGGCGTCGTCACCAGCCGCGACCTCGAGCGCCGAGCCGTTGTCGGCCACCGCGAACACGTGGATCCGGCCGGCCGACTTCGGGTCGCCCGTCTGGGTCGGCAGGGTCACCGACTCGACGGTCTTCCCGGCCGGCACCGTGAGCGGCGCTGTCGCGAAGAGCTTGGCCCGGCAGCTGTCGGTGCCGGTCCCGTTGAGGCGGAAGGCCATCTCCAGCGCCACCGCGTTGCCGAACTGCGGTGAGCCGCACCAGTCGCCGTACTGCACCTTGTAGCTCGTGGTCGAGCCGTCGGTGAAGCGGACCGTGGCGGTCGTGTCCTGGTTCTTCTGCGTCGCCGTGCCGATGAGCGAGAGCTGCGTCGCCCCCGGCGCCAACGTCACCGGAAGGGTCTGCCCGGCGCCCGTGGCGTTGTCCTTCTGACCCACCGGGATGCCCGGCATGGAGAACTTCAGGTCGGTGCCCGGGACGGTGAGCAGCTTGCCCGGCACCCCGCCCGCTGCGGCGAGCGCCTCGCGGGACAGGCCCGCCCGGTCGCCGTCGCAGGGGACGGAGTCGCCCACGTTGCCGAAGCAGACGGAGTCGAACCCGGCGGCATACGCCGGCACGGAGGCCTGGTGCACGGTCGCGGCGCCGAGCGCCGAGCCGCTGTCGTTGGCCGTGGTGACGGTCACCTTGGGCTGGTACGGCCCCGGCTTCGCCCACGTGTGGGTGCCCCGGATCGTGAACGAGCCGAGGTCACCGGCCGCGATGGTGCCTTCGGAGCTCGTGCCGTCACCCCAGGCGATCGTCGCCTTGGCCGTGGCCGACGGGTCCTGCCCCTGGCCGACGCCACCTGAGAAGGTCGCGACGGTTCCGGTCCAGGCCGTGTCCTCGGACGTCTCGAACGGCTCGGCCGCGGACACCTTGATGCCGGTGTTCTGCGCCTTGGAGCCGTCGGTGAGCAGCTCGACCTCCGACAGGTTCGCGGCAGCACCGCCGACCGTCGCCGTGACGACGAGACGGTAGGTCGTGAACGTGCCCGTGTGTGCGATCTCGAACGGACGCGTCTGCGTCCGCCACGGGAAGACCTGCCCCGTACGCGTGTCTAGCGTCTGCCACGTGGCGCCGCCGTCCTTGCTGCCCTCGAGGCGCCACGCCGACGGGTCGCCTGCCTTCGGGCCCGAGGTAAGCGTGTACCAGGTGGCCCGCTGGCCGACCCCCGAGAGGGTGAAGCCGACGGTCGGCGTGGCCGACGTGAAGGTGGCGGCGGTGCGCGACGTGTTGTCGAAGAGCGCCTTGGCGTCCTGGCCCGACGCGAGGTCGGTCGCCGTCGCGGTGCCGCGGCCGGGGCCGGTCGCGTCCTTGAGCGGCTTCGGCGCCTCGGTGCCCTGGGTGATCGACGGCGGGGCGTCCTGAACTCGAGCGCCGAAGTCGGACGGCGCGCTGCCCATGGCGAAGTCGACCGTGGTCGGGCCGGCGATCTCGCTCTGGTTGATCGAGACGCTCTTGTGCTTCTGGCCGTTGACCGTCACGCCCTGGACGTAGATGTTCTTCTCCGAGTTGCCCGGCGCGTTGACGACGAGGTTGCCCTGGGTGCGCTTGACCGTGACCTGCTCGAACTTCGGCGACCCGATGGCCCAGTTCGGCGAGCCGACCTGGAGGGGGTAGATGCCGAGCGAGGAGAGGACGTACCACGCCGACATCTCGCCGTTGTCCTCGTCGCCCGGGTAGCCCTGGCCGATCTCGCCGCCGACGTAGAGGCGCCGCATGATCTCGCGCACCTTCTCGGCCGTCTTGTACTGCTGGCCGGTCCAGTCGTACATGTACGCGATGTGGTGGCTGACCTGGTTGCTCTGGCCGAGCATGCCCATGCGGACGTCGCGCGCCTCGAGCATCTCGTGGATGACGCCGCCGTAGCCGCCGGGCTTCGTCGCCGTCTCGGGCGTCGAGAAGAACGTGTCGAGCTTCTTCGCGAGAGCATCACGGCCGCCGTAGAGGTTGGCGAGGCCGTTGCCGTCGAAGGGCGCGTGGAAGGCGAAGTTCCAGGCGTTCGTCTCGGTGTAGTCGCCGCCCCAGTCCTCCGGGTCGAAGTCGGTCGGGTAGCTGCCGTCGGCCGCGCGGCCCTGGAAGAAGCCGACCTTCGGGTTGAAGAGGTTGCCGTAGTGGGTCGACCGCTCGAGGAAGTACTTCGACTCCTCCGTGAGCTGCGCGCGTCGGTTCGCCGGGGTCGCCGGGTCCTTCGCGAGCGCGGCCGCCATGGTGCCGATGCCGAAGTCGTTGACCAGTCCCTCGAGACCCCACGACACGCTCTCACCGGTGTTGGTGCTCGTGTAGCCGAGGAAGGTCGAGGTGTCGAGCCCCTTGCGCCCCACGGCGCTCGAGGTCGGCAGCACCGTCGCGTTCTTGACGGCGGCGTCGTAGGCCCCCAGCGGGTCGGGCAGCTTGACCCCCTTGACGTACGCGTCGGCGAACGCGACGTCGGAGCTCGTGCCCGTCATGAGGTCGGCGTAGCCGGGCGAGCTCCACCGGGCGACCCAGCCGCCGTCGCGGTACTGCTGCACGAAGCCGTCGGCGATCTCGGCCGCCACCTCGGGGTAGAGGAGGCTGTAGGCCGGCCACACGGTCCGGTAGGTGTCCCAGAATCCGTTGTTGACGTAGATCTTGCCGTCCTTGATGCCAGCGTTCGTCGTCGTGGTCGTGGCCGAACCCGACTTGGCCGCAACGGGGCTCGCGTACTGGTAGCGCGGGGCCGCGACGGTGCCGGTGTTCTCGAACTGGCTGTTCGGGTAGAGGTTCAGGCGGTAGAGGTTGGAGTAGAGCGTCGTGCGGTCGGAGTCGTTGGCGCCCTTGACGTCGACGACGCCGAGGCGCGTGTTCCATGCCTGCTTGGCGGCGGCCCGCACAGCGTCGAAGTCGCGGTCGGCGAGCTCGAACGCGTGGTTCTTCTTCGCTTGGTCGAGCGAGATGAACGACGTCGACAGCTTCAGCACGACCTGCTTGTTGCTGCTCGTGTCGAAGCTCGCGTAGCGGGTTCCGGTGTGACCGTTCGGCGCGGTGCCCACGGCCGTGGCCGGGCGGTCGAACGTGCCGTAGACGAACATCCGGCTGCGTCCGGCGGACAGGCCACTGCCGTTGTCGACCCAGCCGGTCATCGTGCCGGTCGCGGCGTCGACGGTGAAGGCGCCGTTGTCGTCACGGGTGTCGACGACGAGGCTGCCCTTGGCCGCCGAGGCCGGGAACGTGAAGCGGTAGACGCCGCCGTGGTCGGCGGGCGCCGTCTCGGCGGTGAGCCCGCCCGCAAGGACCGACTTGTAGTAGTCGGGGTGCGCCACCTCGGTCGCGTGGTCGAAGGCGAGGCCGCGACCCGATGCACTGCCGGTCGGGGTGCCCGTCGCGATCGACGGCATGACCGACATCTGGTTGCGGTCACCCATCCACGGACTGGGCTCGTGCGAGATCGCAAGCCCTTGCAGGACAGGGAGGTTCGCCGCGTTGTTCTGCGACTGGTAGTTGTACTCCCACGACTGCGAGTTCGCGTCGGTCACGGGCGTGAAGAACGTGAAGCCGTTCGGCACGGCGCTGATCGGCAGGTTGTTGCCGCGCGAGAAGCCGCCCGACGCGTTGGTGCCGCGTCGCACGTCGACGTAGTTCGTCAGGTCGGCCCCGTCGATGACAGCCGGGTCGCCCTGCACCGCGATGTCGTCGATCCAGCCGCCGAACCGGGTGTCCTTCGTGGCGCCGCCCGTGTTGTCGTAGCCGACGAGCACACGGTCGACGGTCTTGCCCGCGGCGACCTCGCCGACGTCGAGCGAGACCGCGTTCCACTGGTTGGCGTAGAGGATCTTGCCCTTGCCCTGCCCGCTCGGGCTCGCCGCGACGCCGTGCTGGTCGTCGCCGCCGAGGTCGGACAGGTAGGTGCCGTCGGTGAACCTGAGGTCGAGCGACGCGTACGTCGACGGGTACTCGAGGTCGCCGGCGATCATGTCGGGGAAGATCTTGTAGCTCAGCCGGGTCTTCGCGGTGACCGGCAGGTCGACGTCGAAGAGCCGGTTCCACGCGTACCCGCGGCCGTCGGCCGTGTGGCCGCCCGAGTAGCGCAGCGCCTTGACGCCGGTCCACCCGACGAGCGGCTTGATGTTGAAGCCCGAGATCGGTCCCGAGCCGACGACGGTCTTCATCGGTGACGCCGGGCCAGAGCCCGTCGACCCGTCGGAGAGGTCCCAGTCGGCGAGCTGGACGGTGCCGCCCGAGTGCACCGCGGTCACGTTGAGGCGGTAGTACGCGTACGTGCCCGGTGTCGTCACCTGGAACGTACGCGTCGCGAAGCGGCCCGAGAAGTCGATGCCGGTCTGGCGGTCGAGGTCGGTCCACGTGGTGCCGTCGCTCGACCCTTGGAACGTGAAGTCCTTGGGGTCGCGCTCGGGCGAGTCGTTCGCCGACGTCAGCGAGTAGCGCACCGCCTTGGCCGGTGTGCTGAGCTGGTAGCGCACCCAGGCGCTCGAGGCGAAGGCGAGCCACTTCGAGTCGGGGTTGGCGTCGGCGAGGTTCGCCGCCACCTCGCCCGGGCCGTTCTCGGCGCTCGCGGTGACCCCCGTGACCGAGCCGAGCAGGCTGCCGTCGGCGCTCGCCGTGCCGGAGACGGACTGCTGCCGCGGGCCGTCAGCCCCGACCTCGACGGTCGAGAGCTCGGGCTGCGGCTGACCCGACTCGAACGACGTCGAGAAGTCGCCGGCAGGGACATCCGCCGCAGGTGCGGTGAGGGATGGTGTGGCGGACGCGTCGAGCGCGCCGGCCTGGGACGGACCTGCGACCACTCCAGCGGTCGAGGTGGCCAGGACTGCCAGGGCGATGACGCCTCTGCGGATCCCGGATCTGTGGGACATGGGTTCCTCCGTGCTCGTCGTTGAGCCGTGCTGTGAGCAGCTGAAAATGGGGGCCGGGTCCGGCTGTCTTCGGGCCGGCTCCGACCCGCCGAGACTCGCCGCCGACGACAAAGGGCGTCAACAGGGCGAAGGGTTCTTGTCCGGTCAGGACATCGAATCGGACAGAACGGCCAGTCCGCGGCATCGGAGGAGCATCCTGCGTTGCCTTTTCCGGTGGGCGCTGGTCGGATGGCAGCCATGACAGCGTTGTCTGACCACCGGACAGCCATCCGCCCGACGATGGCCGACGTCGCAGCCGAGGCACACGTCTCGGTCAAGACGGTCTCGCGCGTGGTCAACCACGAGCCGGGCGTGCGGCCGGACACCGCCGAGCGGGTCCGCGCCGTCATCGAGCGACTCGGCTTCCGCCGGCACGACGGCGCGCGGATGATGCGCCAAGGCCGCACGTTCACCATCGCGCTCGTCGTCGAGGACCTTGCCAACCCCTTCTACTCGCAGATCGGGGCCGCGGTCGAGCGCGAGGCCCGCATCCGTCAGCACCAGCTGATCACCGCGTCGGCCGAGGGCTCCCCGACCCGCGAGCGGGCCGTCATCGAGGCGCTCATCAACCGTCGCGTCGACGGCATCGTCGTGGTGCCGGCCGACGAGAGCGCGTCGTCGGATGCCGCCGTCGAGGCGAGCCAGACCCCCATCGTCTACATGGACCGCCCGGTGCGCGGCACACCGCGCGACACGGTGCTCAGTGACAACCACGGCGGCATCCGGAGTGCCGTCGAGCACCTGGTGGCGCACGGTCACCGGAGCATCGCCCTCTTCGGCGACGACCCCGCCTTCTGGACGGCGAGGCAGCGGCGCGAGGCCTTCGTCGCGACCCACCAGTCGCTCGGGCTGCCCGGCAGCCCCCGCGTGTCGATGGGTCCCCACTCGCCCACCTCGGTGCGCGAGACCCTGACCCGCTGGAGCGAGACCACCGACCCCACGACGGCCGTCATCACCGGCAACAACCGGATCACCATCGCGCTGCTGCTCGCGCTGCGTGACCTGCGACTGCCGCTGTCACTCGTCGGCTACGACGACTTCGAGCTCGCCGACCTCGTCGACCCACCCGTCACCGTCGTGCACCAGGACCCGGCAGCCATGGGACAGAAGGCCGCGCAGCAGCTCTTCGCCCGGCTGCTGGGCGACGAGTCACCGGCGCAGACCGTCGTCATGCCGACGCGCCTCGTCGTGCGGGGCTCAGGTCTGCGACGAGGGTCCGCCCCGCGATGACCACCGCCCACCCACCGAGGAGCACCACGACCGTGTCAGCACCGACCCGCCTCCCGCTCAACACCCCGCGCCGGTTCTACCGCGGCGGTGAGCGGATCCTCGCGTTCCGCGGGCTCGACACCCCTGTGGACTTCGACGGCCATCGGCCCGAGGACTGGCTGGCGTCGACGACCCGGCTGTTCGCGGAGGGCGGCGACGGGGTCACGGTGTTCACCGACGGCACGTCGCTGCCCGAGGCCCTGGCCGCCGACCCCGACCACTGGCTCGGGCCCGACCACGTGGCCGCGCACGGAGTGGAGCCCGGCCTGCTGACCAAGCTGCTCGACGCCGGGGAGCGCCTGCCCGTCCACTCGCACCCCGACCGGGCCTTCGCCGCCGCCCACCTGGACTGCGAGCACGGCAAGACCGAGGCCTGGATCGTGCTCGACGCCGAGCCCGGCGCCAGCGTGTGGCTGGGCTTCCGCGAGGAGCTGCCGGCCGACGAGCTCGCGGCCCTGGTCGAGGGGCAGGACGAGCGGCTGCTCGAGGCTCTCAACCGCATCGAGGTGCAGGCCGGCGACACCGTGCTCGTGCCCGGCGGCCAGCCGCACGCCATCGGCGAGGGCGTCTTCGTGCTCGAGCTGCAGGAACCGACCGACCTGTCGGTCATGCTCGAGCACCGTCGATTCGGGCTCGAGGAGGCGCACGCGTTCCTCGGGCTCACCGTGCCTCGTGCGCTCGAGAGCGTCGACCGTGGCCCGCTCACGGACGAGCAGCTGAGCGCCCTGCGCCGGCGCTGGACCGACGTCGCGGGCACCGGCCACGCCCTGCCCGCGCAGGCGACCGAGTTCTTCCGGGCCGAGGTGCTGCGGGCGACACCAGGATCGCCCGCGGTCGGCGCGGCCGCCTTCGCCGTCGTCGTCGTCGTGGCCGGCTCGGGCACGCTCACGACAGCCGCGGCGGCTGACGCCGGAACGGCGTCGCCCCGCCCCACCGAGGTGGGACGGGGCGACGTGATGCTCGTGCCCCACGGCGCCGGCGAGCTGACCGTCGACGGCGACGTCACCGTCGTGCGGTGCATGCCGCCCGCCTGACCAGGCCTGACTACTCCGACGTGCGGTGGTTGAACGCGCGGATCGACAGCGGCGCGAGGACAGCCGTCAGCAGGACCGACCAGAGCACCGTGGCGAGTATCGGGTGGTGCAGCGGCAGGGCCGAGTCAGGCGGTAGCGGCACGGTGTTGCCCCACAGCTCGCGCATGGCTCGCACGAGCGAGCTGATCGGGTTCCACTCGGCGATGGTGCGCAGCCAGGCCGGGTTCATGTTGGCGGTCGGCGCGAACGTGTCGGCGAGGAAGGTCAGCGGGAAGATCGCCGTGAACATCACGCCCTGCACCGCCTCCGCGGTCTTGAGCCGGGAGCCGGCGAGGATGCCGATCCACATCATCGCGAAGCCGAAGAGCAGCAGCAGCGCGAAGCCCAGCAGTCCCTTGGCGAAACCGGTGTGGATGCGCCAGCCGATGAGCAGGCCCGTGACCGCCATGACGACCGTGCCGATGCTCGAGTGGATGAGGCTCGAGATGCTGCGCCCGATGAGCACCGAGGCGCGGGAGATCGGCAGCGACCTGAACCGGTCGATGATGCCCTTGTTGAGGTCGTTCGTCAGGCCGATGGCCACGATGAAGCACGAGAACGCCATCGTCTGCGCCATGATGCCGGGCAGCAGCCACTCGCGGTAGTTCACCCCGGCGTTGATCGAGCCGCCGAAGACGTAGGCGAACAGCACGACGAACATGATCGGCTGGAAGGTGACGTCGGCGAGCATCTCGGGCATCCGCCGGATGTGCTTGATGTTGCGCCAGACGTGGGTGCGCACCTGCTTCCACATGCCGGGGGGCTCGATCGTCAGCCGTGCCGGCTGTGTGGCCACCTCCTCGCGAACGGACGTGTGACTCATGGCCGTCCTCCCTTCGTCGTGGGGTCGGGGACCCGCTCGGCGTCGGTCTCCTGGGTGGCCTCGTCGACCTCTTCGGCCTTGCGGCCGGTGAGGTGCAGGAAGACGTCGTCGAGACTGGGTCGCTTGAGCCCGAGGTCGTCGAGGACGATCTCGGACCCGTCGAAGATGCTCGCGATGCGGGTCACGTCGGCGAGCCCGTCGGCGGGGGCCGTGAGCTGGCGGGCGCCCTCGTCGACGTGCACCTCTCGGACGTGGGAGGCGAGCAGGCCCCTCGCCGCCTCGAGCTGGTGGGCGTGTGAGACCGTGACGACGAGGGCGGCCTGCCCGGACTGGTCCTTGAGCTCGAGCGGCGTGCCCTCGGCGATGATGCGGCCGTGGTCGATGACGACGATGCGGTCGGCGAGCTGGTCGGCCTCTTCGAGGTACTGCGTCGTGAGCAGCAGCGTCGTGCCGTCACGGACGAGGCCGCGGAGCACCTCCCAGAGCTCGACGCGGCTGCGTGGGTCGAGACCCGTCGTCGGCTCGTCGAGGAAGAGCACCCGGGGGGCGGCGATGAGGCTGACTGCGAGGTCGAGGCGGCGGCGCATGCCGCCGGAGTAGTCCTTCACCACCTTGTCGCCGGCGTCGGAGAGCGAGAACCGCTCGAGGAGGTCGTCTGCGGCCGAACGGATCTCGGCCCTGCCCAGGCCGTAGAGCGAGCCCATCAGGCGGATGTTCTCGCGGCCGGTGAGGAACTCGTCGACGGTGGCGGCCTGCCCGGTCAGGCCCATGCTGCGACGGACGGCCTCGGGGTCACGGGTGACGTCGAAGCCGGCGACCCGGGCGGTGCCGCTCGTCGGGGTCGTGAGGGTGGTCATCATGCGCACGGTGGTCGTCTTGCCGGCGCCGTTGGGCCCGAGCAGGCCGAGCACAGAACCGCGCGGCACGGAGAAGGAGACGTCGTCGACGGCGACCATGTCGTCGAAGCGTTTGACGAGGTGCTCGGCCTCGATGGCCGGGCCGGTGAACCGCTCGTGCGACGCGCGCACGTCGGAGGTGATGGTCATGTGAGGGCTCCCCAAGGGGTGTGTGCAGATGTGAGCTGCGGGTGCGTGGATGCGCGCATCCGAGCGTAGAAGGCGACACCGACAGCGTCACCGATTCATGTGAACGCCGTCAACATCTGTGGGGCCGCCCCCCAGCGGACGTTCGCCCACGGCGTACGGCCTCGGCCGCCGCACCCGGACGACATCGCCCCCGCCCGTGCGACGCTGGAGACACGCACCGAGATCGGAGACGGCCATGACCCAGATCGCTCCCCGCGCGCAGCAGGTCAGCGCGCACGGCACGCGCACACCCCTGCTGCGCGAGGTCTACGGCCGCCTGCTCCGCGGCCTGCGCACCCGTCAGGGCCGCACCCTCGCCGAGGTCGCCGCACGCGCCGGCATCTCGGTCGCCTACCTCTCCGAGGTCGAGCGCGGCCTCAAGGAACCGTCGTCCGAGGTGCTGGAGGCGATCTGCATCTCGCTCGACTCGAGCATCATGAGCCTGGTCGGCGCCGCGCACCGCGACCTGCGCGACCTCGCTGCGGACGGCGCCACCGGCGGCCGGGTGCTCGACCTCACCTCGCGCGTCGGCTCGAGCCTCGCCGAGCCGGCCACCCACGACGTCGCCCCGTCGGGCACCCTCCTCGACACGAGCGGCTCGGTGGCGCTCGCAGCCTGAGCACCACCGAGCCGGTCGTCACGCGGCAGGTCCGTCAGTCGACGAGGCTGCCCCACGTGTTGTTGCCGACCACCCCGTCGACGACCAGGCCCACCTTCGACTGGTAGGACCGGACCGCCGTGTTGGTCGCCGGCCCGAACGAGCCGTCGACGGTGAGCGAGTAGCCGGCGTCGACGAGCTCGCGCTGGAGCCCCTTGACCGCCTCGCCGCTGCTGCCCTGGCGCAGGACCGGCAGGATCGAGTACCACGTGTTGTTGCCGACGACGCCGTCGACGGTCAGGCCGTGCGCCGACTGGTAGCTGCGCACCGCGGACTCGGTGCCCGAACCGAAGGCCCCGTCGGCGGTGACGGTCCGACCGGTGGCGCGCAGCATGTACTGCAGCGTGCGCACGGCTGCGCCCGAGCTGCCGTTCCTCAGGACGGGCAGCGCTGTCTCCGTGGTGCCCCCGCCGGTGCCGCCGGTGCCGTACTTCGCGAGGACGTCATTGGCGTACGCCACTCGCTGGGTCGTCGCGCACGTGCCGCAGCGCTCGAACTTCTGCATGAACACGGTCGTCGCGCTGCTGACCGAGGTCGCCCCGCGCAGCTCAGCGAGACCGTAGGAGGAGAACGTCGACAGCTCGTACCAGGTGAAGTCCAGCTGCGCGGCCAAGGCGTAACGGCTGCGCCCCGACAGGCCGGCGTACCAGACCATGTTGTCGCGAGAGTCGGTGTCCCAACGGCCGCCCTCGCTCCACTGGGCGATGCCCATTCCGGGCCCGCTGGGCTGGTTGGCGTACGGGTTGATCGGGCTGCCCGACTCCTGGATGAGGTTGCCGACGATGCCCGCCGACTGCCTCTCCGTCAGGCCCTTGCCGACGAAGTAGTCGAAGGCGATCTCGTCGTTCGACGCCGCTGACGCCGACGGCGCCGCAACGACCCCGAGCACCGCGACCGCAGCGCCGGCGATGAGGCCCGCGACTCCGCGACGAATCCTGTTGGTCTTCATGGGTTCTCCGTTCCTACGCGAGCAGCTTGGCCCACGTGTTGGGGCCGACGACGGCGTCGGCGTCGAGCGAGTGGGCGGTCTGGAAGGACTTCACGGCCGAGGCGGTGCCCGAGCCGAAGATGCCGTCGACCGTGACGGCATACCCCTTGCTGTTGAGGCAGGTCTGCACACCACGGACGGCGTCGGAGGTCTGCCCCTGGGAGCACGTGGCCGCGAGGGGCGCCTCCCAGGTGGCGCGGCCGATGACGCCGTCGGCGCTGAGCCCCTTGGCCTGCTGGAACGAGACCACGGCTGTCTTGGTGCCGGGGCCGAACGAGCCGTCGACGGTCAGCGAGCGCCCCGAGTGGCGCAGCAGGTACTGCGCAGCCGAGACGCGGAACCCGCTGCTGCCCTGCTGGAGCGTCGGCCACGACCGGGTGGGCGCCGGTGGCGGGTTGCTCGTGCCAAGCCTCGCCGCCACATCGCTCCGCAATTGGGGAAGCCTGGCGTACAAGGCGTTCCCCGGACACTCGGTGTCGAGGAAGTCACGGTGACCGTAGATGTCCTCCGGGCCGAGGGCGTACGTCTGGCAGAGGTACGCGCAGAGGTTGACCAGCGCGGTCCACTGGGCAGAGGTGGGCAGCGCCGTCGTGTAGGTGCCCTCGTTCTCGATGCCGATCGACGTCGAGTTCTGGCCCGTGCAGTGCGCCCCGAGCGGGAACACGGCGCTCGCGCCGGAGCCAAGGCCCTCGATGGACCGGTGGCGCCCCTCCATCGTGTAGCCGCCGCGGCTGACCGTGAACTGCTGGCCCGAGTCGATCCAGCCGCGAGCGAAGTGCCACTGCTGGATGTTGCGTGCCAGCGAGTATGCCGCCGCCTGCGAGTAGTCGGTGGTGTTGGCCGATGCCGTGTGGTGCACGAGGATCTTCTGCGGCGGCCCGGCCATGCTGACCGTGCCCGTCGCCGGCTGCGCACCCCACGCGGAGCAAGAGGCGATGGTGGGTCGCGCGACGGCGGTGACCGCCGCGTTGGCCGTGCCGGCCTTGGCGATCCCGAGAGCCCCCATGGCGCCGACGCCGAGCGCGCCGGCGAGAAGGGACCTGCGGTTCACGCGCGGGGGCTGGTTGTCCACGTCCGAGCCGGGCCTGACGGACAGGCCGTCACACTCACGACACACGGTTCACCAGCCGGGGCAGGCGTCGGCGTCCCAGGCGATGCTGGAGCGGATGTCGACGTGGGCGTGGTCGTCGTGCGCCGGGTAGCCCGGGCCGAAGATGCCGCCGAAGCCGGCATACCGGGCCTGCTTCGCGATGCTGCAGATCGACGTCGCGCTGTCACCGGGGACGAGGTCGAGCGCCCCACCGTTGAGGTGCACGCTGTTGCTCGCCCCGCCGACCGACGCGTTGCACGACGGGTCGCGGAAGCCGGACGTGACCTTCAGCGGATGGTCGCCGAGCTGGTGGCGCAGCGCCTCGGCGCGCCACAGCGCCCGCTTCATGTTCTCCTTCTGCGCGGCCGTGCCGGTGAAACCCTTGCCGCAGTTGTAGCTCGCCTCTGCGTAGGTGAAGTGGACGGGGCTGCAGTCAGGGTCCTGGAGGGCGTAGATCTTCGAGAACGTGGCTGAGCCGGCGACACCGTCGGCTGCGAGTCCGTACGCCTTCTGGAAGTTCGTGACGGCCGTCTTCGTCTGCGGGCCGTAGGACCCGTCGACTCCCATGACCTGGCCGCGCGGCACCCAGCCGGCGACCCGGATCTGCAGCTGCGTGACGTCGGCGCCCGATGCCCCGGAGCTGAGGGTGCGCGGCCACGAGTAGCACTCGTCGGCATGGGCCGTCGGGGCCGACGCGGTCATCGTCGCCGTCGCGACACCGAGTCCTCCGAGAGCGAGGGCGACGGCGGCGATGACGTGGGTCAATCGGTTCCTGCGCATGCGATGTCCCTTTCGTGAGGTGCTGCGTTCCTGTGTTCGAGACTGTCCGAGGTGCTCGAGGACCGCGCGCCGAGTGCATGGGGAGCACTCCCCGTGCCGGGCCGGTCCTTCTCAGACTCGCCAGTGGGCTCCCCTGCGGGCCACGCACGGCAACCCGGACATCGCGTTGTCCGGGTCGACCCGGACGCCTGATGTCCGACCGCACATCGCGCCGTGTCCGTGGGCCTCGAGTGGGGCGCGGGCCAGTGTCGTCGGCAACGGCTCGGCAGCCTGCCGGCCGCCCCCGACCCAGGAGGAACCCATGAACAAGAAGCTCGTCGCCGGGCTCGTGAGCCTGGCCGCAGGTGCCAGTGTCGCCATCGCCGTGGCGCCGCCGGCCCAGGCCTCCTCGATGTACGGCTGCACCTACCCGAAGGTCTGCCTGAAGGACGGCAGCTACCAGTCGGGCACGGTCTTCTGGGGCGGGGTCGACACGGTCTACCAGAACCTCCCGTCCTCGGGACAGAACCGCGCCGACTCCGTCGTCAACACCCGCAACGACGACTCGGTCTGGCTCATCGACACCGGGTCCTCGCCCGACCGCTACATCTGCATCCCGCGCAACACCGCCGTGAACCTCGGCGACTACACGCTCTCCGGGAGCAACTCGTGGGCCAACGACGTCGACACGATCCGCATCTGGAGCGATGACGGCACGTGCTCGGGCACGTACAACGTGGTAACCGGCACCCGACCCGACGGGTGGCGCGGCTGACACGAGAGCCGTCCCCGAGGGGACCGGGCCCGACCCTCGCGTCGGCCCGGTCCCCTTGCGTTCCCAGCAGTTCCGAGTTGCGGGGTGGTCGGCGCTCCTCCACGATTCGAGTGCGGGACCTCAGGGCCCCGTCTTCGCACGGGTCGCGCTGGCGCGGCCCCCACCGATCAGGGGACGGTATGGACGGAGATTTCGGGACGGCTCTACGTCGGATGCGACGTGCGGCGGGCCTCACGCAGGAGACGCTGGCCGCGCGGTCGGGACTCAGCGTCGAGGGCATCAGCGCCCTCGAGAGGGGGCAACGCAAGCAGCCACGCGCCGACACCGTCGCCCTGCTCGCCGATGGGCTCGGTCTCGGGCCCGAGGACCGACTGACGCTCGCTGGAGCGGCGACGCGACCACGCGTCGTGCCGGTCGCGCGTCGTGACGGCGCACCGCGCCAGCTCCCCGCCCGCACCCAGGCGTTCACCGGTCGCGTGGAGGAGCTGCGCACCGTGACCGACCTGCTGTCGCGGCCGGGCGCACGCGAGGCCCCGGTCGTCGTGGCGATCATCGGGATGGGCGGGCTCGGCAAGACGACGCTCGCGGTCCACGCCGCGTCGAACCTCGCCGACCGCTACCCCGACGGGCAGCTCTATCTCGACCTGAGGGGACACGACGCGCGGGCTCCGCTCACGGCGCTGCGGGCCCTCACTTTCCTCATCGGCTCGCTCGGCGGCGACGCCGGCGACGTGCCCGACGACCTCGACCAGGCGGCCGCGGCGTTCCGCTCGATCGTCTCCGGGTCGCGCGTCCTCATCGTGCTCGACAACGCCGCCGACGCCGCCCAGGTCGAGCCCCTGATCCCGGCCGAACCGGGCTGCGCGGTGCTCATCACCAGTCGGCGCGCGGTGTCGGGGCGGGCCGACGTGCACCACGTGCCTCTCGACGTGCTGCCACCGGAGGACTCCCGTCGCCTGCTCGGAACACTCGTCGGCGCCGACCGCCTCGCCGACGACCCGCGCTCGGCGGACGAGCTCACGCAGGCCTGCGGCGGGCTGCCTCTGGCACTGCGCATCGTCGCCTCCCGGCTGCAGGCCCGCCCGACCTGGCCACTGGGCTTCCTCGCATCGCGGCTCACCGAGGCGCGCACCTGCCTGAGCGAGCTGTCCGTCGGCGACCTGGCGGTGCGCTCCAACATCGCGCTGTCGGTCGAGCACCTCGAGTCGAGTGACGACCCCGTCGACCACCTCGCCGCCCGCGTGCATCTCTGGTGCGGCCTGCTGCCGGCCACCGGCCTCTCCGTGGCCGCCGTGTCCGCCCTCGTCGACCTCCCGGAGACCTCAGCCGCCGCGGCCCTCGAGCGGCTGGTCGACGTCAGCCTCGTCGAGGCGGTGGCGCCGGGCCGGTACCGGGTCCACGACCTCGTGCACGCCGTGGCGCGGGAGCGTGCCGCAACCCAGCTCGACGAGGCCGAGCAGGTGGCGGCCATCGAGCGGCTCACCGTCTTCTACGTCGCGGTGGGTTGGCGCACCCGGCACCACTGCCGGCCCACGCCGCCCGGCGTCGACGCCGACTCGCTGGCGCGGGCGTCCGGGTCGCTCGTCGAGACGGCGGACTGCCTCGACCTGCTCGTCGCGGACGCCGAGCAGTGCACGGCACTGGCCGGGATGCTCTCCGGCACGGGGCACCCCGCGCGCCGCCACCTGCMGTGGCTCGTGCTCGGGCTCATCACCTTCTTCGTGGGCAGGGTCGACACGTCAGGATGGCCCGAGATGCTGGTCATCGCGCTCGAGTCGGCACAGCGCACGGGCGCCGACCCCGCCGTGTCGGGGCACCTCCGAGAAGACCTCGCGCTCGCGCTCAGCGGCCGGGGTGAGCACCACGCCGCACTCGAGGAGGCGCGCGCTGCGACGACGCTCTTCGAGCAGGCCCGTGACGACCGGTCGCGCGCCTCGGCGCTCGGCACCGAGGCGATCATCCTGGGCCGGCTGGACCGCATCCCGGACGCGATCGCGCTGCGGGAGCAAGCCCGCCTCCTGAGCGAGTCCTGTGGTGACGACCGCGCCGTCGCGGCAGCCCACCGTGACCTCGGACTGCTCCTCGCGCGCGACGGTGACTACAGCGCCGCGATCGTCCACGAAGGCCGATCGCTCGAGATCTACACCCGCATCGGGGTGACCCGCGGGATCGCCATGGCGGCGGTCAACCTCGGCGTCATGCTCCGCGACACCGGTGAGCTCGCCAGGGCGAGGGGCCACCTCGAGCAGAGCGTCGCGATCTTCCACGACATCGGCGACCGGGCTGGCGAGACGGAGGCGCTCGACGAGCTCGGCTACTGGCACGTCGTGGCCGGCGACCCTGGGCTCGGACTCACGATCCTCAGCGACGGTCTCGCCCTCGTCGACGACAGCGACACGGGCCAGTGGGAGGCGAGCATCCGCAAGCGGCTCGGCCTCGCCCTGCTACGTCTCGGCCGTCGCGCGGAGGCTGAGCACCACTGGCGCGCGGCCGTCCAGATCCACATGCGCCGCGGCGAGTGGGGAGCGGTCGCCGAGGCCCACCAGCTCTTCTCTCCGCCGGTCGCGCTCACCCCGTCGTGACCACCGTGTCGAGCTCGGCCTCAGAGGCGCGCTCGATCACGTGGTCGACGACACCGAACTCGACGGCCTGGTCGGCGGTCAGCACCTTGTCACGGTCGGTGTCGAGGCGCAGCTGCTCGATGCTCCGGCCGGTGTGACGGCTGAGCACCTCCTCGACCTGCGACCGCACGCGCAGCAGCTCGTCGGCCTGCAGGGCGAGGTCGCTCACCGTGCCCTGCCCGCCTGCCGACGGCTGGTGCAGCAGCACCCGAGAGTGCCGCAGGGCGAAACGCCTCCCCGACTCGCCCGCAGCGAGCAGCACAGCCGCCGCCGACGCCGCCTGACCGAGGCAGTAGGTCGCGACCGGTGTCGGCACGAACTGCATCGTGTCGTAGATCGCCATGAGCGCCGTGAAGGAGCCCCCCGGACTGTTGATGTAGAGCGAGACCTCGCGGTCCGGCGCGACATCGGCCAGGTGCAGCAGCTGGGCCATGACGACGTTGGCCACGCCGTCGTCGATCTCGGTGCCCACGAAGATGATCCGCTCCTGCAGCAGCCGGCTGTAGATGTCGAAGCTGCGCTCGCCGGCCGGGGTCCGCTCGATGACGTGGGGGATCGTGTAGGTGCTCACCTCAGGCCCACCTTCCGCTCGACACCGACCGGGCGGACGTCCGTCAGCGAGGTGACGACATGGTCGACGATGCCGTACGCCTCCGCCTCCTCCGCGCTGAACCATCGGTCGCGCTCGCTGTCCCGGGTGATCTGCTCCACCGTCTGGCCCGTGTGCTCCGCCTGGAGCTCGTTGACCCGGCGCTTGACCGCTTTGAGGTTGTTGGCCTGCACCTCGACGTCGGCGGCCGTGCCCTGGATGCCGGCCGACGGCTGGTGCATCATGATCCGCGCGTTGGGCAGGGCGAAACGCTTGCCCGGGGTGCCTGCACCGAGGAGGAACTGCCCCATCGATGCGGCGAATCCCACTGCGAGAGTGGACACGTCGTTGGGGATGACCCGCATCGTGTCGTAGATGGCGAGGCCTGCCGTGACCGAGCCGCCGGGACTGTTCACGTAGAGGCTGATGTCGGCGCGCGGGTCTCGGGCCGAGAGCAGGAGCAGCTGGGCCGTGATCCGGTTGGCGATCGGGTCGTCGACCTCCGCCCCGAGGACGATGATCCGCTGGTGGAGCAGCTGCATCGACAGCTGGTCGTCCAGGGGTGTCGGCGTGAGTGTGTCGGTCATGCCGTCCAGCGTGCGTCAGTGGTGCGGCATACGGAATCTCACTCTGCCGGTGGCAGATTCGCCGACAGCGTATGCCGTGTGCCTGATATCGCGTGGCGCGACGTCGCCCGCTCACGGCGTCCCGGGTCACCGGCTCGCGAGGTGAGCGCGAGCCCTGCCCAGAGAGCGACCGCGAGGGCGACGAGCAGGTACGCGTTGCCGACGACGTGCTCGATCGGCCCCCACGCGTACTCACGTCCCTGGCCCCACGGGGGCCACAGGATCGGGCGCGCCACGAAGACCGTGGTCCAGGCGGCCGCCCACCGGCTGCGCTCCCACAGGCACAGGGCGACCGGAACCGCCCACACCCAGTGGTGCGACCACGAGATCGGTGACGCGACCAGGGCTGCCAGGGCTGCCAGGCAGGTGGCGAGCAGGTGGTCACCGCGGAGCCACCAGCGTCTCGCCACGAGCAGGATCGCCACGCCGAGCGGCACCGCGACCGCGACCCACACCAGCGTCGACGGCCGGCCGTCGAGCAGCCGCGTCAGCGCACCGTAGACGGACTGGTTGTGGGCCAGAGCAGGCGGCCCGATGCGGCCGGCGTCGACCAGACCGACGGTCCAGTACGAGGCGGCCCACCGCGGTGCGGCGAGCAGGCCGAGCGCGACGGTGACTCCGAAGGCGAGCAGGGCCCGTCGACCGGAGGCGCGACGGCCGACGAGCAGGAGCAGCACCACGAACACGAGGGGCGTCAGCTTCACACCGGCGACCAGACCGACGAGCACCCCGGACCAGCGCCGTTCGGGACGGAGCAGGTCGAACAGCGCCGCCCCCATGACGATGAGGTTGACCTGCCCGAAGGCGACGTTCTGCCACACCGGCTCCAGGGCGAGGGCTCCGGCTGTGACCGCGGCAGCCAGCCAGCCCGGCGTCGGCCGGCCTGTCCCGCGGCGCACGAGCACCACGACCGCGGCGAGGGCAGCCATCGACACCCCCGTCCAGAGCGCTGCGGCGAGCCGGGCGGGAAGCAGGGCGAGCGGCACCATGACGAGGGCGGCGAAGGGCGGGTAGGTGAACGTCAGCCCCGTGGCCGGGTCGCGCGGCGCCGAGGCCTGGAGCCCGTCGAGCACCGCCCGGCCGGCCTCCTGGTAGACGAGGAGGTCGGTGAGGCCGCCGTGCAGCCCACCCACGACGGCCGCGGCGACGACCACGACCGCGACCGGGGCCGGGCCGTCCAGCAGACGGGATCCCTTCACCGGACGCTGAGCCAGCACCTTCGAATCGTACGCGGACGCCGCCACCGCCGGCATCGTGCACGAGCCGGATGACATGATCGGCCCATGGATGCCGACGCCGTCGTCGTGGGAGCCGGCCTCGCCGGCCTCGTCGCCACCGCCGAGCTCGCCGACCGGGGCAAACGCGTCGTGCTCGTCGACCAGGAGGGCGAGCAGTCGCTCGGGGGCCAGGCCTTCTGGAGCTTCGGCGGCCTCTTCCTCGTCGACAGCCCTGAGCAGCGCCGGATGGGCATCCGCGACAGTCTCGAGCTCGCGACCCAGGACTGGATGGGCTCGGCCCAGTTCGACCGCGACGAGGACTTCTGGCCCCGCAAGTGGGCTGAGGCGTACCTCCACTTCGCGGCCGGCGAGAAGCGCTCGTGGCTGCACGAGCAGGGCCACCGTCTCTTTCCCGTCGTCGGCTGGGCCGAGCGCGGCGACGGCCGCGCCGACGGGCACGGCAACTCCGTCCCGCGCTTCCACATCACGTGGGGCACCGGCCCCGGCATCGTCGAGCCGTTCGAACGACGTGTCCGCGCAGCAGTCGCGAGCGGCCTCGTGACGCTGGCGTTCCGGCACCGCGTCGACGACCTGGTCGTGTCCGGCGGGACGGTCACCGGCGTACGCGGTCGCGTCCTCACGCCCGACGGTGTCGACCGTGGTCGGCCGAGCAGCCGCGAGGAGGTCGGCGACTTCGAGATCACCGCGCAGGCAGTCGTCGTCACGAGCGGGGGCATCGGCGGTGACCACGACCTCGTCCGTCGGGCCTGGCCGGAGCGGCTCGGCACGCCCCCGGCGCGGATGGTCGCCGGCGTGCCGGCGCACGTGGACGGACGCATGCTCGGCATCACCCAGCAGGCCGGCGGCAACGTCATCAACCCCGACCGGATGTGGCACTACACCGAGGGCCTGCGCAACTGGGACCCGGTCTGGGACAACCACGGCATCCGCATCCTCCCCGGACCGTCGTCGCTGTGGCTCGACGCACGAGGCCGGCGCTTCCCGGCCCCCTACTTCCCCGGCTTCGACACGCTCGGCACGCTGGGGCACATCCTGCGCACCGGCTACGACTACTCGTGGTTCGTGCTCACCCAGAAGATCATCGAGAAGGAGTTCGCCCTCTCCGGCTCGGAGCAGAACCCCGACCTCACCGGCAAGGACGTGCGCCAGGTCCTGGGGCGGGCTCGCAACGGTGCGCCGGCACCGGTCGACGCGTTCATGCGCAAGGGCGAGGACTTCGTCGTCGCCCGCACCCTCGAGGAGCTCGTGCGCGGCATGAACGCCCTCACCGGTGACGACCTCATCGACCTCGAGTCGCTGCGCCGCACGATCGTGGCCCGCGACAACGAGGTCGACAACGACTTCACCAAGGACGCCCAGATCACCGCGGTGCGCGGCGCCCGGAACTACCGTGGTGACAAGCTGATCCGCGTGGCGAGCCCGCACAGGCTGCTCGACCCCAAGGCCGGCCCGCTTGTGGCGGTGCGACTCAACATCCTCACGCGCAAGACGCTCGGCGGCCTCGAGACCGACCTGGCCGGCCGCGTGCTGCGGGCCGGCGGCGAACCGCTGCCCGGCGTCTACGCGGCCGGTGAGGTGGCCGGCTTCGGCGGCGGCGGCATGCACGGCTACAACTCGCTCGAGGGCACCTTCCTCGGCGGTTGCCTCTTCAGCGGGCGGACGGCGGGGCGGTCGGTCGCGGCCGCGCTCTGAGGCCTGACGCGGGTCTTGACGACCCGGGCCGGGATCGTCTAGAACAGGAGAACGAGCACGAAGTTGAGCGGTTTCCACTCAAGAAAGGTTCCGTGAGGCCGATCGGATCGGCCCCGTTCTCCGAGGAGTAGCCATGAGCACCACCACCTTCGACCCGTTCCGCTCCATCGACCGCACGTTCGACCGCCTGCTGGGCGAGGGCCTGCGCGGGGCGTCGACATCCGGATCGATCATGCCGATGGACCTCTACCGCTCCGGCGAGAGCTTCATCGCCCACATCGACCTGCCCGGGGTCGACCCGTCGAGCATCGACATCGACGTCGAGGACCGCACGCTGACCGTCCGGGCCGAACGCCAGCCGCCCGAGGCGGACGGTGACCAGTGGCTCTCGCGCGAGCGACCCACCGGCACCTTCGCCCGGCAGCTCTCGCTCGGCCGCGGCCTCGCCCTCGACCGCATCCAGGCCGACTACCGCGACGGCGTCCTCTCCCTGACGATCCCGGTCGCCGAGGAGGCGAAGCCACGCCGCATCACGGTCTCGCACGCCGGCTCACAGACCGACGGCGACGACTCACCCCGCACCCTCGAGTCGTCCGAGGCGAAGGCCGCTGACACGCGCACCTCGTCCCCCGCGTCGGCCTGACCCACCAACGCACCGAGCAGGCACCGAGCAGACGGAGGAGGGCCTGGCGGTCGCCCCGCCGGGCCTTCTCTTCGCGTCCCTGTCGACCGCCTTCGGCCTAGCCGGCCAGGGAGAGCACGTCTTCCGTGACCGCGACGTCGACGGCGCGCCTGGGACCCTCGCGTCGCTCGGCAGCGGTGGCCACGAGGATGACGACCAGCCCGAGTGAGGCGAAGCCGGCACCGACCCGCAGCGGCGACGTCCACCCGAGCCCGCCAGCGATGGCCAGGCCCGAGACCCAGACGCCGAGGAAGTTGCCGAGGTTGAACGCGGCGATGTTGGCCGACGAGGCCATCGTCGGGGCACCGGCCGCGTGGGCGAGCACACGCATCTGCAGGCCGGGCACCGTCGCGAACCCGAAGAAGCCCATCGCCAGCAGCATCGCGGCCGCGCCCACCGGGCTCTGCGCGAGCAGCGCGAAGGCCACGAGCGAGACGCCCAGCGCCACGGTGAGCAGCACGAGGGTGCGCGACAGGGCACGGTCGGCCCAGCGCCCGCCGAGCAGGTTGCCGACGAACAGCCCGACTTCGAAGAGGACGAGCAGCCACGGCACCGTGCTCTCGGCGAATCCGGTGACCCGGGTGAGCAGCGGCTCGACGTACATGAACGCGCCGAACATGCCGCCGAAGACGAGCACCGTCATGCCGAGCGAGAGCCACACCTGGCCGTTGCGGAAGGCCGCGAGCTCGGCCCACGCCCAGGCCACTCCGACCCACGACGCGGTGCTCGAGGAGTCGCTCGGCAGCGCCGGCGAGGTGCCCGAGCTCGCGGCCCTCGTCGACTTCCTGCACCGGTCCTGACGGCTTCGGGCCGCCGCGAGCGGCTCAGAGGCGCCCGCGGACCGGGGTGCGCTCGACCGGGTCGCCCTCGTCGGGCATCACCATCTCGGCGCGGACGCCGAGCAGGCGCACCTCGCGCTCGGGGTCGAGGGTCGCCGCCAACGCCACGGCAGCCTCGATGACGTCGGCGCGATCGGAGGTCGGGGCCGTCAGCTTGCGCGCCTTCGTCTGGGTGAAGAACGGCGCGTAGCGCACCTTGAGGGTGACCCGGAAGACGGGCCGGCCCTCCTTGGCGGTGTCGTCGAAGGCCTGGGTGGCGAGCTCGCGCACCGCGTGGCGCACCTCGTCGGGCGTCGTCAGGTTGCGCTGGTAGGTGGTCTCGCGGCTGTGGCCCCGCGCGACCCACGGGGTGTCGTCGACGACGGCCGACCCGATGCCCCGGCCGAGCTGGGAGTACCAGACGCCCATCCGCGGCCCGAACTCGCCGACGAGCACGGCCTCGGCGGCCTCGGCGAGCTGCCGCACGGTCTCGATCTCGTGCGAGGCCAGACGCTTCGAGACCTTGGATCCGACGCCCCACAGCGCGATGGTCGGCCGGTCGCCCATGACCTCGAACCAGTTCTCGCGCGTCAGCCGGAAGACTCCGCGCGGCTTGCCGAAGCCCGTCGCGATCTTGGCCCGCACCTTGTTGTCGCCGATGCCGACCGAGCTGTGCAGGGCGGTGACGTCGAGCACTGCGTCGCGGACCTGCTGCGCGAAGGCTTCGGGGTCGTCGGTCTGCACCCCGAGGAACGCCTCGTCCCAGCCCAGCACCTCGACGACGACGCCGAGCCCGCGGAGGGTCTCCATCACCCGCTCGGACGCCTCGGTGTAGGCAGGCGCGTCGACCGGGAGGATCACTGCGTCGGGCACCTTGCGCGCCGCCAGGCGCAGCGGCATACCGGAGCCGACGCCGAACTCGCGAGCCTCATAGCTTGCTGTGGACACGACGGCCCGCTCGGTGGGGTCGCCGCGTCCGCCGACGATGACGGGCCTGCCGACGAGGTCGGGTCGACGCAACACCTCGACCGCTGCGATGAACTGGTCGAGGTCGACGTGCAGCACCCAGTGGGCCGGCTCGGCGCTCATGCCGCCATTGTGCCCACGCGCACCGACAGGTCAGCCGGTCAACCGCGTGAAGGGCGGTCGCGCTTCGCCGGTCGGGCGGGGCGATCGGTGACCGGCTTGCCGGCGCGGAAGGTGTAGACGGCCGGGGGTTCCGGGGCCTCGGGACCCTCACGCTCCCCAGCGGTTGCGGGGACGCCGGCGGTTCCCGGGACTCCGGCGGCTCCCGGTCGGTAACCCTCGCCCGACGCGGTGTCAGAAGCCCACGCGTCGTCGGACGCGACCGGCCCGGCCGCGGCGTCCTGCTCGCGAGCGGCCAGCACGACACCGTGGAAGAGCATCGCCGCAGCCAGCGCAGTCAGCCCGAATGCCCCGACGGCAAGGGGCACGCCGGTGTGGGCGCCGCCCAGCTCGGAACGGAGCAGGTGCAGCCCGCCGGCGGCCGCGCCCACGATCGCGGAACCGACGAACCAGATGATCGTGCCCCGGGTCATTGAGTGCGCCACGAGGTCACTGTGGCACACGCGAGCGCCATTGGCGCCGAGGCCTGCTGCTCGGGGCCCCTCGGTGGCCGGTCAGGGCCTGCCCACGCCTCCAACGAGTTGTCAGCGCCCGGACGTCGCCGATGCGCCCGAAGACTTCGCGGCCTTCGTGGCCGTCTTCTTGGCGGCCTTCGTGGCCGTCTTCTTGGCGGCCTTCGTGGTGGTCTCTGCCGCAGCGTTCTTGGACGCCTGCTGCACGGTCTGCTTCGCGGTCTTCGCGGTCTGCCTCGCGCCCTTCTGACCGGCCTTCGCCACAGCCTTCTTCTCGACCTCCGCGGTCGCCCGCTCGACCTTCGTCCCGGCCTTCTTCACGAAGCCGAGGACGTGCCTCGGAGCCGATGCCGAGCTGAGTCCCCGGAGCGTCGAGGTGGCCGAGACCGCGACGTTCGTCGCTCCCTGGACCACGGCCCGAGCCTGCTTGGCCTCGGCCGCGGCAGCCTCGGCCGCCTTTGCGAGGGCGGCCTTGGCTGCCTTCTCGCGCGCCTTGGCGGCCTTCTCGGCAGCCTTCTTCGCGGCCTTCTCGGAAGCCTTGTCGGTGTCGACGCCGGAGCCCTTGTCGGCGCTCTTCCCGCCGTTCTTTCCGCCGTTCGTGGCGGAGCCCTTGCCGTTGTCGCCCCTCGGGCCGGGCGCCTTGTCACCCGGGTCCGAACCCTGGTCGTCGGCCTGGTGGCCGGCCCGCACATCGGCCGGGTCGACCTTCGGGCTGAGAGCATCGAGCGAGAGCGTCAGGCCCGGGGCGGTGGCCGGCGTCGGGGTCGGCACCACGGCCGGCGTCGCGGCCGGCACTGCCACGCGCGGGACGGCTGGACGGTTCGAGCCACTGACCGCTGGGTTGGACGAGCCGTGCGAAGGGGCAGCCGAACCCCCGGAACCAGTGGACCCGGCGGACCCGGCGGACCCGGCGGAGTCACCTGCCGGGGGCAGGGCGGCATACGCGGTCTGCGTGCTGACCGCAAAGGGCGAGCTCACGGGAACGGGCACGCCGTCCGCGACCTCCGGTGCGGGACGGTGCTCGTGCGTGGTGACGGAACCGACGATGAGGGCGGTGACAGCGGCGCCGAGCAGCACTGCTGCGCCTCGCTGGCCACCGACGGGTGAGAGGGACGCGTCGCCTCGGACGATCGCGGCGGTGGCCGCGAGCAGCGTCGAGACGCCGATGACGACGAGGCCGGCGGTGAAGCCGCCGACGAGGCAGCTGAAGGCGACGAGCGCACCGATGACCGCGAAGCCCGAAACGGTCCCCTCGGGCAGCCGGCGGGGCTCGGGGTCAGCGAGCAGGTCGAGCGGCTCGGGGGGCAGCAGGCCGGGCCTGGCCGGCAGCGTGAACGAGGGCTCCTCGAGCACGTCGAAAGTGGACATTTCGGACGTCACGGGAACAGTGTGCGGGAAAGCGGGCTCCACGTCACGTCCCGGCCGGTCGCCGCTCTGGTCGCCGCTTTGGTCGTCGCTCTGGTCGTCCCTGTGATCGTCACTGCGATCGTCACTGCCGGGACGCCCGGCGCGGGGGCTGCGGGAGGGGGCCCCGGCCGCCGCCCAGAGCTGCCAGCCGCGGGGCGGTACCGGCCAGGACGGGTCGGGCAGCCAGCGGTCGACGTCGGCCGATGCCGGCCTCCCCGGGCGCAGCGAACTGCCGTGCGTGGGCGTCGTGTGCGTGGTCACGGGACTCGGTTCTCCTGCGTCAGCGCGCGGCCCGCTCGTCGAGCGGGACCTCTCATAGCAGAACAGTACGGTGCAGAGTCACGTTTTGTACCGCAAATGGTAAAAGGCAGGCAAAGTGGCCTTTCGCGGTCGGTGTTCGGCCGGATGGAAGGCCGGGTCGCTCTGGATCGGCGACCCGCCCCGGTGACGCTCGACGTCGACGGCTACCTCGTGCCCGTCTGACCGGCCGGACCCGCCTGACCTGCCGGCGCTGCGTCCACCGGGTGCAGCTCGCCGACCAGCCAGGCCGCCGTCTGGTCGGCGAAGTGCGTGTCGCGGGCGTCGCCGCTCGTCCCGAACGGCACCACCCAGCGACTCGCGTCGCGGTCGGCGAGGTCCCAGACGTAGCGCGCCACCGGGCCCCCGTAGCAGCGGTCGGTCACCCCGGGTGCACTCGCGGCCGCCAGCACGCAGCCCTTGTCGCCGCCGACGGGGTCGCGCGGCACCGACGGCGCCTGGTCGCTGACGTCGAGCGCGTGGAGCGGGTCGAGCCAGTGCCGGTCGCCCCAGACGGCGCTCGGGTCGTACTGTCCTGCCACGCTCTCGAGAGCCGCGCGCACCCCCTCGGCGACGTCGATGCCGCGCTCGGGCCCGAGCAGCGCCATCGAGTGCCAGCCCGCACCGATCTGGCCGACCACCCCGGTCCAGGCGGCGAAGATGCTCGAATGACCGCTGGGCTCGAGCATCGGCGCGAGGCTCGGGTGGTCGGAGAACCACCGGACGAGGGCCGTACGCCACCGGGCGAAGACCGCGGCGCCGTGGCTGTCGGGGTCGCTGTGGCCGTCCCAGGCGAGCAGCACGTCGCGCACCTCGGCCGCGCGGCCGTGGACGTACGCGGCCTCGACGAGCTGGCGCATGAGGTCGGCGTGGCCGTTGCTCGTGTCGACGTGGATCCTCGCGCAGTCGTCGACGGTGAGTCCCGCGCGCGCACCGATGAGCGAGCGGATGCGCTCGGCCCGGAAGGGCGTCGCGTACTCAACCCCGAGCCCTCCCCCGCTCGCCCGGTCGTTGGCGCTCACCATGACGTCGGGCACGTCGACGGCCGGCCCGCGGCGATAGCCGTGCCACGTGTGCCTCGGGTCCCACGCCGGCAGCGGCACCACCAGGCCGGCCTCGTCGCGGTCAGGCACACGCCCGACGACGAGGTGGCGCATGCGACCGCTCGTGTCGGCGACGAGCGCCGAGTTGACCGGCTCGACCCAGTGCGACAGGGCCTGCTCGACGTCGTCGACGGTGCGGGCCCGCAGCAGCGGGAGCAGGGCCCCGAAGCCGAGGTCGGCCTCGACCTGCGTCGGGGTGCGCAGGCTGTACGGCGGCGGGCCGGCCGGGGGCGCTGCGTCCGCTCCCTGGGAGCCCTCGGCGCCCTGGTCGCCCGCGCTGTTCGCGGCCGTCGCTCGCTCGAGCTCGGCCTCGAGGCCGGTGACGACCGGGCCCCGAGCGGTGACGACGACGGGCACGTGCAGCTCGCCCTCACCCCGCACCCGCACCGTCTCGGTCGCGTGCTCCACCGGCTCCCAGCCGTCGATGCCGCGGGCCATGAGCCGGGGGCCGCGGTCGGCCTCGACGCCGTCGTGCCGCAGCCTCTCGATCGTGAGGTCCTGGTAGTCCGCCATCGCGTTGGTGATGCCCCACGCCACCGACCCGGTGTGCGCGAAGTGCTGCACGCCGGGCACCCCGGGAAAGGTGAAGCCGACGACGTCGAACTCTGGACAGGCGAGACCCACCTGCTGGTAGCACCCGGGCAGCTCGATGGTGCGGTGCGGGTCGCCGGCGATGAGCGGCAGACCGGAAGCCGTCTGCGCGCCGCCGATGACCCACGCGTTGCTGCCCGAGCGGTCGACGCCCTCGGCGTGGAGCAGGGGCAGCACGTCCTCACCGAGCCGGTCGGCGACGTGCCCGTTGAAGAGCTTGGCGGGGAAGGTGCCGAAGAGCAGGTGGATGCCCCAGAAGATGCCGAGCGGTGTCCACGGGGCCCACGGGCGCGGCGCGGCGGCATAAGCCTCGAGGCCCAGCGCCTCGACCTCGGGCGTGCGCGTGAGCCCTTCGGCGAGGGCGTCGTCCACCCCGCCGACGTATGCCGTCAGCCACGCCTGCGTCTCGGCGTCGAGCCGCTCGAAGCAGCGCCGCACGGTGTCCTCGAGCCGGACCTGGCGGGCGAAGCGGTCCCAGGGGACGCCGTCGGCGCCGACGTACTCCGCGGTGCGGCCCTCCATGCGCCACCGGTGGTGCTCGACCTGCCAGCCGCGGTCGAGCGCGGTGACCCGCCCCTGGAGGCGCGCCAGCTCCATGACGTCGCCGGCGCGCAGGTGCGGGACGCCGAGGGCGTCGCGCCGCAGCCCGGGGTCGGGCTGCCCGGGGGCGGACTGCCCGGTCACGTGGTCTCCCGCAGGCGTCCCCAGCCGTGCCACCGGTCGACGTCGACGAGGGCCGTGACGCGGGCACGGTCACGGACCCGGTACGGCTGCCCGGTGTAGTGCGTCGCGATGCGGTCGATGTCGACGAGGTCGCGGTCGTCGTAGAGCTCGACGACCCGCCCCTGCAGGCTGACGTGCGTGATCCAGTTCTCGGGGTCCATGGCGCTGAGGCTCACCCGCGGGTCGGCCCGCAGCCAGTCGAGGCGCTTGCGGCCGGCGTCCATGTTGACGACGACCCGACCGTCCTCGAAGAGGTACCAGGTCGGCACCGAGACGGGCTGGCCGTCGGGTCGCACGCAGCTGATCGTCGCGTAGTTGGGTCGGCCGAGGAACTCGGCGACCTCGGCCGGGAGCGGCCCCCGGGGCGGACGGGCCGACCCCGTCACCGGTCACCCGACGGCTTGCCCTGGATCTCGCGGAAGAAGGCGTCGGAGACGCGCCGGAACTGGTGCAGCGTCAAGGTGATGGGGTCGCCCGCACGCAGGCCGAGCACCGTGCGGTCGGGGTCGAGCGTCAGCTCGGGGTCGGCCATCACCGTGCCGCCGTTCTCGACCAGTGACCGGGCGAGCACCCGCACCTCGTGCAGGGCCTTGCCGGCCCGGCCCTCGGGCGAGCTGAGCCGGTGGATGAAGTAGCCCTCGAGGACGATGAGCATGTTGTTGAAGTACTCGTACTCGAGCGACTCGAGGGCTCCCTCGAGCGCCGAGACGTCGGCGTCGCCGTGGTCGCGGGCCGCTTGCGCCACTTCGCGGAACATCGCCACCTGCGACTCGACCCGCGAGCGGCAGGCGTCGAGGTAGTCGGGCTCGTACTCCTTCGTCCCCAGCATGGGTTCAGCGTAGCGAGCGAGAGCCCCCGTCCCGGCGACTAGGTTTGGGCCATGGCAGCGCGTGAGCGGAACGTGCTCGGCGGTGAGCTCGAGCCGTGTGGAACCGACCCCGTGACCGGCTTCTACCGCACCGGCTACTGCACCACCGGCCCCGAGGACCGTGGCAGCCACACGATCTGCGTCGTCGTCACCCCCGAGTTCCTCGCGCACCAGCGCAGCGTCGGCAACGACCTCGTCACGCCGCGCCCCGAGTGGCGCTTCCCGGGCCTGACGCCCGGCGACACGTGGTGCATCGTCGCGGTCCGGTGGCTGCAGGCGCACCAGGACGGCGCGGGAGCACCGGTCGTCATGGCCGCCACGCACGAGCGCGCGCTCGAGGTCGTGCCGCTGCAGCTGCTCCAGGCGTACGCGGCCGACGTGCCGGACGACCCCAGCTCCCTTCTCTGACATGGCCGCTCCCACCCTGCCGCGTCTCGAGGCGGAGTGCTCGCAGTGCTTCGGCCTCTGCTGCGTCGCCCTCCCGTTCCCCCGCTCGGCCGACTTTCCCGTCGACAAGGCGGGTGGCGACCCGTGCCGCAACCTGCTCGCCGACCACCGGTGCGGCATCCACGACCGGCTCCTCGAGGGTGGCTGGCGAGGCTGCGTCACCTTCGACTGCTTCGGCGCGGGTCAGCAGGTCTCGCAGGTGACCTTCGGCGGGGTCTCATGGCGCGACGCGCCAGCCACCGCCCCGACGATGTATGCGGTCCTGCCCGTCATGCGGCAGCTGCACGAGATGCTCGCCCACCTCCTCGAGGCTGCGGATCTGGAGCCCGACCCGGCCACGGCAGGCGTGCTGGCCGACCTCGTCGACGAGGTGGGAGCCGCCACGGCGGGAGACCCCGACACGCTCCTCGCTCTCGACCTCGTCGCGCTGCGCTCGCGGGTCGGCGACCTGCTCCGTATCGTGAGCGCGACCGCGCGCGAACGACATCGGCGGCGTGCCGGCATACGCGGGCAGTCTCGGCAGGCGCGTCGGATCCGTGCCGGTGCCGACCTGGTGGGCGCCGACCTGCGCGGGCTCGACCTCCGCGCTGCGGACCTGCGCGGCGCCCTGCTCATCGCCGCCGACCTCAGGGGAGCCGACCTGCGGTGGGCCGACCTGCTCGGCGCGGACCTGCGCGACGCCGACCTGCGCGGCGCGGTCGTCGACGGCGCGCTCTTCGTCACCCGTCCGCAGCTCGCGGCCGCGCGTACCTGACTGGGCGATTGGTGCATTCACTCGCGCGGGGACGGTCAAGAGCCCACAATCGACCCACAGTCACCAACCGTCCCGTCGAGCACCGGAGTCGACCGTGCGCCGAGCCAAGGCCGCAGCTGCCGTCGCGCTGCCGGCTGCCGTCGCCCTGGGACTGACCGTCGTCCTGACCGCCTGCACCGCGGGCACGCCGGCCGTCGAGCTGAGCCAGGTGGCCGGCTCTGGCGTGACAGGGACGCCGGTGCCGACCCAGACCGTCACGGTCACCGAGATCGACACGCGCACAGTCACGGCGACGGCGACGCTCGTGCAGACGGCGACGGCCACCGTCGTCGTCACGCCGACCGTCACGGTCACGGCGCTGCCACGGCCGAGTCTGACGACGAGCACCATCTTCAACCGCACCACGGCAGTGGCCGACTACGCCAACCTCGTCAACGACGTGCGCGTGCTCGACCGGATTCCCTTGTCGGGCAATGCTGCCGCGGTGCAGCTCGATGCGATGACACAGCACTTGGCGAGGCTCGGCGCCAACGGCCCACCTCCGGGGCTCGACGCCCCCAGCTACTACGGGCGGCTCCTGTCGCTCGGGCTCTTCGCCCGTGCGGGCGCCGACGAGGCCGCGGCAGGCTCGCCGGTGGCGACGAGCCGCTATGCCGTCGTCCGCCAGGAGACCGGGGTGCTGCTCTCCCTCGTGAACGGGGCACTCTCGACGACGTTCACGCTGCCGCCACCCGTGCCGCGGCCCACGACCACCCCGTGACCCTCACCGCCGAGGCGGGGGCGGCTCGGCGTGGACGTGCCGGCCCAGGCGCGAGTGCGACCGCGGCGCGGGCACGCGAGACCAGATCGCGCGCTGCAGGGCGAGGGTCAGCCACCCGGCGAGCGCCATCCCGATGATGTTGACGACGAGCTGCAGCCCGCTGCCCCGCACCTCGCCCCAGGCACCGAAGGCGAGACCGAGGGCGACGTTGCCGGCAGCGGGGATGGTCGTCACCGAGATGAACACACCGCTGAGCCCGGTGACCCGCGCCGACGTCAGTGACAGCACGCCCGCGGCCGCGGCGAGCACGGCGACGACGAACGACCACTTGTCCGGCGTGTAGATGAAGGCCGTCGCGGGCCGGTCGCCGGTGATGTCCTCGAGCGTCACCCAGCCCAGGGCCCGGCCGATGAGTGCGGCCACGCACGTCACCGCGATCGCGACGGCGAAGCCGACGGCCAGGGCCCGGGCAGCCACCGCCAGCAGCAGGGGGCGCCGGCGCACCAGCGCGACGCCGAGGGCCGCGATGGCACCGAACTCCGGCCCGAGCACCATCGCGCCGATGACGAGGATCTGGGTGTCGAGCACGATGGCGATGCCGGCGATGAGGGTGGCCAGCGACATGAACGAGAGGAAGGTCCAGTTCAGCTCGCTCTCCTCGTAGGAGCGCTGGGCCACCTCCGCCCACACCACGGCGTCGGCGCTGCTGCCGGGGGTCTCCTCGTCGGCCTCGAAGCCGGCCCTCGAGACCCAGGTGCTCACCGGCTCGAGCTGCAGGCTGCCGCCCTCGTGGACGCCGAGGTCGCGCAGGCTCTCGACGACGGCGTTGGCTCCCTCGCGGGCGATGTCGGCCTGGACGACGTCGCCCACCGGGCGCAGGGCTGCCCCCTTGAGGACGGACAGCGTGCTCACCGCCGAGGAGTCGCTGAGCACCTGGGTCACCTGGTCGGTGAGCTCGCTCGGGATCGTCGCGGTCAGTCGGAGCATGCGCGCCAGTCTGCCGCCGGCGTGGCACGTTTGACAGGACGGCGGGCACGACACGACAGTGACATCTGAACATCCGATCAGATGAAGCGGGAACCCATGAGCACCGTGACCGGCCTCGACGCCTGCGCCACCCCGTGCGTCCACCCCGAGAAGGTGGCGCTGGCCACCGACAACGCCCCCGGAGCAGAGGAGCTGGCCCGGGTGACCAGCGTCTTCAAGCTGCTCGGCGACCCCACCAGGGCCCGGCTGCTCTACGCCCTCCTCGAGGCGGGCGAGCTGTGCGTCTGCGACCTGGCAGCCGCGACCGGCACGGCCGAGACGACGGTCTCGCAGGCCCTCCGGCTGCTGCGCGCGTCGGGCGTCGTCACCGGGCGCCGCGAGGGCCGCAACATCTACTACCGCCTCAGTGACGCCCACGTCCGCCTGATGCTCGACGTCACGCGTGAGCACGCCCTCCATGATGGGGGCCCCCGGTCGTGAGCCACAACCACGGGGCTCACGGGGCCCACGGCAGCCACGGCGCGCATGCCGGTGGCAGGCACCGCTGGCGCCTTGCCGTCGCGTTCGGCCTCGTCGGCGCCTTCTTCGTCGTCGAGCTCGTGACCGGTCTCGTCTCCGGGTCGCTCGCGCTGCTCTCCGACGCCGGCCACATGGCCGCCGACGTCGTGACGCTCGGCGCCGCCCTCGTCGCCACCCGCATCGCGACGAGAGCCGACACGACCGGGCGGCGCACCTTCGGCTCCTACCGCGCCGAGGTCTTCGCCTCGGGCCTCGCCGTGCTGCTCATGATCGGCGTCGCGGTCTACATCGTCGTCGAGGCGCTCGGCCGCATCGGGTCGCCCGCTTCCGTGGCGTCCGGCACGATGCTCGTCGTCGGCGCCCTCGGGCTGCTCGTCAACCTCATCTCACTGTTCCTGCTGCGCGGGGGCGCCGCCGAGAGCCTCAACGTCAAGGGCGCCTACCTCGAGGTCGTCGCCGACACGGTCGGTTCGGTGGGCGTCATCGCGGCCGCCATCCTCGTCGGGGTCACCGGCAGCGCCTGGTGGGACACCGCCGTGGCTCTCGCGATCGCCGTCTTCGTCGCCGTGCGCGCGGTCGGGCTCGGCCGCGAGGTCGTTGCCGTGCTGGGGCAGCACGCCCCCTCCGGCATGGAGCCCACCGACGTCCTGCGAGCCCTCGGCGAGGTGCCCGGGGTCACGGAGGTGCACGACCTCCACGTCTGGACCCTCACCTCCGGCATGGACGTCGCCACCGCGCACCTGGTCACGTCGCGGCCGGACGCCGGCCCCGAGGTGCTCGAGACCGCGAGCCGGATGCTGCGCGACCGCTTCCACGTCGCGCACGCGACGCTGCAGATCGAGACCACCGACCGCAGCCAGTGCCAGGGCGCCGACTGGTGAGCACTCCGTCGCTGCCGGTCTTCTCGCTGCTGACGCCCTCGCGGCGGGCGGTCCTCGCGCGTCGCGCACAGCTGCTGGCGAGCGCCTCGGTCGCCTACAACGTCGTCGAGGCAGTCGTCGCCGTCGCATCGGGTCGTGTCGCCAACTCCACTGCGCTCGTCGGGTTCGGGCTCGACTCGACGGTGGAGGTGATGAGCGGCCTCGTCATCCTGTGGCAGTTCCGGCACCCGGTTCCCGAGGAACGCGAGCACCTGGCCCGTCGCCTCATGGCCATCTCGTTCTTCGCCCTCGCTGCCTACGTCACCGTCGAGTCCGTTCGATCCCTCGTGAACCGGGAGCAGCCCGACACGTCTGTCGTCGGCATCGTCCTCGCCTGCCTCTCCCTCGCGGTCATGCCGCTGCTCTCGCACTGGCAGCGTCGCACCGGCCGCGAGCTCGGCTCGGGCGCCGTCGTCGCCGACGGCACGCAGACGCTGCTCTGCACCTACCTCTCGGCCGTGCTCCTCGCGGGCCTGCTCGCCAACGCGCTGCTCGGCTGGTGGTGGCTCGACGCGATCGCCGCCCTCGTCATCGCCGGGGTGGCGGTGCGAGAGGGTCGCTCGAACTGGCGCGGCGACGCGTGCTGCTGAACCTGCGGGCCTGCTGCGCCCTGGCGATCTTGACGCCGTGACCCCCGACCGACAAGGTGACCATCCGTGACACTCCGGACCGAGTCCTCCCCTCTCCTGCGCGCGCGCCTCGCTGCGGGCACCGCCTTCTTCGTCCAGGGCCTGCTCTTCATCTCGCTGACCACGCGGCTGCCGCAGATCCAGGTGAAGTGGGACCTCGACGAGCTCGCCGTGAGCGGCCTGTTGCTCATGGTCGTGCTGCTCGCCGGTGTCGGCTCCGTGGTCGCCGAGGTCGTGGCGGGGCGCTCGTCGAGCGCGGTCTTGGTGCGCGTCGGGCTCGTCGCCGCGGCCGCCGGCTTCGCGGTGCTGCTGCTCGCGCCGTCGTTCTGGGTGTTCGTCGCCGGGCTCGCGGTCTACGGGCTCGCGCTCGGTCTCGTGGACGCCTCCTCGAACATGCAGGCCGTCACGGTCGAGCACCTCTACCGGCGCCCGATCCTGCCGTCGTTCCACGCGTTCTGGACCGCGGGCGGCATCCTCGGCACGGTCGTCACGCTCGTGACGGTGAACGTCGACCTCGGTCCGGGCCTGCTGCCCCTGCTCGTCTTCCCGATCGTCGCCCTGGCCGCACCGTTCGTCCGCCGCGACCAGCTCGCCCAGTCCGATGCGGCGGTCGACGTGCCGTGGCGACGCATCGCGCTGCTCGGCCTGGCGATGGTGCTCTTCTACATGGTCGACACGGCGGCGACGACCTGGGGCCCGGTCTACCTCAAGGGGGCCCTCAACGCCCCGAGCGGGCTCACCGCGCTCGCCACACTGCCCTACCTCGTCGCGACGCTGCTGGCCCGCGCGGTCGGCGACGGGCTCGTCGACCGGCACGGCGCGGTGTGGCTGCTGCGTGGAAGCGGCGTCGTCGCGGCAGGGGCTCTGGCCGTCATCGTCTTCGCACCGACCTGGTTCGTCGCCGTCGTCGGCTTCACGATCCTCGGCGGTGCCGTCGCGACGATCGCCCCGCTCAGCTTCTCGGCGGCCGGCGCCATCGCCGGCGGAGACGGCGGCTCGACGGGCGAGCGCATCGACCGCACCGACCAGGTCGTGGCGCGCTTCAACCAGTTCAACTACGTGGGCGCGCTGCTCGGGGCCGTGCTCACCGGCGCGGTGGGCTCCGACAACCTGCGTCTGGGCTTCGCCGTGCCGATGGTGCTCATCCTCGGCATCATCCCGCTGGCGTCGCAGTTCGCGATCATCCGCCGGCGCGGGGCCGCGGCCGAGACGCCCTGAGGACGTCCCCCAGCACCGCGAGCGCCGGCCCGACCTGCCCTTCGCGTATGCCGCCGACGCCGAACGCGAGCCCGTGGCGGGGTGGTTGCTCCAGGTGTCTCGGCGAGAGCGGTTCGACGAAGACACCTGCGGCGAGGGCGTCGTCGGCGATCGCGACGTCGTCGAGCCGGCCGTCGCGCAGGAAGGTGCAGACGTGCAGCCCAGCGGCGGACGGCACGACCTCGAGCCAGTCGTCGAGGCCCGCCAGACCGTGCAGCAGCTCCTCGCGGCGCGCCCGGTAGACCTTCGTGGCCCGCTTCACGTGGGCGGCGTGGTGGCCCTCAGCGAGGAAGTCGGCGAGAGCCCGCTGGGTCACGGCGTCGCCGTCCCACATGGTCACCCGCTTCGCCTCGCGCAGGGCCGCGGTGAGAGACGCCGGTGCGATCGCGTAACCCACGCGGAGGCCGGGCAGCAGCGACTTCGAGAACGACCCGACGTAGACGACCCGTCCGTCGCGGTCGAGGCTCTGCAGCGGCTCCAGGGGGCGGTCGGCGAACCGGAACTCGCTGTCGTAGTCGTCCTCGACAACGACGGCGTCGTGCCGGACCGCCCACTCCAGCAGTGCGATCCGCCGGGCGCGAGACATGGCCACGCCGGTCGGGTGCTGGTGCGACGGGGTGACGTAGACCAGTCGCGCAGCCGTGGGCAGTGCCTCGACGACCAGGCCCTCGCCGTCGACGGGCACGCCACGCACGGTGGCGCGGTGGGTCGAGAAGAGACGCGCGGCGGCCGTGTAGCCGGGGTCCTCGACCGCGACCACGTCTCCCGGCTCGAGGAGCACACGAGCGACGAGGTCGAGGGCCTGCTGGGCCCCTGCGGTCGCCACCACGTCGTCGGCGGACGCGGCGACGGAACGCGACACCCCGGCATACCGCGCGATCTCGGCCTCGAGACGGCTGGCGCCGCGTTCGTCGTACGTGTCGGGAGCGAGCCGCCCGAGCCGCAGCGTGCCGCTGACGATGCGGCGCCAGGTCGCGAGGGGGAAGAGGGTGCCGTCGGGCACGCCGACGGAGAAGTCGTGGGCCGCGTCGCCCGGCAGGCGTGACGGGGCGAACGGCGAGCGCCACGCGGCCGTCGGGGTGACGGCACCCGGACGCGTACGCCGTCGGCCGGCCCCACCCGACGACCCAGCAGCAGGTGGCACGCAGCCGGCCGCGACGAAGGTCCCGGCGCCGCGCCGGCTCTCGAGCAGCTCCTCGGCGAGGAGGCGGTCGTACGCGGACGTCACCGTGCCGCGTGACACGCGAAGGCTCGCTGCGAGCTCACGGGTCGCCGGCACGCGGTCGCCGCCGGCGAGCCGGCCGTCGAGCACGGCCTCGCGCAGCTGCGCGTAGATCTGGGCGGTGAGGTCGCCGGTGCCGGTGAGGCTGACGTGGAGGTCCACGCGGCCAGCCTAGGGTGGCCCAAACGACCGGGCAAGAAGTGGACCTTCAGACCGGTCCACTCTGGCGACAATCTTGAGTCATGGCCACACCCGTCCGCTCCTCGATCCAGGCCCGACGCCCCACGAGCGCCGGGAGCCTGACCGTCGCGCAGGGCGCGGCCCTCTCGGTGGGCGCTGTGCTCGGAACCGGGGTCATCACGCTTCCGGCACTCGCTGCCGAGGTCGCGGGCCCGGCATCCCTGGTTGCGTGGGCGGCCCTGGTGCTGCTGTCGATCCCGCTCGCCAGCACATTCGCGGCCCTCGGCGCGCGACACCCGGACGGTGGCGGCGTGTCGACCTACGTGCGACGGGCGTTCGGTGAGCGCGCGGCCGGCGCGGTCGGCTGGTGCTTCTACTTCGCCGTGCCGGTCGGTGCGCCGCCTGCGTCGATGATGGCGGGCGGCTACGTGGCCGACGTGGTCGGCGGCGGCCGCGTCACCACCGTCGCGGTCGGCTGCGCCCTCATCGTCGGGACGGCCCTGATGAACCTCGGCGGGCTCCGCTTCTCGGGCCGCGTGCAGCTTGGCCTCGCGACCGTGCTCGCCCTGCTGATGACCGCGACGATGGCCTTCGCCCTCCCCCACGGCAGCACCGCGTCGCTGACCCCGTTCGCCCCGAACGGCTGGGGCGCCGTCGGCACCGCCGCGGCCGTCCTCGCGTGGGGCTTCGCCGGCTGGGAGGCCGTCGCGTCCCTCGCCGGCGACTACCGCGACCCCCGCCGCGACGTGCCGCGGGCGACGACGATCGCCGTCGTCGTGGTCGGCATGCTCTACCTCGGCCTCGCGACGACGAGCGTTCTGGTGCTCGGGCCGGCGACGGGCCGCAGCCAGGCGCCGCTGTCGGATCTCATGGCGATCGCGCTCGGCGAACAGGCGCGGGTGGTCACCGCCGTCGTCGCCGTGCTGCTGACGGTCGGCGCCATGAACGCGTACTTCGCAGGTGGTTCGCGCCTCGGCGCTGCTCTCGCGCGTGACGGCGCCCTGCCGGGGTGGCTCGCGAAGGGGGGCGGGGCCGGCGAGGTGCCCCGGCGCAGCATCACGGTGATCACCGTCCTGTCGATGCTGTCGGTGGCGGCGTCGGTCGCACTGGACCTCGGGCTGACACCGCTCATGCTGCTCGCCACCGGCTGCTTCACGTTGGTCTACGTCCTGGGCACCGGCGCTGCGCTGCGCCTGCTGCCGCGCGGCACGGCCGGCTGGTGGACGGCGCTCGTCGGGTTCGTCTCCGTCGTCGCCCTGCTGCTCGTCAACGGGGCACACGCGCTCTGGGCCCTCGGCCTCGTCGCCCTCTCGCTCGCCTACCAGCGCGCCGCCCGACCGAGGGTTCCCAGCACCGCCCCCTAGACTTCGCCGCCGTGACGACGCAGCGCGCTGAGCGCACGCCCCTGATGCGGTGGTTCCTGGACGCCGAGGAGGCCGACCCGGGCGGCTACTACGAGCGTGAGTCCGAGGCGCAGCAGCAGCATCACGTGCAGCCCTGGTGGCGGGTCATGTGCCTGACCGGTGTCGACTACTTCTCGACGCTCGGCTACCAGCCGGGCATCGCCGCCCTCGCCGCCGGCGCCCTGTCGCCGATCGCGACGCTCGTGCTCGTGCTGATCACGCTCTTCGGCGCCCTGCCGATGTATCGCCGCGTCGCCGCCGAGAGCCCGCACGGCGACGGCAGCCTCTCGATGCTCGAGCGTCTCCTGGCGTACTGGCCGAGCAAGATCCTGGTGCTGTGCCTGCTCGGCTTCGTGGCGACCGGCTTCATCATCACGATCACCCTGTCCGCCGCCGACGCGAGCGCCCACGTCATTCAGAACCCGTATCTCAAGCCGGCTCTCACCGGGCACCAGGTCGGCGTGACGCTGGCCCTGCTCGTGCTGCTCGCCGCGATCTTCCTCAAGGGCTTCAAGGAGGCGATCGGCCTCGCCGTCGTGCTCGTCGTCGCCTACCTCGGCCTCAGCGCCGTCGTGCTGGTCCGGGGCATCATCGAGATCGGCGCGCACCCGACGGCGTTCGGCGACTGGATCGACGCGATGACGGCGGCGCACTCCGCCCCGTTCGGCATCATCGGCGCCGCCCTGCTCGTGTTCCCGGCCCTCGCCCTTGGCCTCTCCGGCTTCGAGACCGGCGTCGTGGTCATGCCGCTCGTGAGGGGCGACGCCACCGACACGGCCGAGCAGCCCCTGGGTCGCATCCGCAACGCGCGCAAGCTGTTGACGACGGCCGCCCTGATCATGAGCGTGCTCCTCATCGGGTCGTCGCTCGTGACGACCCTGCTCATCCCGCACGCGCAGTTCGAGCCCGGCGGGCAGGCGAACGGTCGCGCCCTGGCCTACCTCGCCCACGAGCTGCTCGGCGAGGGCTTCGGCACCGTCTACGACGCGTCGACGATCGGCATCCTCTGGTTCGCGGGCGCCTCGGCCATGGCGGGGCTGCTCAACATCGTGCCGCGATACCTCCCCCGCTACGGGATGGCGCCGGACTGGGCCCGGTCGACCCGGCCCCTCGTGCTCGTGCTGTCGTTCATCGCCGCGGTGGTGACGCTGGCCTTCGGCGCCAACGTCGACGAGCAGGCGGGGGCGTACGCGACCGGCGTGCTCGCGCTGATGACGTCGGCGGCGATCGCCGTCTTCCTCACCGAGCTGCGCCGGGGCCACCGGGGTGCCGCCGGGTTCTTCGCCGTCGTGAGCGCGATCTTCGTCTACACGATCACGATCACCATCGAGCAGCGCCCCGAGGGCCTCGTCATCGCCCTCGTCTTCATCGCGCTCATCGTCGTCATCAGCGTCTGGTCGCGCATCGTGCGCTCGACCGAGCTTCGGGTGCAGCGCGTCGTCTACGACGACGGGGCGAAGGCGATCCTAGACGACGCGGCGCTCGGCCCGCAGCCGCTGCGGTTCATCGCGAACAAGATCAACGCCGGCGACCGCGAGGAGTACCGGGCGAAGTCGCTCGACGTGCGGATGCACAACCACCTCAACGCCCGTCAGGGTGCGATCTTCCTCGAGGTGGAGATCAGCGACGCGAGCGACTTCGCGACGACCGTGCACGTCAGCTCGGCCGTCGTCGGCGGGCACTACATCCTCCGGGCCACCGGCCCGTCGGTGCCGAACGTGCTGGCTGCCGTGCTGCTCGACGTGCGCGACCGGGTGAGCAAACCGCCACACGTCTACTTCGAGTGGAGCGAGAAGGCGCCCGGCCAGAACGTGCTGCGCTTCCTGCTGGCCGGCGAGGGCGACATCCCGCCACTCACGCACGAGATCATCCGCCGCGCCGAACCCGACGCGGCCCGGCGCCCGCAGGTGCACGTCGGCGGCTGAGAAGCCCCGCTCGACAGTGGGACTCAGCCGCGCTGGGCCCAGCGTTGTGCCGTCGTGCGGTAGACCCGTGACTCGCCCTCGTACCACTTCTCCATGACGCCCAGGTCGTCGAGTCCGAGGCGGCCGCAGACGGCCTGGCTGGGCGCGTTGGTGGTGTGGGTGATCGCATAGATCTCGGGCAGGCCCCCGTCGAAGCCGTGCGAGATCACCGCAGTGGCAGCCTCGGTGGCGTAGCCCTTCCCCCACGAGTCGGGGTGCAGGTGCCAGCCGACCTCGACCTCGCCGTCGTCCGCGTTCGGCAGCGTCAGCAGGATCACCGAGCCGGCGACGATCCCGGTCTCACGCACCTCGACCGCCCAGAAGCCGAGCGGCGGTGCCTCGCTGCGCTGCTGGTAGCGGTCGATCCGCTCGTGCGCCTCGTCGAGGTCCTTCATGAGCACCGGCTCGCCATCGCCGAGCCACTTCACGACCTCGATGCGGCTCTGGATGTCGAGCACCCGGTCGGCCTCGTCGTGGGTCCAGGGGCGGATGCGCAGGCGTGCCGTCTCGAGGTGCATGCCGCCACGCTCGCACCACGGTGGTCGCCGAGTCCACGCCTTTCCACCCTCTGCCACCACGTCTGCCCGCTCCCTCTGCCGCCTCCTCTGCATTGAGTCACCGGATGACTCGCCCCCGGAGGCCTGCGACGCGGGTCGACACGCGACGCAATGCAGAGTGGGTCGGCCCCGACGTGCCCGGTCGGAGGTGCGCCGCGGCAGGCCCTTGTCCACACCCCCAGCGGGGCGACTACGTGTGTCCACAGGTGCGACACCGACAGCTGAACCGGACGCCACCGTCCACGATGGTCGACGCACGCCCGCTCCGACCGACCGCCCGACTCGAGAGCGGGCAGCACGGCATCACGCTCGAGGCCGTCATCTCGCTCTTCCGCGCGCTCGGCTTCAGCGTTGGCCTCGACCACACGTTTCCCTGCCCCGTCGAGCGACGAGGTGCACCCGCGGTGCGCCGACTGGGACAACGACGGCGCCGTCGGGCTCGTGGACTCCGCCCTCCGAGCCTTTCCTGCGGTGGCACCGCGACCACAGGTCGGCACCGCGGCTGCCGGCACGGCAGGATGGCCGCATGTCCGACAGCGAGGTGGCACCGAAGTCCGGCGACGACGTGGCAGGGGCGTATGCCGCCGTCCGGCCGGACGTCGAGGCCGCCACCGCCCTCTTCGTCGAGATGGTGCGGGCGCTGCTCGACGAGGCAGGCATCAACTACCTCACGGTGAGCGGCCGCACCAAGACCGTGGCCTCGTTCGCATCCAAGGCCGAGCGTCGCCGCGACGGCCAGCTGCTGTACCCCGACCCCCTCAACGACATCACCGACCAGGTCGGCGTGCGGGTCATCACCTACGTCCACGACGACGTCGCGGCCGTCGCCGAGCTGCTCGCGGAGGAGCTGGCCGTCCTCGACGACCGCGACATGGGCCTCGAGACCGCACGCTCGGGTCGCTTCGGCTACGCCAGCCGCCACCTGCTCGTCGCCGTCGACGCCAGCCGCACGATTCCCGGGGCCTACGAGGGCCTGCGCCGCCGCAGCGCGTCCGTCCAGATCCGCACGGTGCTCCAGCACGCCTGGGCCGAGTTCGAGCACGACATCCGCTACAAGGGCACGGTCCCCGAGGAGCACGCGCACGACCTCGACCGACGCTTCACCCTGGCTGCCGGACTCATCGAGCTCGCCGACCGTGAGTTCTCGGCCATCCGCGACCGCCTCCAGATGGCGCTGCCCGCCACCCCTCCCGACGCCGCGGTGCAGGATCCCCGCATCAGCTCGCAGGACCTCGCGAAGTTCCTCGCCACGAAGTACGCCGACGCCGGCTGGTCGCGCACCGACCACTACGCCTGGGTGTCGGGCCTGCTGCTCGAGCTCGGCATCACCTCGGTCGACCACCTGGCCGACGTGATCTCCGACGTCGACGGCAGCGACCTCATCACCCGGATGGGCTACAAGTACCCACCCGGCGCGGTCCGTCGGCTCGACGACGCGCTGCTCGCCACGTTCGGCCGCCGCTACCTCGACCTGGAGGGCAACGCCCATCGACGCACCTCGCTCGAGGGTCGCCTCGAGCGACTGGCCGGACCTGAGCAAGCCACCTGAGGAACCTGTTCCCCCGTCGTGTCGATTCCCGCGCACCGAGTTCGTCAGGATGATGTGGCGAGGGTCGCCGCAACCGCGCACAGCACATCGCACATCGCACCGCGCACCTGAGCAGAGAAGGAGCTGGCCATGGCCGAGACGTACGCATACCTGATCCACGAGGGCGACTGGGACTCCGACGCCTGGCTGAACGGCGCCCCGCCCGCTGAAGGCGGCCCCGCGGGCAAGGACCCGAACGCGCCGATGCAGGAGGAGATGAACGCGAGCTTCCCCGAGCACGCGGCCTTCCAGAAGGCCGTCGTCGAGCTCGGCGCCCGCCTCGTCGGTGGCAACGCGCTGCAGAACACCCGCCACGGCGGCACCGTCACCCCCGGCGCCGGTGACCGAAAGGTCGAGGACGCCGTCTACACCGACGGGCCGTTCGCCGACACCTCCGAGGTCATCACCGGTTTCTACCTCGTCGAGGCCGACGACGAGGACACCGCGCGGCGCATCGCGGCCCTCGTGCCCACGGGCGGACGCATCGAGTGGCGCAAGGTCTTCCCGACGGGGATGTGAGTGCCTCTCGGGACGGGTGAGTTCGAGGAGGCGTGGCCGCGCATCGTGCGCGCCCTCGCCTCCTTCACCGGGAGCCTCGACGACGCGGAGGAGTACGCCGCCGAGGCCGTCGCCCGCGCCGCCGCCCATGAGCGAGCCGGCGGGACCGCCATCGAGTCGTATGCCGCCTGGTGCACCTCGGTCGCCAAGCGCGCGTGGCTCGACGACGCCCGCCGGCGCGCGGTGGAGCTCCGGCTCGCGCCCGAGCTCGCCCGGCCCGAGGCCGATCCCGTCTGGAGCCCGGTCACCGACCGCACCGCCATGGATGCCGACGACCTGTCCGTCCACGTTCGCGAGGGGCTCGACGACCGCCTCGCCCTGCTCTTCGTCGCCTGCGACGAGGCCATCTCGCCCGCCTCACGGATGGTGCTCGCCCTCCGCGTCGTCTGCGGCCTCACCGTTCCGGAGATCGCCGGCCACCTCGGGGTCCAGGAGACGGCCGCAGCCGCCCGCCTCACCCGGGCCAAGCGCGCCCTCTCCGAGGCGCGGGGCGCGTTCCACGTGCCCGAGGCCGCCGAACGCGAACGCCGCCTGCCCGTCGTGATCGCCTGCGTGTCAGCCATGTTCACGGTCGCGCACCGCACGGTGCTCGACCCGGCTGACGCCCTCGCCGACACCGGACGCCAGGCGCTCTCGATCGCGGACGCCCTCGTCGCGGCCTATCCGGACGACACGGAGGTGCGCGGCCTCCGGGCCGTCATCCGACTCGGGCTCGCCCGGCGGCCGGGGCGCGTCGCGGCAGACGGCACGGGTCTCGCCCTCGACGAGGTCGACCGCAGCACCTGGGACCTCGCGCTGCTGCGTGCAGGGCTCGACGACGCGACGTTCGCGGCCGCCGGCGACGGACGGTTCGCCATCGAGGCGGCCATCGCCGGGCTGCACTCGAGCGCGCGGACGTTCGAGCGCACCGACTGGGCGCGCATCGTCCGGCTCTACGGTGCGCTCGAGCAGCGCTGGCCCTCGCCCTCGGTCCGGGTCGCGCGGCTCGTCGCCACGGCCCAGGCCCAGTTCGCCGACACGACCTCCACGGAGTCGGGCACCGAGACCCGGGATGCCCTGGCCGACGTGGAGCGGGAGCTCACGTCGCTCGAGACGAACGCTCCGGCATACGCGAGCAGGGACGCCTCCCTCGCCCTCGCCGACCTCGAGTGGCGCACCGGGCGGCAGGAGCAGGCCGCCGCGCGCTACCGCGACCTCGCCGAAGTCGTCGCCGTCGAGCCGCTCCGGCGGTTCTGCCTGAAGCGGGCCGGCCTCACTCCCCCGTGACCCCATCCACGTTCTCGCGGAGGAAGTCCGCGTGACCGTTGTGGCGGGCGTACTCCTCGATCATGTGCAGCAGGATCCAGCGCAGCGTGAACTGTTGGTTCTCCTTGCGGTCGAGCTTGGCCGACCTGAAGTCGAGGCCGCCCTCTGCGAGCGCCGCGTCGATGTCGCGGCGGGCCTGCTCGACCGACTCGTCCATGATCCGGCGCAGCTCCTCGGGGCTGTCCGTCGCCGCCGAGGTGATCTCCCAGTCGCGGTCGGCGTCCCAGTCGGCGCTCGCCCACGGCTCGGGCATCGGCCGTCCGTGCAGCACCTCGCCGAACCAGCTMGCCTCGTTGAGCGCGACGTGCTTGAGCAGGGCCCCGAGGGTCAGGGTCGAGGGCGACAGGCGCTGGCCCAGCTGCTCCGCCGTCAGGCCCTCGGCCTTCATCCGGAGCGTGTCGCGGTGGTAGTCGAGGAAGGCGACGAGGGTGGTCGCCTCGTCGGCGGCGAGCGGCGGGTCGGTGCGCTGGAAACTCGAAGGCGTCGTCATGCCGACCGACGCTAGTGTCCGACGGCTGGAAACCGCCTGCCCTTTACGCCTGGTCGGGCGCACACTGGGCGGGTGCCAGCGTCGAGTCAGTGGGTCGCGTTCCTCATCGCGTCGATCCTCTTCATCCAGGTCCCGGGGCCCAGCCTGCTCTTCACCATCGGTCGTGCCCTCACGGTCGGCCGACGCGAGGCGCTGCTCTCGGTCGTCGGCAACGCCATCGGCGTCACGACCCAGGCGGTGCTCGTCGCGGTGGGCCTCGGCGCCATCGTGGCCGCGAGCGTCACGGCCTACACCGTCATCAAGGTGGCCGGTGCGGCCTACGTCATCTGGCTCGGCGTGCAGGCGATCCGCAACCGCCACGAGGCGCGTGAGGCGCTCGAGAAGCACGTCTCGGCCAAGCGCGGGCACGCCCTGCGCATCGGCATGGTCGTGGGCCTCACCAACCCCAAGACGATCCTTTTCTACGTCGCCTTCCTCCCGCAGTTCACGAACGCGACCGCCGGGCACGTCGCCGTGCAGATGGCGGTGCTGGGCGTGGTCTTCGGCGCGCTCGCCGTCTGCAGCGACAGCGTGTGGGCACTGCTCGCCGCCCGGGCCCGCGAGTGGTTCGCGCGCAAGCCGGCCCGGCTCGACAAGCTCGGCGCCACCGGCGGCGTCATGATGGTCGGCCTCGGCGCGACGATGCTTGCCACCGAGTAATCCCCACCAGAGCCCAGCCTCGTCTGTTTGACTTGCACCGTGGCAGCGCCTCAGGTCACGACGCTCGGTGAGGACCCGTCGACACGGGCCCGCGACCACGAACGCGCGGTCGCGGACGTCCAGCGGGCGTATGCCGCCCTCCCACCCGACCAGCGGGTGCGCCTGGCGAAGCGCACGTCCAACCTCTTCCGGGTGCGCAGCGAGACCAGCGCGCCGGGCCTCGACCTGTCCGCGCTGAGCGGGGTGGTGGACGTGCGTCCCGGCGTCGACGGTGGGCCGGCGACCGCGCGGGTGGGCGGCGTCACGACCTACGAGCAGCTCGTCGACGAGCTGCTGCCGCACGGCTACGTGCCGCTCGTCGTGCCGCAGCTGCGCACCATCACCATCGGCGGCGCCGTGACCGGTCTCGGCATCGAGGCGGCGTCGTTCCGCAACGGCCTCCCCCACGAGTCGGTGACCGAGATGCGGGTGCTCACCGGTGCCGGCGAGGTCGTCACCGCCACCCCCGACGGTGAGCACGCCGACCTCTTCCGCGCCTTCCCGAACTCCTACGGCTCGCTCGGCTACGCCCTCGACCTCGTCATCGAGCTCGAACCGGCCCGGCCCTACGTCGCGCTGCGCCACGAGCGCTTCGACTCGGTCCGGGCACTGGTCGACGCGGTCGACGCGGTCATGGGTGCCCTCACGTGGGACGGCGACCGCGTCGACTTCGTCGACGGCGTCGTCTTCGGCCCGACCGAGGCCTACCTGACGTTCGGGCGCTGGACCGACCACGTCGAGGGCCAGGCGCGGCCGAGCGACTACACCGGGGAACACGTCTTCTACCGCTCGATCCAGCAGCGGCGCACCGACGTGCTGACGGCCCACGACTACCTCTGGCGCTGGGACACCGACTGGTTCTGGTGCAGCCGGGCCTTCGGAGCGCAGAACCGGACGATCCGGCGCCTCTGGCCCCGTCACCTGCTCCGCAGCGACGTCTACTGGAAGATCGTCGCCTTCGAGAACCGGCACGGCGTCATGGCGCGCATCGACCGGCTGCGCGGCCGACCCGACCGCGAGCGGGTCGTGCAGGACGTCGAGATCCCCCTCGACCGCACCGCCGAGTTCGTCGGCTGGTTCCTGCGTGAGGTCCCCATCGAGCCGGTGTGGCTGTGCCCGATCCAGCTGCGCGAGCGGGGAACCGGCACCCCCTGGCCGCTCTACCCGATGGCGCGCGACGAGCGCTACGTCAACGTCGGCTTCTGGTCGTCGGTGGTGGTCGAGCCCGGTGCCGTCGAGGGCGACGTCAACCGGCGCATCGAGTCCGAGGTGACCCGGCTCGGTGGTCACAAGTCCCTCTACTCCGACGCGTACTACGACGAGGCCACCTTCGGGCGCCTCTACGGCGGCAACGCGTACGCGCCGGTCAAGAAGAAGTACGACCCGCGGGGACGACTCCCCACGCTCTACGAGAAGGCGGTGCAGTCTCGATGACCCTGACCGTTGGACAGGCCTTCGATCTCGTGTTCGGCTCCGACGCCCCCGTGCGCCTCGTCGCCTGGGACGGCTCGAGCGGCGGCAGCCCCGACGGGCTCGTCATGCGGATGACGAACCCCGACGGGCTCAACCACTTCCTCACCGGCGGCTCCGAGCTCGGCCTGGCTCGGGCGTACCTGCTCGGTGACCTCGAGATCGACGGCATCGACGAGGCCGACCCCTACGACGTGCTGCGGCTCGTCAGCGACGGCCTCACGCCGCGGCACCAGGGCGTGCGCGAGGCGGCCGAGCTGGCCCGGTTCGTCGCCCACCACCGGCCCCGCGCACCGCGGCTGCCGCGCGAGGAGACGCCGAGCCAGCTGCGCCGCATGGCGCAGGGGCTGCGGCACGCGAAGGTCCGCGACGCCGCCGCCATCAGCCACCACTACGACGTGTCGAACGCGTTCTACGAGCGGGTCCTCGGCCCCTCGATGACCTATACCTGCGCCTGCTTCCCCACCGAGAACGCCTCGCTCGAGGAGGCCCAGGCGTACAAGTACGACCTCGTCGCGCAGAAGCTCGGGCTGCAGCCGGGCATGCGGCTGCTCGACGTCGGCTGCGGCTGGGGCGGCATGGTGCGGCACGCCGTCAAGCACTACGGCGTCACCGCGCTGGGCGTCACCCTCTCCAGGGAGCAGGCCGGCTGGGCGCAGGCCGCGATCGAGGCCGACGGCATCGGCGACCGGGCCGAGGTGCGGCACGGGGACTACCGTGACGTCACCGAGCGCGGCTTCGACGCCATCAGCTCGATCGGCCTCACCGAGCACATCGGTGTCGGCAACTACCCCGCCTACTTCCGGTTCCTGCGCGAGCGCCTGCGCGACGAGGGCCGGCTGCTCAACCACTGCATCACCCGGCCCGACAACAGGCACGACGGGCTGCCCTCGCGCGGCTTCATCAACCGCTACGTCTTCCCCGACGGCGAGCTCACCGGCAGCGGTCACATCGTGCGCGTCATGGAGGACGAGGGGTTCGAGGTGCGCCACCACGAGAACCTCCGCGAGCACTACGCCCGCACCTGTGCCGCGTGGAACGCGAACCTCGCCAAGCACTGGGACGACTGCGTCGAGCTGGCCGGGCTCGGCACGGCGCGCGTCTGGGGCCTCTACCTCGCCGGTTCACGACTGGGCTTCGAGCGCAACGGGATCCAGCTGCACCAGGTGCTCGCCTCACGCACGAGCACGGAGGGCGTGTCGGGCTTCCCGCTGCGGCCGCGCGTCGAACCGAGCGAAGTGGCCCGGGCGGCTCGGGCGGGTCAGGTTGGTCAGGGCGCCTAGCCCTGGCCGCCGAGGTCGACGTCGTAGGCCTCGTAGACGAGGTCGCCGCCCTTCTGCCGGTGGCGCACGAGGCGCCCCATCAGCACGGTGAGCTCCTCGCGGAACACCGGCAGGTCGGCCATCGTGCCGCCGTGCTCGAGCACGGCGAGGTAGCCGTGGATCGCCTCGTGGAGGTCCTGGTGCTCGGCGAGCAGCCGGTTGACGCGACCGGCGAGCCGCGGGGCGTTGTGCCGGGCCCGGTCGTAGATGCCGCCCGGGCTCTCGGTGAGGGCGACGTGGTCGTCGAAGTCGTGCGCCAGCTCGGCCAGGGCCGCTCGCACGCGTTCGCGGAACATCCCGCCGCGGGCGATCGGGGCCTCGAGGGCGAGGTCGACCGCGGCCACCGACTCGCGCAGCTCCGAACGGTGCTGGCGCACGCGTTCGAGGTGTCGCGCGAGGTCGGCCGAGGCCATCAGGTGCGACAGCTCCTCGGCCGACGCAGGGGCAGTCGCAGGGGCGGACGCAGGGGCAAGGGCGTCGGGACCGGCCTCCTCGATGAGGGGCGGGCTCGGGGCATTCGGCTGCAGGTTCATGGCGCGACCTCCGTGCCCCCCATGGTCCCCCCGGGTGCCCGGTTCGTCCAGACCTCGAGGCGCCATGCCCGCGGTCGATGTCAGGCGAGGGAGAGGAAGAGCTTCTCCATCTTCGCGACGTCCATCTGCGCGCCTTCCGGGTCCGCCAGGCACTCGCGAAGGCCCGACGCGATGACCGCGAAGCCGGCGCGATCGAGGGCTCTCGAGACGGCCGCGAGCTGCGTGACGACGTCGGCGCAGTCGCGTCCCTCCTCGATCATCCGGACGATGCCACCGATCTGCCCGCGGGCGCGGTTGAGGCGGCGGATGACGGACTGCATCTCGTCGAGGTCGAGCTCCACGGCATACTCCTCCAGGGCCTCGGCGACGCTCCCGATGATACCGGGGGCCGTATGCCGTCCGCCATGCTCTGGCGCGCGCGTGACCCGTCAGCCCGAGCGCGGCGCGTACATGATGACGGCGACGCCGACGAGGCACACGAGCGCCCCGGCGACGTCCCAGCGGTCGGGCCGGAAGCCGTCGGCCACCATGCCCCACACCAACGAGCCGACGATGAACACCCCGCCGTATGCCGCCAGGATGCGCCCGAAGCTGGCGTCGGGCTGGAGCGTGGCGACGAAGCCGTAGACGCCGAGCGCCACGACGCCGGCGCCGGCCCACAGCCAGCCCCTGTGCTCGCGCACGCCCTGCCAGATGAGCCAGGCGCCGCCGATCTCGGCGATGGCGGCCAGCACGAACAGGACGATGGAGCGCGTCACCGTCACGGGATGTCCCCGGCGGCCCGGCGCTCGTCGTCGCTGCGCAGGATGCAGAACTCGTTGCCCTCGGGGTCGGCCATGACGACCCAGCCGCGGCCGTCGTCGGTGCGGCAGTCCTGCGCGACGGTCGCGCCGAGCCCGAGCACGCGCTCGACCTCCTCGTCGCGCGGACGGTCGGTGGGCCGCAGGTCGAGGTGCACGCGGTTGCGCACCACCTTGGCGTCCTCCACCTCGATGAGGAGCAGGCGGTGCGAGCCGTCGGGAGAGAAGATCATGCACTCGTGATGGCCCGGCTCGTTGGGGTCGTCGGGGTCCTCGTGGTAGCCGAGCAGGTCGGCCCACCAGACCGACTGCGCGTAGGCGTCGAGGGCGTTGATCGTCGTGTGCGAGAGGGCGAGGGCCATGCCGCCCATCCTGCCGGGGCCCGCTCCGTGCAACCACCGGGTTCGGGCTGCCACGTCAACTCTGGTTGACGGATGATGGGCGCCGACCTACCGTTGTCAACACGGTTTGACAACCGGAACGAAACCAGGACGACAAGGACGACCGGGGTGACCATGGAGGTCGAGGACATGCTCAAGCTGGCACGGGCGACAGGTGACGACGACCCGCGCGCAGCGCTCGAGGCGGCACGCGAGCTGCGCCGTGAGGCGGACCGCACCGAGGCCGCCGTCGTGCGCCGCGCCAGGCTCCAGGGCCTGTCGTTCGCCGAGATCGCCCAGGCCCTCGGCGTCAGCCGGCAGGCCGTCCACAAGAAGTACGGCCGGCGCTGACCACTCCGGGTCGACCGATCCTGCTTCGCCGGACCTACGGCTCCCGGCGCAGCACGACGACCGTGTCGAGCGCGACCCGCTCGCCCTCCTCGGTCTCGACCGGGCGCTCGCGGATGCCCGACTGCTCGACGGTGACGGGCAGGCCCTCTGCCGCCTCGAGCACCTCGTCGGGGTCGTAGAGCACGGCGCGGTCGCTCGGGCCGCCCCAGCCCTCGGCGAGGTTGCGCCCGGCATGACCCACGACGACCACCCGTCCGCCGGGGCGCACGGCGGTGACGGCGCCCCGGAGCGCCTGGCGCCACTCGTCGGCGGGCAGCTGGAGGTAGCTGAGCAGGGCGACGTCGTAGGCGGATGGGTCGCCCGGCGCCGGGAGCGTCGCGTCACCCACCATCGGGGTCAGCCGGCCGACGTCGGCACCGAGCCGCTCAGCGGCCAGCGATCGCATCCGGTCGACGGCGACCGACGAGTAGTCGAGCGCCACCACCGACCAGCCCTGCTCGACCATCCAGATCGCGTTCCGCCCCTCCCCCGCGGCCAGGTCGAGGCCATGGCCCGGCGTCAGCGGCCCGATGATCTCGGCGACGAAGCGGTTCGGCTCGACGGACCACACGAGGTCGTGCGCGGCATACCGCTCGTCCCAGGCCTTGGCGTCCACGACGTCTCCCTCCAGCTGATCGGCCGCCCGGCGGCGACCGCGAATCCCATTGTGGCGCGGCGCGTCTCGTTCGTCACGATCACCGGACACCGGCTGTGCTCCGGCGTAGCGTTGTCGGCGGAAGGGATGTGCATGATGAACGTCCTCATCGTCCACGAGTCCATGTTCGGCAACACCCGGGAGATCGCGGCCGCCATCGCCGCGGGGTTGCGGCGGGGCAGACATCCGGGCGACGACGGCGTGAGGCTCGTGCACGTCGACGACGCACCGGCCACCATCGACGACGACGTCGACCTGCTCCTCGTCGGCGGCCCCACCCACGCCTTCGGCATGACCCGCCCGCAGACGAGGCTTGACGCCACGACCGAGGGTGGGACGCCGTCACGCGCCGGCGTGCGGGAGTGGATCGAGTCCCTGACGCCGCGGACGAACCTCCCGGTCGTCACCTTCGACACCCGCGTGCACGTGCGGATGCTGCCCGGATCGGCGGCGCGCGCCGCAGCGAAGGCCTTGCGGCACAAGGGCTTCGAGCGGGCGGAACAGGGTGAGACGTTCTGGGTGGAGGGCACGCCAGGGCCGATCGTGCCCGGTGAGGTCGAGCGGGCCGAACGCTGGGGCGCCGAGCTCGCAGCGCGCGTCTCGCACGGCGTCTCGTGACTCGTCTGGGAACGGCCCGCTAGAGCGAGGCGAGCCACGGCTCGAGGTGACCGAGGACCTCCTCGGGCGCCTCGAGCTGCGGCGTGTGCCCGATCCCGTCGAGGTAGGCCGTCTGCCACCCCGGGTTCAGCCGCGCGGTGCGCTGGGCGGCCCCGACCGGCACGAGCCGGTCGCGGGTGCCGTGCACGAGGAGGACGGGCTGCCGCACCCCGGCGATGAGGGCGTCGTAGCGCCGGGGACGGCGCAGCATCGCGAGGATCGAGCGCGCCGCCCCGAGGAACTCCGACTCGGAGATGCCGTGCTCGCGGCGCCAGGCGACGAGGCGCACCCCGGCGTCGACGACGTCGGGGTCGGCCCGCGTCGGGTCGGCGAAGCAGAGGTTGACGGTGCCGATCACCCGCTCGCGATCGGTGTAGCGGGTGTTGAGGCGCCGGACGAAGCGCTCACCGACGTGCGGCACGGCATACAGCCCGAAGGTGAGCGCCACCTGCGGGTCGGGTCGCAGGCCGGGCGTCGGCAGCGACGGGTCGACGAGGGCGACGCCGGCCACCTGCTCGGGGCGGCGCTCGGCGAGCAGCAGCGAGACCATGCCGCCCATCGAGTTGCCGACAAGGACGACCGGGCGGCCGAGTACCTCGTGGACGAAGCGGCTGAGCACGGCCGCGTTGTGCTGCACCGTGGTGGAGCGGCCCCCGGCCGGGCTCAGCCCGAAGCCGGGCAGGTCGAGCGCCACGACACGGCGCGAGCGTGTGAGGGCCGGGGCGATGCCCACCCAATTGAGGTGGGAGCCGCCGAGACCGTGCACGAGGACGACGGGCGGGGCGCCCGCGGCGTCGCCCTCTGGACCACCGAAGTCGACCCAGTGGACGGGCCCGTCGAGGTCGAGCGTGTGGCTGCGGCCACCCCAGGGGGCGGCGAGACCGAGGGGCGCCGTGCCCGGCAACGTCGTCATACCGCACGGTAACCCGCCTGACCCTTGCGGGCGACGAGGGGCGCCCGATCACCTGACGCCGAGGGCGTGCTCCTTCGCCGCGGAGGCCCGGGAGCGCAGGTGCCTGGCCTCCGGGGTGTTGACGCTGAGCTCGGCCGCCCGCGTCCACTCGGCCGCGGCGTCGCCCCAGCGCCCGACCCGACCGAGCAGCTCGGCCCGCACGACGTGGAAGGGCGTGTAGCCGTCGAGGGGAAGACGGTCGACGTCCGCGAGCGCCCTCTCGGGCCCGTACACCTCGGCGACGGCGACGACACGGTTGAGGCGCACGACGTCGGTGGGTGCGAGGCGCAACAGGTGGTCGTAGAGCTGGACGACCTGCGCCCAGTCCGTGTCGGCCGCGTGCGCGGCGTCGGTGTGCACGGCGTTGACGGCGGCCTGCAGCTGGTAGGGCCCCGGCGCGTTCCGGCGCAGGCACCTGCGCACGAGGTCGCGGCCCTCCTCGAGCATGGCCGCGTCCCACCGAGAGCGGTCCTGGTCGGCGAGCAGCACGAGGTCACCCGCGGCGTCGGTGCGCGCCGGCCGGCGGGCCTCGGTGAGCAGCATGAGGGCGAGCAGGCCCATCGCCTCCGGTTCGTCGGGCATCAGCTCGACGAGGACGCGGCCGAGCCGGATCGCCTCGGCCGAGAGGTCCGGACGCCCGAGGTCGTCGCCGGACGTCGCCGTGTGCCCCTCGTTGAAGACGAGGTAGATGACCGCGAGCACCCCAACGAGGCGGCCGGGCAGGTCCGCGTCACGCGGCACGCGGTAGGGGATGGCGGTGTCGCGGATCTTCTTCTTGGCGCGCACGATCCGCTGCGCCATCGTCGCCTCGGGCACGAGGAACGCGTGGGCGATCTCGGGGGTCGAGAGGCCACCGAGCAGGCGGAGCGTCAGGGCCACGCGCGCCTCGGTCGACAGGGCCGGGTGGCAGCAGGTGAAGACGAGCCGCAGGCGTTCGTCCTTCACGGGCCCCTCCTCACGGGGTTCGGGCGGAGCATGGACGACGAGGGCCTCCTCGTGCCGGGCCTCGCGCGTCGACTCGCGACGCAGGCGGTCGACCGCCCGGTTGCGTGCGGTCGTGATGATCCAGCCGGCGGGGCTGGGCGGCATACCTTCTCGGGGCCACCGCTCGACCGCCACGGCGAACGCGTCCTGCACGGCGTCCTCGGCCAGGTCGATGTCGCCGAGCGTGCGGATGAGGACGGACACCGCGCGCCCGTGCTCGGCACGGAAGACGCGCGCGATGTCCGCACCGGTGACGGCACCGTGGTCGACCTGCTCGCCCTGGTCACCCATCACGTCAGCGGTCGGTCGGCTTCTGGCCGGCGTCGTCCTGGTCGACGAAGGGACGCACCTCGACGGGCAGCCCCGTGGCGCCCGCGATCCGCTCGCCCCACCGGAGCACGGCGTCGTAGTCGTCGGACCGCACGATCGTGAAACCGCCGAGGTGCTCCTTGGCCTCGACGAAGGGGCCGTCCGTGAGCACTGCGTCGGCGACCGGGTCGCTCTTGCGGATCGTCGTGGCACTCGCCTGGTCGCCGAGGCCGCCAGCGAACACCCAGCTGCCGGCGGCGCGGATGTCGTCGTTGACGACCTCGAGGTCGGCCATGATGCGGCTGAGGTCGACGTCCTCCGGCGGCGGGCCGTCGGGCGAGAACAGGCTGATCAGGTAGGTCTTCATCGTCGTCTCCTCCTGCCGGGTTCACCGGCCGGTCGTGGTGGATGCTGGAGGCCGCACCCTGCGTGCACCTCCACCGTCTACACGAACGCGACCCGGGCAGATCGACCGAACGGCCGGGAAGGCCTTCGCTCAGGTGCGCGGGCGCTGCTCGACGAGACCGACGAGGTTGCCCTCGGAGTCGACGACGAACGCCATCCACTCGTCGGTGCCCGCCGGGCCGAGCGTGTCGTCGTCGTGGCCGAAGATGACGTGCGGCTCGCTGCGCACCTCGACCCCTGCGCCACGCAGCCGCTCGACCGTCGCGTCGATGTCGTCGACGCCGAGGTAGACGAGCGCGCTCGGCGCACCGCCGTCGAGCAGCAGGCGCACGCCGCCGAGGTCGAAGAAGACGAGACCGGGCGGGTCGAACGTCGCGAGCGGCTCGGCGCCGAGCAGGTCGGCGTAGAAGGTGGACGCGCGGCCGAGGTCCTCGGCCCGCTGGGCGATCTGGACGAGTGCCATGCCCCGACGGTAGACCTGTCGGGGCAGGGCTCGCCTCCCGTTCGCCGGCGTCGGCGGGGTCAGTCCTTGCTGCTGCTGAAGGCCGCGTCGAAGGCAGCCTCGGGCTTCTCGAAGTTGAGGGCACGGACGTACTCGAGGGCACCGGGCGCACCGACGAGACGGTCCATGCCGGCGTCCTCCCACTCGATGGAGATCGGACCGTCGTAGCCGATCGCGTTGAGGGTGCGGAAGCAGTCCTCCCAGGGCACGTCACCGTGGCCGGTCGAGACGAAGTCCCAACCGCGCCGCGGGTCACCCCACGGCAGGTGCGAGCCGAGACGACCGTTGCGGCCGTTGCCGATCCGCTTGCGGGTGTCCTTGCAGTCGACGTGGTAGATCCGGTCCTTGAAGTCCCAGATGAACGCGGCCGGGTCGAGGTCCTGCCACACCATGTGGCTCGGGTCCCAGTTGAGCCCGAAGGTCTCGCGGTGGCCGATCGCCTCCAGCGTGGCGACGGTGCTCCAGTAGTCGTACGCGATCTCGCTCGGGTGCACCTCGTGCGCGAACTTCACGCCGACCTCGTCGAAGACGTCGAGGATCGGGTTCCAGCGGTCGGCGAAGTCGGCGTACCCGGCCTGGATGACGTCGTCGCCCACCGGCGGGAACATCGCGACGTACTTCCAGACCGCCGAGCCGGTGAAGCCGATGACGGTGTCGACGCCGAGCTTCGCGGCGGCGCGGGCGGTGTCGGCCATCCGCTCGGCCGCCCGCTTGCGCACGCCCTCGGGGTCGCCGTCGCCCCACACCGACGCGGGCAGGATGTCCTGGTGGCGCTGGTCGATCGGGTCGTCGCACACAGCCTGCCCGACGAGGTGGTTGGAGATGGCCCACACCTTCAGGCCATGGCGCTCGAGGATCTCGTGGCGGCCCTCGATGTAGCCGTCCTCGGTGAGGGCGCGGTCGACCTCGAAGTGGTCACCCCAGCAGGCGATCTCGAGGCCGTCGTAGCCCCACTCGCCGGCGAGGCGGCACACCTCCTCGAAGGGCAGGTCGGCCCACTGTCCGGTAAAGAGGGTGATGGGTCGGGTCATCGTGGATCTCCTTGCTGCTGCTGTGAGTTGCTACTGCTGTGAGTTGCTGCTGCTGTGGGGTGCTGCTCGTGGGTCAGAGGGTGTTCGTGACGGCGACGGCGGCTCCCGCCGCCTCGAGCACGAGGTCGTGGACGTCCGCTGCCGTCACCGTCTCACGGCGCAGGGCGCTGTCGGAGGCGAGGACGACCGGCCCGTCGGCGGGATCGGCAGGCAGCCGTCCGTGACTGCCCCGCACCCACGTCGGGTCGAGCGGCACGACGCTCATGGCGTACCGGAGCCCGAGCTTCTTGCGCACCAGGCTCAGCCCGGCGCGTGCCTTCGCCGTGCGGTCGGCGGGGTCGAAGAACAGCTCGGCCGGGTCGTAGCCGGGCTTGCGGTGGATCTCGACGCCGCGCGCGAAGTCGGGGGCGCGCTCGTCGTCGAGCCAGTAGTAGTACGTGAACCACGCGCGGGGGTCGGCGACGAGGACGAGGTCGCCCGAGCGCTCGTGGTCGAGGCCGTATGCCGCCTGGCCGGCTCGGTCGAGCACCTGGTCGACGCCGGGGGTGGCCGTGAGGAGCGCACGCACCTCGTCCACGCGGTCGGGGTCGCGCACGTAGACGTGCGCGACCTGGTGGTCGGCGACAGCGAAGGCCTCGGACGCCCACGGGTCGAGGTACTCCATGCCGGCCTGCGTATGCACCTCGAGCAGCCCGGCGCGGCGCAGCACCCGGTTGATGTCGACGGGTTGGTCGACGGCGGTGATGCCGTACTCGCTGACGACGAGCACGCTGACACCCAGGCGCTCCGCGTCGTCGAGCAGCGGGGCGAGCACGCCGTCGAGCTCGCGCGCCGCGGCCCGGGCCTCGGGCGACTCCGGACCGAAGCGCTGCAGGTCGTAGTCGAGGTGCGGCACGTAGGACAGCGTCAGGTCGTGCTCGGGCAGGAGCATGCGGGTCGCCTCGACGATCCAGCGCGACGACGCGATGGACGCCGTCGGGCCCCAGTACCGGAACAGGGGGAACGGCCCGAGCCGGTCAGTGAGCGTGTCGTGCAAGCCCGCCGGGCGCGTGTAGCAGTCGGGCGACTTGCGTCCGTCGGCGTGGTAGATCGGTCGCGGTGTGACGATGGAGTCGACGTCCATGCCCATCGCGTACCACCAGCAGACGTTCGCGACGCGGGCGCCGGGGTTGGCGCGGCGCAGCGCGTCCCAGACCTTCTCGCCCTCGACGAGCGCGTTGTGCTGGCGCCAGAGGAAGACCTCGCCGAGGTCGCGGAAGTACCACCCGTTGCCCACGGCGCCGTGGTCGGCGACCGGTCGGCCGGTGAGCATCGTCGACTGCACCGAGCAGGTGACCGCGGGCAGCACGGTCTCGAGCGGGGCCTGCCAGCCGGCGTGCGCGAGCCGTGACAGCCGGGGCATGTCTGCGAGGGCGCGCGGCGTCAGGCCGACGACGTCGAGCAGCAGGACCTTGCTGGAAGGAGTGGGGGGCTGGTTCATGCGGTCTCCTTGAGGCCGAGGTCGATGAGGGTGTCGCGCAGCCAGGCGAGCTCGCCGGCGATGCTCGCGGCGAGGGCTGCGTCGTCCGTCGGGCGCACGGCCTCGGGGACGACGGACCACGTGTAGGTCTCGACCTCGAGGTGGTCGGTTCGGGCGGTCTTGCCACCGACGAGCACGGCGAGAGAGTCGCGCAGGTCCGAGGTGGTGGCGGCGAGCGGCGGCTCGGGGGCGTGGTCGAGCGGAACGTGGAAGTGCACCCGCCACGGCTGCTCGACGCCGCCCGGGGCCGGGTCGAGGGGGCGGCGACCCCCGAGGGCGTCGCCGAGGTCGTCGCGCGCCCGCAGTGGCCCCCGCGACCCGTCGGCGCCGTGCTCGCCGCACGCGCGCACCTGGTGGAGGAACCGGTCCTCGTCGAAGGCGGCGAGCGCGTCGCGGGTGGCCGGGTCGCCGGGGTGCGCGACGTGGAGGGCGGCCGAGACCTGCGCCTTGACGACCTGTCGCCCCGCGGCGGCCAGTCGGGGCACGGCGACCGCCGCGTCCTCGAAACCGACCGCGAGGTGGCACAGGTCGAGGCAGACACCCAGCACCTCCTCGTCCCAGCCGTCCATCCGCTCGACGAGCTCGGTCGTCGTCTCGATGACGCAGCCCGGCTCCGGCTCGACGGCGACGCGGATCTCGCGGCCGCTGCGGTCGCGGAGGGCGCGCAGGTGGTCGGCGAGACGGTCGAACTGCTCGGCGGCGAGCACCTGCCGGTCGCCGAACCACGGGTGACGCCAGCCGAAGGGCAGGGTCGAGATGCTCCCCCGCGCAGCGTCGTCGGGCAGCAGCCGGGCCAGGACGTCGGCGAGGTCGGTGGTGTAGGCCAGGCGTGCCGGTTCGGTCCAGTCGGGGCGGTAGACGCGGTGCTTGACGACCTCCTCCTGGAAGCCGCGGTAGGGGAACCCGTTGAGCGTCACGACCTCGAGGCCGCGTGCGTCGAGGGCGGCCCGCAGCCGGTCCACCTGCCGCGGGTCCCCGGCCAGCTCGCGAGCGACGGGCGAGCTGAGCCACAGACCCAGCCCGAGCAGGTCGGAGCCGAGGTGGCGGCGGACGGGCACGGCGAAGCGGTCGAGCTGGCCGATGATCGTGTCGAGGTCCTCACCGGGGTGGACGTTGGTGCAGTACGCGACGTGGACGGTCTGGCCGTCGGCGTGGAGCAGACGCACGGCTCACTCCCTCGCGCCGCGGAGCACGGAGTTGCCCATGAACGTCGCCCCGGCGCTGACGAGGTCAGGCTCGACGGTCTCGACGGTCTCTGCGGTCTCGACGGTATCGGGCGCCGGGGTCTCGGGCAGCTCGAGCCGGCCGCTCTGGCCGTAGAACTCCACCGGGTTGCGCCAGAGCACGCGGTCGACGTCGTCGGCGCTGTAGCCCGCGTCGAGCATCGCCTCGGCGACGCGCACAGTCTTGAGGGGATCGCTGTTGCCCCAGTCGGCGGCGGAGTTGACGATCATCCGCTCGAGCCCGTAGCGCCGCAGGATCTCGACCATGCGGTGCTCGTCCATCTTCGTGTCGGGGTAGACGGAGAAGCCCATCCAGCAGCCGGACTCGGCGACGACACCGACCGTCATCTCGTTGAGGTGGTCGACGAGGACGGCGCCCCGGGCCAGCCCCGACTCGCGCACGACGTCGAGGGTGCGCCGTGTGCCGGCGAGCTTGTCGCGGTGCGGCGTGTGCACGAGGGCGGGCAGCTCGTGGTCGACGGCTAGCGCGAGCTGGGCGGCGAAGACGTCGTCCTCCTCGGCCGTCATCGAGTCGTAGCCGAGCTCGCCGACGGCGACGACCCGGTCCTTCGCGAGGTAGCGCGGCAAGACCTCGAGCACCTCGCGGCAACCGGCGTCGTTGGCCTCCTTGGGGTTGAGGCCGATCGTCGCGTGGTGGGCGATGCCGTACTGCGAGGCTCGGAACGGCTCCCAGCCGAGCAGCGCGTCGAAGTAGTCGCAGAACGAGCCGACGTTGGTGCGCGGCTGCCCGAGCCAGAACGAGGGTTCGACCACGGCACGCACGCCGCCGGCATACATGCGCGTGTAGTCGTCCGTCGTACGGGACGTCATGTGGATGTGGGGGTCGAAGATGCGCACGGGATGCTCCTCAGTCAGGGTGGTGGGGATCGGGGATGTCGGGCTCGGTCGGCTCGGAGCGGTCGGCCATCGAGAGGACGACGTACGCCTCCGGGGGAACCGCGCGTCCGGCCGCCTCGCGCTCGGCGGCGTAGTCGCGCACCATCCGGGCGAGCTCCGCGTCGGAGCGGTCGGCGAGGCCGGCGACCCGGTCGACCGGGATGCCGGTGAAGAGCACCTTGAGCACCGCCTGCCGCCACGCGTCATCGTCGAGGTGGGCTGCGGCATACGCCGTGAGGGCGGCGGCGACGAGACGGGTGTCGTTGGTGCGCAAGGCATCCCGAACGATCGGGAGCGCCGCGTCGCCGATGCGGTTCATCCGTCCTTCTGCGTCCAGCGCGGGCAGCGCGAGCAGCACCGCGCGCCTCTCGGCCGCATCACCCTGCTCGTACAGCCGACGCACGAGACCGACGACGTGTGCCGTCTCGCCGGGGACCGCGAGCAGCAGCGCCTCCCGGGCCGCGTCGCCGTCAGCACCCTCCCTGACCGCTGTCCGTGCCGCGGCGGGGAAGTGCCGCTCGATGGAGCCGGGGTCGCGGGCGACCTCGGCGAGCATGGCGTCGATCGTCTTGACCTGGTTCGTGGTCGGGCTCATCGGCCCACCTCCTGGGGTCTTCGCGTCTTGGACTCCTCCGCGCGCCGCTCAGCGGCTCTGAGGAACTCGAGGCTCGCGGCTGCGAGCGCGGGCGCTGCGTGCGAGTGGCGGGGCAGCTCGACGGCCACGAGCCCGTCGAACCGGAGGGCCGCGAGCGCCGCGAGGACGGGCGGGAAGTCGACCTCGCCCTCGCCGAACGGCAGGTGTTCGTGCACCCCGCGACGCATGTCGTCGATCTGGACGTTCGCGACGAGGTCGCCCGCGGCGAGCACGCAGGCGTCGGGGTCCAGGTCCTCGGTGCACCGCAGGTGGCCGACGTCGATCGTCACGCGCAGCCGCTCCGGGTCGCCGAGGCGGCTGCGCAGCTCGACCACGTCGGCGATGCGCTCGACGAACATGCCGGGTTCGGGCTCGAGGGCGAGGTCGACGCCGTGGGTCTCGGCCAGCGGCAGGAGTCGCGTCACGCCGTCCTCGACCCGGGACCACAGCTCGTCCGGGGTCGACCCCTCGGGAGCGATGCCGCTCCAGAACGAGACGGCCGGCGACCCGATCTCACTGGCGACGCGAATCGCTCTCTCCAACAGGTTGATTCGACGTCCACTGCCTTCGTTGGAGACCAGCGTCGGCTCGTGCTTCCGTCGGGGGTCGAGCACGTAGCGGGCACCGGTCTCGACGACGACGCCGAGACCGTGCCGCGCGAGGAGATCGCCGACCCGGCGGGTGCGCGCGGGCAGGTCCGGCGCGAGGGGGTCGAGGTGGGCGTGGTCCAGGGTGAGCGCCACTCCGTCGTAGCCGAGGTCGGCCAGCACCGCCAGGGCGTCGGGGAGCCGGTGGTCGGTGAAGCCGTTGAGGCCGTAGCCGAAGCGCAGGCTCATGTCGCCGACACCCGCCTCATCGCGAGCCGGCCGAGGGGCACCGACGCCGCGAGCGCCAGCGCGGCCAGCGGGCGGCCGCGGCCGGCGACCAGCGAGCCCTGCAGCGGCACGAACCCTCGGATGCCGTGACCGGTGGCTCGTCGGACTGTCGCGGCGTCGGGCGACCGGACGGCATCGAGCTGGGCTCGCAGGACGTCACGCGCGTACCAGGCGGCCATCGCCGTCGAGAGCGCCAGCGAGCCGGCGGACCGCAGCCGGGTCTTGGGTGCGGTCGGTGCTCGACCGGCCGCCGCCGTGAGCCCCGCCGCTGCCGGGCCCAGGACCGCGCTGGCGGCGGCGACCGCCGCCGTGCCGATCGCTGCCGTGCCGATCGCCACGGCCCGCGCGGTGGAGGCCGAGCCACCGTGCACCTCGCCCCGGCTCAGCGCGGTGACTCCAGCCGTGTGTGCGCCGACGATGGCCGCGGGCGCGAGAGCCCGGCGGATCCCCACGAGCCCGCCGGCACTGGCGCCCAGGGCGACATCGAGGGCGCGGGTCGAGGCCATAGTGGCCACGCCGACCGGTCCGTCCTTGGGGCCGAGGTCGTAGGCCCAGACCGCGGCTGCGAGCAGTCCCGCCACGGCCGCTCCCGCCCGGCCCGCCGCCAGGCCGGCCACGGCGACCCCGCCGACCGTCAGGCCGGCGGCCACGCCGAGGGCTGCACCGGCCGGCACCCGCCCGGAGGGGATCGGTCGCTCGGGGCGCTCAGTGGCGTCGAGGTCGCGGTCCGCCCAGTCGTTGAGCGCCATGCCCGCCCAGTAGAGGCACGTCGACGCGACCGGCAGCAGGGCGGTGCGGGCGCCGCCCGGCCACCCCGAGGCCGCGGCGCCGGCGAGCGTGTCGCCGGGCACGGTGAGTGCGGCYGGCGCCCGCACCAGCTCGACCAGGTCGCGAAGGCGGGTCACGACGCGGTCGCCCACTCCGTCAGCACTCGGTGCTGCTCGAAGAGCCGGTGCTCGCGCGAGTCGACGGGGTCCTTGAAGAAGAACCCCAGCGCCGTGAGCGGGCCGACCTCTCCCCGCCTCAGGGCGAGGTCGGCGAGCCGAGCAAGGTCGATGACGAGCGGCGCGGCAAGGCTCGAGTCGCACCCCTGCCACGTGAACTGCATCGACATGCGCGTGCCGAGGAACCCCGAGAACGTGAGGTGGTCCCACGCCGTCTTCCAGTCGCCGAGGTCGGCGATGTTGTCGATGTGGACCGGGCCGTCGACCGGGTGGCCGAGCATCTCCTCGAGGCCGCGCGCCTTGCTGCGCGCCTTGCTCTCCATCGCGTCGGGGTCGGCCAAAGTCGCACCGTCGCCACCACCGAGCAGGTTGGTGCCGGCCCACGAGCGGACCCGCAGCGAGCGCGCCGCGAACATCGGGGCGAGCACCGACTTCACGAGGGTCTCGCCCGTCTTGCCGTCGCTGCCGCCCCACGGCACACCGCGCTGTTGGGCGAGCTCGGCGAGGGCAGGCAGGCGTGCGCCCGTCGACGGGGTGAAGTCGACGAAGGCAGCGCCGGCCGTGAAAGCGGCTGCGGCATACACGGAGCTGGGCGGCAGTGGTGCCTCGCCGGCGGCCCAGGCGGACTCGAGTGCCTCGAGCGAGGCGTGCGCCGGTTTTTCGGCAGCAACCGGCTCGGTGGAGCTGACGTTGACGACGACGACCCGGCTCAGCGACTCGGCTTCGGCGAAGGTACGGATGTCGGCGGCGAGCCGGTCGACGGCCTCGCGCTGGGTCTCGGCGCCCACGCGGTGCCCGATGCGCACGCGGGCGCAGTCGCGCTCGAGCTGGTCGGCGGCGAGGGTGAGCGCGGCGTGGGGAACGACGCCGGCGTCGGCGAGCTGCGCGGCCCGCTTGACGAGCGGCACCTCCGAGACGTCGTGGCCCCCGATGACGATGCGGTCGAGCGGCACGAGGCCCGCGTCGACGAGCTCGGGCTGCTCGGTGACGAGCCCGTCGGGCGCTGCGCCTCCGGCCGTGATGAGGGCCAGGCCCGTCGCGACCGTGGTTGCGACGGAGCCGCGCGCCCCGACCAGCCAGAGTCCGGTTCGGTCGTCGGTCATTTTCGCTCTCCTTCGAGCTGGTTCCGGGGTAAGGCTTCGGGGTCCGGTGGCCCGGCGGCGGGAGATGGGTCCTCCCGCCGCCGGGTCATCGGGTGTGCGGTCAGCGCAGCGAGGCGATGACTGCGTTGGCGTCGCGCTGCAGGGCGGCCGAGGCCGCCGCGTCGCGGACGTTGGAGCCGGCCTTCGCTGCTGCGACGAAGCCCTCGAGCTGCGAGACGGCCGCGTTGGTGCGGCTACCCGCGATGTGCTTCTCGGCCTGCTGGAGCCGCTTCTCGAGCTCCTTCCCGCCGGCCGGGGTGACGAGACCCTCGCTGGACAGTCGCTCCGTCAGTGCCGTCAGCGTGCCGAGCGAGGTCGTCGTGGTGAACGTCCTCGTCGTCGTCGTGGCGAGACCGGCCTTGTCGGTCGCCTTGACGACGAGCGTGTGGCTGCCGAGCGGGAGCCGCCAGAGGGCAAGCGGCTTGTCCGCCGCGACGGCCGTGCCGTCGACGGTGGCCGTCACTGTGTCGATGCCGCTCGTGGCGTCGGTCGCCGTCCAGGTGAGGTCACCTGAGTTGCCGACCGAGGCGCCCTCGGCCACGCCGGAGACCGCGACGGCCGGGGCCGTCTTGTCGAGCTTGACCGTCAGCGAGCCGACCTGGGAGACGTTGCCGCCGTTGTCGGTCGCGCGGTAGAGCACGGTGGTCGTGCCCTCGGTCGAGATCGTCAGTGCGGTGTTGGCGTTGACCCACGTGGTCCCGCCGTCCGTGGAGCGCTGACGCGAGGCGACGGTGCCGTTGTCGGTCGCGGTGTGACCGTCACGGTGACGTTGCTCGTGTACCACCCGTTCGCCCCGTTCGGGGTGGCCGGGCTCAGCGTCGCCGCCACCGCCGGGGGCGTGACGTCGGCGACGCCGTTGCCCACGAACGTGAGGGAGTCGAGCACGACCCCACCGGAAGAGGTGACGTAGAGCTTGCCGGTGCCGGTGGGCTTCGACGACAGGGTCGCTGCCGCATCGGTCCAGCCGGAGCCGTTCACCGCGATGGTGCCGAAGGGAGCCGCGGTCGGCGAGTCCCAACGCAGGGAGAGGGTGCCGGTGCCGGTGGCGCGGGCGCTGACGCCCGTGACGCCGACGAGGTTCGCCGGGTCCCAGGCCAGCCAGTCACCGGCGTCGAACGAGGTGACCTTGCGCAGTCCGCTCGCCGTCGTGTCGGCCGTGATCTCCACACCCTGCGACGCGTCGGCCCACTCGGCCTCCTGCTTCTTGGGGTTGAGGATCAGCTGCTCGGTGGTGGTCGCACCGGGCAGTCCATTGGCACCGTTGTCGGTGTAGGTGATGACGACGACGCCGAAGATGTTCTCGGTCTCGCCGTGCTGGGTCGCGTCGGCCGGGGTCGGGATCGCGAACTGGCAGCCCGTGCCCTGGCTCAGCGGGTGGGCGTGCGCGTCATGGCCCAGACCGAAGGTCCAGCTCACGCGGGAGCACGCCGTGGCGGTGCCGTCCTCGGGGTCCGAGGTCTTGACGTCGAACGGCACGGCCTGGCCCCAGTCGAAGAAGCCACCGTTGGGCGGGGTCGCGATGGTGATGGTCGGGGCGACGTTGCCGACGCTGATCGACGTGCTCGTCAGGCCGCGACGGCCCTCCGGGTCGGTGACGCGCAGACGCGCCGTGTACTTGCCGAGCTCGGTGTAGGTGAAGCTCGCCGTGACACCGGTCGCGTCGAACGTGCCGTCACCGTTGAAGTCCCACTCGTAGGTGAGGGCCCCGCCTTCGGGGTCGACCGAGCCGGACGCGTCGAAGGCGACCGTCAGCGGCGCGGTGCTGCTGCTCGCCGGGGTGGCCTTGATGCTGGCCTGCGGTGCCTTGTTCCCGGGCGAGTAGTCGATGCGGTAGAGGCCTGCGTCGGGGTTCTGCCGGAAGAAGCCGTCGCCGTAGTCGAGGACGTAGAGCGAGCCGTCCGGCCCGAACTCGATGTCGATCGGGCTGTCGGTGATCGGCTGGCCGTTCGTCTCGAGGTCCTTGTTGGGCAGGAAGTGTTGGATGTGGTCGACGGGTCCGTTGGGCCACTGCACGTCGAAGACGGCGAGGTAGTCCTGCGAGAACTCGGCGAAGAACGCCTTCTTGTCCCAGTAGGCCGGGAACTTCGTCGTCGACGGGTTGGCGGCGTCGTAGTGGTAGACGGGGCCACCCATCGGTCCCTGCCCGCCCTGCGGGTCGAAGTCGGTCAGCTCGGGCCACGGCTGGTGGGTGTTGTTGTCGCCGTAGTAGAGCGTCGGGGCGGTCGCAGGCGGCACCTGGGCCAGACCGGTGTTCCAGGTCGAGTTGTTCTGTGCACCGGCGTTGCAGTCGAACCACGGGCCGGGCGTCGCCGTCGCGAAGTTCCACTCGTTGTAGTTGGCGTTCGGGCCGTGGCAGTACGGCCAGCCGCCGTTGATCGGCCGGTTGATCGCCGTCGTCTGCCACTCGACGTAGCCCATCGGGCCACGCGCTGCGTCCGGGGCGCCGGCGTCGGGGCCGTAGTCGCCCCACGAGACGGAGTTCGTCACGGGGTCGACATCCATGCGGAACGGGTTGCGCACGCCCATGACGAAGATCTCGGGGCGGGTCTTGGCCGTGCCTGGCGCGAAGAGGTTGCCGGCCGGGATCGTGTAGGACCCGTCGGCCTCCGGGTGGATGCGCAGGATCTTGCCGCGCAGGTCGTTGGTGTTGCCGGCGCCGCGACGCGAGTCGAAGCCCGGGTTGAAGCCGGGCGCGTTGTTGTTCGGCGCGAAGCCGTTGGCACCCGGTGCGCTCGCCGGCGTGTTGTCACCGGTCGACAGGTAGAGGTTGCCGTCGGCGTCGAAGTCGACGTCACCCGCGACGTGGCAGCACTGGCCGCGCTGAGTCTCCACCTTGAGGATCGCCTGCTCGGTCGACAGGTCGAGCTTGTCGGTGGCGTCGTCCCACTTGAACCGGCTGAGCTGGTTGTAGCCCTTCCACTGGTCCCAGTACGAGGCGTCAGCCCCGGCGGGAAGGCTGTTCGGCGCGGAGCCGGTCGGGGTCGACGCGATGTAGGGCGCCGTCATCGTCTTGGGTGCGTAGTAGAGGTAGACCCACTTGTTCGTCTGGAAGTCGGGGTCGAGGGTGACGGTCTGGAGGCCGTCCTCGGAGTTGTTGTAGACGGGCAGCGTGTTGACGACCTTGGTGACGCCCGAGTCGGGGTCGACGAGGCGGACGTCGCCGTTGCGGGCCGTGGTGAGCACACGACGGTCGGGCAGCACCGCCATGTCGATCGGTTCACCGGTGTCCTTGGTGAGCGTGATCTTCTCGTAGTTCGACCAGTCGAGGGCGGGCTCGGTGCCGTGGTCGACGCCGTCGTGGGCCGAGGCCGGGAGGGTGGCCACGGCGCCGAGCGCCGTGCAGGTGAGGACGGCTGCCGCAGTTGTGGCAACCAGCCTCCTCACCCTGGATCGGGAAGTAGCATTCATCGGTACGTCCTTCTTGACAGAGACGGGCGAAGCCGGGACCCGGAGAGCGCGCCGCTGCAACGGCATCAGCGCTCCCGGGTCCCGGTGTTTCCGGGTATGCCGGCCGCCGGTGGTCGGCGGTCGACGTGCGTTCAGGGGTGGCGGGTCAGCCGCGCAGGGCAGCCATCCCGTCGTAGCTGACCTTCGAGAGCTCCATCGACTGGTTCGGAGCGGTGGTCGCGTTGCCCGGGGCGGTGTCCATCTCCCACATCGGGTTGTGCGAGCCCTTGGCGCCGACGCGACGCAGGAACGTCGAGTAGTCGATGTCGCCCTGCCCAAAGGGCGCCATGACGTAGCCGTTGGCCTGCGTCGTGTCGATCTTCCCGTCCTTGGCGTGGAAGAGCGGGAAGCGCTTCGTCTGGGCGGCGACCACGGCGGCCGGGTCGAAGATCGACGTCACGACCGAGCCGTCCGGGGCGGTGTACGTCGTGTGCTTGTACTGCGCGACGTGGGCCCAGTAGATGTCCATCTCGAGGTAGACGTGCTTCGGGTCGGTGTTGGCGAGGAAGTGCTCGAGACGCCGAACCCCTGACGACCGGGTCGGTCGGCCGGTCGCGTCGAGCGGCCCGCTGTCGAGCAGGAAGCTGTAGGCGACGTCGTGGTTGTGCGTGTAGAGCTTGAGCCCGTGGCGAGAGGCCCGCTCGCCGTAGAAGTCCCACCGTGCCGCGGCGGCCTCCCAGTCGGCGAGGTAGGCGCTGCTCGTGGGGTCGCTGCCGGTGCCGATGTGGCCCATGCCGAGGATGTTGGCGATCTCGCAGGCCGTGTCGAACGCCGTGATGTTGGCGTCGGTGATGGTCGACGGGACGGAGCCGTGGTTGCCCTCGGCCTGCAGGCCGAGCTCGTCGAGCCACGAGCGGAGCAGGGTGGCGCCCTCGACGTTGTTGAGGTTGGCACCGCCCTCCGCGTTGGCGTTCTGGGTGAGGCCGGCGAACTCGATCTGGCGGTAGCCGATCGAGGAGAGCTCGGTCAGGACCTCCTTGAAACCGGAGGCGTAGGGCGAGGTCAGCGGGTTGCGGCTGACAGCGTCGCGCACGGTGTAGAGGATGATGCCGCGGCGGGGTGCCGGGATGAGGACGCCGTTGGCGCCGGGTGCGGCCTGGGCTGCGGCGGCACCCGTCACGGCGACGGCGGCCGCCATGCCGGTCGTGGCCGCGAAGAACTGGCGACGGTTGAGACCGAGCTTGGTGACGAGCTTGAGCGGGTTGACGTCGTTGTCGTGCATGTGAGCGTGCTCCTTCAGGGGGTGACAGAGACGGATCGAGCGGGTATAGCTGAATCTCCTTGTCTGACAGACGGAGTGGGTGGATTCCTCTACCCGCTCAGGACGGTGCCGGGGCTGAGACGCGGGCCACGTCGACCGGGGTCCAGGACCCCGACCGCTCCGCGCTCGCCTCGACGGCCGACAGGATCCGCTGCACCTGGAGCCCGTCGGAGAAGGAAGGACGAGGGTCGGCGCCCTCGGCGATGGCGGTCAGCAGGTCGACCGCCTGGTGGGTGAAGCCGTGCTCGTAGCCGAGCACGTGGCCGGGCGGCCACCAGGCCGCGACGTAGGGGTGGCTCGCCTCGGTGACGAGCACCCGGGTGAAGCCGGCGTCGCGGGCGGGGGCGTTGCCGTCGAAGACGTGCAGGACGTTCATGTCCTCGAAGTCGAAGGCCAGCGATCCATCGGTTCCGTTGACCTCCAAGCGGATCGCGTTCTTGCGGCCGTTGGCGAAGCGGGTCGCCTCGAAGGTCGCCAAGGCACCTCCGCTGAGGCGTGAGACGAGCACCGCGGCGTCGTCCACAGTGACGGGGCCGGTCGTCGCGGCGCCGTTCGAGGCCGCCGTCGCGCCGATGCCTCCGGTGCCGATCGTCGTGGGGTCGGCCACGGGCCGCTCGCGCACGAAGGTCTCGGTGAGCGCGGAGACGCCGGTCAGCGTCTCGCCCGTGACGAACTGGGCGAGGTCGACGATGTGCGCGCCGATGTCGCCGAGCGCACCCGAGCCGGCACGCTCCTTCTGGAGCCGCCAGGTGAGCGGGGACTGGGCGTCGACGAGCCAGTCCTGCAGGTACGCACCCCGGACGTGGAGGATGCGGCCGAGCCTTCCCTCCGCGACGAGCTGGCGCGCGTACGCGATGGCGGGGACCCGGCGATAGGTGAAGCCGACCATCGAGCGGATCCCCCGCTCACGGGCCGCCTCGGCGGCCCGGACCATGGCCTCGGCCTCGTCGACGGAGTTGGCGAGCGGCTTCTCGCAGAGCACGTGCTTGCCGGCCTCGAGCGCCGCGACGGCGATCTCGGCGTGCGTGTCGCCCGGGGTGCAGATGTCGATGATGTCGATGTCGTCGCGCTCGAGCAGGCGCCGCCAGTCGGTCTCGACCCCGGCCCAGCCGAAGCGGTCCGCCGTGTCGCGGGCTGCGGCCTCGTTGCGCCCCGCCACGGCGACGAGCTGCGGCGTGGCCGGCGCGTCGAAGTAGCTGCGCACGTTGCGCCAGGCCTGGGAGTGGGCGCGGCCCATGAAGGCGTAGCCGATCATCCCGACCCCGAGGGTGGGCTTGTTGGGTGTGGTCATGACGTCCTCACATCCGACGTGGGGGTGTGCTGCGTTCGGGTCGTCTGCGTCGTGCCGGGTCCGGGCGCCCACGCCGAGGCGTGTTCCGGCGTGGGCGCCGTCCCGTCAGGACTCGAAGCCGAGCGGCAGGTACTGGTCGACGTTCGCCTTGTTCACGACCGGCGCGTTGAGCACGATGCGCCGCGGGACCTCGACCTGGACGAGGTCGCTGATGCCCTTGCCCTGCGCGACCAGTCGCGCGAGCTTGATGCCGTCGGCCGCCTGGGTGGGCGGGTAGAGGACGGTCGCCTCCATCTTGCCCTCCTTGATCCAGCGCATCGCGTTGGCCGAGCCGGCTCCGCCGATGAAGGCCATCTCGTGGCGGTTCGCCTGGTCGAGCGCGGCCATGACGCCGACACCCTGGTCGTCGTCGTGGTTCCAGAGGATGTCGATCTTCTTCGCGGCCTGGAGCAGGTTGGACGCCTGGCGGTTGCCCGACTCGACGGTGAACTCGGCGGCCACGCGGTTGTCGACGGTCTGGCCGCAGGCCTTGAGCGCGTCGGCGAAGCCCTTGCTGCGGTCCTGCGTGAGGGGCAGCGCGTCGATGCCGGCGATCTCCGCGATGACGGGGTTGCTCAGGCTCTTGTCCTTGACGAGCTTGCAGGCGTAGGTGCCGGCCGACACGCCCATGCCGTAGTTGTCGCCGAGGATCGTCGCGCGAGCGGCGAACGGGCTGGAGAACTCGCGGTCGACGTTGATGACGGGGATGCCGGCGTTCATGGCCTTGGTGGCGACCTCGGTCAGGGCGGCGCCGTCGGTCGGCAGCAGCACGATCGCGTCGACCTTGTCGTTGATGAAGGTTTCGATCTGGCTGATCTGCAGGCTGGCGTCGTTGGTGCCCTCGGCCGCCTTGAGCTCGACGTCGGAGTGCTTCTTCGCCTCGGCGAGCGCCGAGTTGTTGATGGCGGCGAGCCAGCCGTGGTCGGCCGCGGGGCCCGAGAAGCCGATGACGACCTTCTTGCCCGCGGCGTCGTTGTCGCTCGCGGCGTTGCCCCCTGCCGTCTGGGTCGATGCCGCCGGGGTCGTGACCGGGTCGTTGCTCGTGCACCCCGCGGCGACGAGCGCCGTGCTGAGGGTGATCGCCAGGACGGCGACGCGCTTGGTCGAACGGGAGAGTGTTGCGGACACGCTGACTCCTATGTGAGCGAAGAGGGGCGGTGCTGCCGGTGAGTGCTGCTGGTGAGTGCTGCTGGTGGGTGCTGCTGTGCTGGTGGTGCTGTGGTGCTGTTCGGTGGTGCGGTCGGTGCTACGTCGACCTCGTGCGCGAGACCCGCTGCTGGAGCAGCACGGCGGCGACGATGATCGCCCCCTTCGCGACGGCCTGCGTCGAGGTGTCGAGGTTGTTGAGGGTGAAGACGTTGCTCAGCGTCGTGAAGATGAGGACGCCGAGAACGGTGCCGACGACGGTGCCGCGGCCGCCGGACAGGAGCGTGCCGCCGATGACGACCGCTGCGATGGCGTCGAGCTCCCAGAGCTGGCCGTGGGTCGAGGTGCCGGTCGTCGTGCGGGCCATGATCATGACGGCGGCGATGCCACAGGCGACGCCGACGAGGATGTAGAGGTACATCGTCTGGCGCTGGACGCGGATGCCGGCGAGGCGGGCCGCCTCGGGGTTGCCGCCGATCGCGAGGGTGCGCCGTCCGAAGGTCGTGCGGTTGAGCAGCACCCAACCGAGCACTGCCACGACGGCGAACACGATGACGAGGACCGGCACGCCGAGCACGCTGCCACCGAAGAAGTCGATGAAGCCGCGGTCCTTGACGATCTGCGTGCGGCGCTTGGCGATGAGCTCGGCGAGGCCACGCGCGGCGGCGAGCATGGCGAGGGTGACGATGAACGGCGCGATGCGGCCGTACGCGACGAGCACCCCGTTGACGAGGCCGCAGCCCGCACCGACGGCGACGGCCGCGATGACCATGACGATCCAGTGGTACTGCTCGGCCATCGCCTGGGTCGCGACGGTCGTGGCCCAGACCGACGACAGCGCAGCGATCGCGCCGACGGACAGGTCGATGCCGCCGCCCGAGATGACGAAGGTCATGCCGACGCTGACGACGCCGATCGTCGCGCCGAGGCGCAGGATCGTCAGGGCGTTGTCGGGGCTCGCGAACCGGTCGCCGGCAGTGATGATGCCGACGACGACGAGCAGCACCAGGGCCACGACGAGTCCGGCGCTGCGGCCGGCCGGTCCACTGAGGAAGCCGGCGAGGCCGCCCTGCCGGTTCGCTGCCCGGGAAGCCGCTCCCCCGACCGGTGGACCGCTCGTCGCGGCGGCCGACCGCGGCTCGGCGGGCTCGACGGGCTCGACGGGCTCTGCGGCCTGGTCGGCCTTCGTGACGTCGGCGCTCATGCCGCGTCTCCCTTCAGGATGATGTCGAGGACGGCGTGCTCGTCGAGCTCGTCGGCCGGGCCCTCGTGGCGGACGGTGCGGTCGGCGAGGACGAGCACCCGGTTGGCGAGCCCGAGCACCTCGGGGATCTCGCTGGAGACGACGACGACGGCGACGCCCTCGTCGGTGAGGCGGCGGATGAGGCCGTAGATCTCGGAGCGTGCCCCGACGTCGACGCCGCGCGTCGGCTCGTCGAGGAGCAGCACCCGGCAGCCGCGGAGCAGCCAACGAGCGAGGACGACCTTCTGCTGGTTGCCGCCCGAGAGCGTGCGCGACTCGCGGTGCACCCCGCGCGGGCGCACATCGAGCGACTCGAGCAGCTTCTCGGCTTCCTCGACCTCGGCCGACCCGTCGAGCAGGCCGCCTCGGGAGAAGCGCGGCAGGGTCGCCAGGGTGATGTTCGCGGCGAGCGAGGCACCGAGCACGAGGGCCTGGCTCTTGCGCTCCTCGGGGCAGAGCCCGATGCCGGCGGCCACCGCAGCGGCCACCGAACCCGCCCGCACGGCCTTCCCGCCGACCCGGACGGTGCCGCCGGTGGCCTTGCGGGCGCCGAAGATGGTCTCGACGATCTCGGAGCGCCCCGACCCGACGAGCCCGGCGAGCCCGACGACCTCGCCCGGTCTCACGTTGAACGACACCGCGGCGAACTCCCCTGCGCGCGTGAGCCCCTCGACCCGCAGCACCGGCTCGGCGTCGACGTCGAACTCGGGCTTGGGCGGGAAGACGTACTCGATCGAACGGCCGGTCATGAGCCGGATCAGCTCCTGCGTCGGCGTCGTCTTGGCATCGAGGCCGGTCGCGACCGTGCGGCCGTCCTTGAGCACCGTGACACGGTCGCCGATCTCACGGATCTCCTCGAGCCGGTGCGAGATGTAGACGACGGCCACGCCCTGGGCGGTGACCTCGGCGATGACGCGGAAGAGCTGGTCGACCTCGCCGGCGTCGAGCACGGCCGACGGCTCGTCCATGACGATGAGCCGCGCGTCGCGTGAGAGGGCGCGGGCCATGCTGACGATCTGGCAGGCAGCCGCCGAGAGGGTGCCGACCTCGGCGGCGGGCGAGATCTCCGGGTGCCCGAGCCGGGCGAGGAGCGCGGCGGCCTCGCGGCGGGCGGCGGTGCGCTGGGAGAAGCCGAACCTCGTCGGCTCGTGTCCGAGGAAGATGTTCTCGGCGACGGTGAGTCCCTCGACGAGGTCGAGCTCCTGGTACATCGTGGCGACGCCGAGGTCCATGGCCGCCTGCGGGTGGTGGAGGGTGACCTCGTCACCGAGCCACTCGAGGGTGCCCTCGTCGGACTGGTGGACGCCGGCGAGCACCTTGATGAGGGTGCTCTTGCCGGCGCCGTTCTGGCCGAGCAGGCAGTGCACCTCGCCGGGCAGGACATCGAGGTCAACGCCCCCGAGCGCCACGACCCCGGGAAAACGTTTGACCACGTTGGTCATTCGCAGCAGTGGTGCGTCGGCTCCATCTCGCCGTCGAGATTCCATGCGTCACACCGTGACCCACTTTTGTCGGCGCGTCAAGCAAAAGTTTTCGATCCGGACACGCAAAGTCGAGAAGGTGGCATACGTAAGTTGCTTGTGCTTGACTTCGTGGATGCGTTCCGAGCCAGCGTCGTCGACGTATGCCGTGACAGGCGCCGTCAGTGGCGCAGGCGAGCTGCTGCAGCTGCTCCGAGACGAGACGCCACGCACGCGCGCCGAGCTCGCCAAGCTCACCGGCCTCGCCCGGTCGACCGTCGGCGCACGCGTCGACGCCCTCCTGGCCACCGGACTGCTCGCGCCGATCGGCGAGGCCGCCAGCACCGGTGGGCGCCCGCCGGTGCGCTTCGCCTTCAATCCCGAAGCCCGGGTCGTCGTGGGTGCCGACATCGGCGCGACGCACGGCCGAATCGCCCTGACCGACCTCAGCGGCCGGCCGATCTGCGAGATCGGCGAGCCGCTCGACATCACCGACGGGCCGGCCGTCGTGCTCGACTGGCTCGTCGCGACCACCCACCGCCTGCTCGAGCAGGCCGGCCGACTCCCCCGCGAGCTCATCGGCATCGGCATCGGGGTCCCCGGCCCGGTCGAGCACTCGAGCGGCCGCCCGATGCGTCCGCCGATCATGCCCGGCTGGGATGGCTACGACGTGCCGGCCCACGTGCGACGGGACTTCGACGTTCCGGTGCTCGTCGACAACGACGTCAACATCATGGCCCTGGGCGAGCACGCCATGGCGCACCCGCACGTCGAGCACCTGCTCTTCGTCAAGGTCGCGACGGGCATCGGCGCCGGCATCATCAGCGGTGGACGGCTGCACCGGGGGGCTGTCGGCGCCGCCGGCGACCTCGGCCACGTCGCCGCCCCGCACGCGCCCGACGTGCTCTGCTCCTGCGGCAACGTCGGCTGCCTAGAGGCGGTGGCGAGCGGCCCGGCAATCTCCAAGGCCCTCAAGGAGATCGACATCGTCGCCGAGTCCAACCGCGACATCGTCGACCTCGTGCGCGCAGGCAACATCCCGGCGGCTCTCGCCGTGCGGCAGGCCGGCCGCACCATCGGCGAGGTGCTCGCGACGTGCGTGAGCCTGCTCAACCCGCAGGTCATCGTCATCGGCGGCTCTCTCGTGCAGGCCGGCGAGAGCCTCATCGCCGGGGTGCGCGAGGTCGTCTACGGCCGGTCTCTCCCGCTCGCGACCGGGGTCCTGCAGATCGTGCCAGCCACCACGGGCGTCCAGGCCGGCGTCATCGGGGCCGCCACGATGGTCATCCAGCATGCCCTCACGGCCGACCGCGTCGACCTCGCGATCGCCCACTCCGCGTCCTGAGCCTTTGGCTCGCTTCGGTCGCGTGTCCGGCGCTCCGTTGCGTCCCGCCTTCCCTCCTCGGCTGGCTCGCTGCGCTCGCTTCGCTCGTCAGTCCAGGCGCGACGCGCGCCGGACCCAGCGCTCGTCAGTCCAGGCGGGACGCGCGCCGGGCCTGTGTCTAGCGGGCTCTGCACCACAATGGGCCCATGACCGAACACCGGCCCGTCGACACCTGGCTCACCGACATGGACGGCGTCCTCGTCCACGAGGAGGACGCGATCCCGGGCGCCTCGGACTTCCTCGAGGCGCTGAAGGGCTCCGGCAAGCGCTTCCTCGTGCTGACCAACAACTCCATCTTCACGCCCCGCGACCTGCGGGCGCGCCTGCTGGCCAGCGGGATCGACGTGCCGGAGGAGGCGATCTGGACCTCCGCCCTCGCGACCGCGCAGTTCCTCGCCGACCAGCGACCGGGCGGCACGGCATACGTCGTCGGCGAGGCCGGCATCCTCACGGCGATGCACGACGTCGGCTACGTCATGACCGACCGCAACCCCGACTACGTCGTGCTGGGCGAGACCCGCACCTACTCGTTCGAGGCCATCACGCGCGCGATCCGCTTGATCGACAACGGTGCCCGCTTCATCGCGACCAACCCCGACCCGAGCGGGCCGAGCCCGGCGGGCCTGCTGCCGGCGACGGGTTCCGTGGCCGCCCTCATCAGCACCGCGACGGGCCGCCAGCCCTACTACATCGGCAAGCCCAATCCGCTCATGATGCGCAGCGCCCTCAACCGGCTCGACGCGCACTCCGAGACGACGATCATGGTCGGCGACCGCATGGACACCGACATCATCTCCGGCCTCGAGGCCGGGCTGCGCAGCGTCCTCGTGCTCACCGGCTCGACGTCACGCGAGCAGATCGAGCACTTCCCCTACCGGCCCACCCGGGTCGTGGACTCCGTCGCGGATCTCGTCCACTTCGTCGGCCACGAGCCCACGGGGGCCGAGAGCGCCGAAAGCGCCTGACGGCATACGCGGGCGTATGCCGTCAGGCGCGTTTCGTGAGTCGGCTCAGGGCAGGTAGTACGTCGGGTTGGGCAGCTTGACCGCACGGTCGGCACTGCCGCCGATGAGGTCGCTGAACTGGTCACCGAGGTTCGCGACGACGTCGTAGCCGAGGTCCCGCTCGATGTGCGTGCGCGTGGTCGACTTGTACTCGATCGTCGTGCACGTCGGGTAGGCCTTGCAGTGACCCTGCATGTAGGCCGGCGGGGTCTCGGAGCTCTTCCACTTGGTGAAGTAGAGGTCGTTCGTGAACTGCGGGTAGCCCTGCTCGTGGAGGTTCGCGATCGTCGCGGCCTTCTGGCCGGTGTTGCGACCCGTGAGGCCGATGACCGTGCAGCCGGAGTCGGCGACCGCCTTGACGAGAGAAGGCATCCCGGGCGTCGCCGGGAAGAGCTTGTTCTGCACCCAGAAGTCCTGGCGGGTCGGGTTGAAGACGAACTTCATGTCGCCGACCTCCATGTCGTAGGTCCACAACGTGGTGTCGTCGGCGTCGAAGACGACGGCCGGCTTGGTGCCCTTGCGGACGCCCTGGCGGCACTCGCTCTCGAGGCGCTGGGTGTTGCGCTGCTCGAGCGCGGCGAGCTCGGAGATGTAGGGCGAGCTCGTCTTGTTCGCGATGCCGGTGCCGGGGTCGCCGTAGTAGGTGGCGATCGTCTTCTTCACCGAGTCGATGTTGGGGATGCCCTCGCCGCTCTCGGTGCGCCCGCTCGAGCCGTCGGCCTCCATCGTGAACTCCGTGCGCGGAGCGAGCCGAGGCTCTTCGACGCCGGGGAGGTTCGGCGACGGCAGGTAGTAGGTCGGGTTGGGCAGCTTGACGGCGGCGTCAGCGAACCCGCCCTGCAGGTCGCTCCACTGGTCGCCGACGTTGAGCACGATGTCGTAGCCGAGGTCCTGCTCGATGTGCTTGCGCGTGCCGGCCTTGTACTCGACCGTCGTGCACTTGGCCGTGGCACACGTGATGTAGGCGGGCGGCGTCGAGCCGGCCCACTTGGTGAAGTACGTGTCGGGGGTGAAGGCGTTGTAGCCGACGTCCTTGAGGTTGCCGATCGTCGCGTCCTTCTGGGCGGCGCCGCGGCCGGTGAGACCGAAGACGGTGAAGCCCATCGCCTGCGCGTCGTTGACGAGGGAGACCATCGACGGCGTCGCGGGGAAGAGCTTGTTCTGCACCCAGTAGTCCTGACGGGTGGGGTCGAAGACGAACTTCATGTCGCCGACCTCCATGTCGTAGGTCCACAGCGTCGTGTCGTCGGCGTCGAAGACGAGGGCCGGCTTCTTGCCGTGTGCGACCGCGGCCTCGTACTTCGCGTGCAGGCCCGCGCGGATGCGGCCGGTGAGGCGCTGCATCTCGGAGATGTAGGGCGAGGCCGTGCGGTTGGCGAGACCTGTGCCGGGGTCGCCGTAGTAGGCCGCGATCGTCTTCTTGACCGAGTCGATGTTGGGGATGCCGGCACCCCCCTCGGTGGCGCCGCTCGAGCCGTCGGGCGCCATGACGAACTCGGTGCGCGGGGTCAGGGTCTGGTCGTGACGGCCGCCGGAGTCTCCGTGGGCCAGGGCCGGGGCAGCGCTGCCGACGACGAGCGAGCCGACGATCGAGCCGGCTGCTGCGAGGGCCAGGCCCGCGATTCGGGGGGTGGGACGCCTCATGGGTCACCTCTGGGTGTTTCGGGTGCGGGGTGGGCCGCTCGACCGTAGTGCGGGGACCCACCCCGTGGGGGTTTGGGGCAGAGCCGGTCTCCCATTCCCATGCAACTGGCATGGTCTTCACAGATTTCGTTCAGGAAGCCCGTCGGAAAGTGGGCACTCGACGGGGACGTCGGTGTCCCGGGCCGTCGAGTGCTCAGTTGTCAGCCGCGGTGGAACAGGCGCGCCCACCACGAGGGGCGGGTCTGGAGGGTCGCTGCGGCTGCCGCGTCACGCTCGGCGCGGGCGCGCCGCTGCTCCGCCTCACGCTCCTCCCGGAGCGGACGCCAGCGCTCGACCATCTCGTCGACGTCGAGCGTCTTCGCCAGCAGCGGCGGGAGGTTGCCGACCGCGGGGCGCAGGCGGTCGGCGAGCACGCGCTTGTTGTAGTCCTCGACGATCTCGCGCACCTGCGCCTCGGTACGCACGTCGACGAGCGACTCGGGGTAGCCGGCGGCCTCCTTGCGCAGCGCGAGCGCCCCGGGCAGCGCGCCGCCGAGGTCGAGCTTCTCGCGCCGGGCGAACCGCTTGACCCACCAGTCCGGGTCGTCCGAGTCGCTGAGGTCGAGCGGCTTGCCGGCGCCCGGCAGGTTGTCGAAGTCGCCACGCTCCTGCGCCTCGCGGATCTGCTTCTCCACGGCGCTCTCCCAGTACGGCTGGCCGGCCATGCACCCACGCTAACCGAGGCGGCACACCGAGTACGCGTGCGCACGGGCTACGGCGTGAGCCACACGCTCGATCTCGGCCCGGTCGACGCACCGGGCGCCGACCGGTATGGCGCCGCCCTGGCACTCCTCGGCATCGCGCCGACCGACCTTCTCGACCTCCTATGAACCGCGCGGACGCCTAGGCCTCGACGTCCGCGTCGTCGGGCGTCTCCCCCGTCGCACCGTCGCGCAGCTCGCGCCACAGGTCGAGGTGGCCGGCGTGCCGGGCGTACTCCTGGAGGAGGTGGAGCAGCACCCACTGCAGCTGGGGCGCGGACCCCGGGTCGGTGAAGCGCCCCCCGACAGCGGCGTGGTCGGTCAGCTCGTGGGCCTCGGCGACCCTGCGGGTCTCGGCTCCCGCAAGCCGCAGGCGTGCCGCCAGCTGCGGCCCGCCCAGATCGGGAGACACCCAGCCGGCATCGGGCTCGGGCCCGGCGGCGTCGCGCCACGGGTCGGGCACGGCGCGGGCCTCGAAGCCCCAGACCATCCAGCGACGCTCGACGTCCGCGAGGTGGTTCAGCAGGCCGGCCGCGGTCCAGCCCGACGGCGCCACGCTGGCCTGGAGGGCGCCGGCGTCGAGGGCCGTGACCTTGGCGACGACCACGGAGCGGAAGTAGTCGAGGTAGTCGAGCAGGAGGCCGCGGAGGTCAGCCGTGCTCGCGGGCTCGGGAAACGGTTTCGAGGACATCGCGGCATCATCGTCGACCCGACCGCCGGCCGCCTAGGGATGGGAGCGTCGGCGCGCCTGGACGACGGCGATGACGATGCACACGACGAGGCCGGTGAACAGCAGCACCGGCGCGGCCAACATCCCGAGCAGCACCACACCGTCGGCGGGCGGAGGCGTGCAGCCGAAACCGATGCCCTCGCAGCGCCCGTCCGGGTTCGTCGTCGGCAGCGAGTAGTGAAGTGCCACCACGAGCAACAGGGGCAGGCCCCACAGCAGACCCAGCGCGACGGCATACGGTCGGACAGGGTGCTGGATCATGGGGCCACCCTCGGCCCCGTCACCTGCGAGCGGCAACGGCACGCGTACTCAGCGCGTGTCACAGCTCCTTGCGGAAGTGCACGTCGGACGCGTCCGCGGTGGGCACGCCCTCCCACCGGAGAGTCTCGGAGACACGCACGGTCAGCTCCTTCACGGCCGGCGTGACGACGGTCGCGGCGGCGTTGACGACGTCGAGCTCGTCGGAGAGTCGCTGGTCGAGCTCGGCGTCGGCCTCGCCGACCACCGACCGGTACGCGTCGGGCTGGGTCTCGGTGATGACGGGCGATCCTGCCACGGGGACGGCACGCCTCAGAGCCGCGCGATGACCTCGTCGAGCATCGCCTCTGTGAGCTTCCCGGTGAACGTGTTCTGCTGGCTCACGTGGTAGCTGCCGACGAGGCGCACGGGCCGCCCCGCCCCGGTCACGAGCAGCACGTCGGCCCCGTGACCGAACCGGGGCTTGGGCACCGGCACCGCCCAGCCGCGCCGGCGTGCAGCGCCGAGAGCGGCATCCCACGCGATGGACCCGAGCGCCAGCATGGAGCGCAGGTGCGGCTCCGACAGCTCCAGGTCGCGGTCGAGCCAGGGCGCGCAGGTCGCCTTCTCCTCGGTCGTCGGCTTGTTCGCCGGTGGGGCGCACCGGACCGTGGCGACGATGCGCAGGCCGGTCAGCGTGAGCCCGTCGCCCGACGACACCGACGTCGGCTGGCTCGCGTAGCCGGCGCGGTGCAGGGCGGCATACAGCCAGTCGCCCGAGCGGTCTCCGGTGAACATCCGCCCGGTCCGGTTGGTGCCGTTGGCCGCCGGCGCCAGCCCGACGACGAGCACCTCCGCCCCGGGGTCGCCGAACGACGGGCCCGGGCGACCCCAGTAGGGCTGGTCGGCGAACGAGGCCCGCCGGCCGCTGACGGCGACGGACTCGCGCCACTCCACCAGGCGCGGGCAGGCGCGGCACACACTGATGCGCGCATCGAGCTCGCGTATGCCGTCTGCCTGGGCGGCGAGGCGCAGCACCTGCGCCGGGGTGGTGGCCACAGGCGTGTCCGAGGTCGCCGGGTCACCGGGCCAGCCGGTGCCCGGGGGCACGGGTGAGCGGAAGAGCCCACCCGTGACCGGGTGCTGGGCTGGGTCGGGCAGGCCCGCGGCACTCATGCGCCCACGGTAGGCCTGCCGCCCGGCCGATGACGGGGTGCGACGCCCGTTGCCGTCAGGGCTTGGTCTTGATCGGCGTGCCGGCGGGGTCGAGCACCCACCACACGCCCTTGACGGCCTGGCCACTGACGTCGCCGGCCTTGGCGTCCTTGAACCAGTAGTAGAGCGGCCACCCGTCGAGGGTGAGCTGCTTCTTGCCGTCAGGGGTGTCGATCGAGGCGACCTTGCCCGTGACGCCGGTGAGGGTGGGAGCCGAGGCGCCCATCATGGCCTTCGGCCAGGCGACGAGGCACTGGCCCTCGCAGGCGCTCTTCGTGCCGCCCTTGGTGTCCTTGTCGAACATGTACAGGGTCATGCCCGCGCTGTCGGTGACGATCGTGCCCAGCGACGAGCTGGCTGTCTTGAGCTCCGTCACGTCGGGGTGGACCACTGGGGCTGGCGCGCTGGACGACGCTGACGAGGACGACAAGGCCGCTGCCGGAGACGAGGCGGCCGGGGTCGTGGTGTTGGGTGTCGACGAGCCGCAGGCCGCCGAGAGAAGAAGGACCGTGCCGGCGAGGGCCGCGGTGCTGAGGGATCGGGCTCGCATCATGTCTACCTCCTCGAAGGGGACGCCGGACGTGACGTCCGAACGCAAAAACGCCTGTTCTCGTGAGACGGTTCACATGGAGGCCGCGTGAACGGTTCACGGTGTCCGGACGTCCTTGGATGAGTCAGGCCACAGGACCCCGTGAGCGCTGCGAGAGGAGGTGGGGTGACGTGCCGCTCGACGAAGACGCCGTGGCGGAGATCTACCGCGAGCACGGCCCCATGCTTCGCCGCGTCGTCTGGCGGGCGACGAGCGACGCGAACCGGGTCGAGGACATCGTGCAGGAGGTCATCCTCCGGGTGTGGAAGCAGGCGCCCGAGGCCGACAACCTGCGCGCCTACCTCATCACCACCGCGCGGCACCTCATCGTCGACCAGCACCGCGCCGCCGGCCGCCGTCCGCAAGAGGCCACCCTCACCGAGATCGCCGAGCGCGACTCGGCCCTCGACCAGGCGCTCGACCAGGTGCTCGTCGAGGAGGCCCTCGGCCGGCTGCAGGACAACCACCGCGACGTCGTACGGTGCCTCTACTACCAGCGGCTGTCCGTGGCGGAGGCGTCCGTGCGGCTCGGGGTGCCCGAGGGCACCGTCAAGTCCCGGGCCTACTACGCCGTACGCAACCTGCGCGTCATCCTCGACGAGATGGGAGTGACGAGATGACCACCGGATCGGACGACCTGCACGTGCTGCTCGGCGCGTACGTGCTCGGTGGCCTGTCCGACGACGACCACCGCGCCTACAGCGAGCACCTGCGCACGTGCACCCAGTGCCAGGCCGAGCTCGGTCAGGTCTCCGGCCTGCCCCGGCTGCTCGACCTCGCGGGGCCCGAAGGTGGTCTGCATCTCGTCAAGGTCCCGCCCGGAGCCCCGATCCCGCTCATGAAGGAGCCCGACGACGAGCGGGTGTCGATCCTGCTCACCGAGGTCGGCAAGCGCCGACGCCGGCGTCGCACCCTCGCCTCGGTGCTGGGCGCGGCCGCCGCGGTCGCCCTCTTCGCCGGCGGCACCTGGCTCGGCCCTTCGCTGCTGCAGGCCAGCACGCCTGAACCGCCGACGACCCACGTCACCGCCTCCGCGCCGGGCAGCGCGGCCTCGGTCGACGTCGCCCTCGTCACCCGAGGCTGGGGCACCCAGCTCGACCTCGAGTGCTCGGGCCTGCCCACCGACAGCCCCCTGACGCTGTGGGTCGTCGACAACTACGGCAAGGAGTACGCCGCCGCCTCGTGGCGCGCGGGAGGCTCGGGCTACACGAAGCTCACCGGTTCGACGTCGGTGCCCACCTACGAGATCAAGTCCGTCGAGGTGCGCACCAGCATGGGGAAGGTGGTGGCAGCTGCCCGCACCTGACGCCGTCGCGCGGGCACGCTTGAGGGCCCGGCTCGCGACTGATCAGGTCTGCGACTCCGGGCCCTGAGTGGCGGTTAACGTACCTCAACGGGCCAGCCGCCCAAGCGATTCGGGTTGGTGCGGGGCCTATCCCCCCGGCCCCGCACCCATCCCCTGACACTCAGAGAGACGGGCGCCCGGGTTGATACACCCGCAATGCCCCAATCCGGTCAGAGCGACGCGGGCAGGGTGGTTCTGGGTGGTGTCACGGTGACCGTGCGGCCGTCGAAGGTGACCTCGCTGAGCCACATCGTGCGCCCCGGCACCTCGGAGCCGATCGCGGCCGGATCCCAGGCGTGGTAGACCATCAGCACCCGGCCGTCCTTCTCGACGAGGGCGCAGTGGCCCGGCCCCGCGGCGACGTCGGTGCTGGTGAGCACCGGCTCCGAGTCCTTGGTGAACGGCCCGGTCGGCGACGTCGCTGTCGCGTGCCCCACGGCGTACTTGTCGCTGCCGTAGTCGTTGGCCGAGTAGAAGAGGTGGAAGACGCCGTCACGCTCCCAGACGAAGGGCGCCTCGACGAGGTTGCCCTCCCACGGGAGGTCCTGTCGGATCAGGCGTTTCGGCTCGCCCTCGAGCTTCAGCCCGTCGGCCGAGAGGCGCTGGACCGAGATCCACGTGTCCTTGCCGACGGCGTTGCCGTCGTTCTTCCAGTAGAGGTATGCCGTGCCGTCCTTCGCGACGAAGGGTGACGCGTCGATCGACCCACCCTGGTCCTTCTCACAGACGAGAGGCCCGGGGCTTGTGTCGCGGTAGGGACCCTTGGGGTCATCGGCGACCGCGACGCCGACGCACTGGATCGCCGGGTCGGGCGCCATGGTCGTGTAGTACATGACCCAGCGGTCGCCGAACCGGTGGGCCTCGGGCGCCCACACCTTGCCCTTCGTCGTCCACGTCGGCAGCTGGGGCAGGGCATCGGCACCCTGTGTCCACGTGACGAGGTTGTCGGAGACGAGGGTCTGGACGTTCATCCCGTTGCCGTTCGTGGCGATCGCGACCCAGCCGTCGCCGTCGGGGAGGATCTGCGGGTCGGGAAAGTTGCTCGGCCAGACCGGGTTGGTCGCCGATGCGGCTGCGGTCGTCACTGTGCCTCCGGGAGTGGTGGGTTCGGGCGCGCCGCTCCCGCAGCCGGCGAGAGGTCCGATGGTGAGGAGTGCGAGGACGGCGGCAGTCAGGGCGGGACGGGTGCGGCTCATCCTGCCGCCGGGTCGACCGGCCAGGTGGATGCGTAGAAGCGCAGGTGGTCGACGTGGGCGGTGACGGCGGGCGAGGCGCCGCCGTGAGCCACCAGCCCGATGCGCGGGTCGGTGCCGGCGCGGAAGGTCCAGGTCGCACCCCACGTCCAGTGCACGCCGTCGCGGCTCGTTCCGGCTCGGTAGAGATGCTCGCCGGCGGCATTGCGGTGGTGGGCGAGCCGCAGCCACAGGGTCGGGGCTGACGTGCCGACGATGGCGCCGCCGTAGCTCGTGGGGCCGTCGGGGTTCGCCGGGTCGGCGGCGGTCTCGCGGCCGAACTCGGTCTGGCGGGTGTTCCAGATGGCGACGTTCGAGAGGCGGGCGAAGTCGTCGTCGTTCTCGTAGGCGACGAGGCCCACCTGCTGGTAGTTGCGCACCGTGTCGACGCCGAGATCGAGGGTGGTCTTGGCCTCCGCGATCCAGTCGCCGTCACCCGGGGTGTCGTGGAGCAGCAGGCCGGCGTCGTTGCCGCCGCCGACGAGGTCCTTGCCCTCGACGGGCCAGTTGAGGCTGCCGTCCGACACGGTGGCAGCGGGGTTGCGCCGCACCCACGTGAAGCCGGAGAGGCTGGGGTCGTCGAACTCCTCGGACTCGAGGAGGGTCCCGGCCTGTGGGACCGGCGCGAGTGCAGGCGCGTCGGCTGCGGCCGGGTTGACCACGACGTTGTCGACGACGGCCCTGCTGCTGCTGAGGCGCACCGGGGCTGCGGCGGGCCTGGCGTCGCCGGTCAGCGTCACCCGCGCCACGACGTCGGCGAGGTCGCTCTCGGTGACCTCGGCGGTCAGTCCGTCGGCCGTGGCCTCGACGGTCAGGGTGCGCCACGCTCCGGCGGGCAGGGGCGGCAGCGTCGTCGTGGACGAGCGGACCGTGCCGTCGCGGTCAACCTGCGCGGTCAGGCGTGATCCCTTGGGGTCGAGCGTGACCTTCACCGAGGGGTCGCGGCCGAGCAGGACCCGAAGCGGTTCGGTGCCGCGGTGGTCGAGTCGGACGTGGAGCGGGCCGGACGAGGCGGAGGCGGTCGTCGAGGCGGTGCCGTGCACGAGCGCCGTGTCACCGCCGACGGGGTCGGCCGGCCCGGCGGACAACCCCTTGAAGCCGCTCGCCGCCGGGTCGGTGGGCGGGATGCCGAGCCCTGACGCGAGGGTGGGCGCCGGCTGCTCGGTGTCGGACGGGCCGGCACCGGCTCGGGTGCGCGGCCAGCCGTCGACCCAGTCCAGGCGGTCGAGGAGCATCGGCCGGCGGTTGATGCCGAACGGCGTCGTCAGCCACGGGTTGGTGCGGTCGATGGCGTGGTAGGCGATGAAGTCGCGCCCCTCGGCGTCCGTCACGACGGCGTGGTGGCCGGCGCCGACGAACCGGTTGCCGTTCTGCGTCAGCACGATCGTGCCGCCGACACGGGACGTCAGCAGCGGTGTGCCCTCGGCGTCGACGAACGGCCCCAGCGGCGAGCGGGAACGACCGGCGAAGACGGAGTAGCCCGTCGTCGGGCCCGCGCAGCAGTTCGCGGCCGAGCCCATGAGGTAGTAGAAGTCGCCGTGCCGCACGACGTAGGAGCCCTCGTAGCGGTTGTCGATCGCGACCTGCGTTGCCGTGCCGACCGGAGCGAGCCCGTCAGCCGACATGCGCGTCGCCCAGAGCCCGCCGAAGTAGCTGCCGTAGTAGAGGTAGCGCTGGCCGTCGACGTCGGTGAAGCCCGCCGGGTCGAAGGTCCACAGGAACCCGCCACCCGGCGCCGGTCGCGGTGGGACGGCCGGTGCGGGCGCCGGGGTCCAGGGGCCCGACGGTGACGGCGCCGTCGCCGCGCCGATCGCCGAGTCGTCACCGGGGTTGAGGGTCGTGTCGGTGACCGTGAAGTAGAGGACGTAACGCCCTGCGACGTAACGGATGTCGGGGGCCCACAGCCCTGCGGTCGGGGTGGCCCAGGCCGGCCGGTTGGCAGCCGTGAACACCGTGCCGAGGTACTCCCAGCTCGACCAGTCCTTGGTGCGCGCCATGTGCATGGCACCCGGAGCGTCCCCGGCCCTCAGCGGGTCGGAGGTCGCATAGGCGTACCACCAGCCGTCGCGTCCTCGGATCACCGACGGGTCGGCGAACGTGTCGGAGAACGAGTCCGACACCGCGTTGGCGTGTGCTGTGTCAGCCGGCCGCGAGACCACGGCGGCGGTCGCTGGGACTGCAGCAGACGGCATACGCGACCCGAAGGCCGGGGCTACTGCGGTCAGCCCAACGGTAGCGAGAACCGCTGCGACACAGGCGGTTCCGCGCATCAGCGCGCGTGACCTCGGGTAGGCGGGTGGACGCATGGCGGACTCCTCAGCCCTTGACGCCGCTGCTGGCGACGCCCTCGATGACGTAGCGCTGCACGAAGACGTAGAGCGCGAGGACGGGGATCGCGGCCAGCATCGCGCCGGCCATGACGACGGGGTAGTCGATGGTGTAGGCCCCCTGGAGACGGCTGAGTCCCGCTGGCAACGTGAGGCGCTCGGGCGAGAACAGCACGTAGATCGGCCAGATGAAGTCGTTCCAGTTCGCGAGGAAGCTGAGCACCCCGAGCGTGACGAGCGCCGGTCTCGCGTTGGGCAGCACGATCGACCACCAGGTGCGGAACGGGCCGGCACCGTCAAGGGTCGCGCTCTCCTCGAGCTCCTTCGGCAGCCCCATGAAGAACTGCCGCATGAAGAAGACACCGAAGGCGCCCGCTGCCCCAGGAACGACCAGCGCCCAGATCTGGTCGAGCCAGCCCAGCTTGTCGAGCAGCAGGAAGTTCGGCATGAGGAAGATGAAGCCGGGCACGAAGAGGGTGAGGATGATGACGGTGAAGATCGCCTTCTTGAACCGGAACTCCATGCGAGCCAAGGCATAGCCGGCCAGTGAGCAGACGACGAGGACGAGGGCGGCGTGCATCGTCGCCGCCATCATCGAGTTGAGGAACCACCGCAGCACCGGGCTCGCGGCGTCCTGGAAGAAGAGCACGTCGAACGCGCGCAGGCTCGGCTGGGACGGAAAGTAGGTAGGCGGCACCGTGCGCGATTCGCTCTGCGACTTGAACGCGGTGAGCAGCACGAGCAGGAGCGGGCCGATGAAGACGAGGCTGAGCACACCCATGCCCAACCAGAAGAGGGGTCCGTTACGGCGCTTCACGACTTCTTCTCCCTCAGCAGCCAGAAGTTGAGGAGCGAGATCAGCGCGAGGAAGAGGGCGAGCACGTAGCTCATCGCGGACGCCTGGCCCATGCGGTACTGCGAGAGGCCCAGGTCGGTGATCTCCATGATCGCCGTGCGCGTCGAGTCGCCCGGACCACCCTTGGTGATGAGGTAGCTCTGGCCGAACATGTTGGCGCTCGACAGGACGGTCGTCACGACGATGAAGATCAGCACCGGTCGCAGGCCCGGGATCGTGATGTAACGCAGCTTCTGCCAGGCGCTCGCGCCGTCGATCTCGGCCGCCTCGTAGTGCTCGGCCGGGATGTCCGCGAGCCCGGCGAGGTAGATGACGGCGTTGAAGCCCAGCGTCCACCAGACCGTCACCGCCGCCAGCGAGATCCAGGCCCACGGCTGCGAGGTGGTCCACGCGGTGTCGTTGGGCAGCCCCAGCGCCCCGAGCAGGCCGTTGACCATGCCGAAGGACGGGTCGAGCAGGTAGCGCCACATGAGGCCGACGACGGCGACGCCGAGGACGAACGGCGCGAAGAACACCGCCCGGAAGAAGGTGCGCCCCGGAAAACGGCGGTTCAGCAGGATGGCGAGCAGCAGTGGCAGCGCGACGAGGAACGGAACGCTGATGACCACGAAGATGGCCGTCGCCTTCATGCCGTTCCAGAACGGCTCGAACTGCGGTGAGCCGCTGTCGAGCAGGTCGGCGTAGTTCTGGCCGCCCACGAACGGCTTGTTGGGTAGCAGGAAGTCCCAGTCGTGCAAGGAGATCCAGATGCCGAGCACCCCGGGAACGGCGACGAACGTGATGAAGAGGATCAGGAACGGAGCGAGGAAGAGGTAGGGAGTCCACCGCGAGCCGTGGATTCCGGGTCGTGCTCCTCGGGAGCGCCGCACACCCGGCGTGGGCGGCGCTCCCGAGGAGGCTCTGGTGGGCTGTGCAGTCGTCACAGCCATGGCGTCAGCCGCCGTACTTCTTCGCGTTGGCCTCGAGGATCTTCGTGGCGCGACCGGCCGCGTCGGACAGCACCTTCTTCGGGTCCTGACCGCCGAGGACGGCCTGGTTGAGGGCCTTCTCGAACTCGGGCACCGCATCCCCGATGCCGGCGACCGGCGGCGGGAAGTGGAGGTCGTTGATCTGGGTGGCGAGGGTCGCCTGGTCCTTGAGCGCCTTGAACTCGGCCGACTCGCGCACCTCGTTGCGGGCCGGCACCTGGCCGCCCTTGGCCCACTCGATGCTCTTGGTGCTGATCCAGTTGAGGAAGACGCGAGCCGCCGTCTGCTTGTTCTGGTCGGGCGTGCGCGAGGTCGGCAGCACGAACTGGTGCGAGCCGGCCCACGCCGCCTTGGTGCCGCCGATGTTGGGCAGCGGTGCCACGCCCCAGTCGAGGCCGGACTTCTCCTTGAGGGTGTTGATCGTCCAGATGCCGTTCCAGTTGAAGGCGGTCTTGTCGTTCTGGAGGGCGACGATGTCGGCGTCCTGGGCGATCTTGCCGGCCGAGTAGCCCTTCGTGACGAGGTCCTGGAACCAGGTGAGCGCCTTGACACCGGCGTCGTCGGCCCAGAGCACCTGCGTGGCGTCGTCGGAGAAGAGGGTGCCGCCGAACTGCCAGATCAGCGACTGGACCGTCATGCTGCCGGTGAACGGGAACGGCGTGGCCCAGTGGCCCTGGATGCCCTTGGACTTCAGCTGCTCGAGGGCCGCCATGTAGTCGTCGGCGGTCATCGGCGGCTTCTCGGGGTCGAGGCCGCCCTTCTCCATGACGGCCTTGTTGTAGAAGAAGCCGAGCGGGTGCACGTCGAGCGGGATGGAGTAGCGCTTGTCCCTGTAGACGCCCGCCTTCCACGGCACCGGCGCGAAGTCGCTCTCACTGAGCTTGAGCGCCGTGGCGACGTCGTCGAGCGGCTGGATGACGTTGCGCGCAGCGTTCGTCGCGACCGAGTCGACGTGCATGATGCCGATGTCGGGCCCCTTGCCGGCGGTGACCGCGGCCGGCAGCTTGGCGTAGTAGTCGGCCCACTGCATCGTGTTCATCGACACCGCGATGTTCTGGTGCTCGGCGTTGAACTGGTCGACGAGACGCTTCATGAAGGGGCCGTCGCCGCCGGTGAAGCCGTTCCAGAACGCGAGCGCTACCTTCGGGCCGGAGTAGCCCGTCGCACCACCGCCCGCCGAGACCGCGGGTGCCTGCCCGGGCACGCCGCTCGAGCCTGAGCCGCAGGCCGTGAGCCCTGCCAGGCCGACGAGGCCGGCGGCGCCGGAGAGGATCGTGCGTCGCGAGAGGGGGTTGGGGGACAACGGGCTGCGGGGCTGGGTGTTCGTCATCGAACGGTCCCTTCGGTGAGTCGGATGCAGTGCCAGGAGTTGGGCGGCAGGGTTGCCGTGAGGGTGGGGCCGTCAACCGACGCGTCCCCCGGACGGGGGGCCACGCGGTCAGGGTTCGCCTCGGTGTTCGTCGCCGAGGTGTCGTCGTCGTGGAGCGCGAGGTGCTCCACGAGGGTGTATGCCGTGGGGCGGGCGCCCACGGCATCCGCGACGTCGAGCACGAGCTCGGCCGCGTCGGTGCGGCTGCGGTTGACCACGAAGACGGCGAGGTCGCCGCTGCCGGGGTCGTGGGTGGCCGTGACGACGACCTGGTCGACGTGGCCGTAGGCCTTCGTGTCGATCGAGTCGCAGGCGACGGCGGGTCGCAGCACGGTGCCGCGGGCGTGCTGGGCGGTCAGGGCGAAGGGGTGGAAGATCGTCTGCCGCCAGGCGCCACCCCCGGGTCGGGTCGCGATCGGCGCGATGACGTTGACGAGCTGGGCCTGGCAGGCCATCGCGACGCGATCGGTGTGCTGGAGCAGCGTGATGAGCAGGCTGCCCACGACGACGGCGTCGGTGACGTCGTAGACGTCCTCGATGAGCTCAGGCGCCTCGCGGATCTCGAGCGCCTCCTCACCGTCGAACCGGTTCTGGAACCACACGTTCCACTCGTCGAACGAGACCGTGATCCGCTTGTCGGAGCCCTTGACGGCGGCGACGTGGTCGGCGCTCGCGGTGACGGACTCGATGAACCGGTGCATGTCCTCGCCGCTGGCCAGGAAGGAGTCGACGTCGCCGTCGACCGGCTCGTAGTAGGCGTGCGCCGAGATGTGGTCGACGAGGTCGAAGCACCGCTCGAGCACGACGCGCTCCCACGTGCCGAAGGTGGGCATGCCGCGGTTGGACGAGCCGCAGGCCACGAGCTCGAGACCAGGGTCGATGCGGCGCATGGCCCTGGCGGTCTCCTCGGCCACGCGGGCGTACTCCTCGGCGGTCTTGTGACCGATCTGCCACGGACCGTCCATCTCGTTGCCGAGGCACCACACGCGTACGTCGTGAGGCTCGCGGTGCCCGTGCTTGGCGCGGAGGTCGGGCCACGACGTGCCGGTCTCGGCGTTGCAGTAGAGCAGCAGGTCGATGGCCTCCTGCACGCCGCGGGTGCCGAGGTTGACGGCCATCATCGGCTCGACCCCGACGGTGCGGGCCCAGTCGACGAAGTCGTCTGTGCCGACCTGGTTGGTCTCGACCGAGCGCCACGCCAGGTCGAGCTGGGTGGGCCGGTCGGCCTTGGGACCGACGCCGTCCTCCCACCGGTAGTTGGAGACGAAGTTTCCGCCGGGGTAGCGCACCGTGGTCACGCCGAGCTCACGCACGAGGGCAGCGACGTCGGTGCGGAAGCCCAGCTCGTCGGCCTCTGGATGGCCGGGCTCGTAGATGCCGGTGTAGACGCACCGGCCCATGTGCTCGACGAAGGACCCGAAAGTCCTCGGGCGCACCGGACCCACGGTGAACGCGGGGTCCAGACGCACTGTCGCTCGTCCCATCGGTCCTCCTCGACCGTCGACGCGGGGTCGTTGTTACAACGGTTACCCACTTTCGTGTGGCCTGAAAATTACAACGGTTACCGAAATCTGTCCATAGGTGGTCCGAGCTGATCCGGAGAGGCCGTTGCGAGCGCTAGCCTGTTCCTCGGTCGGGGCTTCACCCGGCGCGTGCACGGAGGGAGGCTGGGGTGGCTGCACGGCTTCGCGACGTGGCCGAACGCGCCGGCGTCAGCGTGAAGACGGCCTCGAACGTGCTCAACCACCACCCTCACGTCAAGGCGAGCACCCGCGAACGGGTCGAGGCCGCGATGGCCGAGCTGCACTACCGCCCCAACCTTTCGGCGCGCAGCCTCAAGCACGGCCGGGCGGGTTTCCTCGCCCTGGCGGTGCCGGCCATGGACTCCCCCTACTTCGCCGAGCTCGCCGCGCGCATCACCGAGGAGGCGGCCACGCTCGGCTTCATCGTCCTGCTCGACGTGACCGGTGGCGACGCGGACGCCGAGCGGGTCGTGCTCGAAGGCATGCGCTCACACGTCATCGACGGCGTCATCTTCTCGCCGCTGGCCCTCTCGGCCGACGAGATCAGCCGACGGGCCGACAGCCTGCCGATGGTGCTCCTCGGCGAGCGCCCCGTGCCGACCGGCTTCGACCACATCGCGGTGGACTCGGTCGCCGCGTCCTGTGCGGCCACCGAACACCTTGTCGCACAAGGTCGCCGACGTATTGCGGCCATCGGACGCGAGACGATGAAGGGCACGGCCTCGGAGCGCCTGCGCGGCTACAAGCAAGCGCTGCGGGCGGCGGGCATCACCTACGACAAGCACCTCGTGGTCGACGTGCCGCACTTCGAGCGCGCCGACGGGCACGCCGCGATGACGCACCTGCTCGAGCTGCCAGAGCCACCCGACGCCGTCTTCTGCTTCAACGACCTCATGGCGATCGGGGCCCTGCGGGCCTGCGTCGAGGCCGGCGTCCAGGTGCCCGACGACGTTGCTCTCGTGGGCTTCGACGACATCGCCGAGACGCGCTACTCCAACCCCACCGTCACGACCATCTCACCCGACCTCACGGGCCTCGCCCGGGCAGCGCTCGAAAGGCTCAAGCAGCGCATCGACGGCTATGCCGGCGCTGCCGAGGAGATCCCGGTGGCCTGGACGCTCGAGGCGCGCGAGACGACCCTCGGCGTGCCGCGCCGGCGACGCCGCCGGGCGGCCCCGGCCTCCCACGAGACGGTCCGCAAGGCCTAGCCATTTCCTACGCGCGGCGGCGCGCGCGGACGACGACGTCGTGCAGGGTGCTCCCGTGGCCCGCCGTGCGCGTGTGCTCCGACGCCGTCGCCACCTCCCACTCGGCCGGGTCGAGCCGCGCCCTGATGTCGGCGAGCGTCACGGTCGCGTGCTCGGGTGGCTCGTCGACGTCAGCATGCCCGTGCCCCTGACCATGGCCATGACCGTGCCCGTGCCCGTGCTCGTGCCCGTGCTCGTGCTCGTGCTCGTGGTCGTGCCCCGGGCCGCCGTCGGGGCTGCCGTCCTGGTGGAGGTGGCCCACGACGAGCAGGGAGCCGCCGGGCGCGACCCACCCGGCGATCCGGTCGTAGAAGTCCAGCTGCGGGATCGTCGGGTGGGCGTAGCTCGTCGTCACGAGGTCGAACTGCCGGTCGGGTGCCCACGTCGTGAGATCGGCGCCGCCGACCCACTCGACCGGGGCGTCGCCGCCACCGGCCTGCTCGTGGGCGACCGCACGCGCCAGCGCCTCGGCGGAGATGTCGACGGCCGTGACCGCCCAGCCGTGCGCGGCCAGCCAGCGCGCCTCACCGCCCTCGCCGCAGCCCGCGTCGAGTGCCGTCCCCGGGCTGAGGGCGCCCGCCTCCCTGACGAGGTGCGGGTTCGCCGCCGCAGCCGCCTCCCCCGACCTGCCCTCTTCCCAGTGCCGCTCCCAGTACGCCTGGTCGAACTCGCTGCTGTCGTTCGTCCCCGTCATCGCGTCACCCCGAGGAGGTATGCCGTGAGCTCCCGCGGGCGCGACAGCGCGGCGAGGTGCCCGCCCGGCACGAGGTCGAGGTCGACACCGAGCCGCTCGCGCGCCACGCGTCGCTGGAGCGCCACGGGGAAGAACCTGTCGTCCTCTCCTGCCACGGCGTGGACGGGCACGTCCGGCCAGCTCTCGAAGTCGCACGGGGTGTCGAACGCCCGGTCGACCTCGGGTCGCTGGTGCGCCTCGCCCGAGGCCGCGACTGCCGGGTCGACGTCGTGGAGGAAGTACGTCTCGAGGTCGACCTCCTCGGGGTAGCCGCACTCGCGCGCCGCCTGCACGCGCGCCGCCTCCGAGCCGACGGCGTCCCACCACTCGCCCGCTGTCTCGCCGGGCAAGGGCACCATCGCGTTGAGCAGCACGATCGCCGTGACGGGCCGCTGTGCCGCCACCAGCGGCAGGGTGAAGCCGCCCATCGACTGGCCGACGAGCACCACGTCGTCACGTCCGGCGACCGCCGCGACGACACGGGCGGCATACTCGGGCAGCCCCTCGGCGGGGTCGTCACCGGGCAGGTCCACGGCCACGGCTTCATGGCCGGCCTGCTCGATCAGCGGCACGACCTGGTGCCAGTACCAGGCGGCGCCGCCGGCGCCGGGGACGAGGGCGTAGGTGGTCACCGCCCTCACGCTAGCCCTCGACGGCGCTCCCCGACGGTGCCCGACGATGCCCGACGGTGCCCGACGGCCCCGCTGCACCCTCGACTCAGATCCAGGCGCGTGCGAAGGTGGCGACATGGCTGACGACGTCTCCATCCAGCACCACATCAAATCGCTCATCGACGAGGAGCACGAGCTGCGCTCGGCACTCCAGACCGGCTCGATCAGCGTCGACGACGAGCACGCCCGGCTGCGCAGTCTCGAGGTCGAGCTCGACCAGTGCTGGGACCTGCTGCGCCAGCGCCGCGCCAAGCGCGAGTTCGGCGACGACCCCGACACCGCCGAGGTGCGCTCCGAGCGGACCGTCGAGGGCTACACCGGCTGACCCTCCCCGACCACGACGAGGCCCCGGCCGCGGTGGGTTGCGGCCGGGGCTCGCCGGGCACTCGGGTGCGAGGGGGTCACACCCTTGGGGGGTCGTGAGTGCCTGCCTTGGGCCCTCCCTGGTCTGGGGTGGTGCTCTCAGATGGTCAATCCGTACCCGAACGGGAGCAATGGGTCGTCATAGCCGGGCACGTCCTCGCCGTGCGCCCGCACCTGGTCCATCGACCGGGGCAGGTCGAAGGGCAGCCGCCCGACCGGGGCGATGGTGCCGGTGATCGCGTCGAGGAGCGCGTCGTCGCTGCTGCCGAAGCTTCCGACGACCGCCGCCGCGACCCGCAGCAACGGCGTCACGACCGCGGGCCGGTCGAGCACGACGTCGACGACGAGGGGGCACACCGCCGCGATGCGCTCGAGCCGCGCGACGAGCCCCGGAGGGAAGTCGAGCGAGCCCTGGTGGAACCACGACTCGAGGAAGAGGTCTGACCTCGGGTCGAACGGCGCCGTGAGGCGCACCACCGCGACGTCGGCGTCCTCGGGTCTCTCCACGAGCTTGCCGTGCTTGACGACAGCCTCGGGCGACACCCTCTCCGCGTAGATGCGCAGTCCCTGCTCGAGCGGCAGGCGGCCACCCTCGTTGTGCAGCACGGTCACAGAGCGAGCCTGCGCGGCGTACCCCTCGTCCCGGAAGTCCTGTCGCCCAACGGTCCTGGCTGCCGCCTCCTCGTCGACGTACGGGTCGTCGAACAGGCCGAGCCGGAACTTCACGGTGAGGATGCGCCGTGCGGACTCGTCGACACGCGCCTCGGTGACCCGGCCCTGTGCCACGAGGTCGAGCAGGATCTCGACGCACTCCTCGCCACCGAACTGGTCGGCGCCGGCCTCGAGGATCAGCTCCATGCGGCCGTGGGGGTCGAGGTGCTCGACGCCCCAGGCCCGGGCCGGCAGCACCTGGTCACCGACGTGGTTGTCGTTGACGAGCTCCCAGTCGGTGACGACGACGCCGTCGTAGCCGAGCTTCTCGCGCAGCAGCCCCGTCACGACCTGCTTGTTGTAGCCGAAGCCGATCGGCTCGATCGGCTCACCGTCGACCTCGAGGTCGATCGGCATGCCGTAGTAGGGCATGATCCCGGCCGTGCCCGCCGCGATGATGGGCGGGAACGGCTTGAGGTGGTCGTCGAACCGCCCACCGGGATAGACCTGCTCGCGGCCGTAGGGGAAGTGGGCGTCCTCGCCGTCCTTCTGCGGTCCGCCGCCCGGGAAGTGCTTGCTCGTGCACGCAACGCTTCCCGGCCCGAGCGAGTCCCCTTGGAAGCCCTTGAGATAGGCGACACCGAGTTCGGTCACGAGGTCGGGATCCTGGCCGAACGTTCCCGCCTGGCGGGCCCACCGCGGCTCGGTCGCGAGGTCGAGCGTCGGGTGCAGGGCCGCACGGATGCCCACCGCGGTGTACTCCTGGCGCGCGACGTCAGCGAACCGGCGTACGGCCTCGGCGTCTCGCAGCGCCGCGAGCCCGAGCGGCTCGGGCCACTGCGAGAACGCGCCTGCCGAGAAGGAGACCCCGACGTTCTCGATGAACGCGTGGCGCGGGTCGGTCGACACCGTCACCGGGATGCCGTGTGGCGTGCGCTCGGCGAGTGCCTGCAGGGCATTGCTCCAGCGAGCCGCCATGCGAGGGTCGTCGAGGGCGTGCACGTTGAAGTGGCTCAGGTGCTTCTCGAGCACGACGGTGCTCGTCGGAGACTTGCTGATGTTGCCGGGCTGCTCGAGCACCGAGCCGTCGGCGCCGGCCTCGATGACCGTCTGGAACATCAGGCCGACCTTCTCCTCGAGGGAGAGCCGGCCGAGCAGGTCCTCGACCCGCGACTCGACGTCGAGCCGCGGGTCCTCGTAGGGGTCCATCCGCCCGTTGCCGTTGAGGTCGCGGAACTCGACTCCGTCGTCCGTGGTGCGTAGATCGGGGCGCACGGGTGCCGCCTTTCGTCGGTGGGTTTCTCGTTTGGAGGTCGACCGGGTCAGGCGACCGGACTCGCGCCGAACTCCTCGATGCCGATGACCGGCTGCAGCGCGTTGCGGACCGCCGGCGTGGAGAAGGCACGACGGATCACGTTGTCGCCCAGGACGTTTCCGGCGGCGCCCATGATCATCGCCTGGTCGAGGGAGAGGTAGCGACGGGCCACGGTGCCGGACTTCACGGCGACGGCGTCGAAGAAGCCGCCGCGGCCGTAGGAGTCGAAGTCGGCCTGGATGCCGGCGAGGTTGGTGTAGGCCTCCCCCGGCTCGTGCTGCATGGCGAGGAACGAGGCGTGCGGCGTGACGACGCCGTCGCCGTAGGTCGGCGTCGGGTTCGTCGCCGCGCGGCAGGTGCCGAAGCCGGGGTCGTAGTTCGTGCTCTCCTGGTCGGACATGTAGCCGGTCGGATTGAGCCCGAGCGCATCGACGCCGTACTCGCGGTAGCCGCCGGCAGGGTTGCTCGACGGGCTGAAGCCCCAGTAGCCGTAGCCGGCCTCGATGAGGCCGTGCTCGCGCTGGGCACGGACGTGGAGCGCGTGGTTGCGGCCCCAGGACCTCGGCGCCCAGGCGGCCTCGTCGACGAAGACGTCGGGCATGAGCTCCTCGAACATCGAGCCACCCCAGCCCGGCACGACGTGCATGCCGCGGTAGGTGTAGGCACCCTCGTAGACGTCGACGCCGAAGTACGTGCGGTTCTCGCCGACCGGCTGCATCTCGTGCCACGACCAGTCGCACGTGGCCGGGAAGGTGCGCCACATGGCGAAGTACTGCTTGGGCGGGATCTGGCCGGTGATGATGCCGAGGTAGCTCGTGATGCGCGTCTCCGACACGGTGGTGTCGTAGTGGTGCGTCGTGAGCCAGACGGGGGCGCCGCCGATGTGGGTGCCCTGGTAGGTGCCTCCGGGGCGGCCGTCCTCGTACGGGTAGAAGCCGCCGTGGATGAGGCCACCGGTGCGCACCTGGTGGGCCGGGTCGCTGTTGTCGTTGTAGAAGGCGTCCCAGCGCATCCGGTCGAAGATGCGCTTCGCCCAGGGGCGGGCGGCCGGGTCGGACTGCTGCACGACGAGGAGGGCGGCGCCGAGCCAGCCGTTGTCGACGCTCGAGCAGAACGGGACGACCTTGTCGCCGGAGTCGGGCCAGGTGTGCAGCGTCGTGGCCGTCGCCTCGTCGTACCAGTTGAAGTACATGCCGCTGGGCGTGTGGTGCTCCATGCGCTCGACCGTCTTGAGCGTGCGGATGAGGCGGGCCGACGCCTCGCCGCGGGTGATCAGGCCGAGCTCGCGGGCCACGACGGTCGACCACAGGTAGCCACCGATATTCGTCGGCGAGGTGTAGCCCGAGCGGTCACCTGCCGCGAGCGACTCGGGAATGTTGTCGGCGGGGAGCCCGGTCTTCGGGTCGGTCATCGCGACGAGGCTGCGCCACGTGTCGGCGGCCCACGTGTGCACGCGGCCCTTGTCGAGGGCGAGCGTCGGTGCGCTGCGCACGAAGGCGGGAGCCGAGGCCGCCCGTGCACTGCCGGTGGGGGCGAGGGCGAAGGCGGCGACCGAGGCCGCCCCGCCCACGAGCAACGAGCGGCGGCTCGGTGCAAGGGTCTGCTTGGAGGTGTGCTGCATGGGGTGTGCTCCGTTCACTGGGTTCGGTTCACTTGGTCACTTGAGACCGGTCGTGGCGATGCCCTCGATGAAGCGCTTCTGGAAGATGAGGAAGACCACGAGGATCGGGACGATGACGACCGTCGCTCCGGCGAGGAGCAGGCCGTAGTTGGTGCTGTTCTGGCCGGTGGAGTAGAGCGCGAGGGCCACGGGGAGGGTGTAGCGCTCCTCGGACTGGGCCACGACGAGCGGCCAGAGGAAGTTGTTCCAGCTGCCGAGGAAGGTCAGGATGCCGAGCGTCGCCAGGGCGGGTCCGCAGAGCGGCAGGATGATCTTCCAGAAGATCTTCAGCTCACCCGCACCGTCGACGCGGCCGGCGTCGAGCAGGTCCTTGGGCAGCCCGAGGATGAACTGGCGCATGAGGAACACGCCGAACGGGCTGACGAGGAACGGCAGGAAGAGGCCGGGCAGCGTGTCGATGAGACCGGCGTTCGCGACGAGCACGAACAGCGGGACGAACGTGACGACGCCCGGGATCATGAGTGTGGTCATGACGGCCGTGAAGATGAACTTCTTGCCCTTGAAGTCGAGCATCGCGAGGGCATAGCCGAGCATCGAGCAGAAGATGAGGTTGCCGGCGGTCACGACGACCGCGACGACGATCGAGTTGGTGAAGAACTGCCCGAAGTTGAGCTTGTCGAACAGCTGCGTGTAGTTGTCGAGCGAGGCGCTCTCGGGCAGCCAGGTCGGCGGCACCTGCCGGAGCTCACCCTCACCCTTGAAGCTGCCGAGCACCATCCAGACGAAGGGTGCGATGACGGCCAGCAGGGCGACGGTCAGGACCAGGTAGAGCCACCAGCGGCCGCCCTGGCTCGAGCCGACCATGCCGGAGCGGGGCTTGCCCGCGCGGCTCCCGGAGCCCCCGGAGCGAGCCGGACCGGACTGACCGGGCTTGCCGACAGGGCGTGGTGCGGTGTCGACGGACATGGTCAGGTCCTCTCTCGGAGCAGCCGGAACTGCAGCGCGGTGACGATGGCGATGACCACGAAGATGAGGTAGCTCATGGCCGACGCCAGTCCGTAGTTGCCGAATCCGAACTGCTGGTACGTGTAGTAGGACACCGTCATGGTGCTGTTGAGCGGCCCGCCTTTGGTCATCACGAAGGGCTCCTCGAAGACCTGGAGGTAGCCGATCGAGGTGGTGACCATGACGAAGAGCAGGGTCGGTCGCAGCAGCGGCAGGGTGACGTGGCGGAAGCGCTGCCGGGCGTTGGCGCCGTCGATGGCGGCGGCCTCGTGCAGCTCGGCCGGCACGGCCTGCAGGCCGGCGAGGAAGATGATCATCGCCGTTCCGAAGTTGCGCCACGCGGCCATCATGATGAGCGCGGGCATCGACCAGTTCGGGTCGCCGAGCCAGTTCGGGCCGGTGATACCGACCCAGCCGAGGGCGGTGTTGATGAGGCCGCCCGGGTCCTGCAGCAGGAAGCGCCACACGACGGCCACCGCGACGATCGAGGTGATGACCGGCATGTAGAAGCCGAGTCGGAAGATCGCACGGAACCGCGTGATCCCCTTGTCGAGCGCGAGGGCGGCGGTCAGGGCGAGGACGAGAGTCAGGGGCACCCCGACGAGCACGAAGTACGCCGTGTTGGCGGCGGCCTTGCGGAAGATCGGGTCGGACAGCGCCTTGGTGAAGTTGTCGAGCCCGATGATGTTGACCGAGAAGGGCTTTCGCAGGTCGCGCGCCTTCGTGTCGGTGATGCTCATGAAGAGCGACTGGGCCACCGGCCACGCCGTGAAGGCGAGGAAGAGCAGGCAGAAGGGGATCGCGAGGACCCACGCCGCCCGGCCCTCCCGGCCCCGGGACGTTCCCCGGCGCCGGGAGCCTCCGTCGCCCACCCCCCGGGGCGACCTGTCGTCAGGTCGCCCCGGGGCTGCGGCCGGAGCTGGCGTCACGGGTCCGGTGGGGGACCCGGTCGTGCCGGTCTGGGCGGTCATGCGATCACATGCCCGTGCCGATTGAGTCGGCCTGCTGCTGGGCGTTCTTGAGACCGGTCGCCGGGTCCTCGCCGCTCTTGGTGACCTTCTCCATCTCGGTGTCGAGCGCCTTGACGGCCTGCTCCCACGTCGGGAACGACGGCGGGGCCTTGGCGGTCTCGAGCTGCTTGCCGAAGACGGCGAGCTTCTTGTCGGACGCGAGGGCCGGGTCCTGCCAGGCGCTCTTCACCGACGGGAGGTCGGTCGAGAGGGTATACCACTTCGACTGGACCTTGGGGTCGGCGAGCCAGTTGACGAACTTCCAGGACGTGTCGCGGTTCTTCGTGTTCTTGAAGACGACGAAGTTCGAGCCGCCGACGAACGACGAGGAGCCCGACGAGCCGGCCGGGATCGGCGCGACGTTGTACTTGTCCTTGAAGCCGGCGCCGCCGACCTTCTCGACCGCGGACATCATCCACGGACCGGAGATGAACATCGGGACCGTGCCCTTGGCGAAGTCCGGCTCGGTGGTCGGGGTCGCCGGGGCGGCCTTGTTGGAGATGCCGTCGGTGAAGTACGACTGGTAGTACTGCGCAGCCTTGAGGATCTGCGGGCTGTCGAAGTTGTACGCCTTGCCGCCGTCCTTGGTCAGGTCGGCGCCGTCGGACCACGCGAACGGCATGAGGGTCTGCCAGGAGCCCTCGCCGCCGGCCTGCAGGCCGATGCCCCACTTGGCGCCGGCCTTGGTCTGCATGGCCTTGGCCATGTCCTTGAGGCCCTGCCAGTCGGTGGGGGCGGCGTCGTAGCCGGCCTTCTTGGCGAGGTCACTGCGGTAGAAGAGCACGCGGGTCTCGACGTACCAGGGGATGCCGTAGGAGGTGCCGTTGACCTCGGTCGTCTTCTGCGCGCCCTCGAAGAAGGCGGACTTGTCGACCTGGGCGGGCGTGGGGTCGAGCGCGTCGCTCGCGGCAAACTCGCCCATCCACGTGGTGCCGACCATGGCGACATCGGGCGTCTTGCCGGCAGCGATCGCGGCGGTGAACTTGTCGTGGGCGGCGTCCCACGGGATCGCCGTCACCTTGACCTTGACGCCGGGGTTGGCCGTCTCGAAGTCCTTGGTGAGCTTGGGCAGGTTGTCACCTTCGGCGCCCATGGCCCAGACGGTGATCTCGCCGGTGGCCTTGCCGGAGCTGACCGCAGCGCCCGTCTGGGCCGCGCCGGAGCCGCCGTTCTCGCCGTCGCGACCGCAGGCGGTCACGGTGAGGGCGGCGGCCGTCATGCAGGCGACCGTGATGGCTGTGGTGCGTCTCATCGGTGTCTCACTTCCTTGTGTGCTCTTCGAGACGAGCGGGGTTTCAGGGGGTGGAGGTGGTGGTGGTTCTGGGGGCGTTCTGGGGGTGGGCTGGGTGGATGGAGGGCGCCCGGTGGGACGGGCTGTGGGCGTATGCCGTCAGGTCGCGCGGGTGGGTGGGGTGGCGCGAGGCGCGGCCGCACAGCCGCAGGAGCCTCGGATGATCACCTGGGTCGGGAGGACGCGCGGCGCAGCGAGCAGCTCGGCCCCGTGGACCCGTTGGTGAAGACGTTCGGCCGCGAGCGCCCCGAGCTCACGGACGGGTTGGCGCACGGTGGTCATACCCGGACGCACGTAGCGGGACGTCATGACGTCGTCCCAGCCGACCACCGCGATGTCACCGGGCACGTCGCGGCCGGCGTCCTGCAGGTGGCTCATGATCGACAGGGCGAGCTCGTCGTTCGCGCACACCAGTGCGTCGGCGGTGATCTCGCCGGCGAGGATGCGCTCGGCGACGGCCTCGCCCTCACCCTCGCGGAAGGGGACGCGCACCGGCTCGGCGGGCTCGAGACCCTGGGCGTGGTGGGCGGCGACGAAGCCGGCGTGGCGCTCGCGGATGTCGGGGGCGCCGTCGGGGTCACCGACGAAGAGGAGCTGGCGCCGGCCGTGGCCGAGCACGTGCTCGGTGAGCTTCTGGGCACTGTGGGCGTTCTCGGCACCGACGCTCTCGATGCCCTCCTGCGGCGACCCGGCGATGATGACGACCGGCTTCTTGCCGTGCAGCGCCTTGGCGACGGCGGGCGGCATGGCGGCCGAGCCGAGCACGGCGATGGCGTCGACGTGGGTGGCGAGCTGGCGCACTGCGCGGGCGATGTCGGCCTTGCCCTCGGTCAGCATGAGCGTGACGCTCTGGCCGAGCTCGGCGGCGCGGGACTCGAAGCCCATGAGCAGCTCGGAGTAGTAGGGACCGGTGAGCTCGGGCAGCACGAGGCCGTGGGCCTCGTGGTGTCGGACGGCGAGGCTGCGGGCGGCGCCGAGCGGCACGTAGTCGAGCTCGTCGACGGCATCGAGCACCTTCTGCGTCGTCTTGGCCGAGACGGTGCCCGCGCCCTGGAGGACCCGCGAGACGGTGGCGATCGAGACGCCGGCCCGCTCGGCGACCGAGTAGATCGTGGCGCCCGGGTGGTTCGCCGCGCTGGGCGCGGGGTGGGCGGCGGAGACGGCGGGCGTGGAGGTCGCGGCCGGGTTCTGCTTGCGTGCCGTTGCCACTGGTCCCACCTCTCGCGTCTCGTCGTTGAGTCGTTCGCGCTCTGTAAGCGCTTACATCTGCCTTTCCATACTGCACAGGTCCGCGGGCCGGCGCAAGACCCGCGCGCCACGACGCCGCCGGGCGGCGGCTCGGAAGGGCCACCCGGGGGCGTACGCAATCGGCGTGCATTTGCTTGTCCCACAGTCGTTTTCATAAATGTGAGGGCGCCCGGTCCGTCGCGACACGCGCGGAGAACCGGACGCCCGGAAAGTGGACGAATCAGTCCTGCATGAGGCCGATCATGTTGCCGTCGGCGTCGGCCAGCGAGGCCGTGCGGCGGCCACCGCCGACGTCGGTGGGCTGCTGCGTCACCGTGGCCCCCGCCTCGACGAGAGCGGCGATCGTCGTCTCGAGTTCGTCGACCGACCAGAACGGCGTGGCGCCCGTGATGCCCTTGCGGTGACCGTTGGGGTCGAGGGCGAGCTCCTGGCCGTCGACGTTGTAGCCGACGTAGTAGGGCTGGTCGGTGTGCGGCGCCACCCCGAGCAGGGCGGTGAAGACCCGCTTGGCGGCGTCGAGGTCGGCAACGGGGTAGATGAGGGTGTTCACGGCAGACATCGGTCTCTCCTTGGTTCTCGTGGTTTTCCTGGTTTGCCTGGTTTCCACGAGCGCGGTGTCACATCGGGTGGCTCCGGCTCGTCAGTGCTATGACGGACCACGAGACGAGGATGTGACGGGGATGGACGACGAGAACCTGACGCGGGAGCAGTGGCTGGCGCGTGACTTCGAGGAGCACCGGCCCCGGCTGCGCGCCGTGGCCCAGCGGGTGCTCGGCTCCTCGGCCGACGCCGACGACGCCGTGCAGGAGGCCTGGCTGCGCCTGCGCCGCAGCGACACGAGCGACGTCGCGAACCTCGGCGGCTGGCTCACCACCGTCGTCGGCCGGATCAGCCTCGACATGCTGCGGTCGCGCGCCTCACGCCGCGAGGACAGCTGGGACGCGGGGCTCGCCGAGCTCACCGAGAGCGAGCGCGCCGCCCACCCGACCGCGCGCACGCCCGACCCGGCGTACGAGGCCGAGCTCGCCGACAGCGTCGGCGTCGCGCTGCTCGTCGTGCTCGACACGCTCGGTCCCGCCGAACGCCTCGCGTTCGTGCTGCACGACCTCTTCGGCATGCCGTTCGAGCAGATCGCCGACATCATCGACCGCTCCCCCGCCGCCACCCGCCAGCTCGCGAGCCGGGCGCGCCGACGGGTTCGCGCCGCCGACTCGGAGGCGGAGGTCGAGAGCGCCGGCGGGGGCGGGCCCGAGGGTCAGCGGCAGCGGGCCGTCGTCAGCGCCTTCCTGCACGCCGCACGCGGTGGCGACCTCGCGACCCTGCTCGAGCTGCTCGACCCCGACGTCGTGCTCACCTCCGACGCCGCGTCCGCCGCCATGGGCTCGCCCGACCGCCTCGTCGGACCCGAGGCCGTGGCGGGTCGTTTCAACGGCGGGGCCCAGTCCGCGCGGCTCGCTGCCTTCGACGGCGGCATCGGTCTGGTGTGGGCCCTGCGCGGCAAGTCGAGGGTGGCCTTCCGGTTCACCGTCACCGACGGACTCGTCACGGCCATCGACATGCTCGGTGACGAGGCCTGGCTCGAGTCGCTGGAGATCTACTACCTGCGCGACTGACACAGCCCGGTCGTAGGGTCGAGGTCGTGGCAGACCGTATGCGTGCAGCAGTCGTCCTCGGGTCGGGCGGGGCCCGCGGCTACGCCCACATCGGCGCGCTCGAGGTGCTGGGCGAGCGGGGTTTCGACGTCGTGTCGATCGCCGGGACGTCGATGGGCGCGCTCGTCGGCGGGGTGGCAGCGGCGGGCAAGCTCGAGGCGTACACGGAGTGGGCGCGCAGCCTCACGCAGCGCGAGGTGTGGCGGCTGCTCGACCTGACCCTCAGCGGCGCCGGAGGGGCGATCCGGGCCGAGCGGATCATCGGCAAGGTCGGCGAGATCCTCGATGGTGCGACCATCGAGAAGCTGCCGATCCCCTACACGGCGGTCGCGACCGACATCAACGCACGGCGCGAGGTGTGGTTCCAGCGCGGGCCGGTCGAGCACGCGATCCGGGCCTCGATCGCCATCCCGGGCGTCATCACCCCCGCGGTCATCAACGGTCGCGTGCTCGTCGACGGCGGCCTCATCAACCCGATCCCGATCGAGCCGACCGCGGCGGCGTCGGTGGACGTGACCATCGCGGTGTCGCTGTCGGGTATGCGGTCGGCGGCCGGTGCCGCTCCGGTCAAGGAGTCGTCCGAGCCGGTGCCGCGCGAGGAGTGGACGAGCCGGCTGCGGCGCAGCGCGACGGAGGTGCTCGAGTCCGAGCGGTTCCGGGGGATCACGAGCCGGCTCGGCGGCTACGCCCGAGACTCCGAGAGCTCCCTCGCCGCGAGCCCGGCTGACGGCGTCCCGGGCCCGACGGACAACGCCCTGGCCGAGGCGACGCTCGTCGTGCCGCAGACCCCGAGCGAGGCGTTCGTGCTCGGGCAGGCCGATGTCGGGCTCGTCGACCTGCTCAACATGTCGTTCGACACGATGAGTGCGCTCATCTCCCGCTACCGGATGGCGAGCAACCCGCCGGACGTGCTCGTCACCGTGCCGTCGAACGCCGTGCGCACCCTCGACTTCCACCGCGCCGCCGAGATGATCGAGCTCGGCCGCCAGCTGACGACCGAGGCCCTCGACCACGCCGGCTACTGAGGACCTCACCGGGTCCTTTGGCCCCGCCCTCCCGGGCTAGGCGTAGCCGCGCACCCAGTCGACGACGAGCTCAGGGACGAGATGGCCGTCGTCTCCCACGGACTTCTCCGGGAAGTCGAACGTCGCGAGCATGAGCTGCAGCGGGTAGTCCGGCGGACGAGGGCACGACCGCACGAGAGCGCCGTCGACGTGGAAGTCCGCACGGTCGCGGTCCCACCGGACGGCATACGTGTGCCATTCGGCGAGGTCGATCGGCAGGCGCGGGGCCGCGAAGTCCTCGCTGACCTCCGGGTCGCGGAACGGGTGCAGGCCCATGCCGACGGCGGTCGAGACGCCCGGCTCGACCGCATCGCCGAACATCTCGGTCACGCAGATCTCCGCCGACTCCTCAGGCGTCTTCTCGAAGCCGACCATCCACAGCGCGACCATCGAGCGGGGCGAGACGACGGCCCGGGCACGCAGCTCGACCCACCCACCGTCGGGAAGCCAGCCGCGGTGCTCGGGCTGCTCCTCGCGCACGACCTGACCGTCGCGGAACGGCTGCTGGCCCTGCGTGCTGCCGGCTGGGCCCGACCAGCTGCCCGACTGGATGCCCGAGACGCGGATCGGCGGCAGGTGCTCGCCCGCGCACCAGACCGGGTGGTCGACGGGGACCCGCAGGTGCAGGCACGAGTCGCGCACGTCGTAGGCGGCTTCGGTCTCGGCGCGCGAGCTCCAGGCGGGCAGGTAGTGCGGCACCCACGTCGTCGGGTCGAGCTCGGTGCCGTCGAAGTGGTCCTCGAAGACGAGCACACGGTCATCGGCCATGTGGACATCCTCGCGCGAACGGCCGGCGAGCCCGCAGGTTTCCGGGCCGTCCATGCGGTGGCTCTGCACTGTCGGCGGCGGCCGCCAGAGTGGAGGTGTGATCCTCCACGCCGACGCCGATGCGTTCTTCGCCTCGGTCGAGCAGCGCGACGACCCCCGTCTGCGCGGCCGTCCGATGGTCGTCGCCCACGAGGTCGTCGCGTGCCCGTCCTACGAGGCACGCGCGCTGGGCATCCACGCCGGTATGCCGCTGCGCCAGGTCCAGCGCCGGTGGCCCGATGTCCTCGTCACGGGCTACCGGTCGGAGGCCTACGAGGAGGCGTCGGCTCTGCTCTTCGACCTCTTCCGCCGGTTCACACCGCTCGTCGAGCCGGGCTCGATGGAAGAGGCGTTCCTCGACGTGACCGGCCGCGACCGCGGCGACGTGAGCGGCATGGCATACGCGTTGCGAGCCGCCGCACGAGCTGAGGTCGGTCTTCCCGTGTCGGTGGGGGCCGGCCGCACGAAGCTCATGGCCAAGCTCGCGAGCAGGCGCGCCAAGCCTGACGGCGTGGTCGTCGTCGACGCCGAGCTCGAGTCCCGGGTGCGGCCGCGGCTGCGGCTCGACGACCTGTGGGGCGTCGGGCCGGCGACGTACGAGAAGCTCCACGCCGCAGGGCTCTTCGTCGTCTCCGACCTGCACGGCCTGTCGGAGGACGACCTCAAGCGCGTCGTCACCACGGCCATGGCACGCCGCCTCGTGTCGATCGCGCGCGGCACCGACGACGCGACGATCCGGCTGCCCGGCCCACGGCGATCCGTGAGTGCGAGCCGGTCGTTGCCGTCCACGCGTACGCGGTCCAAGGTCGTCGCTGTCCTCGACGAGTGCGTCGGCCGTGCAGTCGCGCGGGTGGCCGGCCTCGACGAACCGCCTCGCCTGCCGAGTCGGCTCGAGGTGTTCGTCCGCTACGACGACGGCACGCAAGTGCTCGAGCGGGGGCCACTCGGGGTGCCAACGCTTGACGCGGACACGTTGCGTGGCGCCGCCATCGAGCTGCTCGACCACACGGGCTACGAGTGGGACGGGCGCGGAGTGACGATGGTCGGGGTGACCCTGCCGCTCCCAATGCCGACCACGCCGACATCGAGCCCGCCCCCAGCCGGCACGGTCTGACCACCACGCCGGCCACGCCACGCCACGCCAGCCCCTCGCTGGGGGGAGGGCTTGACCTCAAGGGGGCTCGAGGTCGCAGCATGGGCGGGTGACTGCACCCACGACGACGGAAGCCCTCACTGCCGAGGAAGCGGCGGCGTACCTGCGGCGCATCGGCGTTCCAGCACCCGAGGCTCCGACCTTTGCCGCACTGGCGTCGCTGCACCGCGCCCATCTGCTGACCGTGCCGTTCGAGAACTTCGACATCGGCCTGGGGCGACCGATCCGCCTCGACCGAACCTCGCTCTGGAGCAAGATCGTCGACGAGCGCCGTGGCGGCTACTGCTACGAGCTCAACGGGCTCTTCGGCCTGCTTCTTCGCCGGCTCGGGTATGCCGTCGACCTCGTGTCGGCCCGTGTGACCAGGGCCGACGGCGGCCTCACTGACGAGTACGACCACCTGGCCCTGGTGGTGTCCTCGCCCGACCTCCCCGAGGCGGTGCTGGCCGACGTCGGGTTCGGCGACGGGTTCGTCGAGCCGCTAGCGCTGGTCGATGGTTTCGAACGACGCGAGCGCGGCCTGTCCGTCGGTCTGGTGAGGCGCGGTGAGCTCTGGGTCTCGCGCGAGCGCCGTGACGGGGAGGATTGGCGCGACCGGTTCGTCTTCACGACGACGTCACATCCGCTCGACGACTTCGCCGAGCGGAACGAGTGGCAGCAGAGCTCACCCGACAGCCACTTCACCCGCGCGCGCCTCGCGTCGATGCTCACCCCGACCGGACGCATCACACTCAGCGGCACGCGGCTCATCACGACCGCCCATGGGCACCGCGACGAAGTCGAGCTGGAGGACGAAGCCGCGGTGCTGGTCGCGCTCGCCCACCACTTCGGCATCGTGCTCCCAGCCGGGTAGGTCGTGGGGTCAGTCCCAGGCGTCCTGGGTCGGGCGGCAGAGGCAGAACGGGTGCCCTGCAGGGTCGGCATAGACGCGGAAGCCGCGCTCGGGCTCGGGCCGCGGCGCGTCTACGGGATCGAGTGCCACGCCACCGAGCTCGAGAACCCGCTCGTGGGCGGCAGCGATGTCGATGACGACGAAGTCGAGGTGCGCCTGCTGGTGGCCGCGCGGCCAGTCGGGTGACTCGTGGTTGGGAGCGAGCTGGGTGGCGATCCGCGGCCCGTCCCAGAGCACGTTGAACCAGTCGCCATCGGGGTCGGCCTCAACTCGCCCGCCGAGCAGGTCGGCGTAGAACTGGGCCACGCCGGCCGCGTCGGCGCAGTCGAGGGCCACGCAGTCCCAACCGATTTTCGAGGCGGTGTTGTCAGAAGTGGTCATGCCCTCCACTGAACCATCGTGGAGTGACACGGCACCCGCGTCTCCTTCGCCCCGCCCTGCCCGTCGAAGACGGGTCACCATCGTCGATGCTCCTCGGGGACGTGCCAGATGACCTGGTCGGGCAGGACCGTCGCGGTCAGCCCGAGCTGGTGGACGATCGTGTGGTGCCGCCCGCACAGCAATGCCCCGTTGCACAAGTCGGTGGCGCCTCCGTGAAGCCAGTGCACGACGTGGTGGGCCTCGCACCACTGAGACGGCACCGTGCAGCCTGGATAGCTGCACCCGTGGTCACGCTGAGCCAGCGCCAGGCGCTGCGCAGGAGTGAAATAGCGGTCGGTGCGGCCGATGTCGAGGACCTGTGACGGCCCGCCCAGAACCGTGGGGAGGATCTCCGCCTCGCACGCGACCCGCCGCACCGTCGACGCCGAGAGCACCTCGTCGTTGTCGGCCACCCCGGCGCCGCGGAGCCGGTCGAGCAGCGCGTCGAGCGACATCGTCACGACCAGCTTCGTGCGCGGCGTCCGCGTCACGCCCTGCGGCGCTGCGACCGCTCGCTGGATCAGCTCGAGCGCAGCGTCTGCCCGCCGGGTCGCGGGAGACCTCGGGTCGACCGACCGCCTTGCGTCGGCAGCGGCACCCGCATCGAAACCCGCACCAGCACCGGCCACTGCACCAGCACCAGCACCTGCACGAGCACCAGCACCAGCACCAGCCACTGCATCTGCCCCTGCACGAGCAGCAGCACCTGCGCCTGCGCCTGCGCCTGCGCCTGCACCTGCACCATCCTTGGCGCCGGGCGGCTGCGCGGCCAAGCCGCTCCAGTCGAGATCGGGCCGTGGCCGGGCAAGCGCGTCGACGGCTGCGTCGAGGATCGCGGACCCCTCGGGGTCGAGACGCCAGAGGTACTCCGTCATCCCGGCGCATCGACCGACCTTGGTGAGCGACCGTGCCCCGCGCAGCCGCTGCGCCTCGTCATCCACCTGCTCAGGCGGACGCAAACTCGCTCGCCCATGGGCAGCCAGGCGGCGCAGCTCTCGCACTCCCAGCTGGGGAGCAGCCTCGACCATGGCGTCGACGACCTGCTCGACCTGGACCGGATCGGCGAAGGTGATGACGTCGCCGCGGAACCGCACGATCACCGCTGCCTGGTCGACGGACACCGAACCATCGCGCACGCGACCGGCCAGACCCACCCACCGCGGGTCGTTCATCGCCGCACCGACAGCGGTGAGCGCGGCCGACGCCCCGGCTGCCAGGCCGGGCGCGTGCCCCGCCACCCAGTCGTTGCGGGAAAGCCCCGCCGCCTCCGCGAGCCCACGCGAGCTCACCTCCGCAGCCAGCACCGCCGACAGGCTATGGGCCATCTCGCGGACCGCCTGCGCCTGCTCGATGGCATCGCCGAGCCCGGCCTCTGGCATCGTCCAGACTGGTGTGTTGCGCGCGATGAGGCGCAGCTCGGCGGCCATCGCCGCCAGCCGGGCCGCGAGCCCGGGCAGGTCGTGCAGGCCCGCCAGCTCCAGGACGTCCACCGACGCCAGCGGCACCGAGCCGGCTGCCGCACCAGGACCGCCCACCGCCCCGGTGGCGACGTCGCACGCAGCAGGGGCTCCTGCGCCTCGCTCGATCACGGCCACTGTCGTCATGGTTCGATCATATGTTCGACCGCTGACAGTCCGCCCCGCTTGTCCACACCCCTCAGCGCGGCGGCTTCGGCCAGACGACGGTCGTGGAGGTGACGGGTCGCACCGACGAGCTCTTCTCGGCGCCCTCGACCACGACCGTGTGCGTGCCGGCCGGGAGGTCGGCGAACGTGGCGACTCCGTGCCCCTTGCGCAGCGTCGGCTCGACCCTGCCCAGCACCTTGCCCTTGGCGCTGCGCACCGTCACGGCCACCGCCTTGCGCGGCGGCTCGTCGCCGCCCACCTCGGACTCGAGGTCGAAGCCCACCTTCAGTGCCTGGCCCGTCGTGATCAGGTCGGGCACCGTCGCCCGCACCGTCGTGTCCTTGAGCTCGTCGCGCCTGCGCACCGGCTGCGCCGTGAGGATCTCCTGGATCTGGTCGAGGACGAACGGGTTGCACTGGAGGTTCGTGTGCTGCTCGGGCACCCGCACTGCGAGGTTGGTGTCGAGCGCCTCCCCCAGACCGACCGCCCCCGTGAGCGACACCGTTCCGTCCCCGTAGTCGTTCTCGCTGCCGAACGTCTGCGACGTGAACGCCTTGCCGTCGCGCAGCGTCACCGTCGTCTGGCTGGGCTGCCGCACCCCGACGACCATGTGCGTCATCGTGCGGCTCGCTGCCCGCGCCGTCTCGGCTGCCTGCAGGTCGGCGTGGAAGGCCATCGCGTCGGCGACCATCGCGGTGCTGACGTTCGGCACGGAGACCTCTGTCGTCTTCGCCCACCCGTCCCCGGCGGCGATGCACGCGTACTCCGGAAGCAGCTGGAAGAGCGACGGCATACGTCGTGAGAACGCCGTGAGGTCGATCGACAGCGGCCCGATGCCCTTCTTCACGCCGTTGACCAGCTGCTCCAGGGCGTCGGTCGCGCCTCGCCAGGGCGTGCCCAGGGTGATGAGTTTGCGCGTGACCTCCGCGCCACCGCACTTCTCGATGTACCAGCGCGCCACCAGGCCACCCATGGAATGGCAGATGAAGACCACCTTGGCGTCGGCATACGCCCCGCCCTGCCCGCGCAGCCTCTCGAGGGCCGGCTCGACGACCGACTTCAGCCGCTCGCCGTTGTAGCGGTTCGACAGGCGCCAGTCGTACGCGTACGCGATGAGCGAGGGCGCCCGACCGGCGCCGTCACGCGAGTACCCCTGCGCCTCAAGGGCTTTCACGAGCACGTCGTAGCCGCGGATCGGCGTCCAGATGCCCGGCAGCACGTGCACGTCGGGCATGAGGGCGACCGGTTCGACGCCGTCACCGGGATGCCCGTCGCCGATGCCGTCGGGCAGCTCCTTCTCGAGGATCGAGGTGCCGCCCGTCAGCAGCTTCCACACCGCCCCGGCGCTCGGCGCCCATATGAGGTTCGCACTCGCGGGCGACCCGTCGTCTCCCCTGACTCCGAGAGTGCTGCCAGTGATGCCCGGGAGCACCACCACGAGGTCGTTGCTCGTCATGCGACCCACCATCCGTCCGTTCCGGTGACCTGTCGGTGAACTCCCCCGACCAACGGTGGCACCGACCCGCAGCAGTGATACGCGAAACGGGCAGTCCGGTCACTCGTCGGCGGGTATGGGTTGACCAGAGTCCCAACTCCGTGGATCCGCCACGCCCCGGACGACAGAGAGGCCACCCGTGGACATCACCGACGTCATCCTCCGCCAGCACGACGAGCAACGACGCATGTTCTCGATGCTCGAGGAGTGGCCGCGCGACGACCACGAGGGTCTGGCCGCCGTCTGGAAGCGGCTCGAGATCCTGCTCGAGGTGCACGCGGAGGCCGAGGAGAAGTACTTCTACCCCGAGCTGCTCCGGCTCGGCACGGGAGGCGCCGACGCCGAGTCCGTCGACGAGGAGGTCGAGGACGCCGTCAAGGACCACAACGAGATCCGTCAGGCGGTGCGCAAGGTCGGCCGCTGCCGCACCGGCTCCGAGGCGTGGTGGCGAGCGGTCGTCGACGCGAACGTGCACAACAGTGATCACATGGGCGAGGAGGAGCGGCAGGACCTTGCCGACTTCCGGCAGCAGGCGACGCTCGAGCTGCGACACGAGATCGCGGTCCAGTTCCTCCGCCACGAGGCGCTGCGCTGGTCAGATGGCATCACGCCGAAGGACAAGGACCCGAAAGCCTACGTCAGGGGCGCGAAGTCGACGAAGGCCTCTGCGACCGCCAAGAAGGCGGCCCGTGACGCGAAGAAGGCCGCGACGACCGGTCGCGCTCGCGCCGCGCGCTCGAAGAAGTCGTCGGCCGAGGCAGCCGAGGACTGACAAGAGGACGTATGCCGTCCGCCCCACTCCGGCCCCCACGCCCAGTCCCGCGCCGCCCCCTCCCGGTCGAGTGCCCACTTTCCGACACCTGAATGGGCACTCGACTGGGCCGGGCGCGTCGGGAACTGCGCACTCGACCTGGGCGGGGCGTCGGGAACTGCGCACTCGACCTGGGCGGCGCGTGGGGAACTGCGCACTCGACTGGGGGCGCGCGGGCGTCAGGTGTGGGGGTGTCGGCGGCTGCGCTCGATGCGGAGGGCGGCGAGGACCACCATTCCGGCGACCAGTCCCCAGAAGGCGGCGCCGACCCCGGCGACGGTCACTTCGGACGCCGCGACGACGAGCGTGACCGCGCCCGCCTCGCGAGATCCCGCGTCGGCGAGCGCCGCCGCGGCCGACGCTGCGAACGTGCCGAGCAGCGCGAGCCCCGCAATGGTCTCGATGAGTCCGTGGGGGGCGGATCGCGCTGCGGCTGTGACGAGTCCGGCCAACGGCCCGAACGCGATGTAGGTGACACCGCACGCGACGCCGGCGACCCAGCGGCGACTCCTGTCGGGGTGCGCCTCGGGTCCGGCGGCGAGTGCGGCCGAGATCGCGGCGAGGTTGATGGCGTGCGCCCCGCCGACGGCGCCGACCGCCGTGGCGCCACCGGTGTAGAGCAGCGGCGCGCGCATGCCGGGTCGGTAGCCGAACGACGCGAGCACTGCCATGCCCGGGATGTTCTGGCTCGTCATCGTCACGACGAAGAGCGGCAGGGCGATGGCGACGAGCGCCGCGGCGTCGAACGCCGGCGCAACCGGAACGACCGCGGGGACCGCTGTCGCCAGGTCGAGTCGGCCGAACACCCCCTGGACGCCCATGACCACGATCGCCGCGACGAGCGCCCCGATGACCGCCCAGCGCCGGGCGAACGCGACGAGCACCAGCCACGTGACCATGACGGGAGCGATCGCCGAAGGTGAGGTGACAACAGCTCGGAACGGTGCCACGCAGAGCGTGAGCAGCACACCCGCGAGCATCGCGCTCGCGAGGCCGGTCGGGATCGCCTCGACGAGCCGCTCGAGCGGTCGCACCAGTCCACAAAGGGCGATGAGCACTCCGCACACGACGAAAGCGCCCACCGCGGTGGCGAACCCGCCCGCCGGCACCGTGGCGGCCGCGAGCAGGGCTGCACCCGGCGTCGACCACGCCATCGTGATCGGCATCCGCAGCCGCCACGAGAAGAGCACGCAGCCGAGGCCCATGGTCACGCAGAGGACGAGCAGTCCCGAAGCGGCCTGCTCCGGGCTCGCGCCCACGGCCTGGAGACCGGTCAGCACGACGGCGAAGGAGCTCGTGAAGCCGACCAGGCCGCAGACGACGCCGGCCAGCACCGCGTGCGCGGTCGATGCGGACGACCCCGCGGGTGACGTCACGGACGGCTCAGCGGAGGTGGTCGCTCGACGCGAGCGCACGGCATACGTCGTCGAAGGCCGTGGGGCTCCCCGCGGCCACGAGTCCCGGAGGCGTGAGGTCGCGAGGCGAGTACGCCTGTCCTGCAGTGGTGCCCAGCATCCCGCCGGCCTCGGAGAGCAGCAGCGATCCGGGCACGTGGTCCCAGGGCGACGCCTTCGCGTAGAGGATGTAGTCGGCCTCACCCTCGACGAGCTTGGGGTAGTCGATGCCGCACGACACCCACGTCAGCGTCATCGGCTCGAGACCGTGGAGCGCCTTGCCGATCCACTTGCGACGGGACGTGCGCCCGCGCAGGCCACCCTCGGGGCTCGGGGGCACCGTGAGGCGCCGTGACCCGTCGGCATCGTGCCGCCAGGTGCCGGCGCCGCGCTCGGCGACGAAGGCGAGCTCGTGCTGCGGCTGCCAGATCCAGGCCCGCACCGCCTCACCGCGCACCGTCTCGCTGACCATGACCGCGTGGTCCTTGGACCCGTGGACGAAGTTCTTCGTGCCGTCGACGGGGTCGACGGTGAAGGCGTGGTCGGCGACGGCATACCGGTGGATCAGGTCGGGGTCGCCGGCGAAGGTCTCCTCGCCGAGGATCGTCGCGTCGGGGTAGGCCCCGCTCAGTGCGGCGTTGATGAGGACCTCGGCCTCGCGGTCGGCGTCGGTGACGAGGTCGCCGGGGCGCTTCTCGTGGACCTCGCCCGCGGCGAGCGCCCGGAACCGGGGGTTGATGACCTGCTCGGCCACGTCCTTCAGGAGGCTCAGCACCTCGTCCGTCTGCACGCCCCCAACCTAGCGACCTGACGCCGGTCGCCGACGAGCATCCCATCGGCGGCTAGGGGGCGCAGGTGGTCGGGCACGGCGAGCCACCAGCCGAGCACCCCGCGGGCGATCTCGGACATCGTGAGCGGGTCGTCGCCAGGCACCGGAAGGGCGTCCTGCAGTGCCTTGATCAGGTCGTGGCGGCCCCGCATCCCGAGCACGTAGACGAGTCCGCGGAGCAGCTCGGTGTCGTCGGAGCCGACCAGGGCGCTGCCCGTAGCGATCACCTCCGCGGCGCGTCGGGCGAACGACGTCTCACGCTCGTCGCGCCTGCGGTTGGCCGGCTCGACGGTGTTGCCCACGACGTAGGCCGCCTGCATCGCGACCGAGCAGGGAGTCGTCGGCGACAGAGCCACCCGCTCGAACATGTCGAGGTCCTCCGGCTGGCCCACCCACGTCAGCACGCTCACCGACTCGTGGGCGGCGACGAGGTCGCCCCGGTCCACCGCCGCACTGAACGCGGCCGCGTGCACGCGCCCGATGATGCGGCTCTGGGGCGACAGCATGAGGATGCCGAGCGCGTTGTCGCGCTCCTCCTCGTTGGTCTGGCCGAGTGCGGTCTGCAGCAGGCTGGCGAGCACCGGCTCGCCGGCGGCGGCACGGCCCTCCCCGGCCTCGAGCACCGCCCGGATGCGCTTCTGCGCCTCGCGCACGGCCTGCGCCGACATGGCCCGGCCGTCGCGGATGATCGACGCCGCCGCCCGACGGTCCTCTGCGGTGAGCACGTTCGCGAGGCGCTGGCTCGCCGGACCCAGGGCACGCACGAGGTTCGCGGCGCCGCGGTGGACGAGGTACGAGTGGTCGGGGTCGCGCAGGTGCTGCACCGCGAGGCGCACCGCTTCGCGACGCAGGTCCACGTCGAGCCGCGTGCCATTGACCAGCGTGGTCAGCACGGTGAGGCAGCCCCGCAGGGCACTGGAGCTGGTCGGGTTACGCAGCTGGTCGAGCATGACCGACAGCGCCTGCGGGTCCCTCGTGTACTGCAGCAGGCTGAGGGTGTCGTTGTAGAACTGCGCGTCGGGTCGGGCCACCGCCTCCGCCGCGAGCCGAGCCACGACCCCACCGCTGCGGGGGTGCCCGGCCAGGCGCGCGAGCGCCTCGGTGCGCTGGGCGTAGTCGAGGTAGAGGCAGAGACCGACCTCCTCGAGGAGACGGCGGAAGAGCGCCTCCCAGTCGGCCGAGCGGACCATCGCGTGCGGCATACGGCCGAGGTGGTCGGAGAGCCGGTCCCAGTCGAGGCCGGTCATCCGGTCGTCAGCGAGCGCGCGCTCGAGCAGCTCGAGGGTGCCCCCGACGTCGGGCTCGCCACGTGGTGGCAGGGCCGCGGCCGACCGGATCGGGTCGTGCGACCGGGCGAAGAGGTCGATCATCGAGAGCAGCTGTCCCTCGGGCAGCTCGAGCACCGACTCGTAGCGGCGCACGAGGTTGCGGGTCACGTCCACACCGCCGCCCTCCCACCGGCCGACCTGCGCCCGGTGCACCGGGGCGGCGCGCCCCCCGCCCTGGGCGAAGCCGGCAGCGCTGCGCAGCGCGGGGTCGGTCGCGTGCAGCCGGGCGTTGCGCAGCACCCACCGGATCTCGTCGGTCAGCACGTCCCCCACCCACCCCGCACCGGAGCGACCAACGCCGCGTCGAGAGCCCCAGGCCGAGCCCCGTCCGTTGCGTCGGGCAGTTTTCCTCGCAACGTCACCCACCCCGGGCCCGAGCCCTTCGTAGAGTGGCCGTCGAGCCGGATGCTCCGGGACGGGAGTCGCGATCTGGGGGGGACTCCCGTCCCACCGGCGACGACGCGCAGACGTGCGGCATCGCCGTCGCCGACCTCGATCCGAGCCGACGTCGCCCCCGTATGCCGTCCCATGACGACCCCCTCGCGCATCCCCGGAGCCCCCCGCTCCGTCCCCTTGAACCCCTGCAACGTTGCGCCGGTTCGAACATCCCGCAACGGGTGAGGGATATCTCGTTCCATTGGGTACGGTAAGCCTCGGTACGCAGCCTGTGGAGGGGAAGCGCGCCTTTTGGGCCGGGAGCCAGCATGCTGGCTCCCGGCCTTTCACGTCCGGGGAGCGCCCGAAGGGGTGCCGGGACCTGCCGAGGACACTGCCGAGGACACTGCCGAGGACAATGCCGATGACGAGTGCGTATGCCGGCTGGCAGGCTGACGCCGTGACCGCCGAGCCCCAGCCCACACCGCCCGCCCCCGACTCGCCCTCGGCCGTGCCCGTGCTCACCGACGGCGTCGTGACGCTGCGGGCGCACTCGCTCGACGACGCCGACGCCGTCGTCGAGCAGAGCTGCGACCCCGAGAGCCTGCGCTGGACCACCGTCCCGCGTCCCTACTCCCGCGAGCACGCCGTCTCGTTCGTCGAGGGCAACCTCCGCGCGTGGGGCACGCCCGACGGCACGAGGTCGTGGGCCATCGAGTGGACCGACGGCCTCGGGCGCCCCCGGTTCGGCGGCACCATCGACCTGCGGCCCGGCAGCGCCGCGTCGGTCGGCGAGCTGGGCTTCGGCCTGCACCCTGCTGCTCGAGGCCACGGCATCATGTCGCGCGCCGTGCGGCTCGTCGTCGACCACGCGTTCTCGACCCCCGTCTGGGGCGTGCCGGTGACCCGGCTGCACTGGCGCGCCGTCGTCGGCAACTGGGGCTCGCGACGGGTCGCCTGGGCCGCCGGCTTCACCTTCCACGGCACCATCCCCGAGAGCCACCCTGACCCGATGGGCGGCACCACGGCGCTCGACACCTGGACCGCGAGCATCACCCCGGGCGACCCCCGCTCGGCGAGCAACCCGTGGCTGGCAGCGGCACCGATCGCAGGCGAACGCGTACGCCTGCGCCCGTGGCGCCTCGACGACGTCGACGCCATCGAGCCGCGCAACGACCCCAGCCACTGGATGCCCGCACGCTCGATCCTGCGGCCCGACACGTTCGCGGCGTGGGTGCACAGCCGCCAGGAGCACTTGGCCGAGGGCACGGGGATCGACTGGTGCGTCGCCGACCTCGAGACCGACCGCGCACTGGGCAGCGTCACGGTCTTCAGCCGCGGCGGGCCCATCACCGACACCGCAGAGCTCGGCTACCAGTTCTTCCCGAGTGCCCGAGGACGTGGCGCCGCGAAGGAGGCCGCGCGCCTGGCAGCCGGCCACGCGCTCGCCCCGACCGCCGAGGGCGGGCTCGGCGTGCGACGCCTCGTCGCCGAGACCGCCGCCGACAACGAGGCCAGCAACGCCGTGCTCCGTTCGGTCGGCTTCGTCGAGTTCGGGCGCGAGCACTCGGTCGACCGGCTCGCGGACGGCAGCTGGGGCGACGGGCTGCACTGGGAGCTGCTGCCGTGAGGCTGGCCCACGCCCAGGACCTCGACGCCCCGGTCGACGCCGTCTGGGCCCACTTCATGGACCTCAAACGCATCGGCCGCTGCTTCCCCGGCGCCAAGGTGACGAAGGTCGACGGCGACGACTTCGTCGGCGAGATCCGCGCCAAGCTCGGGCCGCTGTCGATGTACTTCGACGGCACCGGCTCGATGACCGAGCACGACGAGCAGGCCCGGCACGCCCGCCTCACCGCGACCGGCCGCGAGCGCCACGGCCTCGGTAAGGCCACCATCGACATCACGCTCACCCTCGAGCCGCTCGAGCCCCTGCGTGACGGCGACGGCGGCCGCACGCACGCGCGCCTCGCGACCGACCTCGTCTTCCTCGGCTTCCCGATGGACTTCGGCACCGGCCTCGTGCAGCGCGCCTCCGACCCACTCATCGAGCGGTTCCTCTCCTGCATGGCGGTCACCGACCGGCTGCCGGCCGACGAGGAGGAGGACGACGTTGGCGCGCTCGACCTCGTCCGCTCGGCCGGCGACCTCCTCGGCTCGTTCCGCCGCAAACGGCGATGAGGGTCGCCGTCGTCGGCGCGAGCGGCTACGTCGGCTCCCGGCTCGTTCCCGAGCTGCTCCGCCGCGGCCACGAGGTCGTGGCGACGCGGCACCGCAGCCCTGCCGGTGGCGTGACGGCATACCCGTGGGGTGACGACGTCGAGTGGCGGCGCGTCGACGTGCAGGACGAGGACGCCGTCATCGCGGCCCTCGACGGTGTCGACGCCGTCTGTTACCTCGTGCACGGACTCGACGACGACGACTTCATGGAACGCGACCGCAGGGCCGCCGACAACGTCGCGTATGCCGTCGGCGTCGTCGGCGCCACCCGCCTCGTCTACTTCTCGGGCATCGTGCCCGACCTGCCCGACGACGAGCTGTCCGACCACCTGCTCTCACGGCTCGAGGTCGAGGAGGTGCTCGCGACCGCAGACTGCCCGGTGCTGACGTTGCGCGCGTCGATGGTCATCGGGGCCGGCTCGACGAGCTTCGAGGTGATGCGCCAGATGTCGCACCGCCTCGGCGTCGTGCAGACGGTGCCGGCGTGGATGGCCGGTTCCGTCATCCAGCCGGTCGCCGTCGCCGACGCCGTGTGGTTCCTGGCCGAGGCACTCGAGCGGCCCGACGTCACCGGCCACCTCGACGTCGTCGGGCCCGACCGGCTCAGCTACGTCTCGCTCCTGCGCACGTATGCCGCCGAGGCCCGGCTGCTGCGCGTGCAGCTGCCGGTGTGGCTGGCGCCGGTCGAGACGGTCGCGCGCGTCGCCGGCTCGCTCGTCGACGTGCCGAGCGGCACCGTGCAGTCGCTGATCCCGAGCCTCGGCCACGACATGGTGGGCGAGCTGGACGCCACCGACGTGCTGGGTCAGCCGGGTGGGCCCGACGGGCGCGAACGGGGGCGTCTTGGCGTGGCCGAGGCGATCCGGAGGTCGCTGGCGACGGAGCGCGCCGGTGACGGCGCCCCCGACGGGGCGGCCCTGGACGGCGACCCGCAGGCCCCGTCGGCGGGCGACCCGTCGTGGTCGCGGCACCGGTCGGTGCTCGACTGGGCGTGGTCGGCGACCTTCGGTCGCTAAGTTCCCGGCGCCGAGAGGTGCGTCGGGAACTGCGCACTCGACTCACACGACCAGTCGAGTGCCCACTTTCCGACACTCCCCAAGGCGAGTGCGCAGTTCCCGACGTCGCGACGCGTGGGGAACTGAGCACTCGACTCACACCACCAGTCGAGTGCCCACCTTCCGACACTCGAGTGCGCAGTTCCCGACGTCGCGACGGTGGGGAACTGGGCACTCGACTCACACCACCAGTCGAGTGCCCACTTTCCGACGTCACCGGGCGATGTAGCCGCCGTCGATGTAGAGCTCGAGGCCGGTGACGAACGCGGCGTCGTCGCTGACGAGGTAGGCCACCCCGGCCGCGATCTCGGACGGACGACCGAGGCGACCCATCGGCGTCAGGTCGATCATGACCTGCTCGTACGGGGTGCCCCTCGTCGGATCCAGGATGGGTGTGTCGATGAAGCCGGGGTGGACCGAGTTGACGCGCACCCACTTCGACGCCCAGTGGAGGACGACGTTCTTCGTCAGCGTGCGGACCGCTCCCTTGGCTGCGTGGTAGGCCGGCGAGGTGCCGAACCCTCCGCTCGTGCCGAAGATCGAGCTGATGTTGACGACTGCGCCGTGACCCGAGGCTTTGAGGTGCGGGGCAGCGGTCTTCATGCCGAGGAAGACCCCGGTCTGGTCGGTCGCGACGGTGCGTTCCCAGTCGGCGAGGCTCGTCTCCTCGATCGGCAGCAGGTCGCCCAGCCCGGCGTTGTTGACGAGGATGCCGAGCGAGCCGAACTCGTCGACGGCCTTGGCGACAGCGGCCGCCCAGTCCGCCTCGCTCGTCACGTCGTGCCGCAGGAAGTCGACCCGGGCTCCCGAGGCCCGCAGCTCCTCGGTCGTCGTCGCACCCAGCGTCTCGTTGACGTCGGTCAGCAGCACAGCCGCACCCTCCTCGGCCAGCCGCTGCGCCGTCGCCTTGCCGATGCCGCTCGCAGCGCCGGTCACGAGCGCCACTCGTCCGTCGAGCCGGTTCATGATGATCACTCCAGTTCACTTGTGGGACAGGCACACTGCCTGCCCTTCCAGTCTCTGCCGCCGCGACGAGTAGCACCGCGGTTCATCCCGTACGGGTGGCCGGAGGTGACGAAGCAGACAGCCAGGAGAACGGGCCCTTCGGACACACCGGTCGCAGCGCCCTGTCCTCCCAACCCGACGCACCCTCCTGCGCACCGACAGGCTCGTCGAGTCAGGGTGGCTCGGGGTCGGAATCCGGGTCGACCCCGGTTGCGGGGAGGGCCCCTCGGGTATGACTGTGGAAGCAGTGAGCCTGGCGCACCGCCGGGCCAGTGTGAGATGAGGAGACACCGATGTCGTTCGGTGAGCAGCTCAAGCACAAGGCGGACGAGGTCCACCTGCAGGAGAAGGCGAAGGACTTCGGCGACGCCGTGTTCCAAATGGCGAAGGCAGCCGTGTCGGCCGCGGCCGGCTACGCCCAGGAGAACCGCGAGAAGGTCGACGGGGCATTGGACAAGGCCTCCCTGAAGATCGACGAGAAGACCGGCGGCAAGCACGCCGACACCGTGACCAAGGTTCGAGCCTCGGTCGACAAGGGCATCGACAAGCTCGTCGAGCAGCACGACACGACGACGGCCACCACCCCCACCCCGGCCGCGTCCGTGCCCGACGACAAGCACAGTGCCTTCGACAACCCCAACGAGGACGACTCCCCAGTCGGCAACCCCACCTGAGCCGGCGAACCCCAGGAGCCGCGTGTCACCGCCCCCCTCGGTGACACGCGGCTTCGGCGTCCACGGCCTCGGCTGCGATCGCTGAGCCGGACTCGCAACCGGACTCGCGGCCTGGCTTGCTCAGCGGTAGTCGACCTCGATGTCGCCCGAGCCGGTCCTGACCTGCATCGACGACGAGCTGGTCGGGTCGGTCGCCACGTTGACGTCCTCGCTGCCTGAGCCGGCGTCGAGGCTCAACGCATACCGGGCGTCCTGGGGGACCTTGACCGAGACGTCGCCCGACCCGGTCTGCACGTCGACGGTCGGCGCCACGGCTCCCAGCTCGAGAGCGATGTCTCCGCTGCCGGCATACGCGGTGACCTCCCGCGCCCTCAGGCCCGTCGAGTCGATGTCGCCGGATCCAGTCTTGAGGACGGCGCTGCCGAACGAGCCGGTGACGGACACGTCGCCCGAGCCGTTGTCGACCGTGACGTCCGAGGCGTCCGGCACGGTGACGACGTAGTCGACCCCGCACCAGCCGAAGAGGCCGCCGCAGTCGGACCCGAGCTCGAGAGTCGTGCCGTTGAGGTGCTCCGAGACGGTCGGCTGTGACGACCCCGGACCCCATGCGAGGTGCCGGGCGACCTGGATGCGGCCGGCGGCGCCGCCGCTGACGACCGTGACGTCGTCGGCCCCGCCGATGATGGTGAGGCCGCCGGACGGCATCGCGTACGCCGCCTGCTGGGTGCCTTCGCGCCACAGCCCGCCGGTGATGGAGTCCCAGGACAGCGCCCCGAAGACGCTGGCGAGGAGCAGCGTCGCTCCGAGGCCGGCCACGAGCCAGGAGGCCCCGACCGGGGGCAGCGGTCGCGCGGGTGCGGGCGGGGCAGGCTCGGCCTCATCGACGGCGGGAGCGGCCTCGGCCTGCTGCGTACCTGTCGCCAACGTCGGCCGCAGCCAGGGGTCGCCGAAGGCATCGCCGTGGATGCGGTCGTCGGGAACAGGGGGTCCGGCCGGAGCCGTCGGTCGCGCCCCGGTCGGCTGGGTGCCGTGGGTGGGCTGCTGGTCGCTCATGGTGGTCCTATTCCGAGAGGTAGTGCAGGACGGCGAGGACGCGGCGGTGGTCACCGGCCGTCGTCGGCATGTCGAGCTTGGTGAAGATGGCGTTGACGTGCTTGGCGATCGCGCTCTCGCTCACGTGGAGGGCCCTCGCGATGCCGGTGTTGGAGCGACCCTCGGCCATGAGCGAGAGGGTCTCGCGCTCACGGTCGGTGAGCCGGTGCAGCGGGCTCTTGTCACGCCTCAGCAGCAGCTGGGCGACCACCTCGGGGTCGAGGGCGGTGCCGCCGTCGGCGATGCGGCGCAGCGACTCGACGAACTCGTCGACGTCGGCGACGCGGTCCTTGAGCAGGTAGCCGACGGCGGACGTCGTGCTCGCGAGCAGGTCTGCGGCATAACGCTCTTCGACGTACTGGCTGAGGATGAGGAGCGCGACCTGCGGCCACTGGGCGCGGATGACGAGGGCGGCGCGCAGCCCTTCGTCGGTGTGGGTCGGCGGCATCCGGACGTCGAGCAGGGCGAGGTCGGGCTGGTGCCGTTCGACGGCGACGAGGGCCTCCTCCGCGTCGCCGACCGCCTCGACGACCTCGATGCCGTTGGCGGCGAGCAGACGGCTCAGCCCGTCTCGCAAGAKGGTCGAGTCCTCGGCGATCACGACGCGCACGGCAGCTCCGCCCTGAGCACGGTGGGTCCCCCTGCGGGGCTGGTGACGGTGAGGGTGCCGTCGACGGCGGCGACGCGGTGGGTGAGACCGGTCAGTCCGGTGCCGGCTCCTTCCACAGCGCCGCCGTGGCCGTTGTCGCTCACCTCGACGACGAGGCGCTGCCGGTCGGAGGTCACCCGGACCGCGGCCGAGGTGGCTCCGGAGTGCCTGGCCACGTTGGTCAGCGCCTCGGAGACGACGAAGTAGGCGATGGCCTCGAGGGTGCGGGGCGGACGCACGGCGAGCAGCACGTGCAGGCTCGTCGGCACCGGCGACCGGGCGACGATGCCCGACAGGGCCGCGTCGAGGCCGCGCTCGTCGAGGACGGCCGGGTGCAGTCCGCGGACGAAGCCGCGCAGCTCGGCGAGCGCCTGCTTCGCCTCGTCGTGCGCGTCCTCGATCGCGCGGCGGGTCTCCGGCGGGGCGTCGGGTGCGAGGGTCGAGCGCGCCATGCCCAGGTTGAGGGCGAGCGAGGTGAGCCGCTGCTGGGCACCGTCGTGCAGGTCGCGCTCGATGCGGCGACGCTCCGCGTCTGCTGCGTCGATGACGCCCGCGCGGGTCTGCTCCAGTGCGGTGACACGTGGGCTCAGCTGCTCACCCCGTGTCTCACCGAGCATCGGCCGCATGATCGCGACGTCGAGCGCGGCGGACCACCGCGCGAGCCGCGGGGCCAGCACGATGCAACCGACGCCGAAGGCCGTCGCGAACCAGATCCGCCCCACGCCCTGGAGCACGCCGCCGGGTCGGGAGGCCAGCTCGGGCCCGATCCTCGCCCACAGCGGCGACGAGGCGAGCACGAGACCGCCGCCCCAGCAGAACGCGACGAGCGCCGCGGAGAGTCCGAGAACGACCGGCGCGACGACGCCGTTGTAGGCGAGCTGGCGCCACGTCGTGGCGCGGCCGAGCCTCGCGAGCCACCCCCGCCATCCGGGCTCGACAGGTGCGACAGGCGCGTCGACGACGACGCCGAGCAGGGCCGCCGCCCGCTGCCGGTGCCAGCGGCTCAGCCCTTCGGAGGCCGCGAGGAGCAGACCCACGAAGGCGATCCCGACCACCACGACGAGCAGCCCGGTCGCGAGACCCGCCAGCGTCCAGAGCACCGGCGCCGCGAGCGCCGCGACGAGTCCACCGAGCACGACGTATGCCGTCTGGCGGGGGGCGAGCCTGCGCTCGGTTCGGGAGGGGTTCTTGGTCACGGGTCCACGGTAGGGCGGCCAGGCAGGCAACGACCATGACAACTGCCCCAGACGCACCCTGCAGAAAAGTACAGGTGAGCAGCCGTCCTGCTGATGAAACACTGTCGAATCTCTTTTGATGTCAAGCGAATTGAAGAAACTGCGACTACACGCCCGATTTGCCCGTAAAGGTGGCCGTTTCGTCTAGGTAGTTGCACTCAACCTCGGCGTGAGGGGTATCGCAGCGCCCCCCTCCTCCTTCTGACGTCCGAACAACGACTTCCAAGGAGAGACCACCATGTCGCAGCTCGTCGTCGACGGCCCCGGACGTTCCGGAGCCCGTGCACCGCTCAGCTCCCGCCTCGCCGGCGGGCGCACCGCCCTGACGGCCAAGGCCACCGCCGCGGTCGACCGCCTCCAGGCGTTCCTCGTCGCCTACAGCCTCCACGCCCTGCGGATCAGCCTCGGCCTGATCTTCCTCGGCTTCGGGGTGCTCAAGTTCTTCCCCGGCCTCAGTCCTGCCGAGGCCATGGCATCGGCCACCATCGACCGGCTCACGTTCGGCCTGGTGTCGGGTCACAACGCGGTCCTGCTCACGGCGGTCACCGAGACCGTCATCGGCCTGACGCTCGTCACCGGCAAGTTCCTCCGCGTCGGCGTCGTCATCCTGGGCAGTGCGCTCATCGGCATCATGTCGCCGCTCGCGCTCTTCACGGCCGAGCTGTTCCCGCACGGCCCGACGCTGATGGGCCAGTACGTCCTCAAGGACATCGTCCTGGCTGCCTCGGCCCTCGTCGTCGCGGCCTACGCCCTCGGTGCCCGTCTCGGCCCGGGTTCGGACGACTGACCGGCACGAGGTGCCCATCCGGCGGCAGCCCGCCTCCGGATGGGCACCTCGCCCGTCCCCCGACTCCCGCCTGGCTGCACACGCCAGCACCTGAACTCCTGAAGACCCTTGACCCTGAACGAGGAGCTATCGCCATGACCGCCCTGCCCGCCCTGACCGCCCTGCCCGCCGTTCCTGCCCTGCCCGCCGTTCCTGCCCGGCCGTTCCCCGGCGCCATCCACCTGACGCGCCTCGTCGACACGCCCACCGACCACCGACGCCGTTTCGGGATGGGCGAGGGGCGCCGCGTCCACCGCTTCCCCGCCGCGACCTTCCTCGACCGGTCGGTCGCCCGCGAGGAGCTCGCGATCGCCCGTGACGCCCTCGAGTCCTCCGACCGCGCCGCATCCCGGCGCCTGGCCGGTCTCGGCACAGCCGCCGCGCTGCTGCTCGCCGCCCTCGTCGCGCTGCTCGCCACCGGGCACGGCACCGGCCCGGGAGTCACCGGTTCCTCGGCTCTCTGGGGCGCCGGCGCAGGCCTCGCCGTCGTCGTCGCAGGTCTCGTCGCCGTGCTCCGGCAGCACCAGCGCGAGCACGACGCCCTCTCCGGGCGGGTGCACATGTACGAGGCGCGACTCGAGCAGATCCGCGCCCTCCGCTGAGAGCGCTGCAGGCGGCATACATACTGGGCCGCATGGACGACGCCGTGACCATCCCGACCGAGGCGGGCGAGATGCCCGCCCACCTGTGGCTGCCTCCGACGGGCCAGGGGCCGGGGATCGTCGTTCTCCAGGAGATCTACGGGGTCAGCGCCTACATCCTGCGTCGCGCCGCCCAGCTGGCCGAGCTCGGCTACGTCGTCGCCGCACCCGAGATCTTCTGGCGCCTCGGGGTCACGTCCCCGGTCGAGGGCGACGACGTGCTCCAGCAGGGCATGGCCCTCGTGCAGCGACTGGACTGGCCGGCGGCCGTCACCGACGCCACCGCGACCGTCGAGTGGCTGCGCGACCGCGACGAGGTCACCGGCGGTGTGGGCGCCGTGGGCTTCTGCTTCGGTGGCGGGCTCGGCTTCAACGTCGCGGCCCACCTCGAGTCCGAGGGCTCGGCGCCGCTCGACGCGCTCATCAACTACTACGGCTCCGCGCTGCCGGGGCTGCACGACGTGATGACGGTGACGGCCCCGAGCCTGCACCACTTCGGCCTGTCCGACTCGTTCATCGACACCGACACCGTGCGGCGCATCGAGACGTCGCTGACGCAGCAGCCCGCCACGGTCGTCGAGACGTATGCCGGCGCCGACCACGCGTTCGACAACGACGACATGCCCTGGCACGACGCCGGGGCCTCGACGCTCGCCTGGACCCGCACCGAGGACTTCCTCCGCGAGCGGCTTCCCGTCGCCTGAGACGGCTGCACCGTGTCACCGCTGCTGCCGGACCCGGATCGGGTATGGCTCGAAAGGCGCCGTGAAGCGGGGCCCTGCAAGCGCCTGGTCGCGAGCGAGGAGGCACGGTGAGCGCACACGACGACGGGTCCCATGCCCGCGCGCTCGAGCGTCGCATCTCCGAGGCCACCCCGGGTGACGCCCGCCGGTATGCCTTCGGCGTGGCCCGCCTCGCCTGCTCGACCTCGGGCCTGCGCGACACGCTCGCCCTCGAGGTCGCCCTCGGCGGTCTGGAGCGCTATCCCGAGATCGACGAGCTCGTGCAGCTGTGGGCTCTCGAGCGACGCCTCGACGCCTCATGCGCCTCTCAGCTCGGCGGCGACCCGGTCGACCACTCGCCGGACGAGCTGCTGCGCCACCCGGCGTGCAAGGAGGCACGAGCCGTGTCGGCCGTCATCGCGGCGCTGCTGCCCGACGCCTTCGTGGCCGCGCGAGGAGCGACGCGCGAGGCCCGCGCTGCCGGATGCCGGCAGGCCGACCTCGACTCCACCGCCACCGACCTGCTCTGAGCCCGTCGGGAACTGAGCACTCGACCAGAATCCTCCCGTAGGAAAGTGAGCACTCGACCAGAACCCTCCCGTCGAGTGCTCAGTTCCCGACGCTCCCCTCCCGTCGAGTGCTCAGTTCCCGACGCTCCCCTCCGGTGGAGTGCTCAGTTCCCGACGCTCCCCCTCCCCGTCGAGTGCTCACTTCCGTACGCCGCCGGTGGGCGTCAGCGTGGCAGCGCGGCCGGGAGGTCGGCGGGGTCGGCATCGGGCCAGCGCACAGGGTCGGGACCGAGGGCGTCGAGCTCGACCACCTGCTCGCGGCACCACGTCGACACCGAGCGGGCGCCGGACAGCACATCGCCCGCGAACACCTCCCAGGGCACCCACGTGGTCGTCTCGACCTCGGATGCATCGGGGAGCGGCGCGGGTGCAATGCCGGAGACACGGCCGACGAGGACCGGGCACAGCTCGTGCTCGACGATGCCGTCCTGCTCGGCGCGGTAGGAGAAGCGCGGCAGCACGAGGCGGAGGTTCGCAACGGCCAGACCCAGCTCGTCGGCGACGCGACGGCATACGGCGTCGTGCAGGGCCTCGCCGGGAGCTGGGTGGCCGCACGCAGAGTTGGTCCACACCCCGGGGAAGGTCGCCTTGTCGAGCGCGCGCTGCGTCACGAGCAGGGAGCCCGCGTCGTCGAAGAGGTAGGCGGAGAAGGCGAGGTGCAGCGGCGTGTCGGCGTGGTGGACGCTCGACTTCGGCGCGGTCCCGATGGCCTCACCCTCGGGCGACACGAGCACCACGAGCTCCTCGAAAGGCCCACTGCGAGAGGCGTCCACGGTCACCGGCCCGGCCTCGCGAGCTCGTTGACGGCGCCACGGAAGACCGGCGGCAGCGCGGCAGCGGCCGGCACGAGCAGTCGCCGGCCCCATGACGGGCGGGTCACCTGCACGAGGGTGTGGGTGAGCAGCGCGTAGCGTCGGGTCGCTGCCCGCCACGCGCGTTCGTACGCATCGGGTTCACCGGCGGCGATCGCGGAGACGGCGGCGCGGGCGTGGGCCAGGCCGAGCGAGATCCCCTCGCCGGTGAGGGCGTCGACGTAGCCGCTCGCGTCACCGGCCAGCAGCACCCGACCCGAGACCCGGCGGCTGGTCCGCTGCCGCAACGGGCCGGCGCCACGCACGGCCGTCACGACCGGAGCATCGCCGAGTCGCTCACGCAGCTGCGGGAAGTCGGCCAGGCTGTCGTCGAGAGGTCCCCGCTGTCGGCTCAGCACGGCGACGCCGACGAGGTCGTCCGCGACGGGTGTCACGTAGGCCTCCGAGTGCCGGCTCCAGTGCACCTCGACGTGGTCGCCCCAAGGACGTATGCCGTAGTGCTGGCGCAGCCCGTAGCGCCGCGGTCGGCGCTGGTCCCCCTCTCCGCCCCGACTCTCGTGCGTGCCCACCTCGCGGGTGCGGGGGTCGCGGTCGAGGCCGAGGGAGCGACGGGTCGGCGAGTGCAGCCCGTCGGCCGCGATGACCCACGTGGCCGAGATGGTGGGTGCGGGCCCGCCGGAGTCCTCGGTGCGCACCAGGACGCAATCCTCCTCCTGGATCAGGCCGCACGCCGAGAGCGGGAGCACCTCGATGCCCGCCTCGTCGACGGCGCCGCGAAGCGCGTCGTGCAGCACGGTGCGGCGCACCCCTCGGCCGAGGCCGCCGCTGAAGTCGGCCTCGGCGACCCGGCCGCGGGCGAGGTAGCGGATGCCGCGGAGATCGTGCCCGGGCGGGTCCACGCCGAGGTCTGCGAGCGCCTGCAGGCCGCCGGGCATGAGGCCCTCGCCGCACGCCTTGTCGATCGCGCCCACCCGAGGCTCGATCACGACGGGGGACAGACCGGCCCGGGCGGCATACGCTGCGGCCGCGAGACCGACGGGTCCTCCTCCGATGACGGCGACGTCGATGTGCCGGTCAGCGGTCGGGCTAGAGGGCCGCGCAGCCGTCACGCGGACGCCCCTGCAGGAGAGGCGATCTCGCCCAGCGCATCGTTCTCGACGCGGATGCGGACCGTCAGAAGCACCGCGTTGGCGACGGTGAAGACGATCGCGGTGACCCACGCCGTGTGCACCAGCGGCAGGGCGAGACCTTCGACGACCACGGCGACGTAGTTGGGGTGCGGCAGCAGCCGGTACGGGCCGCGACGCACGAGAGCCAGGCCCGGTACGACGATGACGCGGGTGTTCCACTGGTTGCCGAGCGTCGTGACGCACCACCAGCGCAGCGCCTGGCTCGCGACGACGAGGGCGAGCATGACCCAGCCGAGCGCCGGCACGAAGGTCCGGTCGGCGGCCCACACCTCCGCGACCGCGCCGACCAGCAGACCGGTGTGCAGCACCACCATGAACGGGTAGTGCGACTGGCCGCGCTCGACCCCGCCGTGCGAGAAGGCCCACACCGCATGGCGTTTCGACACGACGAGCTCGGCGACGCGCTCGAGTCCGACGAGGAGCAGGAGGCCCGTGAAGAGCCATTGGGACGTCATGGGGATCCTTCAGCCGGCCGCTCGGAGGAGCACGAGCTCGAGGCAGAAGCCGGGGCCCATCGCCATGAGGACGCCCCACGAACCGGGCGCGGGCGTGTGTTCGGCGAGGGTGTCGGCGAGCACGTGCAGCACGGAGGCGGAGGAGAGGTTGCCGATGCGGTCGAGGGATCGCCAGGTGACCCCGAGCGCCTCACGGTCGACCTCGAGGGCCTCCTGCATCGCGTCGAGCACCTTGGGTCCGCCCGGGTGGGCGACCCACCAGCCGATGTCGCCGCGCGTGAGGCCTTGTGAGGCGAGGAAGCGGTCGACGTCGTCGCGCACGTTCTCGCGCACGAGGTCGGGTACCTCGGCGCCGAGCACGATGCGCAGCCCGGTCGCGCCGACGTCCCAGCCCATCGCACGCTCGGTGTCGGGGTAGAGCCGGCTGCGCGTGGCGACGACGTGCGGCTGGTCGGCGGCGAGGTCGGGTGCACGGTTGGCGCCGACCATGACGACGGCGGCTGCACCGTCGCCGAAGAGGCCGCTCGCGACGAGGTTGGCCGTCGAGGTGTCGTCGCGCTGCACGGTGAGGCTGCAGAGCTCGACGGAGAGCAGCACGGCGACGTCGTCGGGGTGCCCGACGAGGTGGTCGTGCACCCGCGCGACACCGGCGGCCCCGGCCACGCAGCCGAGCCCCACGAGCGGGATGCGCTTCACGTCGTCGCGCAGACCGATCTCGCCGGCGACCCGCGCCTCGATGGACGGGACGGCGAGACCGGTGATCGTCGTCGAGACGATGAGGTCGACGTCGCGCGGCGTCAGGCCCGCCGCGGCGAGCGCCTTGCTGACGGCGTGCGAGCCGAGCTCGGTGCCGACGCGGATGAACTCGTCGTTGGCCTGGCCGAAGTCGGCGAGCTGCCGGTAGCGCTCGAGCGGCAGCGCGAGGTGTCGCTGGCTCACGCCGGCGTTGGCGTGGAACCGCTCGAGGACGGCACGGTCGGTGCCGGTCGAGCCGAGCACGTCGGCGAAGGCCGCGGTGATCTCGGCCTGCGCATAGGTGTGGTCGGGCAGGACGCCTCGGACAGCCGCTAGGTGGCTCACGTCGCCAGCCTAGGCCGCGCCGCGCTCGGCACCACGGCAGGTTGGACAGGGCGGCACGGAGTGGTCACCTGGATCACCTACCCGACCCGCCTAGGCTCGCCTCGTGGCCACGACCCGGGTTCTGCGAGGGCTGGTGCTCGCCTGCCACCCGGGCCCGACGCTCGCGGTGACGGTGCTGACCGCGCTGCTCGCCTGGTCGGCGGGGCACGCGCCGGGGCGTGCCCTGCTCGTGACCGCAGCGGTGCTCACCGGACAGCTCTCGATCGGCTGGTCCAACGACCTCGTCGACGCCCGCCGCGACCGCGCCGTGGGCCGAACCGACAAGCCCGTGGCGACCGGCCTCGTCTCCGAACAGGTTGTGCGCGTCGCGTGCGCGATCGCTCTCGCTGCGTGCGTCGGCCTCTCCCTCGCCTGCGGCCTGGCGTCGGGTCTCGTGCACCTGCTGCTCGGGGTCGCCTCGGGGTGGGCCTACAACCTGTGGTTCAAGCGGACCGTGCTGTCCCCGCTCCCGTATGCCGTCGCCTTCGGTGCGTTGCCCGCAGTCGTCACGCTCGCCCTGCCCACGCCCACCCTGCCCGCCGCGTGGGTGGTGTCGACGGGTGCGCTCCTCGGGGTCGGCGCTCACCTGCTCAACGCCCTGCCCGACCTCGCCGACGACGAGGCGACCGGCGTCCGGGCCCTCCCCCACCTGTTGGGGGCGCAGGTCGTCAGGTGGCTGGCACCCGTGGTGCTGCTCGCCGGAACCGTCGTGGCGGCATACGGCCCGGGGATGGACGCGGCCGGCTGGCTGCTGCTCCGCGTGTGCGTCACCCTGGCCGTCGTCGCGGTGCTGGCGCGCGGTCGGCTGCCGTTCGTCGCTGCGGTGCTCATCGCGCTCGCGAACGTCGTGGCGCTCGTCGCCCGCAGCTGAGGGCTTCGGGGAGGTCGCGCGCTGCTAGCTGGTCGGCGAGATGCGCAGGACGACGCGGTTGCTGTTGCCGCGCCGCAGCACCCACTCGATGGCCATGAAGATGCGGAACTCGGCGCCGTACTTGCGCAGCAGTCGGCGGTTGACGGCCTCGGACGCGGCGCTGTCGCGGATGATCTCGGTCGTGCCCTCGACGACCGCCGAGCCGGGCTCGACGTTGCCGCGTCGGTCGCACGGCTGAAGCGTGACGTTGGGGTTGTGCCGGATGCGCTTGAGCTTGCCCGCGCCCTCGGGGGTGCTGACGATGGCGCCACCGGCGTCGGGCAGCACCCAGACCGGCGTCGCGACCGGTTCGCCGGAGCGACGATAGGTCGTCAGCAGCACGAAGCGTTCGCCGCCGAGGTTGTGGAGCGTGGGCGCCTGGGTCATGGGTGCGTCGTACCCGATCGCCCCCTCGCACCGCACACGCCGTCTCACAGCCGCTCCGATGTTGCTCCGCTCAGGGGAGCAAGGCCCGAGCGCAGGAACTGCGCACTCGATGGTCGAGTGCTCAGTTCCCAACCGAACGCGGCGTCGAGAACTGCGCACTCGATGGTCGTGTGCGGCGCCGTGGTGTCGGCGCCCGTGGCTACGATCGGCGAGTGAGCGCCAAGCCCGCCGTCGTCGACGCACCGAGTCCTGCCGACCCGTCCGGGGTGCGGGAGGTGCGCGTCTCGAGCCCCGACCGCGTGCTGTGGCCGGCCGAGGGGATGGCCGGCGGCAAGCCGGTCACGAAGCTCGACATGGCGCAGTACCTCGTCGCCGTCGCCGACCCGATGCTGCGGGCGCTCGGAGACCGTCCGGTGACGCTGCAGCGCTTCCCCGAGGGCATCGAGGGCGAGGAGTTCTTCTCGAAGAACCCGCCCAAGGGCGTGCCCGACTGGGTGCGCACGGTGATGTGCACCTATCCGTCCGGGCGCAAGCACCCGCAGCTCGTCATCGACGAGATCGCGAGCGCCGTGTGGGCGGCGCAGATGAACACCATCACCTTCCACCCGTGGCCGGTCCGCACTGCGGACGTGAACAACCCCGACGAGCTGCGCATCGACCTCGACCCGCAGCCGGGCCGCGGTTTCACGGATGCGGTCGAGGCGGCATACGCCCTGAGGGAGGTGATGGCCGAGATCGGCCTCACCGCCTGGGCGAAGACGTCGGGCAACCGCGGCGTGCACGTCTATGCCCGCGTGGCCCCGACGCACGAGTTCCTCGACGTGCGCCACGGTGTCATCGGCATCGCGCGCGAGCTCGAGCGGCGGCTGCCCGACCTCGTCACCACGTCGTGGTGGAAGGAGGAGCGGGGCGAACGCATCTTCGTCGACTTCAACCAGGCCTGCCGCGACCGCACCATCGCCTCCGCCTACTCGCCGCGTCCGCTGCCCGGCGCGCCCGTGTCGACACCGGTCACATGGGACGAGCTGCGCGACGTCGACCCGAAGTCGCTCACCGTCCGCACGGTTCCGGGGCTCGTGGCCGAGCGTGGTGACGCGTGGGCGGGCATCGACGACACGATCGGTGACGTGGGTGCGGCAATCGCGCTGTGGGACAATGACGTCCAGGAACGCGGGCTCGGCGAGCTGAACTTCCCGCCGGACTACCCGAAGATGCCCGGCGAGCCGCCCCGGGTGCAGCCGAGCAAGCGTCGCCAGGACAAGCCCGACGCCGAGTACATGGCGCCCAAGGCCGAGCGCGACGCCGAGATGCGCGACGTGTGGGGGCAGGTCGTGCCACCCGTCCCGCCGATGCTCGCCAAGCCGGTCAAGGACTTCTCCGCGGTCAAGTCCGAGGTGCTCTACGAGCCGAAGTGGGACGGCTTCCGCTCGATCATCTACCGGGCCGGCGACCTCGTCGAGATCGGGTCGCGCAACGAGAAGCCGATGACCCGCTACTTCCCCGACATCGTCGAGGCCGTGCTCGCGAACTTCCCCGACAAGGCCGTCATCGACGGCGAGATCATCCTCGTCTCACCGGAGTCCGGCGACCGGCTCGACTTCGACCTGCTCCAGCAGCGCATCCACCCGGCCGCCTCGCGGGTCAAGAAGCTCGCGGCCGAGACACCGGCGTCGTTCGTCGCCTTCGACCTGCTCTCGCTCGACGGCGTCTCCTACATGGACAAGCCGTTCGCCGAGCGCCGGGCCGTGCTCGAGAAGGCGCTCGCGAAGGCCCAGGCCCCGATCCACCTCACCGCGGCGACCCGCGACCAGGACGAGGCGAAGGGCTGGTTCACCCAGTTCGAGGGGGCGGGCCTCGACGGCGTCATCGCCAAGCCGGTCGACGTGCTCTACGAGCCCGACAAGCGGCTCATGTTCAAGCTCAAGCACGAACGCACCGCCGACTGCGTCGTCGCCGGCTACCGCGTGCACAAGAACGGCCCCGACGCCATCGGCTCCCTCCTCCTCGGCCTCTACGACGCCGACGGCCAGCTCGCGTCGATCGGCGTCATCGGTGCGTTCCCGATGGCCCGTCGCAAGGAACTCTTCGAGGAGCTGCAGCCCCTCGTCGCCGAGTGGGACGAGCACCCGTGGAACTGGGCTGCGCCCTCGGAGGACACCGGCGGCGTGCGCACCCCGCGGTCGTCCGAGTACTCCCGGTGGAACAACCAGAAGGACCTCTCGTTCGTGCCGCTGCGGCCCGAGCGAGTCGTCGAGGTGCGCTATGACCACATGGAGGGCACCCGGTTCCGCCACACCGCGCAGTTCGTCCGCTGGCGCGAGGACCGCACCCCCGAGTCGTGCACGTTCGACCAGCTCGACGAGCCGGTCAGCTACGACCTCGCCGACGTCCTCTCCGCGGGCTCCTGACCCTGTGTGGTCACGGCCGGTGACCGATCCCGGTGACCGATCCCGTGACCGAAACAAGTGACCGAGGCCTGTACCGGGGGTGTGCCGCCGGAGCGTGGCGTCCCGACGGCACATCCCCCTGAGCCCGGCGCCGAATGGCGGTTTGGACGTTGCGGTCCCGACCGATGGGAGCGGACGGCGCCGGACGCAACGAGTGTGCGGCGGCACGCGTGGCCGTCGCCGCGCCATCGGGGAAACCTTGGCGAGGTCTTTAACTTGCTGCCGGATAGGTCCGACATGTCGGACAGTGGGCTCCCTGTTCGGAGCCATGGAGATCAGTGGCGCGGCGACCGAGGGTGACGGTGGTGGTGGCGGTCGGCGGCCTTGCGCAGCTGCGAGACGACCTTGGCCTCGGCGTCCTGGAGGGCCACCTTCGTGTCGGTGACGTCGGAGATGCCGATCACGGCCGGCAGCCCACTGACGTGGACCTCGATCGAGGTGCGCATGCCCGGTTGCCCACGGCCCTTGACCCGTAGGCCTACCTTCACTCTAGTGAACGGCGTTGCGGCGCAAGGCATCGCCGGCAGTGAAGACAGTCACGGAGCGCTGTGCCAGGGTAGGTCGGTGCCGGAGCAGGTCGGTGCCGGAGCAGGTCGGTGTCAGAGCAGGTCGGTGAGCTCGCTCCTGGCGCCCGCACGCACGGCGTGCAGCGCGTCGACGGCGGTGCGCGAGTCGCGGGCGGTCGCGGCCAGCGCCTGGCACTCGGCGACGGAGTGCAGCGACAGGGCGAGACGCACGACCGGCACCTTGCTCGGCGCCATCGACAGCGAGGTCACGCCGAGGCCGACGAGCACGAGAGCCAGCAGAGGATCACCCGCGGACTCGCCGCAGACCCCGATCGGCCGGTCGACCTTCGTGGCCCCCTCGCAGGCCGCTCCGACGACGTCGAGCACGGCCGGCTGCCAGGGGTCGAGCAAGTCGGAGAGGGCGCCCTGCATGCGGTCGGCGGCCATCGTGTACTGCGCGAGGTCGTTGGTGCCGAGCGAGCCGAAGTCGACCTCACCGAGCACGTCCTTGGCGCGCAGGGCGGCGCCCGGCACCTCGATCATGACGCCCGCCTTGGGCAGCCCGTTCTCGCGCACGCGGCGGGCGAACCACGCCGCCTCCTCGGCGGTGGCGACCATCGGCGCCATGACGCGCACGTCCGCCCCGGTCTCGCGGGCCGCGACCGCGAGCGCCTCGAGCTGGGCGTCGAGCAGGTCTGGCCGCTCGGCCGAGAGGCGCAGCCCGCGTCGGCCGAGGGCCGGGTTCTCCTCGGGCCCGAGGTCGGCGAACTTCAGCGGTTTGTCGGCTCCGGCGTCGAGGGTGCGCACGACGACGCGGCGGCCCTCGAACGGCGCGAAGACGCCGCGGTAGATCTCGGTCTGCTCCTCGACCGTCGGGGCCTTGGTGGCCGAGAGGTAGACGAACTCGGTGCGGAACAGGCCGACACCCTCGAGGTCCTGGGCGCCGGCTGCGACGGCGTCGTCAACACCGCCGATGTTCGCGAGCAGGGCGACCGCGGCGCCGTCGGAGGTGCGACCCGGGCCGGAGAGGTGCGACAGCGCCTCCTTGCGACGAGCAGCGCGCTCACGCTGGGCGGTCACGAGCGACATGTCGGGGGCGATGCTGACCTCGCCCGAGTCGCCGTCGAGCGCCACGGGTGTGCCGGCCGCGATCGACGTCGCGTGGGGCACCTGCACGACGGCGGGGATGCCCATCTGGGCGGCGAGGATCGCGGTGTGGCTGGTGCGACCGCCCGCCTCGGTGATGATGCCGACGACGAGCGACCGGTCGAGCGTTGCCGTCTCGGCAGGAGCGAGGTCTTCGGCGACGATGACGCTCGGCTCGGAGAAGGCCGGCACACCCGGTGCCGGGACGCCGAGAACGGCTGCGACAGCACGGGACCCGACGTCGCGCAGGTCGGCCACCCGCTCGGCGAAGTAGCCGCCGAGCGCCTCGAACTGGGCGGCATACGTCTCGATGGCGTTGGCGATGGAGTTCGCCCGGCCGTGGCCGGCGGCGAGCTCTTTCGTCGCTGCCTTGACGAGGCCCTTGTCGCGGGCGATGAGAGCCGTCGCCTTTAGGATCTGCTGGGCCGTGTCGTCGACCCGGGTGGCCCGCTCCTCGAGCGAGACCGCGACCGACTCGAACGCCGCCTTCACGTCGGCGAGCGCCGCCTCCTGGTCGTCGACGGCCGGCTCGTTCGCCGGCGGCCGGACCGGTGGCGCGACCTGCACCACCGGCCCGTATGCCGTGCCCGGGCTGACGCCGATTCCCTGCCTGGTCTCGCTGGTTTCCGAGTCGGCCATGACGACTACTCGGCGTCGAGGTCGCGCGACAGCAGCTCGACGAGCGAGTCGAGCGTCTCGTCGGCGCCGTCGCCCTCGGCCGTCAGGACGACCTCCTCGCCGTGCTTGGCCCCGAGGGCCATGACGCCGAGGATGCTCGTCGCGTCGACGGGGTCCTCGCCCGGCTTGGCGATCTCGACGTCGAGGCCGGAGCTGCTCGCGGCCTCGACGAAGAGCGCGGCCGGACGGGCGTGCAGGCCCACCGAGGAGGCGATGGTGACGGTACGGGTTGCCATGTGGCGTGCTCCTTCTTGGATGAGAGGCTGTGCTGACAGGTGTCGTGCGGGGCGGTCGAGCAGTCAAGCGTTCGAGCAGTCAAGCGTTCGAGCGTTCGAGCGGTCGAGCAGTCGTGACCCAGGTCAGCGAGTGACCTGGGTCACGTCCTGATCAGACCGTAGCGGTCGCGTCGATCTCGGCGAGGTTCGTCTCCCGCGACTTGAGGGTGACGACGATGCCGGTCATGACGAGCACCCCGGCCGCGAGGGCGACCAAGAAGAGCAGGAAGTTGCCGATGAGCGGCAGCACCCAGATGCCTCCGTGCGGGGCGCGGAGCGTCGTGCCGAAGAGCATCGCGAGCGCTCCGGTGACGGCGGAACCGACGACCGAGCTGGCGATGATGCGCACCGGGTCGGCCGCGGCGAACGGGATGGCTCCCTCGGAGATGAACGAGAACCCGAGCAGCCAGGCCGCCTTGCCGTTCTCACGCTCGGGCTCGGAGAAGAGGTGCGGGCGGATCGTGGTGGCGAGGGCCATGGAGAGCGGAGCGACCATGCCGGCAGCCATGACGGCGGCCATGATCTTCAGCTGTGGTGCGTCGGTGGACGCACCCGCGGCTGCGAGACCGGTGGTGGCGAACGCGTACGCGACCTTGTTGACCGGGCCACCGAGGTCGAAACCCATCATGGCGCCGAGGATGATGCCGAGGATGATCGAGCTCGCGCCGGTCATGCCCGTGAGCCAGCTGTTGAGGCCGTCGGTGATGCCCTTGATCGGGCGGCCGAGCACCGTGATGAACAGGCCGATCGTGATGAGCGAGCTGAGCAGCGGGATGACGACGACGGGCATGACACCGCGTACGCCCTTGGCGACGTTCCAGCCCGACACCCAGCGGGCGACGAAGCCGCCGAGCAGGCCGGTGACGAGGCCGCCGAGGAACCCTGCGCCCATCGTCGAGGCCACGGCGCCGCCGACGATGCCGGGCACCAGCCCGGGACGGTCGGCGATCGCGAAGGCGATGAAGCCGGAGAGGATCGGCACGAGGAAGCCGAACGAGGCACCGCCGATCACGAAGAGGAGCGCTGCCCACGACGTGAGGCTGAACGGGTTGAAGTTCTGGGCGATGTTGAACTGCCCCTCGGCGGTCAGGCCGTACTTCACGATCTGGATGGCGCCGTCCTGGCCGAGCGCGATCTGGGCGAGCATGAAGGACAGCGCGATGAGGATGCCGCCCGCGGCGACGAACGGGATCATGTAGGAGACACCGGTCATCAGCCACTGGCGCACCTTGGTGGCGGTGCTCGCGCCCTCCTGGACCTTCGAGGTGAGGCCACCCGACGATCCTGCGACGGCCGCAGCCGCGGCGGCGGCCTCTCGCTTGCTCGGGTCGGCGTCCCACTCGGCGACGAGTCGCTCGGCCTGGAGCACGAGAGCCGGGCCGTCGGAGATGCCCTTCTTGACGCCCACGTCGACGAGCGGCTTGCCGGCGAAGCGGCCGGCGTCCTTGACGGGCAGGTCGTGGGCGAAGATCACGGCGTCGGCCGCGGCGATCTGGGCCGCGCTCAGGGGCTTGGACCCCGCCGAGCCCTGGGTCTCGACGAGCATCGTGTGGCCGGCGGCCTTCGCGGCGTTCTCGAGGCCCTCGGCGGCCATGTAGGTGTGGGCGATGCCGGTCGGGCACGACGTGACGCCGACGAGGTTGAGCGTGCGGGCTCCAGGCGTCTCGGCCGTGGCCACGGTGCCGGAAGCTGCACCGGTGCGGTCAACGGCGCCGGCGGACGCCGCAGCGGCAGCCGGGGCGGCGGCACCGGCCGGCTGGTCGAGCTCGACCTCGGCGCTGACGATGCGCACGACCTCGGCCTCGGTGGTGGCCGTTGCGAGGGCGGCCTTGAAGTCCTTCTTCATGAGGGCGCGGGCGAGCTTGGGCAGCATCTGCATGTGCGCGTCACCGCCGCCCTCGGGGGCCGCGATGAGGAAGACGAGCGTGGCCGGGCCGTCCTTGGCGCCCCAGTCGATGCCGCCCCCGTCCGTCGCGCGGCCGAAGACGAGCGACGGCTCGGTGATCGCCGTGCTGCGAGCGTGCGGGATGCCGATGCCGCCGGGCAGGCCGGTCGCCATCGTCTCCTCTCGCTTGCGCACGTCGTCGAGGAAGGTGTCGAGGTCGGTGCACCGGCCGGACGCGACGAGGCGCTCGCCGAGCCTCCGCGTCGCCTCGTGGCGATCGGCACCTGTGAGGTCGAGGACGACCTGCTCTTCGGTGATGAGGGACATGGGGGTTCCTTTCGGAGGATCGGGACGATCGGTGTTCGGCGTCTTGTGTGTGTCCGCTGGGTGGCCGGGTCAGGTGAGGACGCGGTCGAGGTCGGGCTCGTGGGTCAGCTCCGCGCGTATGCCGTCGAGGTCTTCGGGGGTCGGCACGCGGCTTCCGGGGAGGGTGACCGCCGCAGCGCCCCACCTCACCCCGGCCATCAGGGCGTCCGCCGGGTCGAGCCCGGTGGACAGTCCGTGGAGCAGGCCGGCGAGCATGCAGTCGCCGGCGCCCACGGTGGACAGGGGGGCGGCGATCGTGGCCCGGGCGTGCGCCGAGGCCCCGTCGGTCACCAGCAGGGCGCCGTCGCCGCCGAGGCTGACGGCGACGACCTGGATGCCGCCGGCCACGAGCTCGCGGGCGGCGTCACGCACGTGGCCCAGGGTGGGCAGGTCGTGGTCGACGAGCTCGGCGAGCTCCTCGTGGTTCGGCTTGATCAGGTGCGGCTTCGCCGCGACCGCCGCCGCGAACGGGGCACCGGACGAGTCGATGGCGATGCGGCCACCGCGCCCGCGCACCCTGGCGACGAGGACGGCATACAGGTCGACGGGAGCGCCGGGCGGGAGGCTGCCGCAGCCGACGACCCAGGCGGCGCCGGCGCTGCGTTCGAGGGTGGTCTCGACGAGGGCCTCGACCTCGGCCGGCGAGAGGTCCGGGCCGGGCTCGTTGAGCTTCGTCGTCGTGCCGTCGGGCTCGAGGACGCTGATGTTCATGCGGACCGTGCCAGTCACGGGCACGGAGGCGTGGGCGACACCGGCGGTGTCGAGGAGGTCCTCGAGGAGGTGGCCCTCGGGTCCGCCGATCGGGAGCACGGCGGTGGTGTCGGCGCCCTGGGCGGCGAGCGCGCGAGAGACGTTGACGCCCTTGCCTCCCGGGTCGATGCGGCCACCACTGCTGCGGTGCACCTCACCGCGGTGGAGCGCGTCGATGAAGACGGCGCGGTCGATGCTGGGGTTGGGCGTGAGCGTGACGATCATGCGGTCACCACTTCCGGTCCGGCCGCACGGATCTCGGCGGCGACGTCGTCGTCGAGGTCGGTGTCGGTGATGACGAGGTCGATCTCGGACAGCTGGGCGAACCGGTGCAGGTGGTCGTCACCGGCCTTGCTCGAGTCGGTGAGGACGATGCACCGGCGGGCGGCGCGCACCATGGCGCGCTTGACGAGGGACTCGGACTGGTCGGGCGTCGTCAGCCCGCGGGCGACGGAGATGCCGTTCGTGCCGAGCATCGCGAGGTCGACGGTGACGTCGGCGAGGGGGCTGATGGCCCAGTCGCCGACGGCCGCACCGGTGGTGCCGCGCACCCGCCCGCCGAGGAGGTAGAGGTTGATGCCGGGGTGGCTCGACAGGACGCTCGCGGCGGCCAGGCTGTTGGTGAGGACCGTGAGGTCGATGTCGGGCGGGAGCATCTCGGCGACCGAGAGTGACGTCGACCCGGCGTCGAGGATGATGCTGCCGCCGCTCGGCAGCTCGTCGAGGGCGCGGGCCGCGATGCGGCGCTTGACGTCGGCCAGGCGGCCCGAGCGCGTGGCGAGCGACGGCTCGACCTCGAGGCGCTCGACGGGGATCGCGCCACCGTGGACCCGGCGCAGCGACCCGCGGCGCTCGAGGGCGGTGAGGTCGCGGCGGACGGTCTCGGCGGCGACCCCCAGGGAGTCGGCGAGCGCGGTGACCTCGACGCGGCCGGCACGGCGTGCCTCGGCGATGATGCGCTGCTGCCGCTCCGCTGCGTACACCCGGACTCCCTCGTCCTGTCGTCCCTGCGGGCCCCACCTCGGGCCGTTGCTCTAGGAAACCACCGGCTCGGTTCGATGTAAAGAGATTCGGGCACCCGTTTTTGTGGGAATCGATCCGGAAACACAGATTCATGCCCGAACCGGGCAGCGCGTCCGGCGCCCGGTCGCGGGCGCAACCCGGTCCTGCGGCATACAGTTCGGCTCATGCAGAGCAGCACGTTCACGCTGACGACCCCCGACAGCACCGAGGTCTTCGTCAACCGGTGGCTCCCCGACGGCCGGGCCAAGGCGGTCGTGCAGATCGCACACGGGCTCGCCGAGCACTCCAGCCGCTACGCCCGCTTCGCGCAGCGCCTCACCGACCACGGGTATGCCGTCTACGGCTCCGACCACCGCGGCCACGGCCAGACGTCCGGCCAGTCGTCCGGGAAGCGCGGCTTCTTCAACGAGAAGGACGGCTGGCAGGCCGTCGTCGACGACCTGCACGCCGTCACCGACACGGCGCGCGAGGAGCAGCCGGGGCTGCCCGTCTTCCTCCTCGGCCACAGCATGGGCTCGTTCATCGCCCGCGGGTATGCGGCCCAGTACGGTTCCGAGCTCGCCGGCCTCGTGCTGTCGGGAACCGCGGGCGGCGCAGGCGCCCTCGGCAAGGTCGGCGTCTTCCTCGCCGCCACCCAGGCCCGGCTGCGCGGCCACACCCACACGAGTGGCCTCATGAACACCCTGACGTTCGGGCAGTACAACTCGGCGTTCAAGCCAGTCCGCACCCAGTTCGACTGGCTGTCGAGGGATCCCGACGAGGTCGACAAGTACATCAACGACCCCGACTGCGGGTTTGTCTTCAGCGCAGGCGGATTCGCCGACCTGCTGCGCGGTCTCGAGACCGTCAACGGCGACAGGTCTGCTTCGCGCATCCCCAAGAGCCTGCCCGTCCACATCGTCTCGGGCGACAAGGACCCCGTCGGCGCGAACGGCAAGGGCGTGCGCGCGGTGGCCGACCAGCTGCGTCGCCTCGGCGTGCAGGACGTGACGCTCACGCTCTGGCCCGACGCGCGGCACGAGATCCTCAACGAGACCAACCGCGACGAGGTGGAGGCCGAGCTGCTCGAGTGGCTCGACTCCCATCTCGTCGCCGCACGCTCATGACCGGGCCGGTGCGCGTCATCATCGGCGTGGTGCTGCTGGCGATGGGCGCCCTGTGGACCCTGCAGGGGCTCGGCTACGTCGGCGGGAGCGGCATGTCGGGCCACGTCATCTGGGCCGTGATCGGCCCGATCGTCGCGGTCGCCGGCCTGGGTCTGGCGCTGTCCCGCCCGCGCAAGCAGTAGAAGGGTCCGTCGGAAACTGAGCACTCGACTGAAGGCGGGCCCAAGACTCACTCGAGTGCCCACCTTCCGACGCCCACGTCCATCGAGTGCCCACTTCCCGACGCCCCACGCACATCGAGTGCTCACTTCCCGACGGGGATCCGTCGGGAAGTGAGCACTCGACTGGTCAGATCGTGAACTGGGGTGGGGGCTCGGCCCGCTCGGCGCCGACGGACGGCGGCGGGGGCGGCGGAGGCGGGGGCAACGGCGTCTCGGCGCCACCCTCGTCGAGCTGGAACGGCGGGTACACGTCGGTCATCAGGGCGGCATACGCGGCGACGCGGTAGACCCAGCGGTTGAGCCCGATGACCAGGTCGAACAGCGCCCGCGGGTAGCGGTCGGCGAAGAGGAGCGACAGGCCGGCCACGAGCACGAGCAGGCTGAGCAGGCCCCACCCGAACGACTCGAGGTGCGCACCGCCGTCCTGGACCCGGTTCCACGCCCAGCCCCCACCGACGATCAGTCCCACGATGATGTAGTGCGGGATCGCGAGCAGCCACCACTTGACGAGCACGAGCCCGCGCGAGAGCCGCTCCGGGTAGGCGATGTCGAGCGTCGCCGGGTAGTCGGGCTCGAGCCCCAGGCTGAACGGCGGGTAGCGGTCGGTGGCGAACGCGCCGTTCGCGTAGTACGACACTCGCCACGTCCAGCGCAGCACCCCGAGGTTGAAGTCGAAGAGGCCGCGCGGGTACTGCCCCGTCACGAGGATCGCGAAGAACGCGATGACCGACACCACCCAGAACGCGCACCAGAGGAAAGCCAGCACGAAGAGGTGCGGGATGACGAGCAGCCACTTGAGCAGCCACAGCCACCGCGACAGCGGCTCGTCGAGGCGCGCGTCGAGCCGCACCGGGCTCACGGCGCGGGAGGCCGCGCCCCACGTGTGCGGTGCGGTCGCGCCGGCGTCACCGACCACGTATGCCGTCGACCCGGGTGGGGGCGGTGGCGCCCCGTTCCCAGGGGCGCCGGAAGCGCCAGGTGCACCGGGCACGGCAGGTGCCGCATACGCAGACTGCGCCGGGTAGGTCGGGTAGCCCGTGCCATCGCGCGGGTAGCCGTCGCCGCGGGAGGCTCCGGTGCCGCGGATGATGAGGGCCACGGCGAGCCCGGTCAGCACGAGGCCGACACCGAGCATGACGAGGGCGAGCGGGATGAGGAACCCGGCGCGCACCCCCATGCTGGCCGCGACGTCGACCCCGGGGCTGCCGTCGGCGTTCATGAGCACGACGGCCCAGTGACCGTCGGTGACGCGCCAGGTCAGCGCCTGCGTCCCCGTGCCGTCGGCGGTGGCGGCCCAGAAGGACTGGCCCGAGGGCGGAGCCGCGGTCGAGTCACCCGGGCTCGTGCGCAGCACCGCCGCCCGCTCGCCACGCGAGAACGGGTCCGTGATGTCGACGATCTCGTCGTGCGCCACCCCGGAGAGGTAGGTGGCGACGCGGCTGGCGTCACCGATGCCGATGAAGACGGCACGACCGTCCGTCGCGGGTGTCGCCGTCAGGCGCACCTCGACGTCGAGCCGGTCGAACACCCAGTTCGGCACGTCGGGACCGGTCTGCACGGCGACGTCCTCGGCGGTGATCGCCGCGGTGGGGCTGCGCAGGCTCGGCAGCGACCCGGAGAGGTAGCCGGCGGTGTCCCGGCCCACGGCATACGTGATGCCGAGGCCTGCGCCCCCGAGGAGCAGGCCGAGTCCGGGAAGGAGGAGGAGGCAGCCGATCACGAGGGCTACCAGATGGGGGCGGGTGGGGTGCGATGCGCGCACAGGTGGAGGGCTGCTGCTTGCGGACATGCTCCAGCGACCTGTCTCGGCGAAAAGGCCGTGTCTCACTGCGCCGGGGCGACGCGGACGGCTGTGTCAGCGTCCTGGACTTCCCCGGTCCTTCGACGCTACGCCGATCTGACGAGTTCGCCTGCAATAGCTGGATTTTCGTGGCAGGACTCACGTGCGATTCGGTGCACCTCGGACGAGTCGGACCAGTGCGACGAGCATCGAGATGCCGCTGCCGACGAGACCCAGCACGAGCAGCACGCGCACCACGGTCTCCCAGGCACTCCCCTGCAGGTCGAACGGGAAGACCTGCCAGATCCGCACCAGGGCGGCGGTGCCGACGCCGCCGATGGCGAGGTCGCCGAGCGCCTTGAGCCGCGGCGGGTGCCACGCGGTGCGCACGAGGTTGACGACGATGCCGACGACGAGCGAGGCGTTGACGAGGCCCAGCACCAGCGTCATCCGGTCGGTGAGGAACGGCACGACCTCCCAGCCGGGCCAGACGTTGACGAGCACGAGCAGGACCACGTTGACGACGGCGCCGCCGAAGTAGCTGCCCGTCGCGTTCGCGGCGCGGCCCGGCGGCGGCGCTTCCCCGGGCTCGGACAGATGGCCCGACCGGTGGTCGCGCGAGTCGGACGGCTGGTGGTCGGTCGTGGCACTCATGACACGCTCCCGGCAGGCACCGAGCCCGTATGCCGTTCGAGCAGCTCCGCCGCCAGGGCGGAGCGCACGGCCGCGGCCAGACCACCGGGCACGACCTCGCGCAGCTCGTAGCGGGCGCGCACGACCGGAACCGGCGCCGACAGCACGCGGGTCAGGTCGATGGGCGTGCCGGCAACGACGGCCTCGCAGGCTCCCGCCTCGACTGCAGCGCGGATCGTCGCCTCCAGGTCGCCGACCTGGGTGGCGCCGTAGCCCATGGCCGGCAGCACACCCCGCGCGTTCGGGTACTTCGCGTAGGTCGTGGCGATCGACCCGACGGCATACGGGCTCGGGTCGACGATCTCGGTGGCACCGGCGGCGCGGGCCCCGACGACCCCGGCCCCGTAGGTCATCGAGCCGTGCGTCAGGGTCGGCCCGTCCTCGACGGCGATGACGCGTCGGCCGCGGAGGGCGGCCGGATCGTCCACGGTGACAGGGCTTTCCGCCCGCAGCACGGTGGCCTCGGGGTTGAGCGCGTGGACCGATGCCTCGACCGCCTCGATGTCGCCGGGCGTCGCCGAGTCGCACTTCGCGATGACCACGACGTCTGCCATGCGCACGTTCGTCTCGCCGGGGTGGTAGGTGGCCTCGTCGCCCGGGCGCAGCGGGTCGGCGAGCACGAGGTGGAAGTCCGGAACGTAGAAGGGGAGGTCGTTGTTGCCGCCGTCCCAGAGGATGACGTCGGCCTCCTGCTCGGCCTCGCGGAGGATCCGCTCGTAGTCGACGCCGGCGTAGACGATGACGCCGTTGTCGATGTGCGGCTCGTACTCCTCGCGCTCCTCGATGGTGCAGTCGTGCAGGTCGAGGTCTGCGGGGGTGGCGAAGCGCTGGACGGCCTGGGCGGCGAGGTCGCCGTAGGGCATCGGGTGGCGCACCGCGACGACGCGCAGGCCGAGGTCGCGCAGCAGGCGCGAGAGGTAGCGGGTGGTCTGGCTCTTGCCGACACCCGTGCGCACGGCCGTCACGGCGACGACGGGCCGCGAGCTGCGCAGCATCGTGTGGCGGGCGCCGTGCAGCCGGAAGTCGGCGCCGGCCGCCATCACCTGCGACGCGAGGTGCATGACCTGCTCGTGGCGCACGTCGGAGTAGGCGAAGACGACGACATCGACGTGTTCGCGCGCGATGAGATCGGTCAGCTCGGCCTCGGCGACGATCGGAATGCCTTGTGGGTACAGGGATCCCGCAAGCTCCGGCGGGTAGCGTCGCCCGTCGATGTCGGGGATCTGCGTCGCTGTGAAGGCCACGACGTCGTAGGTCGGGTCGTCGCGGAAGACGACGTTGAAGTCGTGGAAGTCGCGGCCGGCTGCTCCGAGGATGACGACGCGGGTGCGACTCGTGTCGATGGTGCCGGTGCTGCTGGAATCGGTGCTGCGCATGGCCATCTCCGTGGCTGGGCCACCGACGTGACCGACACACCCCAGCGCGGGTAGTCCTGGCTGCGGGACCCGCCATCGCCAGTGTCCCACCGGGGCGACGGCCCGGTATACGGCCGAGAGCGGCGTCACGTCGGATTGTGCTGCCACCCAACGGCGACGGTGCGACGATCGGGGGGTGAGCGACACGGCCGCACGACCCGGGGCACGCCAGCAGACCAACCCGAACCGCCCCACCCCCGGCACTCCGACCCACGAGCACGTCTCTCTCGCCGAGGACTGGGTGGCGAGCAACTACAGCCCGCTGCCAGTCGTCATCGAGAGGGCTGAAGGGGCGTGGGTGACCGACGTCGAGGGGCGCCGCTACCTCGACGCGCTCGCTGGCTACTCGGCCCTCAACTTCGGGCACCTGCACCCGGCGCTCGTGGGAGCGGCCAGGGCCCAGCTCGACCGCCTCACCCTGACCAGCCGCGCCTTCCACAGCGACCGGCTCGGGCCGTTCTGTCGCGACCTGGCCGTGCTCGCGGGCAAGGAGCTCGTGCTGCCGATGAACACCGGTGCCGAGGCCGTCGAGACGGCGATCAAGACGGCGCGGCGGTGGGGCTACGAGGTCAAGGGCGTGCCGGACGGTCGGGCCCGCATCGTCGTCATGGCCGGCAACTTCCACGGCCGCACGACGACGATCATCAGCTTCTCCGACGACCCCGTCGCGCACGACCACTACGGGCCCTACACGCCCGGCTTCGACATGGTGGCCTTCGGCGACCTGGCGGCGCTGGAGGCGGCGATCACCGATGACACCGTGGCGGTGCTGCTCGAGCCGGTGCAGGGCGAGGCCGGTGTGATCATCCCGCCGGACGGCTGGCTGCGCGGCGTTCGCGACCTGACCCGCAGCCGGAACGTGCTGATGGTCGCCGACGAGATCCAGTCAGGCCTCGGCCGCACCGGCACGACGTTCGCGTGCGGCGTCGAGGACGTCGTGCCCGATGTCTACGTGCTCGGCAAGGCGCTGGGCGGCGGCATCGTGCCAGTGTCGGCCGTCGTCGCCGACCGCGACGTGCTCGGCGTCTTCACCCCGGGCAGCCACGGGTCCACCTTCGGCGGCAACCCGCTGGCCGCGGCCGTCGGGCAGGCCGTCGTCGGGCTGCTCGCGACGGGTGAGTACCAGCAGCAGGCGCACCGGCTCGGCGTGCTGCTCGAGGAGGGGCTGCGCGCGCTCGTCGGGCGCGGCGTCGACGCCGTGCGCTGCCGCGGCCTCTGGGCCGGCGTCGACCTCGACCCCACCCTGATGACCGGGCGCGAGGCCTCGCACCGGCTGCTCGAGCACGGCGTGCTCGTCAAGGACACCCACGGCTCGACGGTGCGCATCGCCCCCCCGCTCGTGGTGACGGAGGCCGACATCGAGGTCCTCCTCGATGCCTTCCGCCGCATCCTTCCCTGACGCGTGGACCGCCTGCACCCAGCTGCCCCTCCTCGACATTCCCCCGACCCAGACCGGATCGGAGGAACGGCGTCGACGCTCGATAGCGGAGCGACACCGGTGCCGACGGCGACCCAGGAGGTCCGAATGAGCAACCCGAACGATCCCACGCAGCGCCACGACTTCATGGCGCCGACGCGGCAGGTGCCGGGACAGCAGGGCGGCCCCGCGCAGCAGCCCGTCCCGCAGCACGTCCCGCAGCCCGTCCGCCGGGTCGAGCGGCGCACGAGCCGCGGATGGTCATCGACGTGCCGCGCCTGTGGTCCGGCGGTGCAGCCACGGCGATCGTCGCCGCCGTGGCTCCGTTGACCCGCGAAGGTACGATGGCCGACAAGGTTTCCGTCGGCGCCCTCAACCTCCTGCTCGGCATCTGCCTCGGGTCGCTGCTGTCGGCCATCATCGCCTGCACCGTCGTCGACCGAGGCGAGGCGGTACGCGTGGAGCGCCGGACCCGCTGAGGCGTCTGGTCGGTCACGACCGACGGACCGTGGCGCGTCGCCGTGCCACTCCGTCGAGGGTTGAGGGCACGACGATCGAGACCGGCGTCAGCCAGCTGATGTGGGAAGGGTTGTCGCCGCGCGCACCCACCACGTCCCCCTCGCCGAGGACCGTGTGGCGAGCAGTTGCAGCGCGCTACTCCTCGTCACCGAGAGCGGAGGCGTTGATGGCGTTTGCCGCAGCCGGACGTGCCGGTGTCCCCGCCGGTGTCGGCGGGGTGTGGGGCGAGGTCATCGCGTGTGCCAGGTGACCCCGGTCGCCGTGACCGTGGCGGTGAGGTCGTGCTCGTGGACATGGGTGTGGTGCTTCGGGCACAGCAGTGCCCCGTTGGCCAGGTTGGTCTTGCCGCCGCGATACCAGGGCAGGACGTGGTGGGCGTCACACCACGTCGCGGGCACCGTGCAACCTTCGAAGCTGCAGCCCTTGTCGCGGGCGATCAGGGCCAGCCGCTGGCTGTAGGTGAAGAGCCGCTCGCGGTAGCCGACATCCAGTGGTGCCCCGTCGCGGCCCAGGACGACCGGGATGATGCCGGCCTCGCACGCCATCCGTCGCACCACGCTGGGCGAGAGCACGTCACCGGTCAACGTCGTGCCGGCCCCCTTGGCACCCTTGGCGTCGTTGAGATCCTCGACAAGAGTGTCGTAGTCGATGAGGACGACGACCTTGGCCTTGTCGGTGACCGGGACGCCACGTGCGGCCGCGACACCGCGGGCCACGATCGCGAGCAGGGCCTCCATCCGCCGGCGGGCGGCGGTGCGCTCGTCGGCGGCGATGGTGCGGCCTGCCTCGTCCTTCTCGGGCCGCGGGGCCGACAGCGGTTCGATCGCGGCCTTGAGGATCGCGGCGCCCTCGGGGTCGAGCACTCCGCGCAGCCCGACCATGCCGGTCGCGTTCGGTGGGGTGCACCAGAGGCCGCGGGCCGCGCGGCGGCCGCGGTCGAGCTGGTCCTCATCACGCGGCGGGCGGACCTGCTCGGTGTGGTGCCGCACCATACGGGCCAGCTCCTCAGGCCGCAGCTGCGGCGCCTGATCGATCAGGTCGGCCAGGGCGGTGGTCAGGTCGTCGGGGTCGGCGACCGGGCTGGTGCGGGTGTCGAAGTCGATGATCTGGGCGGCGTTGCCGACGGTGACCTGCCAGGTGGCCACCAGCATCCGCAACCGCGCCCACCGGGCCTCGGCCAGCGCCGTGCCGACGGTGACGAACGCCTTGGCCTGCGCGGCGGTCAGGCTGGGGTCGTGCATTCGGAGCCAGTCGGTGCGCGAGAGTCCGCTCGGTGCCTCGACGCCGCGCGCGACGAGCTCGGACACGATGGTGACGAGGGTGACCTCCAGGGCCCGCCGCTCGCCGGCCACCCGCTCCGCTGCGGCGGTCAGCTCGACCTCCGGGTGTGACGCCAGGCCGATGCCGAGGCTGGCCTCGATCGAGATCGCCTCTTGGCTGCCAACCCACTCGCCGCCGCCGTCACCGCTCTCGCCTCGGCTCGCGTCCTGCTCCAAGCCGTGCGCACCGATGTCAGTGGAGCGGCGTTGAGCCCGCGCCTCGGCCTCGGCCTCCACGGACTCGATCCAGGCGGGGTCGTTGACCATCTCCTCGTAGCCGGCTGCACCGAGCCACGGCACGTTGCCGAAGTCCAACGAGTCGAGAAAATCGACCGGCACCCCCGCCCACGCACCCCCCGGCTTCGAGACCGGACGCGCCCGCGGCGCCACCTGTCGCGCCCTCCCCCGGCCACGCCCAGACGGCGCGGCGGGCTGGGACGACGCAGACGGCATACGCCCCGAGAACCTCTCCCAGAAACCAGGCTCGGACGCGCCACCCGCGGCGCGCTGTCGCGTCTCGAGGTCGGCGAGCCGGCTCCGCAGGAGCTCGAGCGTCGATGGTTCGGTGGACATGAGTCGAACATATCTTCGACTACTGACAGCGGTCGGAGCTCAGCTCGTGAGCGTGAAGCCCTCCGGGAGTCCACCGACCTCGACGCCACCAGCGGCATCGACCGTCACGGTGAGGCGCGACTCCCCCACGCGGATCCCGCGCACCGTCATCGCACCGAAGGGCGACGACGCGGCCGGGCGCACCGTGACGGTCCGCGCTKGGACGTCGACGGAGAGGCCGAGGGCGACGGTCAGCACCGCGACCGCGGAGGCCGCTGCCCAGGCCTGCGGCCGACACGACGCAGGGTAGGGCGCGGGCCGGTCGAGGGCGCCGATGTCGGAGAAGAGCTCGGGCAACCGGTAGCCGAAGGCCTCACCGAGGTCGAGCAGCCGACCGACGACCAGGCCTCCCTCGGCGGCGTGCCCCTCGCGCGCCAGGCCCAGGGCGCAGACCGCGGTGTCGTGCACCCACACCGAACCCGTGTGGTAGCCGATGGGGTTGAAACCGCCATTGTCGGTCGCCATCGTGGCGATGCCGAAGCGCCGCAGCATGGTCGGACCCGTGAGGGTGGCGGTGACGAGCGCCGCCTCGTCCCGCGTCACGGAGCCGGTGCCGAGCACGTGGCCCATGTTGGAGCCGACGCCGTCGACCGGGCGCCCCTCCCCGTCGATGGCCATCGCGAGGTAGCGCTCGTCGCCCTCACCGACCCAGAAGCGGTCGCGGATCACGTCCGTGAGCGTTGCGGACCAGGCGTCGAGCGCCTCCGCGAGCGCAGCGTCGCCATCGTCGCCATCGTCGCCGCCCTCGCCGCCCTCGCCGGCGTCGCCCCCCAGCGCCCGCAGCAGGACCGCCGCGTCCCTGGCGGCCTCGACGGCATACGCCTGCGCTTCGACGAGCGCGATCGGGGCCGTCGCGATGGACCCGTCGCGGAAGCGCATCGAGTCGCCGGAGTCCTTCCAGCCCTGGTTGACGAGGCCGTGCCCGCTCTCGTCGACGTACTTGAGCAGCCCGTCGCCGTCAGGCGCGGCGTCGTCGAGCAGCCAACGAGCCGCGGCGCGGAGGTTCGGCAGCAGGGCGACGACCTCGGCATCCGGCATCCCCCAGCGCCAGGCGTCGTGGAGCAGGCAGAGCCACAGGGCGGTCGCGTCGACCGTGCCGTAGTAGACCGGCGGCAGCGAGAAGCCCACCGCGCTGTCGGCATGCGCCGTGCGACGCAGCTCGTGCGGGATCTTGCCCGGCGCCTCGGCAGTCAGGGCGTCGAACGTCACGCCCTGCCGGCGGGCCAAGGCTCGCAGCGTGCCTGCCGCGAGAGCGGTGCCCAGGGGCAGGGCCATGCGAGCCGCCCAGATGGAGTCGCGACCGAACAGCGTGAGGTACCAAGGGGTTCCGGCGGCAGCGAAGACGTCGTCGGGGCAGTCGGGGTCGGTCAGGAGCAGGCTCTGCAGGTCGGCCAGCGAGGCGTTCACGAGCCGCCCGAGTCGCGGATCGGTGGCCGTGACGTCCACGGACTCGGCCCAGTCGACGGACGCCGACCCGGCATCGGCGTCGAAGCGCGAAGGCGCGCGCCGTTCGGTCGTGACGAGGACCTCCACCTCGAGTCGGCCCCCTGACTCGAGCGCGACGGGGAAAAACGCGACGACGCCCTCGCTGGTCGCGTCGACCTTGGCCGGCGCCGACGTCGGCGCCGACGCCGACGCCGACGCGAAGCGCACCTGGGTGACGAGCCGGTCGGAGCTCCACGTCGCCATGACCGGCCCGACGCCCGCCGACTCGACGATGACCTCGGCGATCGGTCCCTGGGCGACGCCCGCCTTCACCGCCCCGATGTCGGCCCCGTCGCCACCGATCGTCACGGCGAGGTCGGCGCGCACCGGAGCGGCCGCGCGTGACACGACGGTGATGCGCTCGCTCAGGCTCCCGCCCGAGATCACCCGGCTGCGGTGGACCTCGACCGTGGGGTCGGGTCCGGGGTCGCCGAGCCCCCGGGCGGAGAGGAAGAACTCGCTGCACGCGCCGCGGCTCGCGTGGGCGACGTCGACCAGGTGGGACGCCCCGAGGCTCACCGCGAAGAGGGACACGACCCTCTGGTCGTCGACGAAGAAGCCCTCGGCGCCCGACCCTGACATCGAGCCGTCCGCGGCGCTGAGGGCCGTGCCGTTGCCGTCGACGCAGATGGCGAGGTCGTGCAACCACGGCTGCCGATGGGCATCCTGGGTCTCAGCGCTGTGAGCGGTCATCAGCTGCTCCTACCGAAGGTCACGAGTCGGTCGCCATTCCGGCACGGCATCGTCGCACCTCTTGACATGCCGTGGAGGAAGGCAACAGGATCCGGAAAAGGCAATTGGAACGTTCAAACGGATATTTGACCGTTCCACTTCGACAGGCAGGCGTCAAGGGTGACCACCAGACCTCGTGCGCGACCGCGGGTGACGATCAACGATGTCGCGCGCGCCGCCGCCGTCTCTCGGCAGACCGTGAGCAACGTGGTCAACTCCCCCGAACGGGTCGCGCCGCTCACCCTCGAGCGGGTCGAGCGCGAGATCCAGCGCCTCGGCTTCCGCCCCAGCCGTGCCGCCCAGCAGCTCAAGCAGGAGCGCGCCGGCGCGTGGGGGCTCGAGATCAACTCCCAGGGCTTCGGCCGGCTCGGCGCGATCCTCGACAGCTTCCTCGTCTCGCTGACCACCGGTTCACGTCGGCACGGCTCGCACGTCGTCCCCTTCACGACCCCCGACCCGACGAGCCCGATCGCCTCCTACGACGACCTCATCGCCCGCCGCATCGCCGACGGCTTCGTGCTCACGGACACCCGCCACGACGACCCGCGGCCGGCCTGGCTCGACGCCAACCAGGTGCCGTATGCCGCCTTCGGACGTGTGTGGGACGACCCCAGCGTCACGTCGTGGGTTGACGTCGACGGCGCGTCGGGCGTCGACGCCGCGGTGCGGCACCTCGCCGACCAGGGCTACGAGCGCATCGGCTTCCTCGGCTGGCCCGAGGGCTCCCCCGTGGGCGACGACCGGCGCTCGGGCTGGGCCCGAGCCACCGCCGAGCTCGGTCTGGCCCACCCCGAGTGGCACGCGAGCACCCACCAGACGCTCTCGCAGGCCTCCGCTGCGGCGGCCCCCCTCATCGACGCCCTCGGCACCGGCGGCGCGCTCGTCTGCGCGTCCGACGCCCTGGCCCTCGGCGCCTGGCAGGTGCTCACGCGGCGTGGCCTGCGGTGCGGCGTCGACTTCGGGCTCGTCGGCTTCGACGACACCGACATCGCCCAGGCGCTCGACCTCACGAGCCTTCGCCAACCCCTCGACGAGGTCGCCGACCACGTCCTGCACCTGCTGGGGACCGGCGCGGAGCCACACGCGCCCGCGACCCACGGACTCCTCCTCAGCCCCGAGCTGGTCGTCAGGTCCAGCTCCCATCCCGCGGGTGACCGCACCAACCGGAAAGAGAAGTGACATGAGAGCACGTATGCCGCATGGTGTCGCCGCCCTCGCTCTCGCCACCACCGGCGCGCTCGTCCTGAGCGCGTGCGGCGGAGGCGGGTTCAGCGGAGGCACGAACACCCAGCCGCAGAACACCTCGGCCGGCCCCGTCAAGCTGACGGTCATGATCGGCAGCTCGGGCGATGCCGAGACCAACGCCGTCAAGACCGCCGTCGACGCCTGGGCCAAGAAGACGGGCAACACCGTCGAGGTGATCGCAGCCTCCGACCTCGGCCAGCAGCTGGGCCAGGCCTTCGCCTCGACGACACCGCCCGACCTCTTCTACACCGACGCCTCGAAGGTCGGCACCTTCGCCAAGGCCGGCAACCTGTATGCGTACGGCGACCAGGTGAAGGACGCCGGCTTCCTGCCGGCCCTCGTCAAGACGTTCACCTACGACGACAAGTTCTACTGCGCGCCGAAGGACTACTCGACCCTCGCGCTCGAGATCAACACCGACCTGTGGAACAAGGCGGGGCTCACCGACGCCGACATCCCGAAGGACTGGGCCGGACTCGAGGCGACGGCGCGCAAGCTGACGTCCGGCAAGGTCACCGGGCTCGTCATCGGCGACGACATCAACCGCAGCGGCGCCTTCATCAAGCAGGCCGGCGGGTGGATCGTCTCCGAGGACGGCAAGACGATCACGGCCGACAGCGCACCGGCGAAGGCCGGTCTCGCCGAGGTGCAGAAGATGATGAAGGAGGGCATCCTCAAGTTCAGCAAGAACACCTCGCCCTCCACCGGATGGGGCGGAGAGGCGCTCGGCAAGGGCGTCGCCGTCATGACCATCGAGGGCAACTGGATCAGCGGCGCCAAGAAGGACTTCCCCGACCTCAAGTACAAGGTCGTCGAGCTCCCCGCCGGCCCCGCCGGCAAGGGCACCCTGCTGTTCAGCAACTGCTGGGGCATCGCGGCCAAGTCGAAGAACCAGGCGCAGTCCGTCGACCTGGTCAAGTCGCTCATCACGACCGACCAGCAGATGAAGTTCGCCGACGCCTTCGGCGTCATGCCGTCGACGGAGGAGGGCGCCAAGGCGTTCGCCGCGAAGTACCCCGACTCGGCGGCGTTCGTCGCCGGCGGTGACTACGCGCAGGGCCCGGTCAACCTCGCCGGCTTCGACGACGTCATGTCGAAGTTCAACTCGTCGCTGGCCACGCTCGGCAAGGGCGGCGACCCGAACGCCTGGCTGGCGGAGCTGCAGAAGAACGGCACAGCCGCCCTCGCCGGCTGACCTGCCACACCCCACCACCGAGGGCCCCGGCCCTCACCCGAGGGCCAAGCCCTCACCGCGGGCGGCATCCGTGCACCCCCACCACGGATGCCACCCGCACCCCCGTCCCTCCTGCGGAAGGAGCAGCGCGATGGCGCGCACGCGCACGGCAACCGGCGGCATACGGGGCAAGGAAGGCATCGCCGGGTGGATCTTCGTCGTCCCGATGATCGTCGTCCTCGGGATCTTCCTCGTCATCCCGATCTTCATGGCCCTCTGGGTCAGCTTCACGAACTGGCAGGGCAACACGAACCCGTTCGCGATCGGTCAGGGCACCGAGCTCGTCGGCGCCAAGAACTACACCGACCTCTTCGCGCGCGACGGCCTGACCCGTGACAACTTCATGCAGTCACTCGGCAACACGTTCTACTACGTGCTGCTCGTCGTGCCGCTGCAGACCGTCCTCGCCCTCGCGCTCGCGCTTCTGGTCAACAACAAGATGCTCAAGGGCAAGAGCTTCTTCCGCACCGCGTTCTACTTCCCATCGGTGACGAGCTCGATCGCCATCGCAACCGTCTTCCTCTTCCTCTTCTCCAACTCCGGCGCCGTCAACGCGTTCCTCGGCTTCTTCGGGATCGACGGGCCGCAGTGGTTCAACGACAGCCGCGGCGTGCTGCACCTGCTCCTCAACGCGGTCGGCGTCGACAACCCCGCCTGGGCGCAGGGCGAGATCCTCGGCCGCAGCCTCTGGGACTGGCTCGCCGGGCCGTCTGTCGCGCTCTTCGTCGTCATCTTCCTCGTGGTCTGGACGACGTCCGGCACGTTCATGCTGATGTTCATCGCCGCCCTCCAGGACCTCCCCGTGGAGATCGACGAGGCCGCGGCCCTCGACGGCGTCTCGAGCTGGCAGAAGATCCGCCACGTGACGATCCCGATGATCCGGCCGGCGCTCTTCCTCGTCATCACCCTGGGTCTGATCGGCACCTGGCAGGTCTTCGACCAGATCTACGTCATGGGCCAGGGAGCGCCCGACGGCACGACGCTCACACCGGCCTTCCTCTCCTACCAGCAGAGCTTCCGCAACTTCCGCTACGGCTCGGGCGCCGCGATGGCGTTCGTCGTCTTCGTCATCATCGTGGTCCTGACGCGCGTGCAGCGCTACGTGCTCACCGAGAAGGACGAACGCAAGCCCCTCTTCCGCATCGGAGGCCGCAGATGATCCAGAAGCCCTCCAACCCCGTCAAGACGATCCTGCTGTATGCCGCCCTGATCGCCTTCGCGCTCGTCTTCATCTACCCCTTCTTCATCCAGATCGCCACCTCGTTCAAGACCGACCCGGACGCCGCGAACAACCCGCTCTCGCTCATCCCCAACCCGGCGACGACCGCCGTGTGGCGGCGGATGTTCGGCGGCACGGAGGACTCCTCGGTGCCGATCACGACGTGGACGCGCAACTCGTTCCTCATCACCATCGTCGTCACGGGGACGCGCGTCTTCCTCGACTCCCTGGCCGGCTACGCCCTCTCGCGCCTGCAGTTCCGCGGGCGAGGTGCCGTCTTCGGGGCGGTCCTGGCGGTCATGGCCGTGCCGGGTGTGGCCCTGCTGATCCCGAAGTTCCTCATGGTCAACTACCTCGGCATCTACGACACGTACGCGGCGATGATCCTCCCGCTCGTCGTCGACGCGGCCGGCGTCTTCATCATGAAGCAGTTCTTCGACTCGGTCCCGATCTCGATCGAGGAGGCCGCACGCATGGACGGGGCCGGCGTCTTCCGAACGTTCTGGTCGGTCGTCCTGCCGATGGCCAAACCCGCGCTCATCACCCTGACGATCCTGTCTTTCCAGGGGTCGTGGAACGAGTTCTCCCACTTCCTCGTGGTGACCCGGGGCACGCCCGACCACATGACCCTGGTGACCGGGCTCGCGAGCATGACGACCGGGCAGCTCGGCTCCGGCACGCAGTACCCCCTCAAGCTGGGCACAGCCCTGCTGACGACGATCCCGGTCGCGATCCTCTTCTTCGCGCTCCAGCGCTACTTCATCCGCGGCGCCAACGAGGGAGGCGTGAAGGGGTAGCCGGTCTCGTCGGTCACATCGTCTGTCGGACCCGTCGGCCGGCGGGCGAGATCCAGGGGAGCAAGGCGATGTGGGCCGCGATCATCGCGGTGAACTTCGTCGGGCCGCTCGCCTACTTCGCTCGTGGTCGCAAGGTTGTTGAAACGCACGTCGTTCAGGCGCCTGTTCTTGCCTGACGCTCCGCACGGTCGCGGATGCCGCGCAGCATCTTCTGGCTCATCAGCGAGCTCGCGGCCGAGACGGGTTCGACGAGCAGCGGTGACCACCGGTGGGTGTAGCCGAACCGCTCACGGGTGATGAGCCGCGTGGCCGTGTGCGGGTGGCGCCGCAGCACGAAGGCCCAGGTGAAGTCGTAGGGCGCGTCGGGCGTCGCACCCCGAGGGCGTATGCCGTCGGGCGGGGTGGCTTCTGACCCGGCGCGGTCCCGGTTGGTCGGGGGCGCTGCGCGCAGAACGAGCGAGTGGTCCGGCTCGACCGAGACGACGGTGAGGGCGACCTGGGGGTGCAGCCGCACCAGGTCGCCGGGGCCGAGGTGCTGCCACTCCGGCACCACCGTCTTGACGCTGCGCAGGTTGCAGCCGACGAGGTTCTCGATCCGGTCGTAGCTGTAGAAGCCGCCGCGGTCGGCGCCGATCTGCACCACCCACGGCCAGACCATCTCGGGCAGCGCCTCGATGGTGATGGCGCGCGTCGCGACGAGACCCGGGTCGGCGATCAGCTCGTCACCGGGCAGCGGCTCTCGCGACTCCTCGGTGGTGGCGCCCCAGTGCAGCGCCGACCAGCGCGCGGTCACGACCGACAGGGCCGCGGCACCGACGAGGAGGGGTGCGGCGAGTCGCCTCATGTGATCCACGGTAGTCCGGATCCCGTTGCGCAGTCGTGGGATTCACAGGGCGGTGACGGGGCGAACAGCCCCCTGGAACTGATGAAGCCCGGCTCGCAGATGCGAGTCCGGGCCATCAGTGACGGTTCACGTACCACAACGGGCCAACCGCCGAAGTCTCTGTGTCGCTTGGGAAAAGCATCCCGTTCCGCGACGACTCCGTCAGGTTGACACGCCGGTGTGAACGCGTCAGCGAAAAGATGGACATTTGGTCCGAACGGACTATTGGAGTGACTAGTCATCCATCCCCGTTGCCTCCAAGTGATCAGTAGATCGGCGCTCCAGTGGCCAGTCCGGCGAGCGTTCCGTCGGGCACGACCCGCACGCAGCCCCACTCGAGGCCGAGCCGGTCCATGACGGCCGGGCTCGTCACGTGACGCAGCCGGCCCCCCTCGACGAGCCACACCGGGTCGGCCGAGCGCTCGCGCAGCAGGGTGCGGTCGAGCGGCACCCGCCGCAGGCCGCCGAGCGACCCCTGCGGGATCTCGCGCACGGCGTTCCAGTCCAGGCCGAGACCGTCGAAGACCTCGGGCGACGGGATCCAGAACGCCTTGCCGCCATAGACGACGTGGATCGGGTCGATGCCGCGCTCACGCACGAGCGTGCCGTTGGCCGGGTGGGTGGCGACGTGCGCCATCGAGCCGGGCTTCGCGGCGACGACTGCGTCCCAACGGAACCCGCACGCGTCGAACTCGGCCGGTGACGGCACCCAGAACGCGCCGCCGCCACGGATGACGTGGATCTTCGGGTCGGTCGAGTCGTGGATGAGCCGGCCGTTCGCGAGGAAGCTCGGCGTCTTGCGGGTGTAGCTCTCGACGAAGAGCCCGCGCCACGTCTTGCCGTTGCTGCCGGTGATGGCGCGCTCGGCGGGGTCGTCGACGGTGGTGAGCTTGAGGCGCACCTCCTGGCCCGGGTTGTTGTTGTCGTAGACGAGCACGTAGGTGTAGCGGCCGTCCTGCTCCCAGCCGTACGCGACGACCTGGTGGTCGTTGCCGAGCTGGGTGATGTCGCGGGCCTGGGTCAGGCCGAGCAGCACCGGCTGGCCGGAGTTGAGCCGCGCCTTGAGCTTGGGCAGCTCGTCCTCGCGGGTCATCCGGGCCACGCCCTTGCCGCGGAGCCACGTCGGCTGGTCGAGGCTCGTCGCGTACTGCACGAACTTGGCGCCGTTGTCGACGAAGGTGTCCATGAGGCGCGAGTAGACGTAGTCGGCGACGAGCGAGCCGTCCTGCGGCAGAGCGCTGTTCGTCGACATCGCGAGGCCGGCGTGCCAATAGTCCATGGAGGCGGCTGCCATGCCGCCGCAGCGGCCGCGTGTCGTGACGTCGATGCCGAGGGCCGGGATGCGGAGGACGTGGTTGGTGAACCCGTTGCTGAACGCGAAGCCGTTCTCGGCGGGCGTGAAGCTGATGCGCACGGTGGTGCCTTTCCCTTGGTGACCTGCTGGCGGATCGTTCGGGGAGAAGTGCGCCGGGGCGGCTCGGCAGTACTGGGCACACGTACTCAAACCGGACACTGCGCGCGCTCAGGGCACGCCCGCCAGCGGCCAGGTGGTGCCGTCCGTGGTCTCGATGAGCGCCGCGGTCGTGCAGTGGAGCGTCAGGGGCAGCCGGTCGGACACCGCGGTGACGACCGGCCCGAGGTCCGCCATCTGCACCCCGGTCGACGCCGAGACGTGCGGCATCCAGTGGCCGGGCTCGTAGTGCCGGTGGATCATCGCACCGGTGGCCCGCAGCGCCTCGACGGCCCGCGCCTGCCGCGCGGCCAACGCCGCCCCGGCCGAGCCCGCGAGCGCCACCCGTCCTCGCGGGAAGACGACCGTGCCCTGCACCGAGATGTCCACCGGGCCTGCGTCCGGCAGCGCGAGAGCGACGTCGCGAACTGCACCGACATCGCCGTCGAGCAGGACGGCATACGACAGGTGGGGCACGTGCCGGCCGTGCGTGTGGGAGAGCAGCGTCGGGATCCCGTTCTCCTCCAAGCGCATCCACAGCTCCCGGACCAGAGCGTCCGAGCGTCGGTCGAGCAGGAGGCAGAGCGCGAGCGCCATGCCTCATTGTGCGGCAGCACACGGCATACGCTGGCTGCGTGAGCTCGACACCCCTCCCGAACGACCTCGACGTCGTCAACGCCAACCGCTACGTGCAACTGACGACGTTCCGCCGCACGGGCACTCCGGTGGGCTCGCCCGTGTGGGTCGCGAGGGACGGTGGCGAGCTCGTCGTGATCACGGTCGACCCGGCGGGCAAGCTCAAGCGGTTGGCGCACACCGCGCGGGTCGAGCTGCGGCCGTGCGACCTGCGCGGCCGGGTGCCGGAGGGGGCCCCGACGTATGCCGGCACGGCCGTCGTCGACCGCACCCCGGAGGGCGTCGCCGCGGTCAAGCGCGCGATGGGGCGCAAGTACGTCATGGCCCGACTGGGTGACGCGATCGCGGCGGTCACCGACCGCATCCGCCCGCGTGGACCACGCGCCGCTATCCGGATCACGCTGGCCTGACCACAGGCCTGGGCCGCCCGACGCACCCAACCTTGGACAGCGCCCTGCCCCAAGGTTGGACACGCGGTTTTCCCGGAGCGCTGACCTGCGCATAGCGTGACCTTCATGAGCACGGCCTCAGGTGCCCGGCTGGTGCAACGCCAGCTGGGAAGGATGCTGCGCAGCAAGGTCGCGGGCGATGATGCGCCCCACCGCGCGCAGCGCATCTGGGGTGCCCAGGGCGAGCGTTGGTTCACGCCGGCCGACCCGGTGTGGCGGGTGCACGCGGATGCGTCGATGTTCCCCGCCGGGGTCACCTCGCTGCTGCTGCAGTCGCTGCACCCGCTCGCGATGGCGGGGGTCGCCGGCCACAGCGGTTACAAGGGCGACCCGTGGGGGCGGCTGCAGCGGACCAGCCACTACCTCGCGACGACGACGTTCGGCACGGTCGAGCACGCCGAGGAGGCCATCGCCACCGTGCGCTCGATCCACACCCGGGTGCGCGGCAAGGCTCCGGACGGCCGGGCCTACCGCGCCGACGACCCGCACCTGCTGATGTGGGTGCACGCGGCCGAGATCGACTCGTTCCTGCGGGCGTTCCAGACCTTCGCGGCCACTCCCCTGACCGCCGACGAGGCCGACGTCTACGTCGCGCAGGCCGGCATCCCGGCGGCGCGGCTCGGTGTCGTCGAACCGCCCACGACGGTCGCCGGACTGTGTGAGGTCCTCAACGCGTACCGCCCCGAGCTGGAGGCCACGCCCGCCGCCCGCGAGGCCGCGCGCTTCCTGCTGCTCAACCCGCCGCTGCCCCTCTACGCCCGGCCCGGCTACGCGACCATCGCGTCCGGGGGCGTGTCCCTGCTGCCCGGGTGGGCGCGCGAGATGCTCGGCATCCCGCTGCCCGACGTCGTTTCGACGCTCGTGGCGCGGCCGCTCGGCCGCCTCGGCACGGCGGCGGTGCGCTGGGGCATGGCGGGGCTCGCCGAGCGCCGGCCCAGCGACTCACCTGACTCACCCGACTCCCCTGATCACCGCGACGGGTCCGCCGGCCCGGTCGGGGAGAAGGCCGCCGTCTGAGCGGCCACCTTTGGCCGGGCCGGGCGGCGTTCAAGAAGCGGGCGCACCCGGCCCGGTGCCAGGTCTGTGTTCCCGTCCCGGCGCTAGGGGTCGAGGTCGGCGTCCGGTCGTGGGTGCGGGCCGTCGGGGTAGGGCTGCAACGGCACCTCGGTCGGGCGCTCGCGCATCCCGATCTCGTATGCCGCCTGCCCGGCTGCCGTCAGCACGCGCCGTCCGCCGTTGGGCAGGGTCACCGTCACCTCGAGGTCGGCGATGGAGCAGTTGAGCACGGCGTGGTCGTGGTGGGTCGTGTGCGCCTTCGCGGTCGTGCTTGCGGCTGCCTTGGTTGCGGCTACGGCCGTGGCGGCGGCGTGCGCGCCTGGCTCGGCGTAGAGCCACGCGACGGACCGTTCCGGCGGAGCGGTGACCTCGACGTCGATGGCGAGGCCACCGCGGCCCGGCAGGTGCAGGTGGGCGCCGTCGCGGCGCTCCTCGACCGTGGTTGAGCGGGCATGCGCGATGCCGCCGAGCCGTCGACGGTCGCCGCGGACAGAGAGCGCCCCGTTCGCGACCCACGGCAGCGTGCGCTCACCGACCCGGAGGCGTCCGAGCACGACGTCGATCCAGGTGCCGCTGGGCTCGCCGTCGAATCCGAGGCCGTGCAGCCAGATCCACCGCTCGGCGTGCTCGGTGCCCCAGTTGTGGCCGACCATGCCCTTCCATCCGTCCACCTCGATGACGCGCCCGTCGACGGTGACGGTGCCGGTGAACCGGGCGCACGGGTGGAGGCTGACGGGCTTCGTCCTGGGGAGGGGGACGGCATACATCCACGGGGACGGCAGGTGCTCGAGCGCGCGCTCGCCGAGGAAGGTTAATTTCCACGAGACGGGGACGTGGGCGGGAACCTGGCCGGGTGGCGGCACCATCGCGCCGACGGCGCGGGTCGGCCCGAGGGTCGCGTCGGCGATGCCGACCCAGTGCGGGTCGTGGCTCGGGGCTCCCTCGACCGTGGCCTTGGCGGTGGTCGGGCCGGGCGCGTGGGCGTCGAAGAGGGTGAACCACGTCGACGCGAGCGGCTGCTCGCCCGGCTCGAGGTGCACGGTGTGCCGCAGCCAGAAGCCGAGGCCGCCACCGGGAGCCACCGCGCGCAGGTAGTGGCTCTCGTAGCCGGACCTCATCGCCGCGAACCGCGCGGCCGCCGGATCGCCCCGCATCCTCCTGACGCTACTCCGGGGACGGCGCGGCGCCAGACCCCCTGAGCGGATCGCGCGATCGCGGCGATCGCGCAGTCCGCCCGGACGCGGCGACCTCGCGTCAGTAGGCTGCGGGTGTGCCCAGACTCGTGCTCACCGTCATCGGCGACGACCGCGCCGGCCTCGTCAACGCGCTCGCGGACGTCGTCACCGCGCACGACGGCAACTGGGAGGACAGCCAGCTCGCCGAGCTCGCGGGCAAGTTTGCGGGCATCGTCGTCGTCGGCGTCCCGGCGGGACGCGTCGACGAGCTGACCGCGGCGCTCAACCAGCTCGAGGGACTGCTCGAGGTGACGTCGCACCCGGGCGCCGAGGTCGACTCGGTGCCCGACGACTCCGCGTCGCAGCGCCTCACCCTCGACCTGCTCGGCAACGACTCCCCCGGCATCGTCCGCGAGGTGTCGTCGGTGCTGAGCCGGCACGAGCTGTCGATCGAGACGATGACGACGGGCACGCGCGAGGCGCCGATGGCCGGCGGACTGCTCTTCGAGGCGCACGTCGTGGTGCGGGTGCCGGCAGAGTCCGACACGGGTGCGCTACGCGCCGACCTGGAGAAGCTCGCCACCGAGCTGCTCGTCGACATCGCCGTCGCCTGAAAAGTCTCCGAGCACGACGAAGGGGCCCGTCTCGCGGTGCGAGCTCCGGGCCCCGTGACGGTTCACGTACCACAACGGGCCAACCGTCAAAGTCCTTCGTCAACCCCTGACGAATACGTCCAGTGAAGGGCGCTTTTCGGGTCACTACGAAGGTATTCCGCTGACCTTGTGAAATTCTTGCGGCCGCCTTGCGGCTGCTCCGGACGTTATCCGGCATCCTTCAGCATCCAGCAACCTCACGGCATCAGAACCGCATGCGAGCAGGCGGGAGGGCACTGGGGACACGCGGACCGGCGCATGGTTGAGGTGTGTCATGGGGGCGTCAGCCTCACGATAATGGGCAACCGGCTTCTCGGTCGCCGCACTGACAGCGGCGACCCTGGCCGCGTGCTCCAAGGAGGATCGCAGTCCCGAGCGTCGACGCGCTGGGCACCCCGGCCGAGATCCTGCTCGCCGACTGGTCACCCGACGGATTACGACTGTCGTTCAGCCGAGTGGACAGGAGGGTCAACCCGTTCCGGGCCTCGATCTGGGTCTCCAACAGCGACGGTTCGGCTGCCCGAGAGGTCTTCTCACAACCTCTGGACGGTGCGACCTGATGGGAGTGCCCTTCGCCAGGTGACCCGGTTCGCCCAGCCCGCGGTGGCTGCCCAACCGTCGTGGACGTCCGACGGGAAGATCGCCTTCCTGCACTGCGCCGCGATCCCCGCGTGCTTCCTGGCCTATGCGACCGCCGACGGATCGGTGGTGCAGACACCACAGAAGGTGCGCGGCCTCTGGCCGAAGCTGAAGCCTGTTGCCTGACGGCCGTCGCGCGAGCAGTGTGGGGTCATGGACGGTCATGGGTACTCGGCGACAGCTGCTCCGGTCACGCACGCGAAGGCGGTGCCGATCGCGGACTACGGGTTCCTGTCGGACGGCGAGGTGACGGCGCTGGTCACGCCGGGCGGTGACGTCGACTGGATGTGCCTGCCGCGCTTGGACTCTCCGAGCGTCTTCGGCTGCCTGCTGGGCCGGCACGCGGGTCGTTTCCGGCTCGGGCCCTCGGACGTGAACGTGCCGACGGCGCGGCGCTACCTGCCCGGCACGATGGTGCTGGAGACGAGCTGGGGCACGCCGACGGGCTGGATCATCGTGCGCGACGTGCTGCTGATCGGGCCGTGGCACCACGACGACGGCATCTCGGCGAAGCACCGCCGCACGCCGATGGACTACGACGCGCAGCACACGCTGCTGCGCACGATCAGGTGCGTGTCGGGTGAGGTGCAGACTGTGATGGACTGCGAGCCGGTGCTCGACTACGGCCGCAAGCCGGTGAAGTGGGAGTACACCGATCGCGAGTACCACCAGTGCATCTCGCAGTCGGAAGGCTCCGACATCAGGCTCACGCTGACGACCGACCTGCGTGTCGGTTTCGAGGGCGGGCAGGCTTCTGCGCGAACGCTGCTCAAGCAGGGCGATGAGCGTTTCGTGGCGTTGTCGTGGGGTGCGATCGCGCCGCCGTTGACGTCGGAGGAGGCGCACGACCGGCTCGAGTGGACGGCGCACCACTGGCAGCACTGGCTCGCGCGCGGCCGCTTCCCCGACCACCCGTGGCGCAGCTATCTCCAGCGCAGCGCCCTGACGCTCAAGGGCCTGACGTACGCGCCGACCGGGGCGATCGCGGCCGCGTCGACGACGTCGCTGCCCGAAACCATTGGCGGAGAACGCAACTACGACTACCGATTCACCTGGATCCGTGACGGGACGTTCGCCCTGTGGGGTCTCTACTCGCTCGGGTTCGACTGGGAGGCCGTGGACTTCTTCTCGTTCATCGCCGACATGGCCGAGCGCGACGAGGACCTGCAGATCATGTACGGCATCGGCGGGGAGCGTGAGCTGCCGGAGTCCACGCTGGACCACCTGCCGGGGTATGCCGCCTCGCGCCCGGTGCGCATCGGCAACGCCGCTCACTCGCAGGTGCAGCACGACGTGTGGGGTGCACTGCTCGACTCCGTCTACCTGCACTCGAAGGTCGCCGACCACCTCGACGGGCGCATCTGGCCGATCCTCGGCAAGCAGGTCGAGGCCGCGCTGAAGCACTGGCACGAGCCCGACGCCGGCATCTGGGAGGTGCGCGGCGAGTTGCAGCACTTCACCTCGTCGAAGATCATGTGCTGGGTCGCGGTCGACCGCGGCGCGAAGCTCGCCTCGATGATCGGCCAGGACTCGCAGGCCTCGGAGTGGCAGTTGGCCGCTGACCAGATCAAGGCCGACATCCTCGAGCACGGTGTCGACTCACGCGGGGTGCTGACGCAGTACTACGGGACGGATGCCCTGGACGCGTCACTGCTGCTGGCGCCGTTGGTGCGGTTCTTGCCGCCTGACGACCCGGTACTGCGCGCGACCGTGCTCGCGATCGCCGACGAGCTGACGGTCGACGGGCTGGTGCTGCGCTACCGCGTCGACGAGACCGACGACGGGTTCTCCGGTGAGGAGGGCACCTTCACGATCTGCTCGTTCTGGCTCGTGTCGGCGCTGTCGGAGATCGGCGAGACGAAGCGGGCTCACGAGCTCTGCGCGAAGCTGCTCTCGCTCGCCGGGCCGCTCGAGCTGTATGCCGAGGAGATCGACACCCACACGGGCCGCCACCTCGGCAACTTCCCTCAGGCGTTCACCCACCTGGCCCTGATCAACGCGGTCATGCACGTGATCGCGACGGAGATGGGAACGCATTAAGCTTCGGCTGGCTTGGATCTTGCTCCGCTCAGCGGAGCAAGATCCAAACGCTGGCCGTTGCGGGGAGCCAGGCCCGCACCCTAGGTCCCGGAGTTGATGTCGCACGTCGTCAGGCCCCCGAACTGCCAGGCGGCCAGCAGATCTCGGTCACCCGAGGCCGCCACCCCGTCGTCGCGAACCACACGCGTACCCGTGGCGGCATGGACGCCGTCATAGCCGCGCAGTCCACACGTTGTCACGAAGGACGCCGCCTCCCTCGACAGCCGGTCGTCGAGGGTCACGAGGTGCATCTGGTCAGCAAGTGATTCGGCGGCTTCGAGAAGCCCGTCCATCTGCTCCGCGGTGATGCGCCCGGTGTGATGGGCTCGCCACAGCGCGGACGCCGACTCGGGTCGCAGAGCCACCGACGAGACGACGTCGTCGGCGGAGTCCCACAGCCGCCGACAGAGCGCTGAGGACGGTTCGGCAACGAGCAGCGGCACGAACGCCGAAGTGTCCAGGTAGAGGATCACCGACTCTGGTCGCCGACCAGGTCGCTGATGCCGCCTTGGACAACCATGGGCTGTGGCGCCTCACCCTTCTGCCGGGCCTGCGTCACGAGCCCCTCGTCGATCAGGGACTGAAGAGTGATGCGGCCGGTCAGCGGCCGGATCTCGGCGACGGGCCTGCCGCGGTCGGTGATGACGAGCGTCTCCCCCGCCTGGGCGCGAGCGACGTACTCGCTCAGCCGGCTCTTGAGCTCGCGTATGCCGACTTGACGCAAACTCATTGTGACCACCTCATGATGCATTGTAGTCACTAGCGCTTCACCAGTCCCAGGGATCGCCGGCGACCAGCGTCTGCGTCCTGATTTCGTTGTCCGCGGCCCGGATGAGGTAGAGCTCGCGGTTGTCCCCACGCTCCGCCGCGATGACACCGGTGACGATGTGGTCGAAGGTGAAGTCCTCGAAGTCCTCGTGCTGGCCACGCGCCAGTCCGTCGGCGCACAGGAAGTGGTCGACGAGGTGCCTGAGCCAGCTCGCGGCGTTGTTCGACTTCTCGAACTTCCTCCACTGAAGGCAGCAGCCCTCGACGCACGGCCGCCAGTCGCAACGACCCCACGGCACGCCGACGTCGACCTCCACGTGCGCCGACTCTCGCTCAACGGGGTAGCGGCCGGCGTTCGCCGCCCTCGGGTTCAGGGGCAGGTCGTAGCCCCACTTGCCGGGTTCGTAGACCTCGGCGTAGGCCCTTAGCCACTCGATCTCCGCTTGGTTGAGCACCGGCTCGATGTCGAGCCGGCCCAGATAGTTCGTGCTGTATCCCACGGGTCCTCCCTGCCGCCTATCGCTGTGCCGCGATGTGGGTCAGAGACAACCACCCCCGCGGCGACGACGACCGGCTTCGTCCACAGCCGTTGCTCCGGGGGCCCGCCCACGCCACTGGGGACAACCCGAGCCGACAAACGCTCACCGGTGGCACGGTCTGTCCATGACCAGATCCCTTGAACGTTGGGAGCTCGAGGATCCCGATCGCGTTCTTCGCGCCGTCGACGCCTTGTGCCCTTTGCGCGCCGGCCAGGTTGTCGTGGCGTCAGTGCACCTCGAATCCCAAGAGGTCGTCGACGCGGCCGCCCTGCCGGATGCCTCTGAGCCACAGCCGTGCTGGGACCCATACGAGGCGAGCCGCCGGCTCTGCGAGGTGGCCGAGCGGCTCGTCCCGCCGCGCACCGGCACCCCGACTGGGTGGAGTCCCATCACCCACGTGTTGGTCACGGTCGTCTGCCGTGAGGGGCGGGTCATCGACACCATCACCGAGCACCGTTGGTTCCGGCCCTGGCGTTCCAGTAACCACTTCACGACGGCGACCGAGGGCGACATCTACGTCGTCACGCCCCACGGATGGACCGGGGTGATGGACAAACGCGCCGGCCTCGTTCCTCGACTTCGCCCCCGCCTCGCTCTGGCACCGAGGGCCACCGCCTGACTCCTCGGCCGAGTCGCTGCCGACACGCGTGTGGGTGCGCCACGATGGGTGCGTGCCTGATGACTTCCTCATCGCCCGCAACCCAGACGAGGCCAGCACGTTGCCCTACCTCGTGCGGATTCCCCTGGGCGAGAACGGCATCGTGCTGAAGAGCAAGGAAACGTGGCCTCGCACCAGCAAGGTCTACTGCCACCGCGCCGAGGAGTGGCCCGCCGACGCCGACGTCGTGGAGCGGGTGGCCACACGGGTCTGTGTGCGCCGCGGGGCCGCCATCGAGCTCGTCCTCGACCGCACCCGTGAGAGCCGGTCGCAGTTCGTGCTCACGCACGTGAAGGGGCGCGAGGCGATCTTCTGGCAGAGCGCCCGCACTGCGAAGCAGGCCCGGCCCTCGGTCCGCATCCCGACGGCACGCGCGGCCACGCCCACCACTGTCGACACGGGCCCGCTCGAGATCCTCGTCGATGCGCACGAGCGCTACGCCTGGCGTTTCAGCCACCAGCAGGTGACCACTCGCAAGCAGCGTCTCGACGCGGGTGACTACGCCGTCGAGGTCGATGGGCGGGTCGTCGCCGCAGTGGAGCGCAAGAGCCTCGAGGACCTCGCCTCCTCTCTGCTGAACGGGAAGCTGAGGTACGCGCTCGCCGAGCTCAGCGGCATACCTCGGGCGGCCGTCGTGGTGGAGGAGCGCTACTCACGCGTCTTCTCCCTCACGCACGTGCGGCCCGCCGTCGTGGCGGACGCGATCGCCGAGTGTCAGGCGCGCCATCCGAGCGTGCCGATCGTCTTCGCCGAGACGCGAGCCCTCGCGCAGGAGTGGACCTACCGTTTCCTGGCGGCCTCCTTGCGCGAGGTGGACGCCGACGCGGGTGCGGTTGAGCGGTTGGCTGATCTGGTGCCAGCCGGGCCGGTGCCGGATGCCGAGCCCAGCACGGCCATGGTGCGGGCGTGGGCGATGGCGCAAGGCCTTTCCGTCAGCGACCGGGGCCGGCTGCGCCCCGAGATCTGGAAGGCCTACGAGGCTCGAGCCTGAGCGCGCGGCTGTGCGACGTTCTCCCTTGGGGATGAAGCGCTCGGGCCGGGCCCGACTGGTGGCACGGTGGTGTCCATGGACCGACTCCCTCCGGGATGGCAGCTCGAGGATCCCGCAGACACCCTGACCGACATCGACCGCCTCTACCCCTTCGTCTCCGGCCAGGTGATCGTCGCCTCCGTGGACAACGAGCTGCAGGTCATGGTGGCCGCGACCCCCGTCCCCGTCGATCCCTCGCCCGGCTGGGACCTCGACGGGGCGATCGGCCTGTTGACCGACGTCGCCTCGCGGCTCGTGCCCGAACTTCCGGACGACGAGGTCGAAAGTGCTCCGGTCCGGCAACATCTGGTGACCGTCGTGTGCCGTCGCGGCCCTGTGACCGAGACGGATGTCGAGCACGGCTGGGACGAGGCCTGGATCCACGTCAGTCACTCCGGCCCCGCGTTGGTCGGTGAGGTCTACGTGATCACCCCCGCCGGGTGGCATGGCGTCACGGACCGCCGCACCGGCGCCGAGCCGAGCCTGCGGCCACGTTTGTCCTTGGTGCCCCTGACCGACGCCTGACCACTCGGGTGGAGACTGGTCTGGTCGGTAACCGTGACGAAAAGGGAGCTCGCCGTGTCTGACAACGACACCTACGTGACGGCCCAGGTGGGGCACCCCTACTGGGCGAAGCACGCGTACGAGGTCCTCGTGGAGACGGCCGGTCGCTACGACGCCGTCATCACCTACTCCGACCTGGCCGAGGAGGTGCAGCGCCGGTCGTCGCTGTGGAGCAAGTCCGAGATGCGCACGTGGATCGGCGGCCTGCTCGCCGACATGGCGAAGGTCAACCACGCGCGTGACGAGCCGCCGCTGACGTCACTCGTCGTGCACAAGCAGGACGGGCGCACCAGCGCGGGCTACGACCAGGCCCGTCGCCTCGCGGGCCAGCGCGCCCTCGACGACCCGGACGAGCGGGAGACGCAGGCAGCCACCGCGCGTCTCGAGTGCTACCGACACTGGGGCGCCGACGTGCCCGCGGACGCACGCCCGACAGTCCACACGCGTACACGGGAGGCTCGGCAGCGCAGTCCTCGCGCTTCCCGCTCGGTGGCCGGCACGACTTCCCGCGCCACTTCCCGCGCTTCCACGGAAGAACGGCGGGGAGCCGTCTGCCCGACCTGCTTCATGGAGATGCCGCTCTCGGGCGTGTGTGCGAACTGCGATTGAGCCGGCGCGATCCGGCCTCAGCGCATGCGGCGGAGGATCGCCAACGCCACCCGGCGCGTCAGGTCTGCAGCGTCCCGCGACGGCACGGCCGCCTCTGGCTCCGGCCCCGCGCCGACGCACGACACGAGCATCGTGACCGCGCCACCCAAGAGCCGGGCGCCACCGAAGGCGTCCCAGCGGCCGGGCGGTTCGCCGTCCGTCGTGCGGAAGCCGGCGCTTCCCAGCAGGCGGGCGACAGAGTCGTACGCGTCGTCCGAGTCCCAGCCGCGAGGGTGCGTCTTCAACGGCTCCCCGCCGACGACCGCCACTAGCACCAGCCCGCCCGCGACCCGTTCCCACTCGCGGCCATCGGCAGCCGTGCGTGACAGCGCGAGGTCGAGCAGCCGCTCGGGGTGGTCGCGCAGGCGGCCGGCCAGCGCCGTCGGCAGCAGGTGTCCCTTCGCCTTGCGCAGCAGTCCGAAACTGCGCACTCGGTCGCGCAGGTCGAGAACCGGCGGCGTGAGGTCCTCACGGTTGCCCGTGCCCGGCCAGTTGTCGGCCATTCGCGCCTCGCGGAGGATCCGCTCGGTTACCCGGCCAGGCAAGTAACCAGCCGGCGTCAGCTTCAGCCCGTCGCCCACGGCGTCGAGGACGACACGGATCGGGCGCGTCAACGCCTCTGCCTCGGCAGGACTGAAGTGGTCGGAGCTGGCCCAGTGGGGTGTGGAGAGCCAGTCGTCGAGCTCGAGGCGAGCCAGCCGGTGGAGCCGGTTGATGACGTCGACGAGCTCGTCCGGCAGCTGCGCGAGCGCGGTCGAGATGTCGCGGGGCGCGAGCCGGGCGAGGGCTGCGTTGGTCTGCTCGAGATCGAAGTGGTCCGGGTGCCATCCGCGAGGCAGCCACGCCCGCATCTCGCGGGCCGTCAGGCCGTTGCCCAAGCGGTGAGCGGGATTCTCGCCGGCGCGCACCCACGCGGCGACGTCCTCGTAGCCGGGCTGGCCGCCGACGTCCTCAGGCGGGCATGCACGCTCCCCTGCCAGGCACGCGATCGCGTATGCCGCCTGGCCCGGGTGAGCGCCAGCGTCCTCGCCCCTGCGCGGCTCCAACGATTCGATGTGCTCCAGCGTCAGCGTGTGGGTCCAGCCGTCGCCGAAGTCGTAGGCGTAGGTGAGCTGATCGCCGGGCTGCCGCAGCACCTGATCGAGCCGGACGTCGGTCTCGAGGATGCCCTCGTCGCCCTCCTCGACGTCGAAGGCGGTGAGGAAGCGTGGGCTTACGTGCGCGGCCCCGATACTGAATTGGTGCAGGTGCGAGTCGGTCCAGCCCATCAGCAGCTGGAGCGCGTCGTGCACCCGATCGAGACGCACATCGCCCGCGATGGTGAAGCGCCTCCACACCGGTGGCTCGATGTCGTCGAGCGCGATCCGGACGGTCAGCAGCGACGCCTCCGGCGGTGGTGGTGGGACGTCAGGCGCGGACGGGCGGTCGGGCCAGGAACTCACGCCGACAGCGTACGCAAGCGGTGATTTCTGGTTGGGTCACCGCTGGCTGGTCGGAGGCGTGCTCACAGCGCTGGCCGAGGCGGCGCCGAGGTGTGGGTGCGCCCGATAGCCCCACCGGGCGCACCCAAGGATCCCCTTGACTTCCCCCAGGAGTGAGTCGTTCGGCTGCCACGCCCGACCACTACTGGTCCCCCTTCCGTGCGCTGCCGCTGTGTCCGCTCGCGAAAGAGGAGACGGCAACGCCCGCTCGTCAAGGATCGGACAGGGAGAAGTCGGGCGCTAGGTGTCGGAAACGACACCTAGCGGTGACATCAGCGCTGCGAGGGTGCGTCGCTGCCCCGCCGACTCTGCCGGGCCCACCACGCCGTGGCGGCGGCGCGCCCGCGGAGGCCTGTCTTCGCGTACACGGAGGAGAGGTGCTTGCGCACAGTCCGCTCGCTGAGGCCGAGGCGGTGCGCGATAGCGCCGCTGGTGAGGCCGCCGGCGGCGAGGGCGAGCACCTGCTCCTCGCGCCTGGTCAGCGCCACCAGTTGGTCGTGACCGATGCCTCCACTGTCGTCGAGGCTCAGGGCGCGCAAGCGGCTCGTGGCCTCGGTGATGCGGGCGTTCAGGGTCAGGGCGGGCGCGACGATGCTCTGGATCAGGGCGAGCGCGTCGAGGTCGTCGTCGGTGAAGTCGCGGCGGTCGCGGTGCAGGCCGAGGAACGCGAAGCCGGTGGGGCTCATCTGGAGGGCGATGGACGCGGGGTAGTGGGCGGTCGGCAACCAGCCGTGCATCGCGTCGAACTCCTCCGTCTCCCAGAACGCGTCCATCCGCACCTGGTCGCTCGTGCGGACGGGGCGCGTGGCGCCGAACTGGAACATGGCGGTGAACGACGGGTGCGTGCCGACGAACTGGGCGGCGCGCTCAGCCTGACCGGGCAGCACGATGCAGCCATCGGACGTGACGACGTCCGGCGCGTCACCGGGCTGCAGGTCGGCGCTGAACGTGGCCAGGCCGCAGCCGCCGTCGGCCGCGAGCACGACCTCGATGCGGCGGACGAGGTCCTGCTTGAAGGGCTCGCCCGCGGCGATCTGCCGGGCGATGTCAATGCCGAGCCGAAGCACGTCAGCTTCGCGTGGACCGCCGGCCCCGATCAAGGGGGTAGAGCGATGCGTCCCCATGTCGTGCTCCCCTCGACCGCCGGGCGTCGAAGGCCCGTCAAGAAATGGTAAGAGCGGTCTGAGGAGTGTGCGGCGATTTGTCGAACGTGCCGCGGCATGGGCGCGCCGCCCTACTCCTTCTCGAAGGTGACGAGCACGCCGCTGACACCGCCGGGGCCGATGCGGCCCTTCACGTCGACGGAGGTGATCGCCTTGACCGACCAACCCTTCGAGCCGTACTCGTTGAGCACCTTCTCGAGCTTGTCGCCGGACATCTTCCCGCCAAGCATCCCCTCGCGGAGCTCGACGACCTTGTACTGCGGCATGACAGTCCCCTCTCGTTTCGTGGTGCCTTGACCATAGGTGGAGATGACGAGGGCGGGATTCCTGTCGCTCAGGCTGTACGCGCGCGGCTCGGTCGTGCGCCGCTTGGAGGCAGGAGACAAGCCAACCTCAGCTACCAGTCAGTGAGCAGGCGCACGGGCCTGACCCAAATCGGACTGGGCAGTGCTTGATCCGTTCTCAAGCACCAGTCTCCGACCGGCTCGCGCCCAATCCGCCCACATAGGGCGCACCCAGCTCTGCTGCCTACCGCCCACAAGGCCCGTCGCCTGCCGCACTGGCGTCGTCTCCGGTGACGAGGCGCTCCACCGACCACCCACGAAATGCGGACGGCGTCTGCGGCACGTAGGAGGGAGGGGTCTTAGAGCTGCCCGGATGACTTTGGGACCTCGGTGGCGATGGCCCGAAGCATGCCGTCGACCAGTAGGAGTCGATGTGTTCGCCTGTCGCGCGTCAGCCCGATCCTTACAGTTATGACCTCACAAAATCGTGGGGGTTCGTCCTGAATCATCGCGTGTGCTGAAAGACTGCCTCGGTGAGCGTTACGAGCAGGGCGGGGGACGCGCGCGTCGCCGTCGACATCACCGAACTCAAGCCGAGTTCGCCCGTATCGCCGAGAGCCAGTCGAAGTTCCACGCCGAGATCGACGCGATCGTCGCCGACCTGGAAGGACAGCGCTGATGCAGGCAAACCCAGCGAAACTGCTCGACGCCCTTGGTATCGGGGGGCGCCAGTTCGTGGTGCCGATCTACCAGAGGGTGTATTCGTGGCGGCCATCCGACGTCCGGCGGCTGTGGGAGGACGTCTTGCGGGCGGGTGCGACCAGCGCGACGGCGAATCACTTTACCGGCTCGATCGTCTACATCGGCAAGGGCCAGGGCACCCGGACGTCGACCGAGCCTGATCTGCTGATTGATGGCCAACAGCGAGTGACCACTGTCAGTCTGCTTTTGCTGGCGCTTGCCGACCATTTGGGAACGCTGCCGGAGGACCAGCGCGAACCGGCCGATGGATTCACGTCCCAGGAAATCCGCGCGAACTACCTCACCAACCCCCTGAAGGACGGCGAGCGGTTCTTCAAACTCGTGCTCTCGAAGGCTGACAACGAGACCCTGAAGGCCCTGATCAAAGGCGCACCCCTTGCCCCAGGACGTTCGCGCATCCGGGACACCTACGAGTTCTTTTCCGTCAAACTCAGGGATGCCGGCGTCAATCTCGAGAATGTCTGCACGGGATTAACAAAGCTCGAAGTGGTGGACATCGAGCTTGCTCGGGGAGTTGACGACCCGCAGCTGGTCTTTGAGTCAATGAATGCCACGGGCAAGCCGCTTGAGCAGAACGACCTCGTTCGCAACTACGTCCTCATGGACCTGGAGCAGGAAGCTCAACGAGAGCTCTACGAGTCATACTGGCGCCCGATGGAGGAGTTGTTCAGTGGGGATGACGAGTGGTGGTTCGGCGAGTTCGTCCGCAGCTACCTCACGCTGAAGACGGGCGGCGTTCCGCGACTCGGTGATATCTACGAAGCGTTCAAGGCGTACACCCGATCCCTTGATGCGAACTGGCGGGCGAGCCATGCTGCGGAGTTGCACGAGCACGCCACTTGGTTCGCACACATGGTTCTCGGTACCGAGCCAAACGAGCAGCTCCGTCGGCTGTTTGGAGAGTTGCGGCAGCTGCAAGACACGATCTTCTATCCCCTCGGCTTGCGCCTCTACGCCGAGTATCAGAAGGATGAGAACGCGCTTTCGCGAGAGGACTTCATCTCGATTCTGCAGGCAGTTAGGTCGTATCTCCTGCGGCGAAGCATCTGCCGGATCCCGACCAACGTTCTTAACAAGACCTTCGCGGCTTTGGCGGTTGTCACGAGCGACGCTCCGATCACGGATGAGGTCGTCGGGCGGTTGCTCGCGTACGGCGGAAGCCAGGAATTTCCCTCCGACGAGGAGTTCGCCGAGGCGCTCCGCACCGGCAATATTTATAAGCTCGGCCGCAAGAGCTACTTCCTGCACGAGATGGAGAATCATATCGAGACGGGGAATGGCCTCAAGCGGCGAAAGGAGGAGGTCCAGACGCAAGGCTTCACCGTCGAGCACGTCATGCCGCAGAACGAGAACCTGTCACCATGGTGGAAGAACGCCCTGGGAGACAATTGGCGCGAAGACCACCAGCGACTGCTGCACACGCTTGGCAACCTGACACTGACCGGCTACAACCCGGAATACTCGGACAAGGACTTCCCGGACAAGCGCGACATGGACGGCGGCTTCAAGGTCAGCCCTCTATTGCTGAATCAGGGCCTCGCGGAGCTCGACACGTGGAATGCTGCGTTGATCGAAGAGCGCGCGCAGAAGTTGGCGGCCAAGGCGCTGCAGCTGTGGCCAAGGCCGCAGCTGTCCGACGAAGTCGCCGACGCGTACCGCACGCAAGTCGCGGTCGGCCGGGGCTTTGACTGGAGCCTGCTCCACCAAATTCTCGAGGTCCTTCCGCCCGGTCGATGGACCGGCTACTACTACCTAGCGGAGATCGTCGGCACGGCGTCGCAGCCGCTCGCCAACCACGTGTCGAAGTGCACCGAGTGCAAGCATGCCTACCGGGTGATGACGTACGACGGCCGCATCGCTGAGGGATTCAAGTGGGGAGCGAATTCCGAACATGCCGGCAAGGACCCAGTGGATGTCCTCGCCGAAGAGGGGCTCCAGTTCATCAACGGCAAGGCTGATCCGGCCCAGAAGATGCAGACCGATGAGTTGGTGGCGCTCGTTGATAGGCCAATCGAATGAGCCAGCATCGGCGACCTCATTGCTGAGCACTGTCGGGACGGGGTTGAGTTCAAGACCCTCGGCGAGGTGGGGGATTTGTCCGCGGGCATGGGCTGCAGAAGAAGAACTTGGGCGGCGATGGGTTGCCGGCGATCCACTATGGCCAAGTCTTCACCACCGACGGAACGCCAAGGGCATCGGCCCATGCCTACAAGGTGAGTCATATCGCCGCCGGTCGGCGCGGTCTGGAGCGCACGCCTGCGGAGCATGGCCGGCCCCAGACCAATGGCGAAGCGACAATTCGATGCGGCCGGGGCCGCGAGACGTGGGTACTGCGGCCCGCGACCCTTCTGACTCCGTCGCGTAAGGCAAAGGGAAGTTGGGGGACGACATGGGTGTCAACAGCCGTGACTGCCGTGGTGTAGTAAACGGCCTGAGCGGCCTTCAGTTCATGCTGACCGGCGAGACGTGGGTCGACGGTAGGCACGTCCTTCGTCCACAACTTCGCGAGTTGATGGAAGCAAAGGGAGGACGGTTCCGCGACAGGACCCGACAAGCCGACCTTCTGGTGGTCGGCCAGCTTCGGTGGACCGCCAGCGATTGGCTCCACGACCGGAGCCAGCGGGTGATCTTTGTTGAGGAGCAACGGCAACACGGTAACCACATCTGCATGGTCGACGACGCGGGCATCAGCGTCCTCTTACGCGGGGAACCGGCCCAGTGCTTGGAAAGTCGCGGCGCCGCGGACGGCGGGGTTGAGATCAAGAGGCCGGAGCCGGTTCGCCCGCAGCTGCTCCCCTTCCGCTTGCGGGAGGTCGGACGCCACGATCTGTCGCTGCTTGACGTCGACCTCTCGGCTCTCGATCGCGGGAGCCAAGCGCACGAGGACGTTCTGGCTGCATTGCTCACGCATCTCGCGCCGACATCCATTCATCGCATCGACCGTCCGCAAGTGGACGCGGCTTGGATCGACGCCCATGACCCGTCCATGCTCCACATCGCCGAGGTTAAGAGCCTCACCGACGGGAACCAGGATCAGCAGCTTCGGCTCGGCGTCGGTCAGCTGCTCGATTATCGGCAACAACTGATACGCAGGCCCGTGCCCGGCACCGCCAATGTGAAGGCGCACCTCATCACGGAGACCCGTCCTTCCGACGAACGGTGGATCGAGTTGGCGCAAGCCGTCGGCTTGGACTTGGCATGGTCGCCGGGTTTTAAGGGCATCTGATTCTGAGCACCTCGTTCCATGCGCGCTGCGACCACTCGCGCCACTCAACCGAGACGCTCAACTACTCATGAGGCGCCAGTAAATGGAGCGCCTTCGACCCACGCTCATGCCGGTCCGAACCTGCGTCACATCGCCGCCTGACAGGCGCCGTGTCCGAAGGGCGACGCAGACCGCGACCCCGTCAGGTCGTTGTTGCGCGGGTGCCCTCTCAAAGTCCAGGTAGCGATTGGCCACGGCGGCATGGCCGTCGTCCAAGTGGATACGACAGAGGCCACAGCACTGGACCGTACGCTGGGTCCCAAGGCCGATGTCCCTCTCTGGCACTCGCGCGATGTCGAAGGACTCGCCGTCCCCAGCCGCCCCTAGGGTAGAACCCTGCCCTGACAACGTCAGACAGGTCCTCTGGGGTAGAGGCGCTTGGCGCGACGATGCCCCACAGGAACATGTTGATCTCGAACTTCTGGCCCGCGACGTTGGATGGCGCTGCGATGGCCGCCATGCCACGACGTCACCCCGGGGCCGTACGCTGCCTTTCGACAGCGCGGGCTGAGCCCGGGATGGCATAGCCGCAACGCGGCACGACATAGGACCGGCGCCGCGCGGGCGCTCGCGGGTACAGGGGAGCACGTGAACGAGCAGCCGCAGGTGACCCAGATCGACTCGTGGCAGGTCGCGGAGGTGAACGCGGCCGTCTGGATGCGGTTCTGGGGTCATGCCGACGCGCACGTGACGGCTGCGGGCGCGGACGGCGGCATCGACGTGCTGTCCGGCTCTGCGCTGGGTCAGGTGAAGTTCGAGGCCGCGCAGGTCGGTGCCCCGGCGGTGCAGCGCCTGGTCGGGGCCGCCGGCCATGACTCACACAAGCAGCTGTTCTTCTTCTCCGGGGCTGGGTACTCGCAGCAGGCGATCACCTACGCCGACACCATGGCAGTGGCGCTGTTCCGCTACGACCTGCTAGGTCGGATGACACCGGTGAACGACCCGGCGCGCTTCGTCACCGGGATGCGGCGCCCAGAGCATCCTGACTCGCCCTCGAGCCACTACACATACCCCCCGGCGCTCGATGCCGTCGCCCACGACGACGATGACGAAGCCCTCTTGATCGAGGCACTCGTCGACTTCGACGTTGAGCAGGTCCGCAGGTGGGCATACGAGGCGTACGAGTCGACGCCGCGCCCGCCCCTATTGGCGCGCCTTCTGGGCCGGAGCAAGGTCCTGCAGCGCTCCGGTCTCGCCGAGTACGTGAGCGGCGTTGCTGGGGGCCGGGGCCGGATGTTCTGGTTGCGCTACTGGCCGTGGATCCTGGCTGGCCTGTTCTCTATCTCGGCGTTGGCCAACCTGGGGTCCACCACGACGGAGGGCACCGCCGAGCACCGGATCGGCACGGTGAGCGGGCCGAACCTCGGCGCGTTCGTCGTCGCTCTGGTCCTTGCGGTGGGATTCGCCGTGTACGGGTGGCGGCGCCCGTCCCGGTCGTTGCCACAGGCGCGTCCTGCGGTCGTCGCCACGACGGTGCCCACCCAAGGTCTGGGGCCGGAGGTGGAGCAGTTGATGCGCACGCTGCCGACGGTGGTCGAGGACGGGTGGCCGTCGTCGGTGGCGGGATACCAGCGGGCCTACGATCAGCTCGTCCGACTCACAGAGGGTGGCTCTTTCGTCTCGCTGGCGCTCGTGTGGGCCTACTTCGTGCACCCACAGACCGGGTTGAGCTTGCGGGGTTGGGTGGATTCGCACATGGCTCGACGCGCTGGCCTGCGCATTCAGCTCTGAAGGCCTGCGAGGCAGATGGCACCCAGCGCAAACTTCGACGGTGGCGTGACGAGACTCCGAGGTGCCTCCGCGCGATGAGCCGCGGATACCTCGAGGCCTCGCCTCCGGCTCCGGCTACTAGGGACTGGGCTTGATCCAGTTCGCCCTCAAACTCCAAGTAGTCACTGCCTGGGGCGGCGACGTTCGGTGTGTCCGGTTGGGTCTCATGCCATCCGAGCAAGCGTGCCGACCCCCCGCTCCTCGGAAGTGGTCGCAAACTACGCCACCACCGACCAGGGCGGCAGACCCGAACGCGCGTAGGCCGGTCGGGTCGGGCGACCACGCGACACGCCTCTCTCAACTGAGCGAGCCAGGCTGCAGGCGGTGCGAGGGCGCAGACAGCGAGGTGCACCACGGCGCGGTGAGGGCGTCAGTTCCATGACGCAATGACGCGCGTAGTGCGCACATCTGGCCGCCCCGTACACGGACGGTAGCCCATGTCAGAATTCCACGCCCGGAACGCTGGTTGGATGGGTAGCGTCCATGAGGTATGAGGGTTAGGTCCACGGCAAGTCAACCGCGACGGTCTCGACGTCTGGCCGAACGCAATTCTGGCGGGACGTTCCTCACCATGGCTACACCCGTCTGGGTGGAACTCGGTCTCGCAGCAGCTGTATCCGTCGTCCTTGCCATCGTAGGTAACAATCTCTCGGTTCAGCTAACCCGAGAGTCGGAGAAGCAGTCGGCCGAGCTCGCAACGCGCGCAGAACAACTCGAAAACCTTCGATTCGTGCGAGACCGCAGTTCCATGGCCCTGGAGGAGCGGCCATTTTCTTCGCTGGATCTCCGACAGCAGAGCTTCGTTGGGTTGAAACTCCGTGCCGCCGACTTTTCCGGCGCAAGACTTGACGGGACGGACCTACGTGAGGCGACCCTAGCGACGAGCAACTTCAAACGCGCGCAGCTTCCTCAGGCAAATATGGAGCGTGCTGATCTGCGCAAGGTCCAGTTCGGAGAGGCTGTCCTCGATGGCGCACGGTTGGGGGACGCAGATCTCACCGACGCAGACATGGGACAAGGTTCAATTGAGATGTCGGGCACGACATTGGTGGGTCGAGACGTGGTGACCATTGGCATGGGACTGCCTGACGGTGCATCCGCGAAGGGCAGTCGTTTGAACGGCGCGCAGCTGACTCGGGCTAACTTCAATGACGTCAATCTCGAGGGAGCGTTCCTCAACGGAATTCATGCCGACCATGTCAGCCTTGAATGGGCTAACTTGACCAGGGCAGACCTGACGTACGCGGAACTCCGCAACGCGCGGTTGGACCGTGCGCGCCTAGCCGGGGCAGATTTCACGGGAGCCACGTTGACCGGCGCAACGTTCGCCGGCTCTTGCGTGGATTCACGCACCAGATGGCCGATCGGCTTTAGAGCGCCAGCGCTAGACACGTGTGCAGGAGCCTGGATAGGTGCGCATGAAATGTCGATTCCGCGGCCAACGAGACGGTAGCCAGTTTGGGGGGACCTGCGTCTTACCGCCGCCTGATGGGCGTGTCCCAGCGCCGCGCAACCTTCCCTGCGCGCCCATCGTCGGCGCCAGCGTCGAACGTCAGTTACCTCGTAGAGGACGGTCAGGCCACTATGGACTAGCCCCTCCACCCGCTGCCCTCGGGATCTGGACGTGACCCTGGAGCGTGTCGATGGGCCGCACGTCGACGGTCAGACGGAATCCTGTCGAGATGCATGAGGCTTTCGAGCTAACAGTCCAGGACGAGCAAGCTGGCTGGCCAGAGATGACATCAGCAATCGGGCGCGTCGTCGCTACATCGGCTTGGGCGACCATCGCCCTGCAGGAACTCGCCGTCGCTGTCGCCGACTCAGAGTTCGTGTACTTCATGATGGAGGACTCGACGATGGGCGGGCAGATCAATCAGGTCGAGAACCTGATCAAAGGTCCAAAGCGCTGGTCGTGGAACTCCAACGCATCGCCGCTCCATCACGATTGCGAAGCCGTAGCACTTCAGTGTCTCGTGCCGCTCCGGCGGCTGTCCCTTTATCGGAACCGGATCGTGCATGACGAGTGGTATCCAGACATGAGATGGGGCCACTCGGACGGCCTCCTCGGCCGCCGTGCAACGAGGTACGGGAAGAACGAGATTCTCAGCCGGCGGGCGACCTTCCATCGAATTGCTTATTCACTGAGCATCGCCACGGAGTCCTTGAATCACACAGCAATCGCGGTTCGCGACCTTCGAGGCTCGGGTGAATCGGGACTCGACGAGTTGCGACTCGCCCGCGAGTGCCTCGCGACCTTGGATGGACGACGGCTGGACGCTGAGACGGGCCGGGATACCGAGTGGCGCTGGCTAGAGCGCCCCTCACCGTAGTCGGGTGGACTGAGGAGGAAGCCTCCACTCGCGCGACTCGTGGGCCAGCGGTGAGCACAGTCTCGCCTGTTGCGTCCTTCCGCCGCGAGCCGCCCGTACAGTTGACGTCGTTGGCGTGCCGGGACTGTGGGTGAGCGCATTTTCGTGTCGCGCCTGACCGGGGCCGGGGTACTGGTCGCCGCCCGCCGGCACGGCTGAGCTCGTAAGCCGTCCCGGTCCTTCGGAGCGGTCATGGCTGTGACCGTAGGGGGCTGATGCTCATCCGCGCGGAGGAGACTCATGGAATCCGACCCGGCGACCGAGGGAATCGGGTCAAATCCCTCTCGGACCAGGGCAACGTGGGGCAGGATCGCGGCTGACTGTCAGGGAGGCACGCGATGCAGAAGAAGGTCATGTTCAACCCGCCGCCTGGGTGGGTGGTTCAAGAGAGCGGATGGATTCCGAGCGTCAGTTGGCAGCCGCCTGCAGACTGGCCCCCCGTGCCGCCCGGCTGGCCGCTGTTCTACGTGCGGCGTACATGGCTTCCCATGGTCGTGTTCTACAGCTGTCTCTGCCTTGGAGTCGCGGGATACGCCTGGCTCATGGCCAAGGCGGGTCACCCGCTAACACGCGAGTCGTACGGCCTGGTTGCCGTGTTCGTCCTTGCGGTGACGCTTGGTGGTCGCGTGCCCGAGTGGAAGAAGGCCCCCCCGACGAAGTGGCCCTGGCTTCCGCATCATCCAGGTGGACCCACTTCGGCGGTGACGGAGCTTCGCGTCCGCTGAGGGGCCTTGGGGATGAGCCAGCGCGGGGTGCGCATATGCGCTGGCAAGGCCGGGAGCGATGGGTGCCCAGTCCCGCGTTGTTCGCGCCGAAGGCGCCATAAAGCCAGTACAGAGATTCCTCGCGCCGCGCGAGGGGCTCGATCGTGCACCGTCGGGCGATGCGAGACAGTCGTCCGCTCGACGCCACGCCGGTACAAGGTCACCCAGTCGCTCGGCCGTGATGCGAGATCAGGCCGATATAGGCCAAACGTGCGCGCGCGCTCGAGAACTCCTATAGCGTCCCCGTTCTGCACGGCAGCTCATGTCAGGGAGAGTAGCGATGAGGGTCTACAAGGTCTGTTTGGGGCTAGTAGTGGTACTGCTAGTGGCCCTCGGGCTGGGAGCAACTCTACGCGAATCTGACGCCGCGCCACGGTCGTCAAACTCCGATGTCGCTTACGGTCGAGCGGATAGCCCGTCCGCAGTCCCAACGGCGGACTCGCCGTCACCAATTAGCAGCGGACCCGACGACTCTGCGGTGCGCGCCGCCAGAGCCGATGCCGCTGCGAAGATTGCAGCCGCAAGAAAGTCAGAAGCGGACGCAAAGGCAGCAGCTGCGGCGGCGGAGGCGGCCAGAGACAAAGCAGAGGCAAAGGCCGCCAAGGAGGCCGATGCGAGGGCCAAGGCCCAGGCGGAAGCCGAGGCGGCAAAGGCAGCTCAGCGGGAAGCAGAAGCAGCGGCTTCGGCTACGCACACACTAAGCGGAGACATCACGGTTCCCGACATCAACGGCGCCCTTGTTGTTCAGGTAGGCGGTTACCCCGGCCAGCCTCTGAGCGAGCTCACGGGAGACCAACTCGATCGCATGAGTGTCTTCCTGGACCGAATCGGTGCCGGGAAAACCTATTCTTGCCCCCTTGGGTCCGGCGGCGGCTTCAGCGATCTGACGGTGGGAGCGCAGGTGGTTGTGGAGAACGAGGGTGGGCTCGTTCTGGCGACATCTGAGTTGCGAGGCGGCACATTGAACAAGCGCGGCTGCGTGTTCCACTGGCAAGCCGTCGTGCCGGCAGCCAAATTCTATCGCGTTTCAATCACTCACCGAGGCGAACTGACGTACTCACGCGAACAGCTTGAGCGCGACGGGTGGCGGGTCACCTCGAAGTTGTGACTTACTGCCGATTCACTTGCAGTAAATGTGATTTGAAAGTGAGTCACTCCGCCGCGAGTTCTTCCGGTGAGCGGCCTGTTGCGCCTCAAGGGATTGGCGTTGTGGCTTGACACAGGAAGAGTGAGGCGCCGATGACTGCGCCCTGCAAGACTCGCTGTATGCCCAGCGACCGCGTCGAATACCTCCTCCATCTGGAGGACCTGGATGACGAAGCCCTGTGGGCTGCAAGTCGAGCAGCGCTCACCCTCGTACAAGACGAGATGGCCACGGCAGAAACTGACATCCCCTGGTCCATGCGCGACACGTGGCCCATGCACGCAGTTCATGCCGCCGAACTGCTGATCGAACGCTTCGTCCCCCAGCGCCGACGTGGCGAGCCGTACTTGCAGAGCGGCCGTCAGCCGACTGATGATCCTGCGGTGCGTGACGCGTTCATCACGTTCGCCGCGCACGCCTACGACGCCACCTTTTGGCGTCATGATCGCGCCGAGGTCGCCAGCCTCGCCGACGAAGGAACCTCTTTCGCCATTCACCTCACTGAGAGCCAGCGCCAGACGATCACCGAGATGATCGGAGAGGATCGCATCGTCACCCTGGCGGAATGGAACAGGGCCCACCCCTCGTTGTGGCGCTCGCTCCTCGAACTGCTAACCACGCCGGAGAAGTAGGCGTCGGCAGCAGCGTCTATCCGCCGCCTGTAGCTACACGACGTGGAACTCGACTCGGTGGACAAGGGTGTTGTCGCCGATCGGCCCGGCGTGGGCCGCCCTGTCCCGAAGAGACTCGCGATCGGCATCGCCTGATGCGGCAACGTCGTCGTCGGTCAGGCCCGAGAAAGGCAGCACCTCGATGGAGTCGATCTCGATGACGACTCCGGCAGTCCTTAGCGGCCTCCCTCCTTGACCTGCGGCCTGCTCCAGAGCCTGATCGAGACCGTGACCTCGCCGCCGGCAACGCGCTCGCGAAGGTCTCGGCTGAACATCATCCCAACACGCTAGGTCCGCCTCCAGGCGCGCGTCGATGTGCCCCCTCCGCCGCCTCTGCGCACGCGGCCCCTGTTAGGCAGGCGGAAGTGCGTGGGCGAGCTTCCGGTGGATGTCGGCGACGGTCTCGGCGTGGAGGGACCCTTCGGCTTCAAGCTGGGGATAGAGCCTTCGGGGCCAGAGGGCTTGCACACCACGGGTGGTGAACGCTCCGCCAATGAGCGGCCAGTCTGCTTCGACGAAGCAGAGCACACCGTGGACCGGAACTTCCATGTCGAGCAGTTCGCGCACGATCTCGACTTGCTTGAGCACTCCGTCGACGAGCTTGGTGCAGTCGCGTGACCCGACGAGCAGTCGTTTCTCGCGGGGCCGGAAGAGCCCACCTTCGACTTTAAGGTGCGGGCGGCCCCGGTACTTCTTGGCGTCGATGACGTAGACGCCGTTGGGGGTCACTGCGATGTGGTCGATATTCGCCCTGCTTTTCGGGATCCTCCGGTCATGCAACAGCCGGAGGGTGTCCGATGCCAACCGGTCGAGGCCTTTGCCGAGACGTTCCTCTCCGGCAGCGCCGGTGTCCCAGGCCGTCGTTGACTGTCGTTCGTCGGAGAGCGCGAGGATGAGGCCGCCCAGCTTCGGGTGGTTGGTCCGGATGTGTTCTTCACGCTTTGCCTTGCGCCGCTCGAACTCGCGCCGGGCCGATGCTCCCGCGGTGCCGGACTCGACGACGTCCACGAAAGCGGGCTCGAGACCTCCGATGGCAATCTCGTCGGTTGGAGCAGTCACGTCGTGGTCGATGCATCGAACCGTCTTGCTCGTCCGCTCGTAGATCGCCGGCGCCTTTGCCGGCAGCTCCGCCTGACAGACTCGACAAACTCCGGCGTAGCGCAGGCGCATGCGCTTCTCGTCGACTCCCCCGTCCATTCGGTCACCGTATGCGGCGTGCCTTCATGAACCGAAAGAAACGGCAGAAGAAACTGCGTCACATCGCCGCCTGGCGCCACACACGAGATCCGACTTCGCGCTATCGGGGCACGGCCTGAGACTGCAGGGCACAGCCAAGGCGCACCCATAGACCCCTTGTCACCGATCATTCATGTAGTAGAGCCAAGAACCACTGGGCCGCGCGCACGGTGTCCAGCGGCAAACCCCGACGGTGGCGGGACGCCATGACGACATCGAGACTCCGACGTGCCTCCCCTCGTTGAGTCGACGACAGCTTCGAGACCTTGCCGCCGACTCCGGCTACTAGGGATTGGGCCTGATCCAGTTCGCTTAAGAAGTTGAAGTAGTCCCCTTCAGCGGCCGCAAGGTCCGGTGTAACCGCCTGCGCCTCAAGCCACCCGAGCATGGTGCGCCGATCCGTTCGCTCCTCGGGAACTCGCCGCAAGTTACGCCACCACGGGCCCGGTCGGCGGACCCGGACCCGCGTCAGCAGTCTCGGTCCGTCACCCCCACGCTGGACCGCGTCCCCGACCGCCTCCAGGTATTCCGTGACGCAGAACGTCACCGACGGCATGTTGACGGGCTCGGCGTCCTCGTAGAAGCGCTCCCAGGCCCAGTCCGCCCATTGCACTGTGTCACCGGATCGGGTCAGCCGGACCATGAGCGCCCCGCACAGCAGGTCGCCGCACTCACACATCAGAAGTGGCACCCGAGCTGGGTCAGGAAGCCAGTCCTCGAAGGGCGCTTCACCGACCAGGGCCGCACCCGCCCGCTCGGCCGATACATTGAACGGGCTCACCTGGTCCTCGACGACGGTGCGCTCTCGCGTCCGAATCAGTTCGCCAACACCAACTTCATCGATGAAGAACTCGACGCGGCGATATACCTCACGCACGCTCCATACGCCGTCGAGCACGTTCCAGACGGCGACAGCCTGACCGGCCCTCAAGCTGTTCATAAGCGGCATTCTCTCGGGAAGCTTGGCGAAGCGTCACTTCGCCGCTCAGGGGTCAGTCGCCGATCCGCGGAAAGCACACTGCAGGATGGCAGCTACTTGACGTCGATAGCCGCGCTGGCGGGAGGATAGAAGTCGTAATCAAGGGGCTCGAGGTCGCACTCTTCGGCGTCCCATGCGTACCGCCGCAGAGTGCCGCTACCGGGATCGATTGAGCCGTCCGCCTGAAGGGTCAGTCCCGATAGAACCCCCATGATGCACGCTCCGGGGTGGCTGCGCGCCCAAGCCACCTCGCCTCGGGTGACGATAACTCGATCCCCTTTCGTCACAGTGCCTTTGGCCTCGAGGTAGATCGTCTCGTCCCCCTTTGTGGCTTTGGCGTCGAACGGGTTGCCGTACCGAAGGTCGCCCACCGCCCAGTCGTCGTCTTCGTAGAGCTTGGTGAGTCGTGCCTGCGCAAGATCTTCGATCTCCTTGCGGAGTTTTGTATCAAGGAGGCGTCCTTGCCCACCGTGTGATCCGGCAGCATGTGTGACGGTCGAAGCGTTGCGGACCGCGGCGACGTGCTGAACCCAGAGACTTTCGAGCCTTTCGGCCACCGCCGCGTCAACCTGGCTTCCGCTGGCCTGCGGTTCCCATTGTCCCTCAGGCAACTGATAGAAAAGGGTCTCAATCGGGAGTGCATCTTCGGGGTCGAGGACCGTGTCCCACAAAACGTCGGCGTAATTAGCCAAACCCCCGCCCCCGTCCCAGTGCTCGGCTTGGAAGACGTTCGAGTCAACGGTGCCGCTAGCAAACAAGCCTCTGCCGGTTACGCCTTGGCGCAGCAGAAATGCTCGGTCACCCGGAACGATTTTCTTCGTTGTCGCGCCGGTCGACCATCTTCCCTCGACCAAGTGCCCTGCAGCAGTCGCTGCAACCCAAGCGGCCAGGTCGTCCGCGTCGAGTTCCCACCTCTTCGGGTTGTTCGTAAAGAGGAAGGTGTCACGTGAGCGCTGGCTGGCCCGCGGCGCTTGCGGGCTGCCTGTTGCAGCCGGAGGGTCCAGGCGTTTGGGATCGGCCACCGCATCTCTGAAGCGGCGGCCGGCCCTGAACTTCGGAGCCCGGGAGCGCGCTATCCGGACCGCCTCGCCTGTTCGCGGGTTTCGCCCAATGCGGGCCCTACGGTTCGCCGGCTCAAAGGTCCCGAAACCATCCAAGGCCACCGAGCCGCCTGCGGCTACTTGGCCGACCACGATCTCGACGATGGCCGATAGGGCGGCGTCAGCCCTGTCAACGCCACCAAGCCGGGGGCCGAGTTCTTCGACGAGCTGACGGCGATTCATGATTGCCCTCCCCTGCTGACGGATGGAGTCTCGACCCTAAACTGGGGCCCCTCATCTCGAATGATCGGACGCGCGCGAAACCCTAACTACAGCGGACCGCACGAGCACTGGCTGCGATCATGCGCCGCACCGCTATGCGCGTCTTACCGCCGCAAGTCACGGGTGAACGGTCAGTCGCTCAGAGCGCCGCCGGAATCGATCCACCAGACCTCAATCTGCGCGGCCGTTAGCGAGCCCACCGTCTGAGTGTGCAGTTCGCGGTACCGCGGAAAGTCCGGCAGCACGATCACGCTGCGCCACGACAACTCCTTGCCTCGTAGGCGCATTGCTGCAAGTACGGCCTGCGAGTACCAGTGCCCTGCTTGTGTGCTGGGCGTCGTCCGCTTCGCCTCACCGGCACGGGCCGGGTCCGCGTAGTTGCGGCTTGGAAACCCTTTCACCTCAATGCCGACCGTCTGGTCATCGCGAACTGCAATCACGCCGATGCCGTGCTCCTTGGTCGCGGTGTTCGCTACCGACAGGATGCGCCAGCCCGCGTTCACCAGCGCGGTTACCAGGGAAGACTGCACATTGGCCTCAGTGTGCCACTCGCCCGAGATCTGCGTCGTTCCTCGAAGGGCTCCGTCCGACCGATCTGAGGCTCCGTCGTCGGGCGCTGCTTCCTCGCGTGGGTATCCATCGCCCTGTGGGTGCGCGGTGTGCTCGGTTGAGCGGGCGCTCGCGATGTTCGTCCGCCACTGGTCCAGCTCTTCAGCGGTTGCTCGGCGGAACACTCCCCGATCAATCCGGGTGAGGAACGGCTCCCGGTGCGAGAACTGGGCACGGTCTGCGACGTTCCAACTAGCGCCGCGCGTGTGAACTCGGATCGAACTGTCTGTCGCCTTGCCCGGCGCGTGTCGTCCGAACCAGGAGATCGCCTCCTGCGAGGTAAACGAGCCTGTCTGCGCGGCCGTGAACTCCCGAAGGCGCTGCCAAACAGTGGATGCCCGATGATCCGTCATGGGTTCAAGGCTCCCACCGCCGAAGGGCCGATGAGGCGTTTGTCTAGCCGAAGATATGCGACTCTATCCATGGCCCACCGACGCTGCAGTCTGATAGACAACGGGCTCTCCGTCCCATCCTTGACGTTACAAAACGGCCATTAGATCCCTGTTTGTGTCGTAGTCTCCGTCCATGTCGCCCATGCGTTTAGTCGCCGCCGTAGGCATAGCTCTCGTTCTCGGCGGATGTTCTGATGGAGGCGGGACTCTGAGCGAGCAGAATGCGGACTGGGCATCCGCCATTCTGCTCAACGGCATCACTGACGAGCAGAGGCACGAGCTCTATGTCGAGTACGCCCCGGCTTGTTCTGACGAGCAGGTGCTTACGCGCTTGGCGGTCCACGCGGCTGATGCTGGGACTGACACGGTGATGATGGGGATGAACGTGCTCTCGGCCGTGTGCCCGCGGCAGGTGCCGCGCTGGCTGGAGCTGACCGCCGCCCCCAACTCGCGCTAGGCCCTCCAGACCGCGATTAGACCCCGCTCTGGCCAGCTGCTCCGTCTCCGCCTCTCGCGCGCCTTTGACGCGGACCCGCACTCGGCCGCGGATGGGCAAGATGAGGCACGGCTGACGCGGGTCAACGACGACGTACGAATCGTGGGCACAAATCCGCTGGCTCGTGGCCGCCGACGAGCCGGCGCTGATCGATAGCTCGAACATCTCAGTTGGCCAGCGGGGCGGGCGAGTCGCCCTGATCGGTACGGGTCGGAGCCAGGCACTGCCACGGGCGACGGCGCGCGCCTAAGAATCAACGTGCATCGTGATCCTTGCGTCTGCCAGGTGTGTCATATTGTCCCAGTCCAGAAGGGATGTGGCGCAAGGTGTCGAGCAGACGACTGATGGCTGTTTGCCTTGCCGCGGTCGTTGGCCTACTTACCTTGTTCTACGGGGTTTGGTGGCTTGGCTCCCGTTCGCCGGCGGCGAGCAGCGTTGCAGCGGCCCCCACCTCAGCCGAGAGCATCGCGACTACGACTGGACCTCATAGCCAGAGCCCGCCACCGCCACCGCCACCGCCACCGCTCAGCCGTACCACCCAGCCGAATGGGAACGCGGAGCGGACTTCCCGACCTGCGATAGTTGCTCCTCAGGTCGGGACATCTCCACGACCAACTGAACGACTGGCACCCATGCCGAGCCAGCAACCTCGACCTACCCCAGACTCTCCCGAATGTCCGACAGGGACCATGAGCGTTGAGATACCGCTGTCCAGCATCAAGGTCGCACCATTCGCCCAAGAGACGTACCGGCATGTCACCGCCCATGGTGTCTTGAAGAACACGACGTCCGGCGATGTCTTCTTGTTCGCTGACGACCCGCCCTCGCTCCTCGCCCTCGATGGCGCCGGAAACATCCTAGAGATGGTGACAGTGGGCACCTTTGATAACCAGCGCAGCGACGGTGTCCCACGCACTTCCGGAATTGTTTTGAGGCCCGGGCAATCGATTGGTTTCACCTTGGATGAGGAGCGTGGAAACACTATTGATGGCGTTGTAACCTGGTTTGCGGATGCACGAGTGGGCGCCCTGATGGCCCCTTGGAACCAGGCCCCACCGGACTGCCCATCGCCGCTCAAGCCGGCCTATTGATAGGGCATGAAGGACCGGCGCCGGCGTGATCTGCGTGGAACTCTAGTCAGAAGTCGATGCGGTAGTGGTCGGCTTCGGTGAGCACCCAAACGCTGGGCAGCTCGAACTTGCGCGCTTGCTGTCCTGCGCCAACCTGCGTCTTACCGCCGCGAGGGCGGCTCGCTCCATCCGGTTGGCTGGATCTGCCTGGGGTGCCGAGCATCTCAGGAGAACGTAGTTGAGCCACAGGGACGTTGAGTAAGCAACAATTCGCCCATGCCTGACGAGAGCCCTCAGATGATTGACCTACGCGCATCGCTAGAACCCCTCACAGACGAGCGGCTCGATGAAGCGGAGCACTCCGACCGAAACAACATGAACTTCCTGGACGCCGTCCGTAAAGTGCGAACGCTGCGGCGACTTGGCCAAGCCTTCGCACAGGAGTACGTGGACGAGCTCCCGACGCACGTGGTCGACCAGATTCAGGCGAAGTATCAGCTGTTGCCTCCGATCGTAGAACGCATGATTGCTTTTGACGTGGACAGCGAGCAGGCCGCAAGCCTGCGCAACGGAATCATCCAAGACGTCCAGCAGGTTCACGACACGGTCCTCTCGCAGTATCGACCCCTCCTCCGTGGTGGGGTGACACCTGCTGCACTCATAGAGCAGCTGTCCGCTGAGGCAGAAAGGCTAGCCAAGCTGAGAGCGGAGATGGATGAGACTCACGAGCGGGCGCAACGGCTGGTTGGAGAGGCGGAGTCACTTGCAGCCGACATAGCCGCCAGCAACCTGTCCAAGTTCTACGACGAGCAGGTGACGACCCACAAGAACGCTGGCCGAAACTTTCTTGTGGCCGCCGGTGTCCTAGCAGGGGCGCTTGCCATTGGTGCCTTCTTCCTCTTCAAATCACTGAGCGAATCCGACGACGCGGCCTGGAGTGCGTACGCCCGCGACCTGGGAGTCCGTGTCTTCATCTTGGGCCTCGGTCTTTACGTGATCGGATTCCTAACGAAGGGATACCGAGCGAACCAACACCTGCGCGTTGTGAATCAACAGAAGGCCAATGCCGTCAAGACGTTCCGCCTCTTCCAAGCGTCAGCCGATGAGGATTCGACGACGCGGGACTTGATAACCACGGAACTGGTGAAGGCTGTCTTCACTGCCGACGAGTCCGGGTTCCTGGACAACGCTCCCGACAAGACGGTGGTCGAGGGCCAGTCAGCCCTCGTGGCACTACTCGCCCGCCAGCAGCAGTGAACGAGTTTCGCTCACCCCCGGCACCCGCGCGAGAGGGCATCGCAACCTGAAGGCACCGTCCGGCCTCTGGGTAGACATGGGCGCGGGTCGCGTGCCCTCTTTCGTCGTTTGCCTCTTTTCGCCGCGTGGCGTGCTGCTTGCAGGCCATTGACGCAGCGGCGGGCCGGCCCTCCGTCTCGGACCCCCTCATCTGTGGAGCGTGATGCTGGCGCCCTTCTGACGATTGCAAGGACCACAAAGCACTTGAAGATTGTCCGGTTCGCTGGAGCCCCCCATGGCAACGGGGATGATGTGGTCGAACTGCAGCTCTACAGTTGCACCACAGTTGCGGCACGCACCCTGATCACGAGTCCAGACGAGGTGTTTTACATCGTCAGGAATGGACTCACGGATGGGCGCAGATCGCGGGGCGCTACCCATGGCAACTATCCGCTGGGCTCGATCGATCCGCTGAGCCTGGCGCTGCTGCCGAGTCACGATGAGGGCATGGACTGCGGCGCCGGCCAGTCCGTCGTTCTCAGATCAGAACTGGTGTTGGAACCACCAGTACGTTCGGTTCTTCACCTGCGCCAGCGCACGGGCTGCTGCTGCTGCTGCAGCCGTAGTCGGCGCACTGAGCCTTGTGCAGCTTGCTGATCCGCACCCCAGTCCTGACGCCGATCTGCAGCGTGACCCAGCCCTTGCCTGTTAATAGGCCGGGCGCGAAGAGCAGTCGGACATTGTCGTGCTTCCTGAGCATTACGCGAAGTCCCCCGTCAGTGCTTTCAAAGTCAGATCGGCGCGAACATACGTTGCGACCGGCCTGCCTGCGCCCGATTTCGTCACAATTGGGGAGCGCTCGAGCAGGCGGAGCCAGATGCGTCACGCATTTCACCGCCCCGAACAATCCGGCCGCGGTTCAAAGGACCAGCCGACGAAGGAAGTCGCGGGTCTCCGCGTCTGTGGAGTAGATCGTTACGCTCTGCATACCTCTCGTGAGCAAAACCTTGTAGACGTTGCGAACGAGTCGGTCGAAGTCACTGTCGCTCACCTTGGTGCGGTTCCGGAAGTCAGGGTCTCGGTTCGCCTCCCGCACCGTCCGCCAGCCACCTTCGCGCCAGACGAAGTCGGGACCGATGATGACGCCTGCATGGTCGTACTCGAAGCCCTGGGCCGTGTATACGCAGCCGACCTGGCCGAAGCCCGCGGGGTCGCTGGCCCAGAGGGCGGCAGGTGGGGCGCCACCGACTGCGCGGTCACCGCGGAGGTTCCACGGGTGCGACCAGCCGTCGATCTCGACGTCGTTGACCACGGAGCCATCCGGACGGGGGTCACTCCATGGCCAGCAGTAGCCGGCGGCCATACGTGCCGAGTAGCCGTCGTCTTGCCGTGTCGCGAGAACATGCTCGAGCTCTTGCGGCGTGTCTGCAACACAGACACTGAAGCCATCGTCCCCCCTCCACGGGATCGGCCCGCCAGGCTTTAGACCAAGGAGGCGCAGCACCCAATCGACGTAGACCTCCGATCCGCCGCAACGGAACTGGTCATTGAGGTTGATGTGCTCGACTTTCAACCTGAGGGCCTCGGCGTGCGCCTCGATGTCTTCGACGGTACCCATCTCGCCGGGGCGCACGACCTGGTGCTCGTCGAGGAGAAACACCGGAACCCTTGCCGCCGAGAGGAGCTCGTGGATCTGCGGACGCCCGGCGGTGCGCAACTCCTTGCGGGTGTAGCGGCTGACGGACGTCTCGCGGATGCGGTGAGCCTCGTCGAGGATGAGGCAGTCGAGGTCATTCGGTTCTGCGGTCATGAACGAGTTGAAGTAGGTGAAGAGCTTCTGCACTCGCGGCGCCCGCTTGCCGGCGACCTTGCGTAGCGTCATGGTGAAGGATCGCGACCCGGTGGCGTGCATGACCGCGCGGCCTTGGCGTGAGAGCTCTCCCATCAGCGAGAGGGCGATGACTGACTTGCCGCTGCCCGGGCCGCCGCTCACGACGACGGCCGTCTTTGTGCTTGACCGGCGGGCTCGCTCGACGGCGTGCATCACGTGCTCGTATGCATCCCGTTGCTCGTCGAGGAGTACGAACTGCTCCCTGTTCTGCACCTCTTCGGCAGCCACCGCAAGCAGCTGCTTGCTGGGGCTGATCTTGCTCCGCAGCAGCGCGTCAGCCGCCCCGGCGCCGCTCTCGCCCGGTGCGAGCAATGAGCGCAGGTAGTCGACGAACGCTCCACGACTCTGACCGGTGAACAGCGCCCCCTGCTTGTTTCGCTTCAGACGGAGGAGGTCCGAAACGCCGAGGTCCGTAGCGTTGTGTAGGTAGGCAACGCCAGCCAGCGAGTGCGGTTGCTCAGCGAGCATCACGGTGAACGATGAGAGGTAGTCGCAGTAGTCGGCGACCTGCAGCGCGGGATGCGTCACCGCGCGCCGTCCATACTGCTCAACTGAGACAAGAGTGTCGCTGCCCTCGAAGCTCTCCGCGGCGCTCCATTGCTTCAGCTCGACCACGACATAAGAGGGCTGGCCAGTCTGGGGGTGCTTACCAGCCAGCACGACGTCAGCACGCTTGCTCGTCAGCGGCAGCTGGTACTCAATGAGCATCTCGACGTCGTCGAGCCCGCCGGACACGAGGTCTGCTCGAAGGGTAGGGAGGCTGCGCTCCCAACTGCGGGCCTCGCCCGCTGCAGGTCGTCGACCGGTCTGGATACTCATCTGCTCAGCAAGACGATCCGCCAAGTGTGCCTCCAGGGCCGAGAAGCCTCTAACGGAGGTGCGAAGAAGGTGCACGAACAAGTTCCCCTGGCAGCACGAAGTGACTCGTGCGGTGTGGGGGCATGTCCGGAAGGAAGCCCGTCGGGCCGCAATGACATGGGCAGCCTAGCCAGTTGGCGTCTGAAATCGACGCCAACTGGCCGGCGTTGAGCGCCACTCAGGCGGGGATGTCCACCGTCGAGCGACTGGGCGCAAACACAGGTTTGTCACCGTCCCAGCTGACCCCATACGGATCCGTGATCTCGCCGATGAACTGGCCGCCGGTCTCGTTGCGGAAGGCCATGAACTTGGTCTCGCCCGTCTTACGGTCGTCGATGAACTTGCCGACGTAGAGTTCCGGGTCGTCGATGCGGCGCGCCCCTGCGATGTCGTATGGCCCGAGCGGTGACTCGGCCTGCGCGATCCACACACCCCCCTCGGTGCCCGTCGCCTTAATCCGGTCCGAAGCGTCCCCCGCCAGGCAGTTGAACAGCAGCACCTGCCGCCCGTCCACGACGTGTGTCTGGAACACCTCGAGCTGCCCGAACCCCTGCCCCGGCTCCGACAGCGGCGGCCGCAGCTCCCACGTCTCCAGGTCGGCCGACCACGCGTGCCCCACAACACCCCGGTCCACCCGGTCCGAGGGGTCAGCAGCAGGACCACCGGCAGACCGCGCCGTGATCAGCATGTGCCAGCCATCACCTTCAGGGTCGGCGAACACCCACGGGTCACGGAACGCCTCGTCATGCCAGTTACCGTGAGGCGGCGGCGCCCACTTCTCGTAGATCTCACCGTCAGCCGACAGCACCGGCCCCGGCGCCTTGTCCCACGCGTAGAGGTCGGACGAGACGGCATACCCGATGGACTGCACGTTCGCCCCGGACGAGTTGAGCCGAGCGCCCGTGTAGAACATGAACCACCGCCCGTCCGGGTGCCGCACGACCGACCCGGTCCACGTGGCGGTCTCGTCGAAGGCCGGCGCATCCGAGCGCACGAGCGCGTCAACAACCCGCTCCCAGTGGACCAGGTCCGAAGACACTGCGTGACCGATCGAGGCCCGGTAGTGACGTGCGTGCGGATCCTTCAAAGCACGCGACGCGTAGAGGAAGAACAGGTGGTAGTCGGTCCCGTCGTCGACGAGCCAGAAGTCCCACACCCACGCCTCGGGGAGCTTGAACACGAGTCAGCCTTTCACGCCGGAGGAGGCGATGGAGTTGATGAACGATCGCTGGAAGGCGATGAAGAGGACCAGCACGGGCGCGGTGATCATCGACGCGTACGCCATGATCTGCCCCCACGAGGTGTTGAGCTGTTTGAAGTAATCGATGCCGACCATGACCGGCCGCAGCTCCTCGCTCTGCACCGACATGAGCGGCCAGAGGTACTGGTTCCACGTCGGCAGGAAGGTGAGGATCGCGACGGTCGCGACGGCCGGCCCCGACAGCGGCATGACGATGCTGCGGTAGATGCGGAACCAGCCGGCCCCGTCGACCTTCGCCGCCTCGTCCAGCTCCTTCGGGATCGAGTCGAAGTACTGGTAGAAGAGGAAGATTGAGAACGCGTTCGCGATGAACGGGACGATCTGCACCTGGTAGGTGTCGAGCCACCCCTCGGTGAACCCGTCCGGCCCGAGGAACGGCAGCTTGTTGACCCACCACAGCAGCGGCAGCGCGAGCGTCTCGAACGGCACGATGAGCGTCGCGAGGATGAGCCCGAGCACGATCCCGCTCCCCTTGAACTTGATGCGCGCCAGGGCAAAAGCCGCCATCGAGTTCACGACGACCCCCAACACCACGGTGACGACCGTGATGACGACCGAGTTGGTCATGAACTGCGCGAAGGGAACTCGCCCGAAGACGCCCGTGTAGTTGTCCGTCGAGATGTCACCGACGGGCAGGAACGCCTTCCAGCTGCCGAGGTCGCCGAAGATCTGCAGGTCCGGCTTGAAGCTGCTGACGAACATGAAGAGCAGCGGCAGCCCGAAGACGAGGCACAGCACCAGCCGTCCCACCAGGGCGAGGGGCTTGCGTATGCCGTGTCCTCCCTCTCCCCCGCGGCGCGGTGCCGTCGTGGTCGACTCGGCGACGTGGGCGAGGTGGTCGGCTCCGAGGCCGGGTGCGGTCGCGGTGCTCATCAGGCGTCCTTGTCTCGGGTGAGGTGGCGGTTGACGAGGGTGACGGCGAGCACGAGCACGAAGAAGACGAGCGAGATCGCCGAGGCGTAGCCGGTCTGCTGCTGCTGGAAGCCGGTGCGCACCGCCATGAGTACGACCGTCGACGTCGAGTCCAGCGGGCCGCCCTGGGTCATGATGTTGACTTGGGTGAAGAGGGCGAACGCCGAGATCGTGATGGTGATGAGGATGAAGGTCCGTGTCGCCCGCAACCCGGGCCACGTGACGTAGCGGAACTTCTCCCACGTGCCGGCGCCGTCGAGCTCGGCAGCCTCGTAGAGGTCGCCGGGGATGGTCTGCAGGCCGGAGAGCCAGATGACCATGTGGAAGCCCATCGCCTGCCACGCCGACATGAGGATGATCGCGAGCAGCGCCGTGTGCGGGTCGCCGAGCCAGTCGGGCCCCTCGATGCCGAACTTCAACAGCACCTGGTTGATGAGGCCGTTCTTCTGGTACATGAACAGCCACAGCATCGACACGACGACCATCGACGTCACGACCGGCAGGAAGTAGATCGTGCGGAAGAAATTGACCCCGCGCATCTTCACGTTCACGAGCAGCGCCAGCCCCAGCGCGCACGCCGACTGCACCGGCACGATGATCGCCGCGAAGATGACCGTGTTGCGCAGCGACGCCCAGAACGTGTCGTCCTCGAAGAGGCGCACGAAGTTGTCGACGCCGATGAACTCCGCCGGCCTCGGGCTGATGAGGCGCGCGTTGGTGAACGCGAGACCGAAGGTCAGCCCGATCGGGACCAGCAGGAAGGTGATGAGCAGGATCCCGGCCGGCAGCAGCATGAGCAGCGCGGTCGTCGTCGACGATCGGGAGCCCTTCACCGGGGTGCGAGTCGGGGCGCGCTTGGCGCCCCGCCCCCGTCGCGTCGTCGCCGAGGCGTTCTCGGCCGAAGTGATGGTCGTCATGTCAGTCACTCACTGGAAGTAGCCGTTGGACTTCTGGTTGGCGTCGATGTCCTTGACGGCCTGGTCGAGCGCCTGCTTCGGGTCGGCGCCGTTGAGGATGTCCTGGGCCGTCTTCGTGAACTCCGTTGCGATGAACGGGTAGCCGGGCGTGACCGGACGCAGCACCGCGAACTTCTTCGCGTAGTCGAGGAAGAGCTGGTTCTCCCCGCCCTTCTCGTAGCCCTTCACCTGGGCGGCCGCAGCGTCGGTGGCCGGGATGTTGTTCGTGTCCCGCGCGACCGAAGCCACGTACTTGTCCTGCGCCGCGAACTTCATGTAGTCGAGCGCGCCGGCGGTGTCGGAGCAGTTCTGCGAGATGCCCCACTGCCACGAGCCGCCACCGATCTTCGGGCCGTTGCCGAGGTCCGGCGGCGGGAGGAAGAGCGTGTCCTTGCCGAAGGCCTTGCGGGTGTCGACCGCCGTCCACGTGCCGTTGTAGAGGATCGCGGACTTGCCGTTGATGAAGTCCTTGGCCGGGTCGGCGCCGGACTTGAGCGGAACGAGCCCGTCGGTGACGAGACCGCGGAACCACGTCGCCCACTCGACGGCCTTGGCGCCGTTGAGGGTGCCCTCGGCCGTCTTGTAGCCCTCGCGGTTGACGAGGTCGCCGCCGAAGCTCTGCAGCATCGGGGAGTACGCGTAGGGCCACCACTCGCCGGTGAAGCTCGTCGCGATGTCGAGGGGGGTCTGGAAGGCGCCTGACGCCTTGATCTTCTTCAGCGCGGCGGTGAACTCGTCCTTCGTCCACGGCTGGTCGACGGTCGGGACGCGGATGCCGTACTTGTCGAGGATCGTCTTGCGCGTGACCATGACGAGCGCGACGTCGTAGTAGCCGAACGAGTACGTCTTGTTGTCCCACTTGCCGAGGACGGTCGGGAGGTACTTCGCCAGCGTCCCCTCCATGCCGTCGAGCGGCGCGAGGTAGCCGGCCCAGGCCCAGTTCGGCACGTTCGGGCCGTCGATGTCGAGGATGCACGGGAGCTTCTTGCTGGCCGCGGCCGCGACGACCGACTGGTTGTAGGAGTCCTGCGGGAACGCCTGCACCTTGACCTTGTACTTCTGCTGGCTCGCGTTGTAGTCGGTGACGATCTTCTGGATCGCCGCGAGCTCGGCCTTGTTGCCGGCGTTGTGGGTCCACATCGTCAGCTCACCGCCGGTGCCGCCGGTCGAGCTGCTCGCGCCTTTGGAGCAGGCGGCCATGGACAGGGGCAGCGCCGCGGCGAGCAGGCCGACGGCGATGCGCTTGCTGGTGGGGGTGAGCTTCATCGGTTCCTCCGTGGTGATCAGGTCAGCGCCTCTGCTAAAACCTTTCAGCACGAGACCGTAGGGCAAGGTCCACGGGGAGCGCAAGAGGTTGCTAAATGCTTTTCACCAGCCGGTATGCCGACAGGTGCCCGCTACCGTGGGGTACGCTTTCGCCGAGTGCCCCGAAGGGTGCACACGGCATACGCAAGGTCGCGACGACGCGCCGTGCTGACGACGCGAAGGGGTGGGAGTGAACAAGCGACCGACGCTCGCCGACGTCGCCGCGAGGTCGGGGATGTCCAAGACCGCGGTGAGCCTCGTGCTCAACAAGCGACCCGGGTCGCGGCTGTCCGACGACGCCGTCGCGCGCATCCACGAGGCCGCGCGCGAGCTGAACTACCGCCCCAACCCCCAGGCCAGGTCGCTGCGGCTCGGCACCACCGGCACCGTCGGCTTCATCTCCGACGACGTCACGGTCACCCGCTTCGCCTCGGCGATGATCCGGGGCCTGCTCGACGCCGCCGACGAGAGCGACCGCGGCGTCCTCATCGCCGAGACCTTCAACCACCCCAAGCAGCTGCGCAAGGCACTGGACTCGATGGCCGACCGCCAGGTCGACGGGCTCATCTTCGGAGCGCTGTCGGCACGCCTCATCGACCTCCCGCCCCTGCCCGACGGCATACGCGCCGTCACCGTCAACTGCGTCAGCCCCGACGTGCCCGTCGCCGTCCTCCCCGACGAGGAGCAGGCCGGGTATGCCGTCACGCGCCACCTGCTCGACGCCGGCCACCGCGACGGGATCGCCATCATCGGCAACGCCCCGATCGCGCGCACCGACCCGCGGGTCTCCGTGACGATCGGCCGCCGCTTCGACGGGATCCACCGGGCACTTGCCGAAGCCGGCGTGGCGCCGGTGGCGGTTGCGGACATCGAGAAGTGGGAGCCGTGGAACGGCTACGACGCGGCCAAGGGCGTGCTCGCGTCCGGCGCCCCGGTGACCGCGCTGCTCTGCCTCAACGACCGCGTCGCGTTCGGCGCCCAGCAGGCCATGCACGAGAAGGGACTTCGCATCCCCGACGACCTGTCGGTCGCCTCCTTCGACGACGACCAGATCGCCGCCTATCTGAGGCCCGGCCTCACGACGGCCCGGCTGCCCTACCTCGAGATGGGTCGGCGGGCGCTGGAGCTGTTGCTCGAACCTTCGCCCACCCCGGGCGAGCATCTCGTCGAGATGCCGCTGCAGGTGCGCGGCTCGATCCGTTCCCTGGGCTGACGCGAGTCCTCGCTGACATGATCGTGAGCCATGACCTCGACGGTGTGGCTCGTCCCGCACACGCACTGGGACCGCGAGTGGTACGAACCCTTCCAGCGCTTCCGCCTGCGCCTCGTCGACCTCATGGACGACGTCGTCGAACGCGCCGCCCGCGAGCCTGACTTCCGGTTCACCATGGACGGCCAGATGGCCGCCATCGACGACTACCTCGAGGTCCGGCCCGAGCAGACCGACGCCGTGCGCAAGCTCGTCGCCAACGGCCAGCTCGCGATCGGCCCGTGGCGCGTCCTCATGGACGAGTTCCTCTGCTCCGGCGAGACGATGATCCGCAACCTCGAGATGGGCTGGGCCGACGCCACCCGGCTCGGCCAGGTCATGCCCATCGGCTACCTCCCCGACATGTTCGGCCACTGCGCCCAGATGCCCCAGATCCTGCGCCACGTCGGCATCGAGCAGGCCGTCGTCTACCGCGGCGTCCCGGCCGAGGTCGACCGCCACGAGTTCTGGTGGCGCTCCCCCGACGGCACCGGCATCCGCACCGAGTTCCTCGCCAACAGCTACGGCAACGTCGCCGACGTCTTCGGCGGCGGAGCAGCCCGCGAGCGCCTCGCCGCCCGCCTGAAGACCCAGAACCACTGGTATGCCGGCGACTTCCTCGCGATGTACGGCACCGACCACGCCGCTCCCCTGCCCTCCCTCATGGCCGAGGTCGCCGACCTCGACGCCGACACGGACGGCCCGCGCATCACAGTCGCCACCCTCACCGAGTACCTCGCGCAGCCGCGTACGCCGGAGGCTGAGCTGCGCACCATCGACGGCGAGCTGCGCAGCCACGCGCGGTCCAACATCCTCCCCGGCGTCCTGTCCGTCCGCTGGCACCTCAAGGAGGCGATGGCCCGCACCGAGCGACTGCTCACGAGGTATGCCGAGCCGTTCGCAGCGCTCTACCTGCCCACCCTGCCCAGCCACTACCTGTCGATGGCCTGGCGTCGGGTCATCGACTCCTCGTGCCACGACTCCGTCACCGGCTGCGGCGTCGACGAGACCGCCGTGCAGGTGCTCGCCCGGCTGCAGGAGGGCGAGCACGCCGCGCAGGCCGTCCGCGACCGGGCTCTCATCGCGGCCGAAATCATGAGCCCGCTCGGTTCGGTCGTGGTCGCCAACCCTCTCGCGACCGAGCGTGACGACGTCATCGAGCTCACCCTGCCCGTGCCCGAGCCTTGGTCTGCTGTCGGCTTCGAGCTGCCCGACGGCCGAGTGGTGCCCGCGCAGGAGATCTCGCGGCCCGACGCCGTGCTCGCCACCGAGACCGTGGGTTCGGAAGAGCTCCCGCGGCTCATGCACCGGGTCCACGACCGTGAGCTCTTCGGCCTGCAGGTGCGCGACATCGAGATCGACCACACCGCAAAGGTGCTCACGTTCCACCTCGCCGACCACGGCGACCCCGACTTCGACGCCATCGCCGCGGAGGCTCGCCTCAGCGCTGCCGCCGATTCGGCCGGACCCGGCACCGAGTGGCAGGTCATCACCCGGGACGAGCCGCGCCGGCGCCTCGCCGCAGCCGTTCCGGCTCCTCCCCTCGGGTGGGCCGCGATGCGCGTCGCCGAGCTGACCGCGGCGGCACCACCCGGGCACAACATCCGCCAAGGCGGCCGAACGCTCGACAACGGGCTCGTCCAGGTCCAGGTCGAGGACGACGGCACCCTGACCGTCACTGCCGACGGCGTCACCCACCGCGGGGTCGCCCGACTGGTCGACGGTGGCGACCCCGGCGACTCCTACAACTACGCACCCCCGGCGCACGACGTGCTCGTCGACGAACCGACCCAGGTGTCGGTGACCGGGCTCGGCAGCGAGGGCCCGGTCGTCGGTGCCCTCCGTGTCGACCGCCGCTACGAGCTCCCCGTCTCGAGCAGCCTAGGTGGGCGGTCCGAGGAGACGGCGACCACCGCGGTGGCGATGCACGTCGAGCTCCGGGCGGGCGAGCCCTTCGTCCGACTCCGACTCGACTGGCAGAACCTCACCCGCGACCACCGGCTGCGCCTCCACGTCCCGACGGCCGAGATCGCCACGGTCTCGCACGCCCAGGGCCAGCTCGCCGTCGTCGAGCGCGGCCGCACGGCGGAGGCGGGACCGGTCGGCGAGCACCCGCTGCCCACGTTCCCGGCCGAGCGTTTCGTCGACGCCGGCGGTGTCGCGGTCCTCCTCGGCCGCACGGTGGAGTACGAGGTCGTGGACACCGACCGCACAGCCGATGGCTCCCCCAGCGGCACGGAGATCGCCGTGACGATGCTGCGCTCGATCGGCTACCTCAGCCGCAACGTCCACCCCTACCGCAGTGAGCCTGCGGGACCTCAGCTCCCGACACCCGATGCACAGGCCCTCGGTCCGTGCACGATGTCGCTCGCCGTGATGCCGCATCAGGGATCGTGGGCCGCGGCCGAGGTCGCCGCGGCGACCGAGGCCTACCTCCATCCCGTCGTCGTGACGCGCGGCTCCGGGCCCGTTGACGGACGCCTCCCGCGAGTCGAGGGGCTCAGTCTGCTGGGTGCCGGCGTGGAGCTCGTGTCGCTCCGACGGCGGTCCGACGGCGACACGGCCGTCGAGGTACGCGTGGTCAACGCCTCCGACCAGTCCACCGTCGCAGTCCTCGGCTCGGACGCTGTCCCGGTGCGGTCCGCGGGCCTGGTCGACGGCCTCGGCCGACGGGATGACCCACTCGCGGTCGAGCACGGCGTCGTGCGGATCCCCCTGCGCCCCTGGGAGATCGCAGCCGTACGCGTCGACATCGCAGCACCCCTCCACCCCTAGCCCCCCGCCCTCCCCAATCGAAAGAACACTCCGTCCGCCCTCAAGCGGGACCGCGCGGTCACGCTGTCAGGACGAAGTGTTCTTTCGATTGCTTCTTGGGCCCGCAATGGCCCCTCGTGCTTGTCACTCGGGCGGTCAGGCGGAGAGGGCGTGGATGGCTCTGGTGCCGTCTTCGAGCCAGCACGGTCCCTGCCACGCGGGCACGCGCACTCTGTCTTCGCGTAGGGTGCAGCGGCGTTGGCCGAAGCCGGTCATGATCAGGCCTTCGGCCCCTAAAGCCACGACACCGTCGCCGTCCCTCAGGAGCAGCGGTCCGTCGACGCCCGCACTGACCGCGGTCCGTCCCGCGCGCACCGCCCCGAGGATGTCGTCGCCCTCCGCGAGCACCCACGTCGTCGGGGATCCGGGCAGGCCGTCCGCGCCGTGGACGTGGAAGTCGCTGCCACCGATCGGGATCGTCCTCGGCATCTGCAGCCACCAGGCGAGGGGCGCTCCCCACGTAGGCGCCTGCGCCCACGACGAGTGCCATACCTCGGCCACCCTCGGACGGTCGACGGGCAGCAACCAGGCGCAGTCGCCGGCGAGCGGGTGGTTGATCGACATCAACCCGCCGCGGCTCTCGGCCTGCGCCGCCCACGTCTCGGGCGGTGACCGGAAGTCGACGAGCCCGATGTCGCCAAAGACGTTCGCGTGCCCGACGTCCCGCGTGACCTCCTGGCCCGGCACGAGCGTGATTCCGTGCTGCCGCCCGACGGAGGGCAGGTGCGCGTGGTGGCTGATCGTGTTGTGGTCGGTGACCGCGAGGAAGTCCAGACCGCGCGAGACAGCCAGTGCCGCAAGGCCGCCCAACGACAGCGACCCGTCCGAGTGCACAGTGTGCGAGTGGAAGTCGCCCGCGAGCCACTGCATCCCGTCCACCGACGGCAGGCCGCGCTCACTCCCCGCACGCGGCCGAGCCGAGGGGCTGGCGGGAGCGGGCTCCTCGGGCGAGGCCCCCCGGTGCTCCTCGACGACAGCATGCTCCACGGCCCGCACCGTCAGCTCCATCGCTACACCCGACGCAGGAACCCGGTGCAGCCCGATCAGCACCGACCACATCCCCGGCTCGACCGGCTGGGGCACGTAGCCCGGCGTCGCCCACCTTGGGGAGACGACGACACGGCTGCGTGCCCCACCCGACCAGCCGACGTATCCCGCAGGCCCCTCGAGACCGAGGTCGAGCACGGCACCCGGCTCGGCGGCATACGTCATCTCGACCTCGATCGCGCCCGCCCCTGACCCGGGCACGTCGAAGGCGATGGAGCGGGTCTGCGACTCCGCGCGATCCTCGGGCCGCCACGTGCGACTGACCCGCAGCAACGTCGGGGAGCTCATGGCGACAGCAGCTCCCCCTCCGCGTCGTAGACGAGCACCCGGCTGGAGGTCGGGGCGACTCCCACGACCGCCCCGACCCCCGGCTCCTCCCCCTCCGGCACGACGACCTGCACCCGCTGGCCGTCGTCGGTGCGCGCCGTGACGAGCACGCTCGCACCGAGGCTCTCGGTCGTCTCGACCGCCCCCTCGAAGACGAGCGGCCCGTCGCTGCCGACCCGCGCGTACTCCGGCCGGAACGCCACGGTCACCTCACCGTCCGCTGCATCGGCACCCGCCCACCCGGCCGCGACCGCGTCCACGCCCTCGAGCGACCCGACCTGCAGCGAGCCACCGATGAGCTTGCCCGGCAGCATGTTCATCGGCGTCGACCCGATGAAGTTGGCGACGAACGTGTTGGCCGGCCGGCGGAAGATCTCCGACGGCGTGCCGAGCTGGCGGATGCGCCCGGCCTCCATGACGGCGATCTGGTCGGCCATCGCGAGCGCCTCGCTCTGGTCGTGCGTGACGAACACCGTGGTGACGCCGAGGTCGCGCTGCAGCCGCTTGAGGAAGGTGCGCGCCTCGAGCCGCAGCCGGGCGTCGAGGTTCGAGAGCGGCTCGTCGAGCAGGAAGACCGAGGGCTGGCAGGCCATCGCCCGCGCGAGCGCCACCCGCTGCTGCTGACCCCCCGACAGCTCACCCGGCCGCCGCTCCATCAGCGCCGACAGCCCGAGCCCCTCGCCCGTCTCGGCCGCCTTCGCCGCACGCTCGCTGCGCCCGACCTTCTTGATGCGCAACGGATACGCGATGTTGTCGGTCACCGTCATGTGCGGGAAGAGCGCGTAGTCCTGGAAGACCATCGCGACGTTGCGCTCGCCCGGCGCGAGTCGTGTCACGTCGCGGTCGCCGATCGAGATCGACCCGCCCGATGCCTCCTCGAGCCCTGCGATGGTGCGCAGCAGGGTGGTCTTGCCGCAGCCCGACGGGCCGAGCAGCGCGAAGAACGACCCGTCCTCGACCGTCACGTCGAGACCGTCGATGGCGGTCACGTCACCCGGGTAGACCTTGGTGAGCCCGTCGATACGAATGTTGGCCATCAGCTCTTGATGCCTCCGTGGAACCGGAACCCGTAGCGTCGGTTGACGAACAGGTAGAGCGCCACCACCGGCAGCGCGTAGACGAGCGAGAACGCCGAGATGAGAGGCAGATTCGCCTGCCCGCCCTCGGAGTAGAACGTATACATGACGACGCCGGCTGGGATCTTGGCCGGGTCGCGCAAGAGGATGTATGCCGTGAGGAAGTCGCTCCACACGTTCACCAGCGCCCACACCGCGATGGTCGCCAGCCCCGGTCGCACGATCGGCAGCACGACGTGCCGAAGCACCTGGGTCGGGCTCGCCCCGAAGACCCGCGCGCTCTCCTCGTAGGACTTCGGTGTCGCATCCATGAAGTCCTTGAGGATGAAGATCGCTGCCGGCAGAAGGCCGCCCGTCAGCACGAGGATCACGCCGGACCGGTCGTCGATGAGGTTGAGCTGGAACATCAGCTGGAAGATCGGCACCATCGCCGCGGTGCCCGTGACGATCGAGCTGAGCAGCAGCAAACCGTAGAGGATGCCGTTGCGTCCGGGGATGCGCACCCGCGAGAGGGAGTATGCCGCGAGCGCCGCCAGGACGGTCACGCCGAGCATCGTGCCCGCCGCGAGGTAGACGGAGTTCTTGAGCGAGGAGAACGCGTACGGGTTCTCCGAGAGCTTCTGGAAGTTCGCGAGCGTCCAGTCGGGCCAGCTGACGTCGAGCCCCGGCTGCTTGTCGAACGGCGCCGTGACGAGCCACAGCATCGGCAGCGCCCAGAACGCCACGACCGCCGCGAGGAACGCGACGAGCGCGAGGCGACCGACGACCGACCGGGCTCTCATCGGGACCTCACCGCCGCTCCCGAAGTAGGCGCACGTAGAAGAGCGCGATGACGAGGTTGATGACGAGCATGATGAACGAGATGGCCGAGCCGTAGCCGAGCTGGCCACCGTAGAGGGCCTTGTTGTAGATGAAGACCGGCAGCGTCTCGCTCGCGTGGTTGGGCCCGCCCGCGGTGAGCAGGTAGGGCGAGAAGTCGTTGAACGTCCAGAGACTGATGAGCAGCGTGTTGGTGAGCACGTGCCCGCGAATGTGCGGCAGCACGACGTCGCGCAGCTGGGCGATCGCCCCGGCCCCGGCGAGGCGTGCCGACTCGAGCTGCGACGGCGGCACCGCCCCGAGCGCCGCCGAGAAGAGCAGCATCGAGAACGCCGTGCCGCGCCACGTGTTGAAGACGATGATCGAGGCCATCGGGTGCTCGAGCAGCCACTCGGTGCCGGTCGTGTGGAGCAGCGCGTTGAGGGTGCCACCGTCGCCAGAGAGGTAGGCGACCCAGAGGAACGCGACGATCGAGCTCGGCAGGATCCACGCGAGCAGCACCAGCGTCTCGACCGCCGACCGCACGAGCTTCGGCACGGTGCGCAGCGTCCACGCGAGCGCGAAGCCGGCGACGGTCTGCCCGATGATCGCCGAGCCGAGCACGAAGAGCAGCGTCAGCCACAGCGAGTTGCGGAAGTCGGGGTCGACGATCGCGGCCCGGAAGTTGTCGAGGCCGACGAACTGCGGGTCGGCCGCCTGGATGCCGGTGAGGCGGTAGTCGGTGACGCCGAGGTAGACCGTCCACGCCGCCGGCACGACGAGGAAGGCCAGCACGAGCACGAGCGCCGGCGCGACGAGGCCGGCCGCGCGGGCCCGGCCGAGACCGGCGGCGTCGCCCGAGTCGACGTGAGAAGCCTTGCGAGCCTTGCCTTCCCGGCGGCCCTGGCCATCCCTGCGGTCCTTGTGTTCCTTCCGGTCCACGGTCGCGGTCATCGGGCACCCGCCTCCCCCTGAAGGGGCGGGTGCCCGGGGACCATCAGGATGTCGCCACCTTGTCTGCGCCCCCGACCGCCTTGGCCACCGCCGCCGAGTAGGCCTTGGCCGCCTCGTCGACACTCTTGCCCGACACGATGTCGGCCGTCGCCTGCTGCAGGGCCTGCGACACCTGCGGGTAGACCGCGAGACCCGGCCGGTAGTGCGTCACCGGCAGCACCTTCTGCGAGATGAACGTCAGCAGCGGGTCCTTGGCGAGCACCTTGTCGTTGACGTCCTGGCGCGCCGTGATGCGCGCCGAGCCCGCGAGCAGCGCATTGATTGCGTCGGCCGACCCGAGGAACTGGAGCAGCTCCCACGCCTGCTGCGGGTACTTCGTGTTCGGGTTGAGGAAGTAGCCGCCGCCACCCGACATCGAGACGTAGTCGGTGCCGCCCACGCCCGCGCCGGGCTCGCGCGCCGGGATGAACGCCCAGCCGACGTCGGCGTCGCGCGAGGCCATCGGGTTGGCGCCCTGGTCGGGGTTGACGACCGAGCGCCAGAAGTAGTCGCCCTCGAGCAGGATGCCGACCTTGCCGGCCGCGAACGCCGCGAACGACTGGTCGCGGCCCTTGGCGGCCTGCTGGTAGTTCTTGTTCATCAGCCCCTGGTCGACGAGCTGCTTGTAGAAGGTCAGCACGTCGCGTACGGCCTTGGTGTCGCCCTGCCATTTGTTGTCGGCGTAGATCTCGGAGCCGGTGCCGACGAGCAGCGGCAGCACGCCCTGCATCGTCGTCGCCTCGCCCATCGCGGTGCCGGCGTTGATCTGGACCGGCTCGATGCCCTGGATCGCCTTGAGCTTGTTTCCGGCGTCGACGATCTCCTGCCACGACTTCGGCTGCCAGTCGGCCGGCAGGCCGGCCTGCGCGAAGAGCTTCTTGTTGAAGTAGAGGACGCGCCCGTCGCCCCCAGCAGGTATGCCGTACGCCTTGCCTTCGAACGACGCGTTCGCCTGGACCGCCTTGGGGATCTGCGACCAGCCCTCCCACGACGTCACGCCCGGGCCGGCGACGTCGGTGAGCGGCTTGAGGTAGCCGGCCTGGGCGAACTCGCCCACCCAGATGCCGTCGAGCGCCATGACGTCGGCGCCGGCCTTGCTCTTGAGGTCGAGCGCGACCTTGGTTTTGTACTGCTCGTCGTCGACGCCCGACGGCTGGAAGGTGACCTTGACCGTCACGCCCTTGGCCTTCTGCTGCTGGGTGAAGGTCGGGATGACGTACTTGGCGTACCAGTCGGCCTCTTCAGCGTTCTTGCCGCCGGCGATCGAGTTGGACGTGATGGTCAGCGTGACGTCCTTGGCCCCGGCGTTCTGCGTCGGATTGGCCGACGTGCCCGAGCTGCGGTCGCAGGCGGCCCCCACCATGGCGACGGACGCTGCGAGGCCGACGATGACGGTGCGCCGGAGCGGGCGCGCGGGTGTGCGCCGTGGCGTGCCGTGGGTGGCGGAACGGACTTCCATGGTGTGGCTCCTTCTCCGGTGGGCGAGCTGGGGGCGTACTGGGTGATGGCGGTTGGCGGGGTGTGGCGGTTGACGGGATGTCGGTTCGGTGTCCGGCGGGCTTGGTCGTGGTGGTCGTCGTGCGGCTCAGGGGGCGAGCAGGACCTCCGTCCCGGTCTCGCGGGCGCGGCCGAGCGTGTGCGGGTCGGCGAGCGAGGTGGTGATGAGCACCGACACGGACTCGAAGTCGCAGACGCGGATCGAGCCCTTGCCGGGGAACTTCGTGTGGTCGGCGAGGAGCACGACGCGTCCGCCGCTCTCGACGAGCCGGCGCTTGGTCGGCACCTCGACCGACGTCGTGTCGAGGATCCACCCCTCGGAGTCGACACCGCTCGTGCCGAGGAAGACGAGGGAGGCGCTGACGTGGCGCAGGGCGTCCTCGGTGAGCGGCCCGACGAGCGAGTGGTAGGCCCGACGCAGGGCCCCGCCGAGGATGACGACGTCGACGACCGGGTCGTGGCGCAGCTCGTCGAGCACGGCGAGGCTCGGCGTGACCACGGTGATGCTGCGGCCCCTCAGCTCGCGGGCGAGCGCGCCGGTGGTCGTGCCGATGTCGATGAGCACCGTGTCGCCGTCGCGCACGAGCTCTGCGGCCCGGCGGGCGATGCGCTGCTTCTCGGCCGCCGCGTCGTCGGCGGCCTTCTCGTAGGGCTGGTCGATCTCGACCGGCAGGGCCGGGGCAGCGCCCCCGTGCACGCGCCTCACGAGGCCGGCGTCGGCGAGCTCGGCGAGGTCGCGGCGGATGGTGGCCGACGAGACGCCGAGGCGCATGACGAGGTCTTGCACGGAGACGGCTCCGTCTCGTACCTCGTCGGCAATGGCGCGGTGCCTTGCGTAGCGCACGATCGAACTCTTGCACACAAATGAGCGAAATTGCGCGCTGGTGATCGGTGGGTGCGCAACCGTGATCGTCGCGCACCCCGGCCCCACCGCAGGACCGGCCGCGCGTCAGGAGGTGCGGTCTCCCCTGCTCATCGCCCCGGCCGTGCCGACGCCGCTGCTCACGCCCAGCGAGCCCGGGTCGATGGTCTCCGCGTCCGGGCTCGACAGCGTGATCACGGCGCGCTCGACGACCTGGTGCTCCTCGACGCGATGGCCCAGCGCGGTCAGCCGGTCGGCGACCTTCGCCTCCGTCTCGTCACCGACGAGGTCGACCGCGGCCACGAGGAAGACCTTGCCCGGACCGACGAACTCGAGGTGCAGGAACGTCACACGCTCGACCTCGGGGCTGTCGTTCAGCTCGTCCAGCGCCCGCCGCCACACTTCGGCGCTCACCGACTCGCCGACGAGGAAGTCGCGGTTGCGGCGGATGAGGAAGATCGCGACGACCCCGAGCAGCAGCCCGACGAGGATCGACCCGACGGCGTCCCACACCGCCTGGCCCGTCACCTGGTGCAGGAAGATGCCGAGCCCCGCGATGAGCAGGCCGACCAGCGCCGCGGCGTCCTCGGCGAAGACCGCCCGCAGTGTCGGGTTGGACGTGTTCGCAATGAACTTCAGCGGCCGAAGACCACGCTGCTTCGCCTCGGCCCGCGTCTGCCGCGTCGCCTGGATGAACGACACGCTCTCGAGCACGAAGGCGATGGCGAGCACGGCATACGCCCAGGTGTACGACGTCTCCGGCTCCTCGTGACCGAGCACGGAGATGCCGTGCCACACCGACACGACGGAGCCCGCGCCGAAGAGGCCGAACGCCGCGAACATCGACCAGACGTACGCCTCCCGCCCGTAGCCGAACGGGTGCCTCGCGTCGCGGGGCTGGGCGGCCTTGCGCTCGGCGAGGATGAGGAAGACCTCGTTGCCGGCGTCGGCCCACGAGTGCGCCGCCTCAGCGACCATCGACGCGGATCCCGTGATCACGGCGACGATCGACTTCGCCACGGCGATGAGCGCGTTCGCGACGAGCGCGATGATGACGGTCGTCAGGCTCTCACCGCCACCGCCGCCCGTCTCGTCCGCTTCGGCTGCCTCCGCTGATTCCACGCCCGCCCTGTCGTCTGCCACGAGTGTCACCCTTCTCCCACCGACCGTCGCCCGCAAGAGAGCGCCCACGTCATATACCCCCGGGGGTGGTGGGGGGAGCGCGACCATCGCCGCGCCCAGCACGGCGCCGGCCCCCATACGACAGGGCGCCCGGGAACACGTGTGTGCCGGCCTCCGCGCAAGGCGCCTACCGTCGCCACGTGGGCACGGGTTCCTGACGACGCAGAAGTTCCACGCGCTGGTTGATGGACGGTACGTACGCGCCCGACGAGATCCCCTACGCGCCCGAGTGCCCGACCATGGCCACCTGCTTCGTCGCCGGCGGCACCACGGTCTCCCGCTCGAGCTGAGCCGGGCGTCACCGATCCCAAGGGCGTACCCCGTCGCGACCTTCCGGTCGAGTGCCCACTTCCCGACGGCCGCTCGGCCCCGAGGGTGTATGCCGTCAGGCGGAGTGGCGCACGACGTCGAAGCGGGTGCGCGCGTGGGCGGCATACCCGGGGCCGTCGGTGGTGTGCTCGACCCGCACGTCATCGCCCGAGCGGCTGACGACGACCGTCGTCGTGAGGCGCTCGGGTGCCTCCTCGGCGACGGTGAGGCCGTCGTCCTCCACGAGCACCGACTCCCAGCGGCCCTCGGTGGCGGGTTCGAAGACGTGCAGCTCGACCGCCTCGGGGTGGTGACCGTCGGTCGACGCGGGGGCCTCGGCCCACATCGGGATCGCGGCGCCCGCCCGTGCGAAGAGCGGGATGCGCTCGCGCGGGGTGTCGACGGTGATCCGCCGCCCGCCCTCGTGCAGCGCGCCGGTGTGCCAGTCGTACCAGCCGCCGGCAGGCAGGTAGACCTCGCGTGACGACATGCCCGCCTCGGTGACGGGGGCGACCAGCAGGTCCCGGCCGAAGAGGTACTGGTCGTCGATGTCGACGACCTCGGGGTCGTCCTGGAAGTCGAGCACGAGGGGGCGCTGCACCGGCTCGCCCGTCTCGGTGGCGCGCACGAACGCCGAGTAGATGTAGGGCATCAGGCGGTAGCGCAGGCGCACCGCCTCGCGGACGAGCCCGTGGATCTCCTCACCGAACGACCACGGGTACTGGTCGACGTTGTTGGTCTCGGAGTGGTTGCGGCAGAAGGGAGTCAGGGCACCCATCTGCATCCAGCGCAGGAAGAGCTCGGGGTTGGTGTCGCCCTGGAAGCCACCGATGTCGGCTCCGACGAAGGGCTGGCCCGACAGGCCGAAGCCGCACGCCATCGGCATGCTGACCCACAGGTGGTCCCAGCGGGCCTGGTTGTCGCCCATCCAGTTGGCTGCATACCGCTGAATCCCCGCGAAGCCGGCTCGCGACAGGATGAAGGTCCGGGCATCCGGCTGTGCGGCGCGCAGCCCCTCGATGGTTCCCATCGCCATGAGCAGCGCGTACTGGTTGTGGTAGCGCTCGTGCTTGGCCTGGCCCCTGTCGAACAGCATTGCGCCAGCAGGGATCTCACCGGTCGCCGGCTCGTTCATGTCGTTCCAGATGCCGCCGAGGCCCGACTCGACGTGCCTCGCGTTGAGGTCCCCCCACCACGAGCGCGCCTCGGGCGTCGCGAAGTCGGGGAAGACGGTGTTGCCCGGCCAGACCTGCCCGACGTACGTGTCGCCGCCCTCGGTGCGGCAGAAGACGTCCTTCTCGAGTCCGTCGTCGTAGACCTCGTAGCCGGGGTCGTGCTTGACGCCTGGGTCGACGATCGTGATGGCCCGGTAGCCCTGGTTGGCCAGCCCCTTGAGCATCCCAGCAGGGTCGGGGAAGCGCTCGGAGTCCCAGGTGAAGACGCGGTAGCCGTCCATGTAGTCGATGTCGAGCCAGATTGCGTCACAAGGGAACTCGTCGTCGCGGTAGCGCCTCGCGATGACCTCGATGTCCTGCTGCTTGTAGGCGTGCCAGCGGCAGTGGTGGTAGCCGAGGGCCCAGATCGGTGGCAGCGACGCACGCCCGGTCAGCCAGGTGTAGCGCTCAATGATCGAGGACATCGACGGGCCCGCGAAGACGTACTCGGCCCACTGGCCGCCGTGGAACGTGACGCGGTACTCGTCGTCGCGGCTGAACTCGTACTCGCCGCGGTAGGCGTTGTCGACGAAAGAGCCGCTCGCCGCGCCCGTGTCGGCCGAGCGCTGGTGGAAGAACGGGACGGTCACGTAGTACGGGTCGAACTCCGCACTGGTCATGTCGGCGCGCGGGTCATCCGCGTCGAGCCCGGCCCGAAACTCGGCCGTCGCGTGCTCGTTGAGGACGTCGGTGTTCCACATCGTGAAGTCGCGGCCGCGGCGGTTGTGCCGGCCGCCCTTCTCGCCGAGGCCGTAGATCGCGTCGTCGCGACCGATCCGGCGTCGCGTCGTCCACGCGTCGTTGAGCGTCGCGTAGGTCCAGTAGCGCCCCTCGTCGTCCGGCGCCGACTCGAGCACGACCGACCCGTCGGTGCGGTGCACGTCGACGCGGAACGGGTCGAGCCACAGCGTCACCACGAGCTCGTCCGTCACGAGCCTCCACGCACCCTCGGCCTGCTCGGCCCGCCACGTCACCGGCCCGTCGAGGTCCGGAGACAGCGGGTCGACGCACACGGCATACGTCGGCTTCGGGTCGAACGACCCGCCGCGGCTCAGCTGGAGGCGCACGACGTCGGGACGCACCGCGTCGATGCGCAGCAGCTCCCCGTGCAGCCGCGCCAGCAGCCCCCGCTCGGCCTCCTCGACGGAGTCGACACGCTCGAATCGGATGAAGTGGTCGGTCCTCATGCATCCACCCAACCAAAGACACGCCTCCCCTACGAGTCCCGTCCCAGTCGAGCGGGCACTGTGCCGAGTCTCGAACCTGGCTCAGCCTGCGGATGGCGGGCCGACGCGCGGGTGGCGCACCGGGGCGCCCGTCACGACGGGGGACCGGCGTGAGGCGAGTAGGACGCGAGCCAGGACGTCGGGGCGCACGAGGGTCGGGGGCGGGTCGGCGAGCTGGAGCACGCGGTTGAAGGTGCGAGCGACCGGGAGCGAGGCGTGGGCGGCGTGGATGACGCGGACCGTGTAGCGGTTGAGGCCGGCCGTGCCGAACGGCCGGGCGCCGACCGTCTGCGGATGGCCGAAGTCCCCGCCGACCGCGATGCGCCACGGGGCATTGACGACGCGAGCGGCTCTGCGGTGAAAGCGTTTCGGGAGTTCATCCGATGCGATGCCGGTGCGGGCCGCGATCCGCCCGAGCGCGTCGGCCTGGAGTGCCGCCGAGCTCATGCCCTGCCCGTAGATCGGGTCGAAGCTGCTCACGGCGTCACCGAGCACCACGAGACCGGGCAGGGCGGCGACCTTCTCGAAGTGCCGGCGCTGGCTCGACGGGAAGCGGTAGGTCTCGATCTCCGACACGCGCTCGCAGTGCTCGATGAGCTGGGCCACCGCAGGTGTCGACAGGGTCGCGGCGAAGGCGGCGATCTCGTCATCGGTGGCCGGGGGAACGTCTCCGTGCACCCCCGACAGGGTCACCTGCCACCGGTCGTCCTCGACCGGGACGACGGCGCCCCCTCGGAAGGAGCCCGGGTTCTCGATGCTCACGAGGAAGCCACCCTCGAAGTCGTCCGGCGTGCGCCGCAGGAAGAAGGAGGTGTAGCCGATGTCGATGCCCACTCGGGTGACGGGCGGGTCGAGGAGGCCCGTCGCCGCGAGGTCGTGGACCAGCCGGGAGCTGCGCCCGGAGCAGTCGACGACCAGGTCAGCGGCGCGGGAGACGCCGCCGTCCTCGACCCCGGTCACGCGACCGGCCTCGACGCGTACGGCCTCGACGGTGACGCCGTCCTCGAGCGTGACGTTCGGCAGCGCGAGCACCCTGCCTCGCACGACGTGCTCGAGGAGGGGCCGCGTCATGCCGATGCCGGGGCGGCCCCAGTAGCCCCGCGCCCGATAGGCGCCGCCCTGGTGGACCCACGCGCTGTGGCCGTCGACGGGCACGGCACCCTGCGCCTCGAGCTCCTCCTCGATGCCGGGGAACCAGTCACGGAGCCGGTCGAGCCCGGCCGACAGGAGCACATGGAGGTGTCGCCCCTGCGGCACGCGCCCGCGCGGGCCGACCGCCTCGGGAAGGCGTTCGCGCTCCAGCACGACCACCGACTCGGCGTGGTCGGAGAGCGCCCGCGCAGCCAGCAGGCCCGCGATGCTCGCCCCGACGACGACCACCTGCCCCTGACGCTGATGTTGACGGGCTCCCCTTCGAGCCGGACCGGCCACCCTCCAAGGCTAGCCACCCCCAGACATCGCCACCGGCGCTCGACTCGGAGTTTGATGGGACGCATGAGCGACAACCACGACCCCGCCCAGCCGTGCAGCCGCGTCGGAGGCGACGCACTCTCACCCGCCGACCCGACGCCGGGCATGACCCGACAGGTCGCACTGAACACCGAGACGATGTGGTCGGGCACGGTCGACACCGAGGCCGGCGCGGTGTCGGGCTGGCACCACCACGGCGACCACGACACGACGCTCTACGTCGTCTCGGGCACGATGCGGCTCGAGTCCGGCCCGAACGGCGAGCACGTCGTGGAGGCCGGCCCCGGCGACTTCCTGCGCGTGCCGGCCGGCGCAGTGCACCGCGAGAGCAACCCGGGCGAGGCGACCTCGCGGGCCGTGATCGTGCGCTGCGGATCTGGCACGCCGACCGTGAACGTCGACGGGCCTGCTGCCGGCGGCGGAGCCTGAGGGAGACGGGCCCGCCGTGCGCGCCACCGTCACCGAGACCGGCACCGCGACCCCGGCCGTCGCGTGGAGTCGCTACGACAACCTCGACCTGTGGGCCACGTGGTCACCGCAGGTGCAGGAGGTCATCGCGGCGACGCGTCGCCTCGCGCCCGGACTCACCGGCCTCGTGGTCGGGCCGCTCGGAGTGCGCCTGCCGTTCGAGGTGCTCTCCGTCGATGCCGAGGCGATGGAGTGGAGCTGGCACGTGCGTTTCGGCCTGGTGCACGCGACGCTCGACCACGCCGTCAGACCGGCGCCCGACGGTGGCTGCACGAGCGAGCTGGTCATCGACGCCCCCGCGTATGCCGTCCTCGCCTACCGTCCCGTCGCCGCGCTGGCCCTCCGCAGCCTGGTCAAGGCGTAAGAAACTGAGCACTCGACTGGGAGTGTCAGTCGAGTGCTCAGTTCCCGACGCACACTGGCGTCGGGAAATGAGCACTCGACGGGGGCTGCCCCGTCGGGAAGTGAGCACTCGACGGGGGGGTTCAGTCGAGTGCGCAGTTGTCGACGCGCCCCGGGGTCGCGCTACTCGGCGGGGTCGCGCAGGAGGGTGTCGAGCTGCTCGTCGGCCATGGCCTCGGCGCACGCCCGGACGATCTCGGCCACGTGCGGGTCGGGCTCGAGCGCCACGAGGTCGTGTGCCGAACCCTCGAACTGCATCTGGCAGGCCGCAGAGCCAAGGAGCAGCGGCACGGGGTCGGCGAGCGACGGCCGGAGAGTCACCGCCTCGCGGCTGAGGCTGCCGACGTAGATCGGCTCGAGCCCGTCGTCGGTCGGGCGCACGACGATGACGTGCACGTCGTCGGCGGCCACCGCGACGCTGATCGCGCGACGCACGGTCGCGAGCGCGAAGGAGGCGAGCCCGCTGAGGTAGAGGGCGTTGCGCTCGGCACGGGTACGGCGCCGCATCATCCGCCGACCGCTGGAGGAGACGCCGGGGCCGCGCTCGCCGACGATGTCGAGGCCGGGGTAGCGCCCCACGACGGTGACGTAGGCGCGGGAGGTCTCGCCGTCCCAGCCGGCGTCGACGCATGTGCAGCCGCACTCGGCGGCGGCGAAGTGCGCGTCGAGCTCGGCGATGACGGTGGCGGGGTCGTGCTCCGACAGCTCCTGCCACTGGTCCTCGACGGCGACCACCCGATGCTGCGTCACGACGGTGTGGGCGACGTCGAGAGCCTGGCCGAAGCCTTGCGCCTCGGTCTCGGCAGCCGCCTTGGCCTTGGTGCGGTCAGCCCACTTGAAGATTGAGACCTCCGGCATGGCAGCACGGAACGCCTTGCGCTGGAGGGCGGCCCGATCCTTGCTGGAGAGCGGTGCCGTGTCCGGCGGATCGGGGCGCCGACGCAGCGGGTGGTTGTCGAGGTGGAGCGAGGCCAACGCCTCCTCGACGGCGCCCAGGGCGACGACGTCCTCGGCTGCGTGGGCGTCGTGTAGGCGCTGCTCGAGCTGTGCCAGCGACAGGTGCTCGCCGGCCGACGCCACGTCTGCGGGCACCCCGGCAGGCATGGGCACGAAGGCGGCCGGGACGCCGTCGAGCGACGCTCGCAGGCCCGACGCGGAGGAACTGAGTCGCACCTCGGGCGCGACCCTGAGCAACAGGTCCACTTCGGCGTCCTACCTGCCCGCAGAGGTCAGCAGGCCGTCGATCTCCAAGGAGGTGTCGACGACCGGCTTCGCGCTCGCACTCGTGCGCGGGCTCGACGTGGGGGCGGGCTCGGTTGACACAGAAGGCGTCTCGGCGACGGCGCGCGCGCGCAGGCCGGAGAGCCAGCTGCCGCGGTCGGTGCCGTACGTCGCAGCGGTGGTGCGCGGCGGCATACCGAATCGGGGTGGCCCGGCGGCCAGGGAAGCGTCAGCGGCCGGCGAACCGGCGGCGTCCCGCAGGGCGCGGTTGGCGCGAGCCGCGGCGCGATGGTCGTCGACGGTCCAGAACTCCCAGTCCGCCGGTGGGGCGGGCCAGCTCGGGTCCGGCATCCAGTCGTCGGTCGGCGCCCACGACGCCGACGGAGCAGGCCATCCCGGAGGAGCGTTGAAGCGAACTGCCATGTCTTCCCCCTTTGAACAACAACCCTCTCGGGCGCTGACGGGTCGACAGACCTCGACCCCCACATTTGGCACGGTACGACCTGTAGCCGGGCAAAGTCATTGAAATGGACAAAAACGCCACCCCGCGCCGATCGTCCATACCCTCCCGCGGCACTCCTTCGCACCACTGCGCACTCAGGGACGGCTCGGGGGTCGCTCCGGGTCGACCCCGATGGGCGCGACCGCCCGCCTCGGCCACGCTGGAAGCATGACGACGAGCACCCTCTCGAGAACGGTGACCGCGGCCCGACCGGTCGGGCCCGTCACGACGCGCACCGCCACCCGGGCCGTCGACCGCGTTGCCGTCCTGGCGCTCATCGCACCGCTGCTCCTCTTCGCCCACGGGATCGTCACCTGGGTCGACGGCCTGGGCGGCCCCAAGGGACTCGACGGGATCGCCGCCGACGCGAGCGCCGCCGCCGGGCACAGCCCCCTCGCTGTCGCCGCCGGTGCCCTGCTCGTCCTGGCCACGGCGGCGTTCGCCTGGCTCACGACGAGCCTTGGTGCGCGCGCCGAGCACCTGCCCGTTGCCGCACCGACGGCGCTGCTCGCCGCGTTCGGCGCCGGCGCAACCGGCGCGGTCTGGGTCGGCGGGCTCAGCGGTTTCCTGCCGGCAGTGGTGCCGGCCGCGCTCGCCGTCGGCGGGCAGCTGCTCACGGCGCTCGCCCTGGCGCTCGTTCTCGCCACGACGTGGCTCGAGGGGCGTATGCCGGCCAGTTCGCTCGCGCTCGCCGGTGTCGCTGCAACGCTGCTGGCGCTCCCGTGGGGTCTCGAGCCGCTTGGCGCGCTGGTGCTGCTCATCGCGATGGCACCGCTGACCCGTCCGGCCGAGGCCTCGGCTGCGGCGGCCTGACGGGCCCGCGGATTCTCGACGGGCGGAGTCACCCGTTCGGTCGCAGGATGGGTGCCATGTGTCCGAAATGGACGCATTGCCCATTCCCTCACCCCATGGGAGCACATCACATGCGACACCCCACCTTGACCAGACGAGGCGCGGTCGCCGTCGCGTCCCTCGCCCTCGCGTCGACGGCCGCCTTCGGCAGCATGGCCTCGGCCTCGACCCAGGCCGAGCCCGTCTCGACCCCGGTCACCATCAACACCCCTGACGGACAGCTCATGAGCTATGTCGTCAACGTCGACGTGGCGAACCCCGGCCACACCGTCGTCGTCGAGAACGCCGTCCGTCGTGCCGGCGGCGTCGTCGTGCAGTCCTGGCCCCAGATCGGCGTCGTCGTCGCGCACTCGACCAACGGCTCGTTCCGTCAGGACGTCGCCAAGGCCGGCGGGAAGTTCGTCGAGTCCGTCGGCGCGACCCGCACGGTGGCGGTGACCGAGGGCACGCCTGACAATCTCGGCAGGAACTGGAACGGCGCCTCCGACTACAAGAAGGGCGCGAAGAAGGCGGCGAACGGCGACATCGAGGCCGAGATCACGCCGGCCGGCCCGACCGACCCGCGCGAGGGCGAGCAGTGGGACCTCACGATGATCAAGGCCGACCAGGCCCACGCGATCACCGACGGCTCACGCAACGTCCTCGTCGGCGTGCTCGACAGCGGCATCGACGCCGACCACCCCGACCTGGTGAAGAACCTCGACGTCGCCAACTCGGTCAACTGCACCGGCGCCGGCCGCCCGTCGACCACCGGCTGGGAGCCGACCACGAGCGACCACGGCACCCACGTGGCCGGCACGATCGCCGCGGCCCGCAACGGCGTCGGCATCGTCGGCGTCGCCCCGAACGTGCGCCTGGCCTCCGTCAAGGTCGTCAACGACGCCGGCTTCATCTACCCGGAGTACGCCGTCTGCGGGTTCGTCGAGGCCGGCCTCAAGCACATGGACGTGACGAACAACAGCTACTACGTCGACCCGTTCGAGTTCTACTGCGAGGACCAGCCCGACCAGTACGCCGCCAAGGAGGCCGTGCGCCGCGCCGTCACGTGGTCGACGAAGCAGGGCGTCGTCCACGCTGCGGCCGCTGGCAACTCGGCCCGCGACCTCGCCGACAAGTCGTCGTTCAAGGACACGACGAGCCCCGACGACCAGCCCGCCTCGGGCTTCGTGACCCGCACGCTCAACAGCGGCTGCGAGGACATCCCGACCGAGCTCGACGGCGTCGTCACGGTCAGCTCGCTGCAGAGCAACCCGCTCGGCTCGCAGACCAGCCGCCTGTCGAGCTTCAGCAACCGCGGCCTCGGCAAGATCGACGTCGCCGCGCCCGGCTCGACGATCCTGTCGACCATCGTCAACAACAACGGCTACGGCACGAAGAGCGGCACCTCGATGGCGTCGCCGCACGTCGCCGGCGTGCTCGCCCTGATGAAGTCGGTGCACCCGACGTGGACGCCGGCGCAGATGATCGAGAAGCTTCGGTCCCAGGCCGACGACAAGGCCTGCAACCCCGCGACCGGTGGCCCGGTCTGCGTCGGCCCGGCCGACGACAACAGCTACTTCGGTGAGGGCATCGTCGACGCCCTCGACGCCGTGAGCTGACGCCCGCAGCACCACCCGGTCTACCCACATCACACGCCGAACGCGGTGTTCGGTCTCGAACTCAGTGTTACAACACGGTTTTCAAGACCGAACGCCGCGTTCGGGCGTGTCAGGCCGGGGTGGTGCGGGCCGTTGGGCGGGGGCGGAGGGAGCGGACGGTGCGGACGAGGAGCACCATGGCGACGAGCTGGCTGACCGCCACCACGACGACGAGGGCCGGGAGCGACCGGTCGTAGAGCCAGCCGGCCACGAGTCCGCCGACGATCGCGAAGGCACCCTGCACCCCCGCGAAGACGCCGTATGCCGTCGCCCTCCTCGGTGCCGCCACGACCTCTGCGACGAGCGCCTTCACGGTCGAGTCCTGCACACCGGTGGCGAGCGCCCAGACCGCGACCCCGACGAGCGCGACCCAGAGCCGCCCGGTGAGGGCGAGCGGCGGCACGAGCGCGACGAGCACCGGCACGAGGTAGAGCACGGCTCCGCCACGGCGGTCGTAGACCAGGCCCACGCCGAGGGCCGCGAGCGCCTCGACGGCCATGGCTCCGGCATACACCAGGGGAACCGCGGCGACGGCGACCAGGCCCGTGATGCTGAGGTGGTAGCCGATGATCCCAAACGTGACGAGCCCACCGGTGGTGAGGCCGGCGGCGAGCGCGTAGCCGAAGAACTCGCGCGGCAGCCCAGCACCGACCGCGTCGGCGAACCAGCCGCGCAGGCCCCCACCGGCCGAGCTCGTCTGCACCGCGGTGGCTTCCGCCGCAGTCACCTCCGTCGCATGGGGTTCGCTCGTGGCGGTCTCCGACGCAGCTGGAACGTGGTCCTCGTCGTAGACGGCCGGGTCGGGCACGCGCGAGCGGATCACGACGAGCAGCAGCATCGCCGCGACGCCCGGCACGGCGAGCACCGCCATGCTCGGCCAGATCACCCCAGAGGCGCCGATGACGGCAGCGACGAGCAGCGGACCGGCGAAGGCGCCCACCTGGTCGAGGGCCTTGTGCACGCCGAAGCCGCGCCCCCGACCCACGGCCGACGCGACGTGCGCGAGCAGGGCCGACTTCGAGGGGCTGCGCACGGCCTTGCCGGAGCGCTCGAGGAGGATGAGGACGGCGGCGAGCACGAGCCCTGCGCCGCCGACGAAGGGCGTCACCGCGAGCAGCGGCACGCAGACGGCGGTGAGTCCGTAGCCGAGGATCGTCAGGCCCCAGTAGCGACCCGTGCGGTCGGCGAGCGGTCCGAAGACGAGGCGGAGCACGAGAGCCATCGCCTCGCCGGCACCGGTGACGAGGCCGACCACGACGGCGCTCGCGCCGAGCGAGGCGAGCAGGGGTCCGTAGACCGACCGTGCGCCCTCGTAGACCATGTCGGCGGCCAGGCTGACGAAGCCGAACCACCACACGACCCGCCACGCCGACCAGCGACCGCGGGCCGAGGTCGCGACGTCGGTGCCGGCGTCGGTGCCTGTCTCGGTTCCGGGCGCCTCGGTCATGGTGGGCAACGTAGCAACCTCTCCTGCGAGCAGGTCTGTCCGGGGCGGCCTAGCCTGATCGTGTGAGCAACCCGGACCGCAACCCCACCGAGGTCGTCTGCGGCGACGACGCCACCGAGGACGCCACCGCAGGCTCGGCACCAACCGCGGCCGTCGTCCTGCCCTACCGCGAGGTGCCGCTGGGTGGCCCGCGCGCGATGCCCGTACGCCGCAGCCTCCCCCAGCGCGAGCGCTCGCTCATCGCGGCGTGGTGCTTCGTCGACCACTACGGTCCCGACGACGTGTCGCAGTCCGGCGGCATGGCCGTTCCCGGGCACCCGCACACCGGGCTGCAGACCGTCTCGTGGCTCTTCACCGGTGAGGTCGAGCACCGTGACACCACCGGCGCCCACGCCTTCGTCCGCCCCGGCGAGCTCAACATCATGACCGCCGGGAAGGGCGTCGCCCATTCCGAGTACTCCACGCCCGACACCACCGTGCTGCACGGCGCGCAGCTGTGGGTGGCGCTGCCCGAGGCCGACCGCTCCACCGACCCGGGCTTCGAGCACTACGCGCCGCCGGTCACGGAGGTCGACGGCGCACGCGTGCTCGTCTTCCTCGGCACCCTCTTCGGACAGACCTCACCCGTGACGATGTTCTCCGACCTCGTCGGTGCCGAGGTGACCCTCGATGCGGGGCAGTCACTCACGATCACGCTCGATCCCGCCCACGAGCACGGACTGCTCTGCGACACAGGGCTGCTCACTGTCGGTGACGTGACCGCGAAGCCCGGCGAGATCGCGTTCCAGGCGGTCGGCGCCGAGACGGTCACCGTCGAGGCCGGTCCCGACGAGCCGGCGCGGTTCCTGCTCCTCGGTGGCGCCCCCTTCGGCGAGCAGATCGTCATGTGGTGGAACTTCATCGACCGCAGCCACGACGAGGTGGTCGGCTTCCGGGAGGAGTGGCAGCGCGCCCGCGAGACCACGGGCGTGACGGCATACGGAATCTTCCCGACGGAGTGGGACCGCACCCTCCCGGCCCCCGGGCTGCCCAACCTCAGGCTGCGCTCTCGCGGCTGAGCCGCCTCGCACCCCGTCGGAAACTGGGCACTCGACCAGTCGCTCCATTCGAGTGCTCACTTCTCGACCGACCCCTCCCCGTCGAGTGCCCAGTTCCCCACGGGCCCCTTCCAGTCGAGTGCTCACTTCTCGACCGACCCCTCCGGGCGAGTGCTCAGTTCCCCACGGGTTTGGAGGCGGCGGCGGGCAGGAGAAGGATGGCCACCATGCGCGCTACGACGATCCACGCTGCCGGCGACATCCGCCTCTCCGAGGTGCCGGACCCGACCATCGAGGAGCCCACCGACGCCATCGTGCGCGTCGTGGCCGGCTGCATCTGCGGATCGGACCTCTGGCCGTACCGCGGCGCCAACCCGATCACGGCCGGCTCGACCATCGGCCACGAGGCCGTCGGCGTCGTCGAGGAGGTCGGCTCCGACGTCAGCCGGTTCTCGAAGGGCGACTTCGTCGTCATCCCCTTCGTGCACTGCGACAACACCTGCCCACACTGCCTCGCCGGCATGACCTCGGTCTGCGACCACCAGGGCTGGACCGAGAGCGGCCAGGCCGAGCTCGTCCGCGTCAACCAGGCCGACGGCAGCCTCGTCAAGACCGACGGCACGCCGGACGACGCCATGGTCCCGTCGCTGCTCACGCTCTCCGACGTCATGGCGACCGGTTGGCACGCCGCGGTCTCGTCGCGGGTCTCGGCCGGCGGCACGGCCGTCGTCGTCGGTGACGGTGCCGTCGGGCTCTGCGGTGTCATCGCCGCCAAGGAGCTCGGCGCCGAGCGGATCATCGCGATGTCGCGCCACGAGCCCCGCCAGCGCCTCGCCACGGAGTTCGGCGCCACCGACGTCGTGGCCGAGCGCGACGACGCCGGCGTCGAGGCGATCATGGAGCTCACCGAGGGCGTCGGCGCCGACTCGGTGCTCGAGTGCGTCGGCACCGACCAGTCGATGAAGACGGCCTTCCGCATCGCGCGTCCCGGCTCGTCCGTCGGGTTCGTCGGTGCCCCGCACAGTGTCGAGCTGCCGGTGCGCCAGATGTTCGTCCGCAACGTCGGCCTCTCCGGCGGCATGGCCCCGGTGCGCACCTACCTGCCCGACCTGCTCGAGCGCGTGCTCGACGGACGCATCGACCCCGGCCGCGTCTTCGATCTGACCCTGCCGCTCGACGACGTCGCCGAGGGCTACCGCGCCATGGACGAGCGCCGCGCCATCAAGGTCCTCCTGCGCCCCTGACCCCTCCACCGCGTTGAGGTAGGCGCGTCGCAGTTCTTGCGGCGCGTTTACCTCAACCGGGTATGCCGTCTCCGTGACCCATGCACGCCTCATCGACACCGCCGCGCCCAGCGCACCCCGCGGTGTCGTGCTCGTGCTCCACGGGGGCGCCGCGCGCCGGAAGCCGATGCGGGTCAGCCCGACCCAGCTGTCGGTCCTGCGCATGGTGCCGATCGCGGCGCGCATCGCGCGGGCGGCCAAGGGCGAGCTCGCGGTGCTGCGACTGCTCAACTCGACCCGCGGCTGGGACGCGCACCACACCCCGGTCGACGACGTCCGCTGGGCCCTGCGCGAGGTGTCGGACCGCTTCGGCCCCGACCTGCCCGTCGGCCTCGTGGGCCACTCGCTCGGTGGCCGCGCAGCCCTGCTGGCAGCGGCCGAGCGTCCGGTCGTCAGCGCCGTCGCCCTCAACCCGTGGGTCTACCCGCACGAGGGCCACCTCGACCTCACCGGCCGGCACGTCCTGATCGTGCACGGTGACGACGACCGGGTGGCCCGAGCGACCAGCTCGACGGCCGTCGCCCGGGACCTCGCGCGCACCGCGCAGGTCGGCTACGTCACGGTCGAGAGCGGCCGCCACGCCATGCTGCGCCGGCACGACGTCTTCGACGGCCTCGCCGCCGGCTTCACGACGGCGACCCTGCTCGGCCGGCGCCCCGCCGGGCCGGGCGCCGTGGTCGTCGAGAAGGTGCTCGCCGGGGAGCAGTGGCTCGACGTCTGAGTGGCGACTTGTCCTGTTTCCGTAGGTTGTTGACGTGTTCATCCCGTAACACGTGCTTACTTTGCAGTCACCCCTTTCGCGCAATACAGTCGAGGCACCCCTCCACGACCGGTCCGGAACAAGGTGAGGACCTGGATTGGCCCCGAGATTTGCGTCCGTCGATGACTACATCGCGTCCTATCCCGAGGAGACGCGCAGTCAGCTTGCCGGTGTGCGGCGGACGATCCACGAGGCGGCGCCCCACGCGGCGGAGAAGATCAGCTACGGCATGGCGACCTTCACGGTCGACGGCAAGCCGCTCATCTACTACGCGGGCTGGAAGAACCACGTCGGCCTGTACCCCGTGCCCACGGGCGACAGCGACTTCGAGGACGCCATCGGCCCCTACCGCCGGGCCAAGGACACCGTCCGCTTCCCGATCAACCGCCCGGTCCCCCTCGAGCTGATCTCCGAGATCACCGAGCTGTGCCTATTACGTCGAGCGGCCATCGCCGAGGCCTCCGAGAGCTGAGGGCCACAGCTGGCCCTTCGACAATCGGAGGGCGGCCACACGTGGCCTTTCGACGGTTGGGGCGGCCACGTGGCCATTCGACGGTTCAGGGGGTGGGGCGTCTGAAGCGCAGGGTCACGATCTGGAACGGCCGCAGGTCCAATGCCGCCTGCCCGCCCGCGGCCAGGGCCCGATCGCTGCCTCCCACGAGGGCCCGACGGCCGTCGAGTGCCGATGAGTCCCCTTCGAGCAGGTCGACCTCCGCGACGGCCGACCAGTCGAAGGCGGGCCGCACGACGGTCCGCACCCGACCACCTCGCGACTCGTAGAGCCTGACCACGACGTCGCCGCTGCCGTCCTCCGCGAGCTTCGCGGCTTCGACGACGACGGCCCGGTTGTCCGCCTCGACGACAGGCCGGTCGAACTGCCCGGCCGCGGCGTCGGACTCAGCTGCGCCAGAAGGCCACCGCAGCGCACCGAGCAGCGGGAGGTGGACGGCATACCCGTGCTCGATCGCCTCGGCGACGTCGGCGCCGGGCACGATGCCGAAGCGGATGACCTGCTCGCCGACCTCGTCCGAGCTGTCGGTGGTGGGGTCGGGGAAGGACGGGGAGCGCAGCAGCGTCAGGCGCATCGTCGTGACCGGCTCGCCGGCGTCGGTGACCGAGCGGCGCACCGCGTGCCCGTAGGTGGCCTCGTTGACGAGCGCGACGCCCCAGCCCTCCTCGCCGACGTGCAGCCAGCGGTGGGCGACCATCTCGTGGCGCGCGGACTCCCACGACGTGTTCTCGTGGGTCGCCCGGCGCAGGTGCCCGAACTGGATGTCGGCGCTGCTGTGCGGGGCGAGCACCGAGACGGGGACGTATGCCGCCAAAGCCCGCTCACGCTCGCGCCAGTCGACCCGCACCTCGACGTCCACCCGCGGGGAGTCGGCGGTGACCGTCGTGCGCTGCACGAACGCCGAGCGTCCGACCCTTCCGCGTGCCTCGACGACGGCTCGCAGCGGGCCGTTCTCAAGGACCTCGACGACGGTGTCGACGGGCGAGGTCCAGGTGTGGCTGTGCGGCTTGTCGATGTCCCACGCGTCCCACATCGCGGGGACGTCGGGGTGCAGCCGCAGCTCGGCAGCGCGAGCACCTGCCGGCAGCACCTCGCGGTCGTCGTGCCGATGGTCGACCATGCGCTCGACCGACCCGTCAGGTGAGATCGTCACGGAGACAAGACCGTTGGTGACCGTCAGTCCGTCCACGGTCACCGGGTTCGAGGGTCGCTCGACCCTCGACCCACCCACTGCCAGCGCCGGCACGTCGACGAGCACCGGCCCCTCCGCTCCGTCGACGACCTCGCGCCGCCCGAACGGGCCGGCGTTGAACAGGCCGCCGCCGAGCAGCTCGAGCCCTTCGCCCACGAGTGCCCGCAGCTCGGTGGTGAGGCGCTCGAAGTCGTCCCTCGCCTCGCGGTGCACCCAGGAGATCGCACTGCCGGGCAGGATGTCGTGGAACTGCAGGAGCAGCAGTCGCTCCCACACGAGGCGGAGGCGCTCGGCGGGCCACTCCCCCAAGCCGTGCACGGCGACGATCGTCCACACCAGCTCCGCCTGGCGCAGCAGCGCCTCGCAGCCGCGGTTGCCGACCTTCATCGCACGCTGGCTCGTGAGGGTGCCGCGGTGCAGCTCGAGGTAGAGCTCGCCCGACCACGTGGGCGCCGCCTCGGCATACTCCTCACGCACGCCGTCGAAGAACGACTGCGCGGTGCCGACCTCGATGGAGGGTGACCCCTCGAGCGACCGCATCCGCCGGGCCCGTTCGAGCATCTCGCGCTCGGGCCCGCCGCCACCGTCGCCGAAGCCGAACGGGATGAGGGCCCTTCGCGAGCGGCCCTTGTCGAGGTGCTGCCGCGCGGATCGGTGCAGGTCGGCGCCGCCGAGCTTGCTCTCGTAGGTGTCGGCGGGCGGGAAGTGCGTGAGGACGCGGGTGCCGTCGATGCCCTCCCACCAGAAGGTGTGGTGCGGGAAGGTGTTGGTGTCGTTCCAGCTGAGCTTCTGGGTGAGGAACCACTCTGCGCCCGCGAGGCGGGCGATCTGGGGGTATGCCGCCGAGTAGCCGAACGAGTCGGGCAGCCACACGCCGCGGCACCGGACCCCGAGCTCTCGCTCGAAGAAGCGCTGCCCGTGGAGCAGCTGGCGCACGAGGGACTCGCCGCTCGGCATGACACCGTCGGCCTCGACCCACTGGCCGCCGACGGCCTCCCACGTGCCGGCCGCGACGGCGTCCTGGATGCGATGCCAGATCGCCGGCTGGCGCTCCTTCATCCACGCGTACTGCTGCGCGGAGGAGCAGGCGAAGACGAGCTCGGGGTAGTCGACGGCGAGCGCCGTGACGTTGGCGAAGGTGCGCGCGCACTTTCGGACCGTCTCGCGCACCGGCCAGAGCCAGGCGGAGTCGATGTGTGCGTGGCCCACGGCCGTGAGCCGTTGCGCGCTGGTGACCGCGGGGGCCGCCAGCACCTCGGCGAGCGCCGAGCGGGCCGCCACTGCGGTGCCGCGCACGTCGTGGACGTCGAGCACCGCGAGCGCGTCGTCGAGCGCGGCCGTCACCTCGAGCCGCCGGGCGTCGCGTTCGGGCAGCTCGGTCGCGAGGTCCACGAGCACGTCGAGGTCCATTGCCAGGCCGAAGACCTCTGGCTCGAAGACGGCGACGTCGATGCGACCGAGAACGTAGCGCGGCTCGGCACCGGCGGTCGCGACCTCGCCGAGCCCGGTCGGCCGGAACCCGTGCTCCATGACGGCGGGGTTGCCGGCGGCCTCGAGGTAGAGCCGCACCGGCTCGCCACCGGCGGCCTCCGGTGACACCCGGAACCAGCGGTTCATCGGGTGGATCCCCTTGAGGGGCGTGCCGTCCGCGTCGTGGAGCAGCCCCTCGGCCTGGAAGCCCGGCCCCTCACCCCGGAAACCGAGGTCGACGACGACCTCCACGCACTCCCCGACGAAGGCCTCCGGCACCGAGCCGGTGATCTCGAACCACCACGTCGACCACGGCTCACCCCACGGCGTGCCCGGCCCGACCGGCTCGAAGCCTCCGTCGGCGGCCACGCCCAGCGCGTCTGCGACGGGCACCGGCTCGCCGGGCACGTGCCACGCGGACGTCGCGAGCGGCATACGGTCTCGGTGCACCGCAGGTGTCACGTGCTCGGCGAGCACACGGCGGGCGCGGCGCAGGACGTGGGCGCTGTCGTCGAACACCCCCCGACCCTAGCCACGCGCCGCCGGGGCCGCCCGACGTCAGGACGGCCTTAGGACGGCGTCAGGACGGCGTCAGGCCGCGTCAGGAGGCGACGAGTCGATGACCGAGAGGACGTTGCCGGCCGGGTCGGTGAACCACGCGATGAGCGGCCCGCCCTTGCGGAAGACGCCCTTCTCGTCGGTCTCGGTCGGAGTCCCCTCGTACTTCTCGAACGTCACGCCCCGCGCCGTCAGCTCGTCGACGGTCGCCTCGACGTCGGCGACAGGGAAGTTGAGGATCGTGAAGGTCGCGGGGGCGTGGTTCGGCTTGGGGTAGACGATGACCGGCCGGTCGCCCGCGAGGTGGAGCGTGAGCATGCCGTTTGCCTCGGTCACCGTGAGGCCCAGCGTGTCGGCGTAGAACGCCCGGGCGGCCGGGATGTCGTCGACGGAGAAGCCGCCGAAGGCCTTGGAGCTCTCGAGCACGATGGGTCCTTCCTCCATGGGGCGCAGGGTCGCGCCCGCTCCTTGCCAGTCAAGCCCGCCGACGGTCCGTGTGGAGCGTGACGGCACAGAAAGTTCACTGGACCCCCAATCCAGTCGGCGCGGCACGGCGAACCCCACCCCGGAGATGGTCGACGACGACCCCGTCTGAGAAAGAGCAGGCTGGACGGCTTTGTCTCCTCGTCAAGGAGGAAGAACAGATGCGCAGCACCACCACTCGCACGACGACTCGAATCGCCGGCGCCAGCCTCGCGGCCGCCGCGGCCATGGCCCTCACGATCGGACCGGCGTTCGCCGCCGACGGCTGGGTCAGCGCCAACCTCAAGCCCGTCGCGGGCAGTGAGGTCAAGGGCAGCGGCACCGCCATGGTCGAGGTCGAGGGCGACATGATCACCGTGACCATGGCCGCGCGCGGGCTGCTGCCCGACAACCCCCACGCCGCGCACATCCACTTCGCCGCCGCGGCCCGCCACGAGTGCCCGACCCTGGCCGACGACACCGACAACAACGGCCACCTCAACACGACCGAGGGCGGGCCGGCATACGGCGACGTCGTCGTGTCGCTGACCAAGACCGGCGACACCAGCCCCAAGAGCGCCCTCGCCATCGACCGGTTCTCCACCGCCCCCGGCGGCAGGATCAGCTACGAGCGCGGCAGCATCAAGGTCTCCAGCGGCGTCGCCGAGGCCATCGCCAAGGGCCAGTCCGTCGTCGTCATCCACGGCGTCGACCACAACCACGACGGCAAGTACTCCGGCACCACGAAGAGCGACCTCGACCCGAAGCTTCCCACCGAGGCCACCGACCCGGCGCTCTGCGGGGCGCTCCACACCGCACCGGCCGGCGGCATGCACACCGGCGGCGGCACGAGCGCCGACGGCCTCAAGACCAGCACCAACGACTCGATGCTCCTCCTCGGCGGCGGTGCGCTGCTCGCTGCAGCCGGCTCCGGCGCCTTCGCCGCCCGCCGCGCCGCACGGTCGCGCGGCTGAGCGAAAGACGTCCCATGGCGGAGCAGTCGGGCACCTCGGGCCAGTCGGACCAACCGAGCCGACCGAGCCAACCGAGCCGACCGAGCCAGCCGGGCCGTATGCCGTCGCAGCCGGGCCGTCGCGTCACCACCGGTGTCGCGGCGGCCCTGGTCGCAACAGCCGTGCTGCTCGTCGTGGGCGTCGTCGCGCTCGTCATCGGACTCCGCGGCCCGTCGGGGAGCCCTGCGACCCCGCCGCCCGCAGCGGCCCCGGCACCAGCGACCCCTGGCCCAGCGGCCCCGGCGACGACCTCGACGACGACCGGCCCAGGACCTGCGAGGACGACAATTGCCTCGCCGCCCACGTCGGACCCCGGCGCTGCGTTCGGGCGGTTTCTCGACGCGTCGGAGCCGACGTCGCTCGAGATCCCCTCGATCGGGGTGAGCTCGAGGACCTTCGTCCCGCTCCACATCCAGCGCGACGGCACCATCTCGGTTCCCGGCACGGCCCAGGAGGTCGGCCTCTACGACGCCGGGCCGACACCGGGCCAGCTCGGCCCCTCGGTCATCGCCGCGCACGTCGACACACCCTCCGGCGTGCCGGGCATCTTCCACGAGCTCGGCAGGGTCAGGGCCGGCGACGTCGTCAGGGTCTCGCGACAGGACGGCTCGCACCTGACCTTCACCGTCGACCGCGTCGCGGCCTACCGGAAGTCACAGTTCCCGACCGACCTGGTCTACAAGAGCGACTTCCGCCGCGCCGAGATCCGCCTCGTCACCTGCGGTGGTCCGACCGACAGCCGCAACGAGTACCGCGACAACGTCATCGTCTTCGGCCACCTGGCGAGCGGCGCCTGACGCGCCCGTCGGGGTCGTCGCCGACCCCGACGTGGTGGCTCAGCTGCCCGCTGCGGGTACGTCCAGCAGGTCGCGCCGACGTCACGGCAGAGTCAGCACCTGCCATGTGACTCCCGTCACAAGGACCTAAAGGTATGACGCAGGTAAATCGTCGCAAAACGGACCGTCAACGACCTTTCTGGCGCGTGTCCGTTACCTCAGCGTGACTTTTGCCAGTCCCGTCGTCTACTCTTCCGGGAGTCCGGCCACCTGGTCGGGCGCTCGCGAGGTGGACCGCCTAGTCCTGTCACCGCCTCTCGAGCGAGAGCAAACCTTGTGACGGGAGCGGAGGAACCACACGTTTCTCCGGGCGTCCGGCGCCACGACTCCGGACGTCCTTGGGGTGAAGTACTCGCCCGGATCGCGACCTGTCGCGAACCGGGGGAGAGCCGGGCACCTTTCCGCCCGAACCCGACAGCTAACTTCGTAGGCGCGGAGAGGTACAAGCGTGAACAACGAGATCATCCGCGGCCGCCACCGTGCGCCAGGCCGTCACAACCCCCTCAACGAGCTCAAGCTCCTCGCGCGTGAGACGGCACAGCCCGCCATGAAGGGTGCGGCCTTCGTCGCAGCCACTGGCGGCCTCGTGGCCACCTTCGCGAACCCCGCGAGTGCCGAGCCCCTGTCCGCCACCACCGCCGGCGCTGCCGCGGTCGGCCCGACCACCGGCGCCGTCCCCGCCGCCTCGACCGCCCTCTCGAAGATCGGCTACGCGCCGGTTGCCCAGAAGACGGTCACCCAGCCCGCCGCGGCCCCCAAGCCGCGCGTCATCGAGGACATCCAGGTCAAGACGCAGCGCGCCGCGACCAAGGCTGCTGCGGTCAAGGCTGCTGCCGTCAAGGCCGCTGCCGAGAAGGCTGCCGCCGAGCGCAAGGCCGCCGCCGAGCGCGCCTCGCGTGACCTCACGCGTCGCACGCTGACGGCGACCACGTCGACCGCCAAGTCGACCAGCAACGGCTCCGTGCCGGGCGCCTCCTCCGGCATGCGCTCGTCGTACAACTGGGCCACCCCGGGCCAGTGCACCTGGGGCGCGCTCGCCAAGTGGCACGCGTCCGAGGGCTACTACCCCGGCGGCTGGACCGGCAACGCGATGGCGTGGGCCTCGGGTGCCGCCAACGCGGGCTACACCGTGACGGGCACGCCGCGTACGCGCTCGATCCTGGTCATGCAGCCCGGCGTGCACGGCTCCTCGGGCGTCGGCCACGTCGCCTGGGTGACGGCCGTCAACGGCGACCAGGTCACCATCGTCGAGATGAACGCCCTGGCCGGTGCGTACAACTACAACACCCGCACCCTGACCGACGGTCCGGGCATGAAGTACATCTACGCGCCGTGATCCTCGCGGACTGAGCGCTTGTACCGAAGGGGAGGATGCTGCGGCATCCTCCCCTTCGTCATGCCCGCGCGCCGTGCCTGACGCATCACACCGGCCCTCCTCGGGGAATGCTGGCCCTGCTGTCCGACTTGTCGCCCAGGTAGTTGAAGGCTCCACCCACACGGGTGGGCAGCCGCGGACCACCACCGCCACCTACACCCCGACACTTCACCGACAGTGAGGAGCAGGCCTGTGTCCACGGCCTTCGAGACCATCCGCATCGGCCGCTGGGACCTCCCCCAGCGCTTCGTCATGGCCCCCCTGACGCGCAACCGCGCGGGCGAGGGCCAGGTGCCGACCGAGCTCAACGCCGAGTACTACGGCCAGCGCGCGAGCGCCGGCCTCCTGATCACCGAGGGCACGCAGCCGAGTGCCGTCGGCCAGGGCTACCTCGACACCCCCGGCATGCACTCGGACGAGCAGGTCGAGGGCTGGCGCCTCGTCGCCGACGCCGTGCACGAGGGCGGCGGCCACGTCGTCGTGCAGCTCATGCACGCGGGTCGAGTCGCGCACCCCGACAACAAGGGTGGGCTCGAGAGCGTCGCCCCCAGCGCCATCGCCGCGCCCGGCACCGTCGTCACCCCATCGGGCCAGCAGCCGTATGCCGTCCCGCGCGCCCTCGAGACCGACGAGATCCCTGCGCTCGTGGCGGAGTTCGTCCACGCGGCCCGGCAGGCGATCGCGGCCGGGCTCGACGGTGTCGAGGTGCACGCCGCGAACGGCTACCTGCCGCACCAGTTCCTGGCGCCGTCGAGCAACGAGCGCTCCGACGCCTACGGCGGCTCGCCCGAGAACCGCGCGCGCCTCACCGTCGAGATCACGACAGCCGTCGCGGAGGCCATCGGCGCCGACCGCGTCGGCATCCGCATCTCGCCTGCGCACAACATCCAGGGCGTCCTCGAGGAGGACGAGCTCGAGACGGCCGCGACCTACGAGACGCTCGTCGAGGGCATCGCCCCGCTCGGCCTCGCCTACCTCAGCATCCTCGGCGACCCGGAGTCCGACCTCGTGCGCAACCTGCGCAAGCGGTTCGGCGGCCCGGTGCTGCTCAACACCGGGTTCGCCTCGGTGACCGACCTGGCCCAGGTGGAGGACCTCCTCGAGCGCGACCTCGGCGACGCCGTCGTGGTCGGCCGCGAGTTCCTCGCCAACCCCGACCTGGCCCGCCGCTGGCGCGAGGGTGCCTCGCTCAACGAGCCGAACCCGGCGACCTTCTACGGTGGGGGCGCCGAGGGCTACACGGACTACCCCGCCCTCCCCTGACGACGTAGGAAAGTGGGCACTCGACGGGTGACTCGGGTCGAGTGCCCACTTTCCGACGGGGCCTGGGCGTCGGGAACTGCGCACTCGACGGGTGACTTGGGTCGAGTGCCCACTTTCCGACGGGGTCCGCGCGTCGGGAACTGCGCACTCGACGGGGTGAGTCAGGTCGAGTGCCCACTTTCCGACGGTCAGGTCGGCTCGGGCAGATCCTCCCCGGCCGGCAACGCGTCGCCGAGTCTGCGCTGCACCCAGGTGACGTCGTGCCACGCGCCGAACTTCCAGCCGATGTCGCGGTAGGTGCCGACCGTCTCGAAGCCCATCGCCGCGTGCAGCCGGCCGCTCGCCTCGTTGGGTTGAGTCATCCCCGCCGCGGCCATCCGGTAGCCGCGGGCGGTCAGTCGGGTCAGCAGCTCCTCGTAGAGCCGCCGACCGCCGCCTCGCCCGTGGCGGTCCCTGGCGAGGTAGACCGAGACCTCGCACGACCAGCGGTACGCGGCGCGCTCCTTGAACGGCCCGCCGTACGCGTACCCGACGACCTCACCCGCGTCCTCCAGTACGAGGAACGCATGTGATCGCTGCGCCTTCCCGATGCGCCGGCCCATCTCCTCGGCGTCGGGGGGCTCGGTCTCGAACGTGATCGAGGTGCCGGTGACGTAAGGCGCGTAGACGGCCGCGCAGGCTGCCGCGTCGCCGGGGGTCGCGTCACGGACGAGGAGATCGGGCATGGCGCCGATGCTAGGTGCCGGCGTGACGGGGCGTCGCGCCACCCGGACCTGACGCAACCGATCTGGGGGGCACCCAGAACGCGACGTCAGCGATCGGCAGGTGGGACCACGACGGGACTCACGCGTGACCCAGGACGTTCCGGCTCGGCAGCGCGTGGGTCACCGGCGGTCCGGGGCCAGCTTCTCCAGCGCGGTCAGGGCATCCATCGCCCGTGACCGGAGGTCGCGCAGGGCGCGCTGCTCATCGGCGTCGAGGTGCCCGATGAGGAACGCCGCCGCCTCGCCGCTGTCGACGTCGAGCGCGAGGTGCCGCAGGCTCGACCGCGTGACCGTCGCGTCGTGGTGCAGGCCGATGACATCCTGGACCGACTCGGCGACCTCCTCGATCTCGCGGATGCGCGAGCCTGCCACCGGTGCGGCCGCCTCGGCCGCGTAACGCAACCGCTTGGCGGCCTTGCGCACGTCGTGCAGCCGGGCGGCCTGCTCGACGGGGTCGCTGGTGGCCCGGGCCAGGCCGATCCGCTCCACGACCCGCTCGAGGTCGTGCTCGACCCGCCTGCGGGCGAACTTCTTCGCGCTCGTGTCTGCACCGGCCGTGAACGGCGGGTCGCCGGCGGCCGAGTCGAGCAGGGCGAGCATGGCGGCATACCTCGTCGAGGCGAGCGTCTCCTCAACGACGTCACCCGCGGCGGCGAGGTCGAGTCGCAGGCGCGCCCGCAGGCCGCTGACGGCGTCGTCGAGCCCGACCGGCTCGGCCGCCGCGAGCAGCAGCTCGGTGTGCTCGATGACGACCTCGACGTCGCGGGCCTGCCCCAGCAACCGGGAGACCCACCGCAGCTCGTCGCGCAGCGGCTCGGTCACCGTGCGCTCGAACACCGGCCGGAACGTCGCGAACGCCGAGCGGATGCGGCGGAGGGCGACGCGCACGTCGTGCAGACCCTCGGGTTCGCCTGCGTGCAGGGCCTCCTCAGCCCGTGTCAGCGCCTCCCGCTGCTCCGCGAGGCACTGACGCACCAGGGACGCGGCGGACGGCATACGCCATTCCTACCCGTGGGGGTGACCGAGAGTCACCGGTTCGGCGGAACCTGTGAACTCGGGGCTGACCACTGCCGCTCGGGCCGATCGAAACGTACAGTCGAAAAGGTGGCACGGGTCACCGCTCCCCCCGCAGTCGACACCGCCGCCCCTGGCGCCGGGACACCTTTGCGCGCGCGGCTGTTCGCGCCACCAGGATCGCCGCTCGCCGGCTCCGGGCCGAGCCCGGAACCCGAGCCTCCCGAGGGGCCGTGGCAGCGGACGCGCCGCCGGCTCGCCGCCGTGCCGCGGTGGGTGTGGGCCACGCTCGCCGTCGTCGTGCTCGTCGCCGCAGCACTGACCACGTATGCCGTCACGCGACCTCCCGGCCCCGCCCCCATCACCCGGCGCGACGTCGACCTCACCGTGCAGAAGGGGATCGAGAAGCAGGCCGAGGCCCAGGCGGCCGCTCCGGCCGACGCGACGCTCGCGCACGCCGCGATCGCCCCGTCGCTCGTCCTCATCACCACCCGAGGCACATCGGCCGGGGCCCGGTCGCAGGGCAGTGGCGCCGGCATCGTCGTCAACGCGGACGGCACCGTGCTCACGGCGCTGCACGTCGTCCAGGGAGCGAGCGCGATCACCGTCGCGTTCTCCGACGGCACCACCTCGCCGGCCACGGTCGCGTCCCGCAAGCCCGAGAGCGACATCGCGACCCTCACTCCGGCAAAGCTTCCCGAGACGGTCGTGCCGGCCGTGCTCGGCGGCGGCCTCGTGGTGGGGGCGCCCGTCTTCGCCGTCGGCCACCCGCTGGGGCTGACCGACTCGCTCTCGGCCGGCGTCGTGTCGGCGCTCGACCGGACCGTGCGGGTCGAGGGCAGCCGCCAGCTCGAGCACCTCATCCAGTTCGACGCGGCAGTCAACCCGGGCAACTCCGGCGGCCCCCTGCTCAACAAGACGGGACAGGTCGTGGGCATCGTCACGGGCCTGGCCAACCCCACCGACCAGACCCTCTTCGTCGGGATCGGTTTCGCCGTGCCCATCGCGACGGCGGGCGGTGGGACCGGGGGCATCGCGCGCTAGGCGGCACAGCGGCACAGCGGCATACGGCATACGGCACACGGCACACGGCACACGGCACACCCGAGCTCGACACGACACCACGACACCACGACAGCGGCGCAGCAGCGGCAGGAGGACGGCATGGACGGTGAGGCAGGCAGCAGATCGAGTGGCCGGCAGGGTCGGCACGAGCTGGAACAGGCGCTCTACGAGGTCAAGCGGACCATCGTCGGACAGGACCTGCTGCTCGAGCGGATGATGGTCGCCCTGCTGGCCCGCGGCCACCTGCTCGTCGAGGGCGTGCCCGGCCTGGCCAAGACGATGGCGATCAAGACGCTCGCGCACGCGATCGGCGGCGAGTTCCAGCGCATCCAGTTCACGCCCGACCTCGTGCCGGCCGACCTCATCGGCACGCGCATCTACAACCAGCGCGACGGCGAGTTCCAGGTCTCGCTCGGTCCGGTCTTCGCCAACCTCGTGCTCGCCGACGAGATCAACCGCGCGCCGGCGAAGGTGCAGAGCGCGCTGCTGGAGGTCATGCAGGAGCGGCAGGTGACGATCGGTCGCGAGACCTTCCCGGCGCCCGACCCGTTCCTCGTCATGGCGACCCAGAACCCCATCGAGTCGGAAGGGACGTACGCGCTGCCCGAGGCCCAGGTCGACCGCTTCATGCTCAAGGTCCTCATCGGATATCCCTCTGCCGCTGAGGAGTTCGTCGTCGTCGAGCGCCAGATCTCCGCTGCCGTCAACACGATCAAGGTGCTCGACCCGGAGATGCTGCGTGGCTTCCAGCGCGAGACCGACGCCGTCTACGTCGACCCCGCGGTCATCGAGTATGCCGTCCGGCTGGCCACGGCGACCCGCGAGCCGGCAGGTGTGGGCCGCGACGACCTGGCCCGGCTGCTGACCTACGGCGCGAGCCCGCGCGCGTCGATCAACCTCGTGCTGGCGGCGCGGGCGCTCGCCTTCCTCCGTGGGCGCGACTACGCGTTGCCCGGTGACGTCAGCGACCTCGCCCGTGACGTGCTGCGGCACCGCATCGTCCTGTCGTACGAGGCGCTGGCCGAGGACCTCTCCCCCGACGACCTGCTCACCCCGATCATCCACGCGGTGCCCGTGCCGACGGCGCCCCTGCGCGAACAGCAGGCGCGCGACCAGCAGGTCCGCGGGTCGGTGGCCGGCGCCTTCGGGTCGGAGTCCGGTGGGATCCCTGCCGGGGGCACGGCCGGCCCCGCGTCTGGTGACGCGACATGGGCGCGACCGACACGCTGAGCGCCGAGCGGCTGCTCCGACGCCTCGAGTGGAGGGTGGTGCGGCGGCTCGACGGGCGACTGCAGGGCGACTACCGCAGCCTCTTCCGCGGCTCGGGGCTCGACTTCACCGACCTGCGCGAGTACGAGCCCGGCGACGACCTGCGGCACATCGAGTGGAACGTCACGGCACGGCTCGACACCCCGTACGTCCGCGAGTTCGTCGAGGACCGCGAACTGACGGCCTGGCTGCTGCTCGACCACTCGGCCTCGATGGGCTTCGGGCCCGTCGCCCGGCAGAAGGACCTCGTCCTCGCGGAGGTCGCGACGACGCTGGCGCACGTGCTGACCCGCGGCGGCAGCAGGGTCGGGGCGATCGTCATGGACACCGGCGTCGACGCTGTGGTCCCACCGGCGTCGGGGCGCAACCAGGTGCTGCGCATCGCGAAGCTGCTCCTCGACCGTCGCGAGTCGCGCTCTGCCACGGATGATCCCGTTCCGGCACCTGGTTGGTTCGCGAGGCGCCGGGCGCGGACGGAGCCGGGGAGCGGTGCCGGCGACACGGCATACGCAAGGGGCCTCAAGAGCGAGGACCGCCGGATCACCGACCTGTCGCTGCTGCTCACGGCTGCGGCGGGAATCGCACGCCGGCGCGGCCTGGTGCTCGTCGTGTCCGACTTCATCAGTGCCGACGGGTGGGAGAAACCGCTGGCGCAACTCGCGCGGCGCCACGAGGTGGTCGCGCTCCAGGTCATCGACCCGCGCGAGAGCGAGCTGCCGGACGCGGGGGCCGTCTACGTCGAGGACGCCGAGACGGGCGAGCAGATCTTCGTCGACACGAGCGACACGGCGTTCCGCGCACGGCTGGCGGCGGCAGCGGACGCGCGGCAGGCGGAGCTCGAGGCGCGGGCACGCAAGGCCGGTGCCGATCTCTACACCGTGCGCACCGACGACGACCTCGTGCGGTCACTCATGCGCATCTCCGAGCTGCGGCGGATGAGACGGCGATGAGCGGGTCGAACACAGGGGGGCGGCGATGACACTCACGTGGCCCTGGGCGCTCGCGGGACTGCTCGTCGTCCCGGTGCTCGTCGTCGGCTACCGCCGGGTTCTGCGCGTGCAGGAGCAGCGGCGGGTCGCCCTCGCCGAGCAGGGCCTCTTCATGCCCGCGCCGCCCCGTGGCTGGCGGCGGCACATCGGTCCGGCGCTCCTCATCGGGGCGCTCACCGTGCTGGTGCTGTCGCTGACCCGGCCGGTGGCCTCCTTCGCCGAGCCGCACCGTGAGGGCACGGTCGTGCTCGCCTTCGACGTGTCGAACAGCATGGCCGCCAAGGACGTCAAGCCGTCACGCCTCGAGGCGGCCAAGGCGGCGGCGCGTGGGTTCGTCGAGAAGCAGCCGACGTCGGTGCGCATCGCGGTCGTCGCCTTCGGCGGCACCGCACTGGTGACGCAGCGGCCGACGGACGACCGGGCCGCCGTGCTGGCTGCGGTCGCGCGGCTCAAGCCGTCGGGCGAGACGTCACTCGCGGACGGCGTGCTCACCGGGCTGAGCGCGATCGTCGGCAAGCCGGTCAAGGCACCGGGCGACGCCGAGGCGGGCACGACCGACGAGACGGCCATCGGCTTCCACGGAGGGACGGCGATCGTGCTGCTCACCGACGGGGAGAACACGGCCTCGGCCGACCCCGTCAAGGCTGCCGAGCTGGCCGCTGCGGCAGGCGTGCAGGTCGAGCCGATCGGGCTCGGCACGCCGGAGGGCACGGTCATCCAGGTCGACGGGTTCAGCGTCGCGACGGCGCTCGACGAGACGTCACTGCAGGAGATCGCGCAGACGACGGGCGGCACGTACCGTCGCGCGACCGACGCGGCGTCACTCGCCGCGGTCTACGACGCCATCGAGCTGCAGTGGACGACGCGCACCGTGCCGCACGAGGTGACGTCGTGGGTCGCCGCCTTCGCGGCGCTGCTGCTGCTCGGCGGCGCGACGGTGTCGGTGCTGCGCCAGGGGCGGGTGATCTGAGTGTCGTTCGGACTGCCGGTGCTGCTGGTGGCGCTGCTCTTCGTGCCGCTGCTGGCGGTCGTCTACGTCTGGCAGCTGCGGCGTCGGCGGCGTCAGGCCGTGCGCTTCTCGAACGTCGCGCTGCTGCGGTCGGTGGGCGCCGGGTCGCACTCGTGGCGACGGCACGTGCCCATCGCCATGGTGCTGGCCTCTCTCGGTCTGCTCGGTCTGGCGGCGGCCCGCCCGACCGTCACGGCGCAGGTGCCGACGTCCAGCTCGACGATCATCCTGGCCCTCGACGTCTCCGGGTCGATGTGCGCGACGGACGTCGACCCCAACCGGCTGGCGGCAGCCCAGGCCGCGGTGCGGTCGTTCATCAAGAACCAGGACGACGAGACGAAGATCGGCTTCGTCGTCTTCTCGGGCTTCGCGCAGCTTGCCGTGGCTCCGACGCAGAACAGGGACGATCTGCTCGAGGCGCTCGACGCCGTGACGACCGGGCGAGGAACGACGATCGGGGCCGCCATCCTGCGGTCCATCGACGCGATCGCCGAGCTCGACCCGAACGTCGCGCCGTCTGACGCCGTGGACGAGCCGACGACGGACGGCCCGGGGACCGTTGTCCCGACTCCCACGCCGACACCCATACCCAGCGCAGGGGCAGGTGGGCCGGGCGGCACCGGCGAGAAGCCTGACGTGGCGCCGGAGATCATCGTGCTGCTCACCGACGGGGCGAACACCCGCGGCGTCACCCCGGCGGAGGCAGCCCAACAGGCCGCGGCCCGCGGGGTGCGCGTCTACCCGATCGGCTTCGGCACGACGAACCCGACCCAGATGGCCTGCACGCGCGACCAGTACGGCGGGTTCGCGCCGCCCCGGGTCCGCGACTTCGGTGGCGGGGGGCCGGGCGGTGGGCCGGGGCTCGGCGGCCGCAACTTCCTCGTCGTCGACGAGGCCGCCCTCAAGGGCGTGGCCCAGACGACGGGCGGCGAGTACTTCGCGGCCACCGACGCCGACGGACTGACCAAGGTCCTCGCCGACCTGCCCAAGCACGTCACGGTGACGGAGCAGGACGTCGACCTCAGCGCTGCGTTCGCGGTGGTGGCAGCCGCCCTGCTGCTCACGGGCCTGGCCCTGTCGATCGGACGTCCTCGAAAGGTATGAAGACGCGTACGCCGTCGGAGTCCCACCCGGTCCCACTCAGTCGGGGCGTGTGGCGTCGAACCCTGTCATCCGGATGATCCTGCCGGGGACACCGGCGACGACAGCGTTCGCCGGCACGTCCTTGGTGACGACCGCGCCGGCGCCGACGACCGCGCCGTCGCCGATGGTCACCCCCGGTACCACGGTGACTCCGGCGCCCAGCCACACCCTCCGGCCGATCGTGACCCGGGCCGGCAGCATGTCGGCGCGTCGGTCCGGGTCGACGGCGTGGTTCAACGTGGTCAGCGTGCTGCCGTGCCCGATGAGCGTGCCCTCGCCAATGGTGATGCCGCCGGTGTCCTGGAAGCGGCAGCCCATGTTGACGAAGACCCCCTCGCCGAGGTCGAGGTTCTGGCCGAACTCGCAGTAGAACGGTGGGAAGAGTGTGACGGAGTCCGGCACGGAACGCCCTGTGAGCCGCGACAGGAGCGCCCGCACCTCGTCCGGCGTCCGGTAGGCGTTGTTCAGCTCGGAGACGACCCGGAGCGCCTCCTGCGCGGCCCCGTGCATGAACTCGTGCTGCGGCGAGCCGCCCTCGAGAACGGCGCCGCTGTTCACGTGGTCGAGGAAGTCCTGCAGGTCCATCGGTGCTCCTCTGCGTTGAGTCATGAGGTGACCCAGTTTGGTGACGGGTGGTCAGAGCGTCAGCAGGACCTTGGTCGCGGTGCGCTCGTCCATGGCTCGGTAGCCCTCGGCCGCCTTCTCGAGCGGCAGGGTGAGATCGAAGACCTTGCCCGGGTCGATCTTCCGGTCCCAGATCAGCTGGATCAGGTGCGGCAGGTACTCCCGCACGGGGGCAGGACCGCCGTGGATGTGCACGCCGGCCATGAACAGCTCGTCGCCGGGGATGGCGACGTCGTGCGAGACACCGACGAAGCCGACGTGGCCTCCGGCCCGTGTCGAGTGGATGGCCTGCATCATCGCCTCCTGCGTGCCGACGGCCTCGATGACGGAGTGCGCGCCGAGCCCGTCGGTGAGCTCCTTCACCCGTGTGACGCCGGCCTCCCCGCGCTCCTCGACGATGTGGGTGGCGCCGAACTCGCGAGCGAGGGACTGCCGGTCGGCATGCCGGCTGAAGGCGATGATGCGCTCGGCGCCGAGCTGCTTGGCGGCCAGGATCCCGAGCAGGCCGACGGCGCCGTCACCGACGACGGCAACCGTCTTGCCCGGGCCGGCCTCGGCGGCGACCGCCGCAAACCAACCCGTGCCCAGCACGTCGGAGGCCGCCATGAGGGACGGGATGAGCTCGGGGTCGGGCCGCCCCGGGGTGACGACGAGCGTGCCGTCGGCCAGGGGGATGCGCGCCAGCTCGGCCTGGGTTCCGATGGTGCCCATGAGCACCCGGTGGGTGCAGTACGCCTGGTAGCCCGCCCTGCAGATCTCGCACGTGTTGTCCGAGGCCCAGAAGGACCCGACGACGAAGTCGCCGACCCTGACGGTGCGCACATCGGAGCCGACCTCCTCGACGACGCCGACGTACTCATGGCCCATCACCTGGTGGTCGACCGGCTCGGCGCCGCGATAAGGCCACAGGTCGCTGCCGCAGATGCACGTCGCCGTGAGGCGGATGACCGCGTCGGTCGCCTCGATGAGCCTCGGGTCCTCGCGGTCCTCCACCCGCACGTCGCCGGGTCCGTACATGACAACTCCACGCATCGCGTGAACTCCTTCGATCGCTTCAGTCGCGGGCCAGCGCCCGCCGGGCCCAACGGCCCACGTCACGAGTCAAGCCGCTCTCGAATGGTTGCGGGAGTCCCTGTCGAGGGACGTACTGACAGGGCACCCTTCGCGGCTCTACGAGCCGGAGCCGGCGGCATACGCTCGAAGGCGTGGACAACCGCCAGGAGGTGCGCGAGTTCCTGATGACCCGCCGCGCCCGCATCACTCCCGCCCAGGTCGGCCTGCCCGTGGGACGCGGCCGGCGCGTCCCGGGACTGCGCCGCAGCGAGGTCGCGACGCTCGCCGGCCTCAGCGTCGAGTACTACGCCCGCCTCGAGCGCGGGCAGATCGCGGGCGCCTCGGCCGGCGTGCTCGACGCACTCGTGCGCGCACTCCAGCTGGACGACACGGAACGTGCCCACCTGCTCGACCTCGCCCGCGCGGCAGACGGCATCCCCACGTCGGGCCGGCCGCGCCGGCGCGCCGCAGGAAAGCCGGCGTCGCGCCCGAGCCTGCAGTGGGCGCTCGAGTCGATCCGCGATGGTGTCGCGTTCGTGCGCGACCCACACCAGAACCTGCTCGCGACCAACACCCTCGGCCGCGCCTTCTACTCCCCCGTCATCGGCACGGGCGGACGGATGCCGAACCTCGCCCGGTTCCAGTTCCTCGACCCGGCGTCGCCCGAGTTCTACCCGGACTGGGAGCTGTTCGCCGAGATGTGCGTCGGCATCATGCGCGCCGAGGCCGGCCGCGACCCGCACGACCGCGGCCTGCAGGACCTCGTCGGCGAGTTGTCCACGCGGAGTGAGGTCTTCCGACGCCTGTGGAGCGCCCACGACGTGCGCACCCACGGCACCGGCACCAAGCGCTTCAACCATCCCGTCGTCGGCGAGCTGACCCTCGCCTACGAGGAGCTCGCGATCACCGCGGAGCCCGGCCTCGTTCTCATGGTCTACACGGCCGAACCCGGCTCACCGTCGGCCGAGCGCCTCCAGCTGCTCGCGTCGTGGGCGGCCTCGACGCCCGCCCCGACGGCAACCACGGACATGACGGCAACCACCGACACCCCGACCGCGAACGGCTAGAAGGAATCCCATGCAGATCACCCGCAGCTCGGTCGACACCCTCAAGGGTCCAAGCAACTGGTTCACCGGCGACGTCTACATCGACGCCGTCGCCGCTGCGCCCGCACCGTCGCGCGTCACGGCCAACCTCGTCCACTTCATGCCCGGCGCCCGCACGCACTGGCACCGCCACCCGCTCGGCCAGACGGTCTTCGTCACCGAAGGCGTCGGGCTCTGTCAGCGCCGGGGCGGCCCCGTCGAGGTGATCCGTCCCGGCGACCGTGTGCTCTTCGAGGCCGGCGAGGAGCACTGGCACGGCGCCTCGCCCAACCGGCTCATGGTGCACGTCGCCATCAACGAGGGCGACGCCGACCACGACGTCGTCCACTGGCTCACCCCGGTCACCGACGAGGAGTACGCCGACGCACCCGCAGCTGGCGAGTAACCCCAGCCGCCGGCGCGGCGCAGGCCTTCCGGACGAGTAGAGGCGCGAGCACACTTGTGCCATGGCTCGACGTCATCCGCTCTGCCTCCTGCTCGGGCACAAGTGGTCCAGGCAGCGGCTGCCGAACCGGACGGTCCGGCTCACCTGCAAGCGCTGCGACAAGATCGACATCGTCGACCGCGACTTCGACGTGCACCCCGGTGGCGGAGGGGGATTCTGATCCGTCCCCGCTGGAGCGCCCACCTGGCGACCCCGAGCTGATCCACCGGTATGCCGCCGCCGACCACGCCTTCACTGTCGGCGGCGCTGGTTAGGGTCGGCGCGTGACCGAAGACGCGCGCGAGCCTGACCGGCAGTCGGACCTGAGTGAGATCCAGTCGGTCGTCGACACGTTCTTCGCCGCCTTCGCCACCGGACCGGCCCTGGCCGAGCGAATGACTGCCCTGCGCGACCTCTTCGTGCCGCGGGCGCTCGTCACCAGCACCTGCGGCCGCGCGCCGAACGTGATGGACGTCGACGCGTTCATCGAGCCGAGGCACGCACTCCTGGGCGGCGGCGGCCTGACAGAGTTCAGCGAGTGGCCGACCGAAGGCCGCATCGACGTCTTCGGCGACATCGCCCACTGGTTCGGCAGCTACGCCAAGACCGGGGTGCAGGACGGGAGCCTGGTCGAGGGCCGCGGCATGAAGTCGATCCAGCTGATCCGGACGGCGGCCGGGTGGCGCATCACAACGGCGGCGTGGGACGACGAACGCCCCGGCGTCGGTGCTGCCGTCAGCCGCACTGTCGGCCCGGCTGACTAGGGTCTCGGTCCATGGCGGTGCACCGGCTGACCCTCGACGACGCGCGGCGCATCGCCGTGCACGCGCAATACCTCGACGAGCCGCGCCCCACCGATCTCGTCGAGACGGTCGAGCGGCTGACGATGCTGCAGATCGACCCCACCGCGGCCATTGCGCCGAGCGCCGACCTCGTGCTGTGGAGCCGGCTGGGCACCACCTATCGCCCCGAGCACCTCACCCGCGCCGTCGAGCACGACCGCACCCTCCACGAGACCGTCGCCTACATCCGTCCCGCGCGTGACGTGCCCCCGGTCATCGCCGAGTGGGTCGGCCGCGAGTTCCACCCCGCGATCATCGAGTGGCTCGAGGCCAACGAGCAGTTCCGCCGTGACATCCTCGCCCGGCTCACCGCGGAGGGCCCGCTGCTCTCCCGCGACATTCCCGACACGAGCGCGGTGCCGTGGCCGTCGAGCGGCTGGACCAACAACCGCAACGTCACGAAGATGCTCGAGTCCATGGCCCGCCGGGGGCAGATCGCAGTCTCGGGCCGCAAGGGGCGCCAGCGCTACTGGGACCTCTCCGAGCGCGTCTACGGCGACGACTTCGAGCTCCCGACCCACGAGGAGGCGACGAGCCTGCGCAACGAACGCCGCCTCGAGTCGCTCGGCATCGCCCGTGCCAGCGGGCCAGAGCTGCCGGGCGAGCAGGCCTACGTCGGCGAGGCCGGCGAGCCCGCCGAGGTGGAGGGGGTGCCGGGCACGTGGCGCGTCCACCCGGCATACCTCGGCGTCCCGAGCACGTTCTCGGGGCGGGCCGCGCTGCTCTCGCCGTTCGACCAGCTCATCCACAACCGCGTCCGCGCCGAGCAGCTCTGGGGCTACGAGTACATCCTCGAGATGTACAAGCCCAAGGAGAAGCGGCGGTGGGGCTACTTCGCGCTGCCGATCCTCCACCACGACCGGCTCGTCGGAAAGCTCGACGCCCAGGCCGATCGCAAGGCCGGGCGCCTCGTCGTCAACGCGGTCCACGAGGACGTCCCGTTCCCGAAGCGCACGCGCACCGCCGTCGACGTCGAGATCGCTTCTCTCGCAGAGTGGCTCGGCCTCGAGCTCGTCACCCCCTGAACCCACCTGACCCCACCTGACCCAAGGAGCACTCGATGCGCAGGATCGTCCTCTACACGATCACCTCCCTCGACGGAGCCGTCGACGACCCCACCCGCGCCTTCCCGCCCGACGTCGACCCCGACAAGCCGCAGCCCCCGACGTTCGACGACGACCTCATCGCCCTCGAGGCCGAGGTCATCGCCAAGCAGGACGCCGTGCTCCTGGGCCGCCACATGTACGACGAGTGGTCTCGCTACTGGCCGACCTCCGACGAGCAGCCGTTCGCCGACTTCATCAACGGCGTCAAGAAGTACGTCGTCACGTCGTCGCCGCTCACCACCGACTGGGGCGACGCCGAGGCCGTGGGCGGTCCGCTCGCCGACATCGTCCGCGACCTCAAGGCCACGCCGGGTGGCGACATCGGCGTGCACGGCAGCATCGAGCTCGCCCAGTCCCTGCTCGACGAGGGCCTCGTCGACGAGATGCACCTCGCGGTCGCGCCCGTCGTCGACCCGGAGGGCCGACGCCTCTTCGAGCGCGGCACCGAACTGCAGCGGCTCACTCTCCAAAGCGCGACGCCCACCGTCAGCGGCGCCCTGTGGCTCGTCTACCGCCCCGCCGCTCCGTGACCTCGTGAGCGCCTCACCCCGAGCGTGCCGTTGACGCGGTAGCCCCGCACCGCCCGGCGCGACTGCGCCGACAGCACCGAGCCGTTGCTCTGGTGCGAGAGCGCCGACGCCGTCGACTGGTTCGACAGCAGCGAGAAGGCGCTCATCGACGACCACAGCGACATGAACGAGGCGAACGACCCCACGCTGCCGATCGACAGCACCGAGCCGACGCTCCCGATCGAGAGCACCGAGCCCACCGACCCGATCGACAGGAAAGAGTCCTTCGACCCGATCGACCACGTGCCCCTCAGACGCTCCGGCAGCTCAGCCATGACCGAAGCCTAGGCACGCATACCCAATCCCGACCAGGTATGCCGCCGCGTGGCCTCCCCGAGGTATCACCCCTGCCGCTCGCTCCTCCTCTCGTGCAACGGCGCCCGCCCCTCGCGGGCAGCCCTCGACGCACGACACGTCACGTCGCACGTCGCACGTCGCACGTCGCACGACTCACGGGGAGCATCGATGACCAGCCAGACCGCCAGCCCGGGCACGTTCGCCTTCACGGTCCACCCGCGCGCCCGCCTCGGCGAGGACCTCGCCCGCGTCTGGGCACCGCTGGGCCGCGTGCCCGACCCCGTCTACGACGCCGCACTCCGTCGTCTGCCGCTGCGTCCGGTCTCCATGGCCGACGTCCACATCGGCGGCGCACGCGTGGGCCACGTCGTGCTCGTGCCCTACGGGGCACGCCACCTGCTCACCTCGCCCGGTGAGGGCCGGGCCCGCGTTCACCGTGCGGTCGACAAGGCCCGCGCCCTCGGCTGCGACGTCGTGGGGCTCGGCGCCCTGACCGCCACGGTGACCGCGGGCGGGGTGTCCCTCCGCAGCCGCACCGACATCGGGGTCACGAACGGCAACGCCTTCACCGCCGCCGTCGTCGACGACCAGGCCCGCCGCTTGCTGCGCGACGCCGTCGACCACGCGGCCGACCCGCACGTCGCGATCGTCGGCGCGACCGGCAGCGTCGGGGCCGCCGTCACGAGGCTGCTGGCCCGCGACCGCGCCGTGGCCCGCCTCACCCTCGTCGCCCGCTCGGCCGGTCGCCTCGACGCGCTCGCCGCCGAGGTCGGCCGTCAGGTGCCGACCACCGTCGAGACCTCGATGGACTCCGTCGCAGAGGCCGACCTCGTCATCCTGCTGACCGCGTCCGCCGACGCGTTGCTGGGTCCCGAGCACCTGGGGCTCGGCGCCGTCGTGCTCGACGCCACCCAGCCCCGCAACACGTCGCCGACGCTCGTCGAGGAGCGCCCCGACGTGCTCGTCGTCGACGGTGGCGTCGTCGACATCCCGAGCCTGCGCCTCGTCGGCGGCAACATCGGCCTGCCCGACGGTCGTGCGTACGCGTGCTTCGCCGAGACGGCCCTGCTCGCCCTCTCCGGCCACCGCGGGCACTTCTCGATCGGGGTCCCGACGCTGGAGCTCGTCGACCACACCCGCGAGCTGGCAAAAGGCTTGTCTCACCTGGGTTTCCGGGCCGCGGAGCCGACGTCGTTCGGCCGACCCGTCTCGATCAGCCGACCGGCGATGGGGATGGCGTCATGACGACGCTGCTCCGCTCCGGGCACCGCGCGCAGCACCGCGTCGTGCTGCTGGGCGGCGGCTACGTCACCCTCCACGCGTATGCCGGCCTGATGCGTCACGCCGGACGCGCGGTCCGCAGCGGTGCGGTCCAGGTGGTGGTGATCAGTGCCGACGACGCCCACAGCTTCCACGGCTTCACCGGCGAGGTCCTCGCCGGGCTGCTCCCCTATGACCGCACCCGCACACCGCTCACCCAGGCGATGCCGCACGCGCACGTCGTCGTCGGCCGCGCGGTCGCCATCGACGCCGAGCGGCGGGTCGTGCGCTACGAGCAGGCCGGGGAGCCCGGTGTGCGCGTGCTCGACTACGACGACCTCGTCGTCGGCACCGGCGGCCGGGAGCCCGCGACCACCGTCCCGGGGCTCGCCGAGCACGGCTTCACCCTCCGCGCTCCCGGCGACATCGAGGTGCTCGCCGAGCGGGTCCGTGAGGCCGCGAATCGTCGCGGTCCGCGTCGGCACACCGTCGTCGTCGCCGGTGGCGGCCTGGCCGGTGTCGAGATGGCCGCCGCCGTCGCCGACCTCGGCGGCGCACGCCTCCGGGTCGAGCTCGTGCACTCCGGTGACGAGCTGCTGCCGGAGCTGCGCGAGTCGCAGCCCCGGCTGGCGGACCGCGCGACCCACGAGCTCAGGCGTCTCGGCGTACGCGTTCGGCTAGGCGTGCGCCTCATCTCGGTCAGCGCCGACCACGCGCACCTCTCCGACGGCACGAGCCTGCCCGCGAACACGGTGATCGCCACGATCGGCCAACGGCCGGTCCAGGTCCCGGGCCTCGACGCGCACCGTGACCCGCGGGGCCGGCTCGTCACCCGACCCGACCTCTCGGTCGTCGACCGCGTGTGGGCGGCGGGCGACGCCGCCTGCGTCGTGCACCCGACGGGCGGCGAACCGGTCCCGGCGAACGCGCTGTGGGCGATCAAGGGCGGCGACCACGTCGGGCACAACGTCGCCCGGTCGATGCGAGGGCGCAGCACCCGGGCATTCGCCTACCGCGGGCTCGGCCAGGCGGCCTCGTTCGGCTTCGGCCGCTCGATCTCCGAGCTCTACGGCATCCCGTTCACGGGGTGGCTCGCGTGGACGCTCCGGGTCACCTTCTTCCTGCGCTTCATGCCGTCGCGGCGCAAGGCGGCCCAGGTCGTAGGCGACTTCGCCCGTCACGCGGCGCACGGCCGACCGCAGTCGACGTCGACACCCGGACGCGTCGGAGCAGTCGTCGATGACCTCGCCAGCGCCGAGCCCGCCTAGCCGAGAGGGGCTCGTCGACGTCGAGAGCGTGGGAACCCACCTCCGGCGGCCGCGTACGCCATGAGCCGTGCAGGCGGTGCGCTCACCTTCGGGGGTGTCTGCTTCCGTGACACCAGGTCGGTGATGGTGTCGAGAATCGGGCAACGCGTTCGACGTGAAGGCATGACGACCACTTCAGGATCATCGATGACCACGCCGCCGGCCACCCCGAAGGGACCGGCGTCCTACTTCCCCTCGATCGAGAAGACGTACGGGCAGCCGATCGACCACTGGATCGGGCAGGTGCGCCAACAGCACGCCGCCGGCACGACCAGGCACGCCGAGCTCGTCTCGTGGCTCAAGGCCGAGCACGGCCTCGGGCACGGCCACGCCAACGCCGTCGTCGCGCACGCCCTCGGGCTGGTGAAGGCAGAGGCGTGACGGCGTGGTGCGGTCGCGTACCGCCTGAGGGCGGCGCCCTCTCGCGTACCGCCTGAGGGCCAGCCGCCGTGGCCGATCGCACCCGGTTTGTCGGGCCCTGCCGCTACGGTGACCGACCATGACGATTGAGCCGCCCTACGTCGCCGAGACGCGGACGGCGTACGACGCGGTGGCCGTCGACTACGCGAGCCTCCTCGAGGACGAGCTGGCCCGCAGCCCCCTCGACAGGGCCCTGCTCGGACACTTCGCCGAGCTCGTCCTGACCGAGGGCGGTGGTCCGGTCGTCGACGCCGGCTGTGGCCCGGGCCGCCTCACCGGGCACCTCGCGTCGCTCGGTCTCGAGGTCAGTGGAGTCGACCTCTCGTCCGCCATGGTCGAGGAGGCACGGCGGCGCCACCCGGAGATCGGCTTCCGCGTCGGCCAGCTGGCCGCCCTGGACGTCACCGACGAGTCCGTCGCCGGCCTCGTGGCGTGGTACTCGATCATCCACACCCCACCGGACGACCTGCCCGTCGTGTTCGCCGAGCTGAGCCGCGTCCTTCGGCCGAACGGTCTCCTGCTGCTCGCCTTCCAGGCCGGCGGCTTCAGCGTTCGGCGCGAGCAGGCGTACGGCCATAACGTCACGTTCGAGGCGCACCGGCACGACACCGACCGCGTCACCGCCCAGCTCGCCGACGCAGGCTTCCGGGTGACCGTCCGCACCGAGCGCGCGCCGCAGGACTACGAGACGACACCGCAGTCGTTCCTCCTCGCACGACGGGTCTGACGCGAGAGGGTGGGCTCAGCCGCGGTGTCGCGCAGCGAGTGCTGAGGCCACCCGGCCGATGAGGTCGTAGGGCACGGGCTTGGCGTAGAAGAACTGCACGGTGTCCTTCGTGGCACGGTACGGCGCGACCTCGGCCTCGAGCTCGGGGTCGAGCTCGCCGACCGGGTAGAGGCCGACGTGCTTCTTCCACCCCGCGAAGTGGATGCCGTATCGGTCCTCGAACATCAGCGCCGGCATCCCGTAGCGGATCTTCTCCTCGGCACCGGGCAGGGCTGCGCGCAGTGCGGTGCACACCTGCTTGAGCACCGCCCTGGCCTCGTCCGGGAACCCGGCCACGTACTCATCCACAGTCGACGCCGTCTGCCCACTCATCGCTCACCCTCCGCGCGCTGCCAGGACTGACCATTCTGACGCAGCGAATGCCTTTGTGGGAATGTCCGATTCGCCGGACAAGCCCGACGCGCTCGCCTACGGTGAGCGGGTCATCACAGGGGGCAGGAGCAGCAGAAGCGCATGCGCAGTCGTAGGACCAAGGTACTGACCGTCATCGCGGGAATCGCCGCCATCGCCGTTCTGGGCGGCAACGCGGCTCGAGGCTCCGAGGACGCCGTCGTCGGTCTCGAGCCCGCCGTCACGGTGACGCACACGCCGTATGCCGCTGCGTCGAAGGCGTCCGCCGGCGCGCGGGCGCAGGCTGCGGCCGCGAAGTGGGTCGTGACGAAGGTCGTCGACGGCGACACGATCTGGGCCGCCCGCGCCGGCGAGACCCGCAAGATCCGGATCATCGGCATCGACACCCCCGAGGTCGGCCAGTGCGGCTACTCCGAGGCGTCCCACAACCTGCGCAGCATCATCGGCGGCCAGCCGGTCACCCTCACCGGCGGCGCCCGCGACGATGCGGACAGCTACGGCCGGCTGCTGCGCTACGTCGACGTGAACGGCGTCGACGCCGGCCTTCGCCAGGTCAAGCAGGGCTTCGCGATCGCCCGCTACGACTCACGCGACGGCTACGGGCGGCACGCGCGCGAGGCCGCCTACGTGCAGGCCGACCGGTCGAGCCCCAAGGCGCCGTGTGCCACGCCCGCGACGAGCGGGAGCGGCGGTGCGCCCGCGGCCGAGGCGGCCGGCTTCCGTCCCGCCAAGGTCTGAGACCCACCTGCGCCCGAGTCAGTCGTCGAGCTCGAGGACGCAGGCGGTCCCGACGTCGACGAAGCCGATGCGTCGGTAGATCTCGGCGGCCGCATCCGACCCGGCCGAGAGGAACACGAGATCGGCGCCCTGCTCGCGGACGGCCGCGACGAGCGAGCGCGTGATCGCCGTTCCGTGGCCGCGGTGCCGGTGGCCCGGGGGCACTGCGATGCCCATCAGCTCGGCGACGTCGCCGCGGGGGGCCGCCGATCCGGCCCCGCAGAGGCGGTTGCCCTCGAACGAGGCCACGACGACGAGGTCGCCGCGCTCCATCAGCTCGGGCCGTCGCCCCGGGTCCTTCGGCTCCACCTCGTCTCGCCCGGCGAAGCCCGCCGACACCGACCCGAGGGCGAGGGACAGGTGTGGCTCCGCCGGTCGGAGCGCGCGGGCACGCGGGTCCGCCTCGACCTCGATATCCGTCGGCATGACGAGCAGCGGGTAGCGGTGCGGCTCGTGACCGGCGCCGCGCACCGCAGCCAGCAGGGTCGGTGTGACCTCATCGACCCACTCGATGGCGCGCGGCACGTCGAGCTGCGTCTGCCGCTCGAGCACACGGCATACGTCCTCGGGCACGAAGACGGCGCGACCGCCGAGCCGCGGCCGAGCGTAGAACTGCCAGCCCGTGCCCTTCCCCGCGACGAACAGCGTGAACGGCCCGACCTCCTCGGCCGACGCGACGGCGCGCGGCACGCAGTCGTAGTAGGTCTCGATGCGGCCCAGCCGGCCGTCGCACCCGCGCGTCATGCGGTCACCATGACAGGCGCGCGCAGTGCGGGCGAACGGATTTTCGGCCCGCGACCGCCGGCAACGGCCACTCAGCGACGGCCGCGCCGGGCCTTGAGGTAGTCGGCGACGACGTACTCGCCCAGGCGCGACACGTCGGGCGTGAAGACGCGACCACCGGCCCTTCGCGCGACGGCGTCGACGAACCGGGCGAGGCCGGGGTCGTCGCCGAGCATGAAGACGTTGAGCGTCGCTCCCGCACGCCGCAGCTCGTCGACCTGACCGATGGTCGCCCGGATCGTCTCCTGCGTTGCGGGCCAGTGGAACTCGGGCAGCCCGTCGGAGGCGATGTGCGCCGTCGGCTCACCGTCGGTGACGACGAGGACGACCGGCTCGGCCTCGGGGTGCCGCCTGAGGTGCCGCGAGGCGAGCATGAGCGCGTGCTGGAGGTTGGTCCCCTGCACCCACTCGGGCTCGGCCTCCGTGAGCTCGACCGGCGTGAGACGGCGGGCGGCGAGGTTGAAGCCGATGATCTCCAGAGCGTCGTGGCGGAAGCGCGTGGCGACGAGGTGCGACAGGGCGAGCGCCGTCTGCTTCATCGGCGCCCACCGCCCCTCGTGCAGCATCGAGAACGACATGTCGACGCACAGCGCCACCGCGGCCTGCGCGCGTCGCTCGGTCTCGATGACCTCGAAGTCCTCCACCAGCAGGTCGACGCCGTCGCGCTCACCCGAGGGCGTATGCCGTCGGGTTGCGTTGCGTCGCAGCGCATTCGAGACCGTGCGGACCGTGTCGAGAGGCAGCTCGTCGCCGAAGCGCCACTCGCGGCTCAGACCGGTGGGCTCGTCGGCCTGGCCGGCGGAGTGGTCGTCGTGGTCACCCCGGCCCGCGGCGTCGATGTGCTCGAAGACGCGGCGCAGGGCGGTCTCGCCGAGCCGTCGGACGGCTCGGGGTGTGAGGCGGAGCCCGTCGTCGCCTCGGGAGACGAAGCCCTGCCGCTCCAGCTCGCGCTCGAGCTGGCGCAGCGCCTGGAAGTCGCGGGTGGCGTCGGCGCCGAGGTACTGCTCCAGCCGTTCGACGTCGACGTCGTCGAGGGTCGCGCCGAAGTAGGCCTGGCCGAGCTGCTCGTCGAGCTGCTCGAGGTCCGCGACCTCCGCGACCGCCTCGACGGCCTGCCCCCACGGCATCGGCTCTCCGCCCGGCCGGCCACCACGCACGGGTGACGAGCGGTCGAGCCCCGGCCGGAGGGCGCGGAGGTTGTCGGAGAGCTGCGCCATCTGCGAGGCGAGGTCGGGGTCACCGAGCGCGTCGGCCATGAGCTGGGCGAGCTGCTCGCGCTGTTCCCGGCTGAGCGAGGCGAGGAGCCGTTCGGCTGCGGCCTGCCGACGGGCGAGGGCGTCGATCAGCTCGTCGACGTTCTCGGGGTTCTCGGGGAACAGGTCGCCGTGCTTGTCCATGAAGTCGCGGAACAGGTCCTCGGTGTCCTCGCCCCGGGCGTGCGCGGCGAGCAGCTGGTTGAGGTCGGCGAGCATGTCCTTGACCCGCTGCATGGCCTCGGGGTCGTTGCCGGAGAGCGCCTGCTTGAGGCCCTCGAACTGGCCGCCCACGACCTCGCGCTGCAGCATCTGCGCGATCTGCTCGTACGCCTGGCGGGCCTCGTCCGAGTGCCACTGGTAGTCGCTGAGGGCGCGGACCGCACCGGCGACGTCGTCGGGGATGGTCGCGAGGTCCATCTCGGCGAGCCTGGCGTCGTCGCCGTCCTCGGAGGCGAGCTGGTCACGTTCCTGCGACAGCGCCTGGTCGAGCAGACCGCGCACCTGGTCGAGCGTGCCGCCGAGGTCGCCCCGCCGACGGGCCGCCTCACGCAGCCGGCGTACGCGTTCGGCGAGGTCGTCGAGGCCACGCCGGCCGTCGGTGCCGCGGCGCAGCAGGTCGCGCAAGGACTCGCGCAGGCTCCCGCCCTCGAGGACGTCCTGGCCCAGCTCGTCGAGCGCCGCGCGCACGTCGAAGGGCGGTGCCAGCGGGTCGGGCTGCCCGCCGGTCCACGGCGCATAGCGGAACCGGCCGTGGCCGTCCGGGCCGCCGACACCGGCGAGCGGGTCGCGGGGCTGGTCTGGACTCACCACCCCACGCTACGTCCGCCACCCGGCGATCTGGCTAGGCCTTCTTGGCGGCGATCTCGTCGAGGCGGCTCGCGATGGCGGCGAGCGACTCGTCGAGGCTCTGCTCCATGCCGTCGAAGTCGTGGGGTGTCGTCAGGCTCAGCTCGATGCGGGTGCCCGAGCCGGCGTCGTCGTGCAGGCGCAGTGTGCCCCGGTAGCTGCTCTCGCCGGGCGACCCCCAGCTGATGGAGTGGTCGGAGTGGTCCACCTTGAACCAGGCGTCGGACACGACCTTCTCGTCGGTGCCGTCCTGGTCGGCGTCGACGACCGCCGTCGTGCGCACCGTGCCGGCCTCGACCTCGTGGGCTTCGGTCATGCGCGGAAAGTACTCGGGCAGGTGCTCGGGGTCGCAGATGTAGTCGAAGGCGTCGGTGACGTCGTGCGACACGGTCGTGGTTGCGGTGTAGTCACCCATGGAAGGCACCTACCCGACACGTGCACTCGTGCAACCGGACGCAGGCTGGGTCGCGCGCCGGCGAAGGCCTGGTCAGGCCCCGTAGACGGTGCGCCCGGCCACGCTGTCCTTGTCGATGCGACGGGTCAGGTGCAGCCCCTCGAGCACGAACTCGACTGCGGCAGCGACCTGCCCGGGCGTCGCGTCATCGCCGTGGCCCAGGCGGTCGAGCACCTTGGACAGGCCCGAGACGGGCCCGACCTGGGCGAGCAGGTCGGCGCCTGGCACCAGCTCGCCCGTCTCGACGACGGCGCCGTCGGCGAAGAGATTGGTGAAGCCGGTGAGGTCGAGGCCGGCGAGCCGGGACCGGTAGGTCTCCGCGACGGCCAGCCGCAGCAGGTGCGTCAGGACGTCGCGCTCGCGGCCCTCCTCCCCCATCTCGAACTCGACCTTGCCGAGCAGCGTGGGCACGACGGTGGGGACGTCGCAGACGCGCGCGACGGCATACGCCTCCCCCGACCGAGCGGCACGGCGGAGCGCTGACCCCGCGACTCCCTCGGCGCCGGCGATGGCGAAGCGCGCCGAGACGCCGGACCGCTGGTCGACGGCGGCTGACTCGCGCAGGCCGCGGGTGAAGCGCGCGATCACCTCGAGCAGGTGCTCGGGCACGTCGGCGACGAGCGCGGACTCCTGCGCGATGAGCGTCACCTCGTCGCTGACCTCGCTCGGGTAGTGGGTGCGGATCTCGGCGCCGAAGCGGTCCTTGAGTGGCGTGATGATGCGGCCGCGGTTGGTGTAGTCCTCGGGGTTGGCGGTCGCGACGAGGAGCAGGTCGAGCGGCAGCCGCAGCGAGTAGCCGCGGATCTGGATGTCTCGCTCCTCGAGCACGTTGAAGAGCGCGACCTGGATGCGCTCGGCGAGGTCGGGCAGCTCGTTGAGGCCGAAGATGCCGCGGTTGCTGCGCGGCACGAGGCCGTAGTGCACCGTCTCGGGGTCGCCGAGCGTGCGGCCCTGGGCGACCTTGACCGGGTCGACGTCGCCGACGAGGTCACCGACGCTGGTGTCGGGGGTTGCGAGCTTCTCGGTGTAGCGCTCGCTGCGGTGTCGCCAGGTGACGGGCAGGTCGTCGCCGAGCTCGGCGGCGAGGCGGCGGCAGCGCACGCACGACGGGGCGTGCGGGTCGTCGCCGATCTCGCAGCCCTCGACGACCGGGCTCCACTCGTCGAGGAGGCCGGCGAGGGTGCGCATGAGGCGGGTCTTGCCCTGCCCGCGCTCACCCAGCAGCACGAGGTCGTGACCCGCGAGCAGCGCGGTCTCGAGCTCGGGCAGCACGGTGTCCTCGAACCCGACCATGCCGGGGAAGGCGTCCTCGCTGGCGCGCAGCCGCGCGAGCAGGTTCTCGCGGATCTCGCTCTTGACGCTGCGGTGGACGTGGCCAGTGGCTCGCAGCTCGACGAGGGTGGCCGGGCGACCCGGCTCGGGGAGGCTCATTGCCTCACGCTACGTCCGAGTTGCGACGGTGTCGAAGGACCGTCCAACCCCGAGGTGGTTACGTCACTGTTGCCTGAGGCGCAACAGTGACGTGGGGGGTTCGCGACAGCGGTGCGCGTCCGGGCTCGCCGGTTTGGTTGGGTGGGGGCATGGACATCGAGGCATGGCGCCGGCGACTGCGCGACTTCGCCGGTGAGCTGGTCGCCGAAAGCCAGACGGCACCGGCTGGCGACAGCGAGGTGCCCGAGGCGTACGCCGACGCGGCCCGAGCGCTCGCGCGTCTGGATGCGGCCCTGGCTGCGTCCACCAGCGCGCCCGCATCGAACCTGCCACCGATCGATGTCGCCGCGCCGGTGCTCGGGGTGGACGGCTGCCGGGCGGGCTGGGTCGGGGCGGTTCTCGAGCCCGGCGCGCCCCGGCCGCGAGTCGTGGTCGCCCCGACCATCGCCGAGCTGGTCGCGATGGTGCGCGAGTCGCTGGGCATCCGCGTCGTGGGCATCGACATCCCGATCGGCTTGCCTGACACGACGGTCCGTCGCGCGGACCAGCTCGCCCGCAACGCGCTGCCGGGCAAGTCGTCGTCGATCTTCTCGACCCTGACGAGGGCGGCCTACCTCGCCGACACGCGGCTCGAGGCCGACGCCGTCAACCGTGGCCTCGTCGGTCAGGGCGTCGGCGCGCAGGCGTTCGCCCTGCGCGACAAGATCGTCGAGGTCGACGCGTGGGTGCGCACCCGCCCGACCGTCACCGTGCTCGAGGTGCATCCCGAGCTGTCGTTCGCCACGATGACCGGCGCGCCGATCAAGGCGAGCAAGAAGACCGACGAGGGTCGCGCGCAACGGCTCAGCGCCCTGGCCGACGCCGGGCTGCCACGCCCCTCGGTGCTCGAGGGCCAGGGGTATGCCGCCGACGACGTGCTCGACGCCTGTGCGGTCGCGTGGACGGCGGCGCGTCACGCGGCGGGGCTGGCGCACCCGCTGCCCGACCCGCCCGAGGTCTTCTCCGACGGCATACCTGCTGCGATCTGGGCCTGACGGCTGGGCGACTCAGCCGGCCACGGCCGTACGCAGGGCGCCCGCGGTCGCGTCCCAGCCCGGCTGGGTCGGGTGGACGAACTCGGCGACGTCCCGTCCCGGGGTGCCGACGGGGACCAGCCAGGCGTTCGAGTTGTCGGCGACGACGTGCGGGTCGAGACCATGGGCATGACCGCCCCACGCCTGCTTGACGGTGCCGACGAAGTGGTAGCGATCGGCTCCGGGCTCGGCGTCGAGCTCGGCGATGCCGCGGGCCTGGAGCTGGTCGCCGTAGCGCTGCAGCTCGTTGAGGGCCGCGCCGGCGTCGTAGGTCGGAGCAACCTCCGGGATGGCGTAGCTCTCGGTGTTGACGAGGTACGGGTAGCCGAGCAGGTAGATCTCGGCGCGGCCACCCGAGCGGGCCTCGACAGCTCGAAGGGCATCCTTCGCGCGCTCCACCATTGCGGGAGCCTTCGCGCGCGCGGACTCGAGCGTGTCGCGGCAGCTCGACGGGTCGCGCAGCACGAGGCAGTTCGTGACGATCGTCGAGAAGCCGAGGTCGTTGCCGCCGATGGTGACGAAGACGAGGTCGGTGGCCGGGGTGACCGCGTCGATCTGGGGCTGCACGACGAGCTGGCACGAGACGGTGCCGGTGTAGAGACTTCCGACGCCGGCGCCCGCGACGAACGTGTAGCGGTAGGAGAAGTCGGGCTGCGCAGGCACGCCGCAGAGCCGCTCGGTCTGTGCCCGCCGGAGCCACTCGGCCCGCTGGTCGGGGTAGGTCGCGGGGTCGATCGAGTAGGTGGCGGACTTCGTGGAGGCGTCACCGACGTCACGCGGCTGCAGGATGTCGGCGATCACGCCGCCGCTGCACGCTCGGTCGACGTAGGACGCACCGAGCGACGCCGCGACCTGGCTGCCGTAGTTGCGCGGGGAGCGGTAGCAGCTGCGCTCCTCGTAGGTGCCCGTGCCGTTGCCCGCGGAGTAGGAGTCGCCCAGCTGGACGATCTGCTGCTGGGCTGGAGCCGCAGCCGGCCCTTGGGTCAGGGCGCCGGCCGGGCCGGCCGACATGAGGGCGGCCGCCGCGACGAGCGCGGTGGCAAGAATGGCGACGAGGTGGGGCGGGCGCGGCACGTGGGACTCCTTCGTCCGGGACGGTCTCGTCGGGAAACGAGCCCGTCCCCAAGGAGGTCACGCAAGGGGCGGATCAGAGGGCGGATCAGAGGGCGCCGGCCTTGCGACGCAGGTGCTCTTGCTCGGGAACGCTCGTGGTGAGCCGCGCCGCGAGCTGGTAGCTCTCGCGGGCCGCGTCGGTGTCGCCGCGCAGCTCGAGCAGATGGGCGCGGACCGCGTGCAGCCGGTGGTGCCGCGCCACCCGCTTGTCACCCTCGAGGTCGGTGAGGAGCGCCAGACCGGCGTCCGGGCCCTCGACCATGGCGAGGGCGACCGCCCGGTTGAGCGTCACGACAGGGCCGGGTGCGAGCCGCTGGAGCACGTCGTAGAGCGCGAGCACCTGTGCCCAGTCCGTCTCGGCCGCGGTGGGCGCCTCGTCGTGGACCGCCGCGATCGCCGCCTGCACCTGGTAGGGCCCGAGCTGCGTCCGCGTGAGCGCATCCGTCACGAGCTCGACGCCTTCGCGCACGTATGCCGTGTGCCAGAGCGAGCGGTCCTGCTCGGCGAGGGCACGAGCTCACCCGCCGGCGACGTGCGGGCGGGGCGCCGCGCCTCGGTGAGGAGCATGAGGGCGAGCAGCCCCGTCACCTCGCCCTCGTCGGGCAGGAGGGCATGCACCTGGCGGGTCAGCCGGATCGCCTCGGCCGTCAGGTCCACCCGGGCGAGCGCGTCACCGCTGCTCGCCGTGTGTCCCTCGGTGAAGACGAGGTAGAGCACGTGGAGCACCTCGCTCAGGCGGGCGGGCAGCTCAGCGGCGGGCGGCATCCGGAACTGCGACCCGGCCTCGCGGATGCTCGCCTTGGCGCGACTGATCCGTTGCGCCATCGTCGCCTCCGGAACGAGGAAGGCATGCGCGATCTGCGCCGTGGTCAGACCGCCGACAGCTCTGAGCGTCAGGGCGATCCGCGCTGGCGGGGTCAGCACCTGGTGGCAGCAGAGCAGCAGCAGCGTCAGGGTGTCCTCGACCTCAGGCGGCCCGTCGGCATCCGGTGGTGGGCCGACCTTCTCGTCATCCGGCGTCCTGCTCGCATCGGCGACCTCGCGCCGGACCCGAGCCTCGTCGCTGCGCAGCCCGTCGATGAGTCGGCGTGAGCCGACGCGGATCAGCCACGCCTTGGGGTCGTCCGGCACTCCCTCCTCGGGCCACTGCGCGGCTGCCGCGAGCAGCGCCTCCTGCGCGGCCTCCTCGGCGCGCTCGAAGTCCCGGTAGCGACGAACGAGCGCTCCGATGACCTGAGGCGTCACGCTGCGCCACAGGTCGTCGGTGACGGCCGGCCCTGTCGTCTCCACGGTCCGACCCTCGCACAGTCCGGCCCACGACCGGGACACGCGATAGCGTCCGGAGCGTGTCTGCCGCCAGCACGCCGACCCTCACCCCCGGCCCCCTCGACGAGCGGGCTGGTGAGGCAGAACGCTCGGTCGAGGCACTGTTCGGCGGGCGACTCGGCCGGATGCCGTGGACCCACCTCGCGCAGATCTCGCACCCTGCCGCGAGCGGTCGTCGCTCGTTCGGCGGCCTGCGCGGCGTTTGGCACTACTGGTGGCAGGCGCACTACCTCGACGCGATCGTCGACGCGGGACTGCGCGCCCTGCGCACCGGCGACACGGCAGGCGCGGAACGCCATGCCCGGCAAGGAGATCGGCTGCTCGCGACGATCCGGCTGCGCAACCGCGCCCGGTGGGTCAACGACTTCTACGACGACATGGCCTGGCTCGCGCTGGCCTCGGGTCGGCTCGGGGCGCTGCACGCGGAGATCGGCCGCCGCTCCCGGCAACGTCGCCTCCGCTCGGCGGACCGGCACCTGACCGACCAGCTGCGCTCGGCGCACACGGAGGACCTCGGCGGCGGCCTGTTCTGGAGCCGCGACCGCGACTTCAAGAACAGCCCCGCGACCGGGCCGGCCGCCCTGCACCTCGCGCGTCTTGGCGACACCGGCGAGGCTCGCCTCCTCGTCGACTGGCTGTACGCGCGCCTGTGGTCCGCTGACAGCGGGCTCGTGCAGGACGGCATACGGCTCCGGTCGGGAGTGGAGGTGCTCGTCCCCGACGTCTGGTCCTACAACCAGGGCACGGTGCTCGGGGCGCTCGTGACGCTCGGCGACGAGCAGAGCCTCGACCGCGCTGCGGCGCTCGTCGCGGCGGTCGACTCGCACCTGACAAACGACCAGGACGGCGCCCGGGTGCTGCGGACCCACGGTGGCGGCGACGGCGGCCTGTTCACCGGCATCCTCGTGCGCTACCTCGCCCTCGCCGCCGCCGCTCGCTCGGGTCTGCCCGACGACGCCCGCGACGTCGCCCGGCGCCTCGTCCTCGACACCGCCGACGCGCTGTGGCGCGGCCGAGACAGCTTCCCGGTGTCGGGCCGACGCGACCCCACGGTCTTCCCCATCGAGCCCGGCGCCCGTGCGCCCGGGCCACCGCTCGAGCTCTCACCCCAGCTGCAGGCCTGGACCGTGTTCGAGGCCGCAGCCACCCTCTCCTGACACCCGAAGGTCTCGGAACGGGCACGAAGGCTGGGAGTGGACTGGGAATCTCCGGCCTCGCGGGTGAGACTCGGAGGGTGCGCCCCGTGCGATCCGCCGCCAGGACACGGGCCGGGCTGACCGCCGGCCTCACCGTCGCCCTGCTGCTCGGAGCCTGCACCAGCAGCGGGCCGACCGTCGACACAGGTGGCGGCTCGCCAGAGCCCACAGCCACCGCGTCGAGCACGCCGTCCAGCGGCGCGGGCACCTCGACGGTCCCGCCCAGCCCACCAGCGAGCGAACCGACCCGGTCGACTCCCGAGGCCAGCGGGCCCGCGCCCACGAGGGCGCCCAACCCGGCCGCCCCCGCGGATCAGGCGTCGATCGCGGCGCTCATCGCGACGAAGTACGAGGGCGACGGGCTGAGGCTCGGCGCCGAACGCGGCAGCACGAGCGCCTACCGGCAGTACTTCGCGAGCTACCGGAGCAACGGTCTGACCATCTCCGGGCGCATCAACGTGCCGCGCGGCAAGGGACCCTTCCCGGCGGTCGTGCTGGCCCACGGCTATGTCGACCCCGCGGTGTACACCAACGGCGAGACGATGCTCCGCGAGCGCGACTACCTCGCCCGGCAGGGCTACGTGACCCTGCACATCGACTACCGCAACCACGCGCAGTCCAGCAAGGACCCGACCAACGACGCGAGGCTGCGCGCGGGCTACACGATCGACGCGATCAACGCGGGGCTCGCCCTCAAGCAGTCGTCGCTGGTCGACCCCTCGCGCGTGGCGCTCATCGGGCGCTCCATGGGCGGCGGGGTCGTCTACAACGCCCTTGTCGTACGGCCCGGCCTCTTCCGTGCCGCCGTGGCCTACGCGCCGGTGAGCTCCGACACCGTGGACAACTTCAACAAGTGGGTGCGTGGCGACGCGTCCAGGGCGAGTGCGGCACGCTCCGTCATCGCCCGGCTCGGCACCCCTGAGGCCCAGCCCGCGAAGTGGGCGGCGACGAGCCCACGCACGTACTTCAGCCGCATCACCGAGCCGTTGCTCATCCACCACGGCACGGCCGACGAGGACTGCCCGATCGCGTGGTCGCAGGAGTCGGTGGCAGCGCTCGAGGCTCAGGGCAAGAGCGTCCAGCTCTACGTCTACCCGGGCGGTCGGCACACCCTGACGTCACCGCAGTGGGACACCTCGATCCGCCGCACCGCTGCGTTCCTGCGCCAGCAACTGACCTGACCCGGGCGGTCCGTAGGCAGACGCCGATCAGGCGTCGGACAGACCATCGGACAGACCGAGCAGGCGGGCGCCGTTGTGCCACAGCACCGCCCGCATCCAGTCGTCACCGAGGCCCAGACGGGCCAGCGCGTCGAGCTGGTGCGCGTACGGGTAGGGGATGCTCGGGAAGTCCGACCCGAGCACGACCCGGTCGCGCAGGGACGCCAGCCGCTCGACGTAGCCGTCGGGGAAGGGCGCGAAGCGGTTCGTGAAGTCGGTGCCGCTCATCGTCGTGTCGAGGTGCACCCCGGCGAACTCGTCTGCGAGGTCGGCGAACTCGTGGTACTCGGGCATGCCCAGGTGGGCGACCACGAGCACGAGGTCGGGGTGCCGGCGTAGCACCTCGCGGACCGCCGCGGGGCCGGTGTGCGTGCCGCGGATCGGCGCCGAACCGGCGTGGATGACGACCGGCACCCGTGCGGCCTCGAGCCGGGCCCACGCCGGGTCGAGGCGCTCGTCGTCGGGGGTGAAGTCACCGACCTGCACGTGCATCTTGAACAGCCGTGCGCCGCGGTCGAGTGCGGTCGCCACGAGGTCACCGACCCCCGGCTCGGGGTAGAACGTCGCGCAGTGCACGGCGTCGGGCACGCGACCGGCGAAGTCGGCGCACCAGTCGTTGAGCCACCCCGCCATGCCCGGCTTGTGCGGGTAGACGAGTGAGGGGATCGCCTTCAGCCCCAAGGCGCGCAGCGTCGCCAGACGCTGCTCGCCGTCGGTGCGGTAGGTGATCGGCCACGGCGTCCCGTAGTGGGCCTCGGCCTCGTCGAAGTACGCCCAGACCTTGCGCTGCATCGGGTCGGGCAGGAAGTGCACGTGCACGTCGGCGAGGCCCGGGAGGCCGAGCGCGCCGAGGTATGCCGGCGCGTCGGCGTCCGTGGACGGGCCCGGTGTCGTGGGAGTCACGAGACGAGTCAGCCGGCGAGGGCGCCCATCGGGTCCCAGGCGGGCAACACGACCGGCTCCTGCGTGAGCGCCTCCTGCAGCTCTGCCGGCAGCGCGTCACGGCGCACGGCGACCTCGAAGACGTACTCGGCGAACCAGCCGTCGTTCATCGTCATGAAGCCCTTGTCGCCCTTCTCGGTGCCCCAGCTGTTCTCGACGCGCCAGCGCCGCGGGGTCTCGTCGACGAGGTCGACGCCGGTGAAGAGCATCGCGTGGGTCATCAGCGACTCGTGGTGGAGCAGGCGGTCCGCCTTCGCGAGGCTCGGCTCGGTGCCGTAGACGGCGGCGCGGTCGAAGAGGCCGGCGTCCCAGAGACCGAGGTCGGCGTTGCTCATCTGGCCGGTGTCGCAGCCGAACCACACGGGCTCTCCGCCGACGATCGCCTGTGCGGCCAGCGACTTCATGAGGTCGGACTCGACGTTGAGGTAGGTGACGGGCGGGGCGCCGACGACGTTGCCGAGGTGCTCGACGGTGAACGTGCGGCCGTACGGGCTGCTCGCCCGCGGGTCGTTGACGAGGCACACGTAGTCCTCGAGCGGCACCGTCACGTACTTGTCGGCGAACTCGAGCGGCGTCATCTCACCTTCGCGGTGGAAGCCGCCGTCAGTGTCCTTCCACTGCCACACGAACGACTCGGGCGGGGTGCCGAGGTGGATGCAGAGCAGCCGGTGGATCGTGCCGAGCACCTGCTCCTTGCTCTCGCGCAGCTCGTCCTCCGACGCGCCGCCGGCGGCCTGGGCCCGCAGGTCACGCGCCGCCTGGCGCAGGATCGTGCTGAGGTCGCGGTTCATCAGGCGCGTGTTGCTCGAGCTCTTCGTCTCTGGCATGGCGACCTTCGGCACGAGACCGTGTTTGACGACGAGCGCGACGAACATGTTCCACTGCCCGCCGTCCTCGGCCGGGGTCGCGAGCAGGTGCGCGACCGTGCGGTCGTCGACGTCGCGGTCGGCCGTCGCGATCATCGACTCGAGCCAGTGATTCGCCTTCTCGAACTTGTCCCAGAAGAGCAGGTGGTTCTGCGAGAACTCGAAGTCCTTGACGTTCAGTGTCTTTCGCGCGCCGGCACGCAGCAGGTTGGTGCCTGCGAAGAGCCAGCAGCGGCCGCTCTTCTCCTGCGACGTGGCCGACCAGTCGTCGAGCAGGTTCGACACTGAGTGGTCGATGCTGGTCACGACGCGGCGGTCGAGCGCGATGTCGTCGACAGAGGTCGTCGTCACGGCGTTCTGCAGCATGCGGGCGGTGGGATCGGCCTCGAACGCCTTCGTGAGGCGCTCGACGAGATCGGGGGCGAGGTCGCGCGGCATGTGCCACTCCTTCGGATTCTCGGGGTCTTGGCATCGTATGCCGCACCACTGGGGCCGTCGCGCCTGCGGCGTCCACCCTGCCGGCATTCCGGGGGGCCTCCACGCCTGAGGCTCAGCGCGACAGGACCGCCATGATCGCGGCGGACGCGGCGACCTGTCCCGCGGCGGCCGCCATGGTCACGGACGCCATCGGCATCGGGTAGGCGGGCAGGTGGGCGAGGTCGCCGCCGGCGAAGACGCCCGGGCGGCTCGTTCGGCCGAACTCGTCGACGCGGATGCAGCCCGACGGGTTGAGCTCGAGGCCGAGCTGCTCGGCGAACGGCGCGGACTGGGTCAGGGTCGGCTTCACGAAGAGCCCGGCGACCTGTTCGTGGCGTGGTCCGCCGTCGGGGCCGTCGAGGGTCACGCGGACTCCGCCGTCGTGGCGCTCGACCGACACGACCCGTTCGGTCCGCACCTCGGGACGCGCGTCCCATTCCTCGGGCAGCGACTCGCCGTCGGTGAACACGACGAGGTCGGACGCGACGCGGCCGAGCATGGCGCTCATGTGCGGCGCGATCGCGGCGCCCACGATGCCGATGCGCCCATCCGAGAGCTCGTGGCCGTGGCAGAACGGGCAGTGCGCGACGAGGTCGCCCCAGAGGTCTTCGAGACCGGGCACCGGCGGGAGGATGTCACGCACGCCCGTGGCGAGCACGACGGCATACGCGGTGAGCGTCGAGCCGTCGGCGACGCGCAGGTGGAAGGTGCCGTCCACCTCATCGACAGACTCGACCCGCTCCTCCCGCACGCTGACGGTGTCGTACGCCGACAGCTGCTTGCGGGCGAGCGCGCGGAACTCATGGGGCGGGGTGCCGTCGTTGGCGACGACGTTGTGCATGTGGCTGACGGTGGCGTTGCGGTAGGTGCCGTCGTCGAAGAGGACGGCGTCGCGGTGGATGCGGCCGATCGAGAGAGCGGCCTGGAGGCCGGCGGGGCCGCCTCCGATGATGGCGATGTCGGTGTGCACGGTGTCTCCAGACTGTTGCTGTCGTTGTTCAGGACCGAGCGTGTACCTTCATGTCGGGATGAAGGCAAGTGATCGCGACCAGGTGTGGTCCGTGGGCGAGCTGGCGGCGCGGTTCGACCTGCCCACCAACGTGCTGCGGCACTGGGAGAGCCTCGGGCTGCTGACCCCCTCACGCGACGCGTCGGGCTACCGCCGGTACGGCCGCGCAGACCTCGTGCGGGTCGCGGTCATCGTGCGCAACAAGGCCGCCGGCATGACCCTCGACCAGATCGGGGTGCTGCTCGACGGCGAGGCGCAGGGTCGGCACGAGGTGCTCGAGGCGCACCTGCGCGACCTCGTCGAGCGAGCACGCTCGATCGAGCGGTCGCGCGAGATGACGGAGCACGCCCTGAGGTGTCGCGCGCACGACATCGTCGCCTGCCCGCGGTTCGCCCAGCACGTCGCCGACCTCACCGACGGCCGCTCCGACACCGCCCACATCACCGACTGGCACTAGCCCCTCTCCCCCACCCCACCCCCGATCGAGAGAACGCTCCGTCACGTGACGGAGTCGCGCGTTCGTCGAGGCCGGGCTCGCCCGCGGTGACGAGGTGACGACCGTGACCCGCGGCCTCACCGGCCACCCGGTCGCGGGGGCGCAGGCCCGACACGCCGACCGGCTCGACCCGGACGCCATGCGAGCCGCGCTCGGCGACGACGAGTGGGACGCCGTCGTCGACACCTGGTCGGCCGCACCCGTCGCGGTGCAGACCTCGGCCCGGCTCCTCAGCGGTCGCGCGCCGCACTACACGTACATCTCGTCCCGCTCTGTCTACACGTGGCCGCTCGAGCCCGGCGCCGACGAGAGCGCACCCGTCGTCGAGGGTGACGCGTCCTCGACCGACGGTGCCGACTACGCCGCCGCCAAGCGCGGCGGAGAGCTCGCCGTCCAGGCAGAGTTCGAGGGTGACGTGGCGATCGCCCGGGCGGGCCTCATCCTCGGCCCCTACGAGATCGTCGGCCGGATGCCGTTCTGGCTGGACCGCATCGCCGCCGGGGGTCGCGTCCCCGTGCCCGGCCCCCACGGGCGCCCCCTTCAGTACGTCGACTGCCGCGACATCGCCGACTGGGTCCTGGGATCGCGACCCGTCGGCATCTTCAACACGGTCAGCGCCTCGGGCCACACGACGATGGGCCGACTGCTCGACGAGGTGAGGGCGGTGACGGGCAGTGACGCCGAGCTCGTCTGGGTGACACCCGAGACCGTCGAGGCCGCCGAGGTCTCGCCGTGGACCGAGCTGCCGATCTGGGTCCCGCCGACCGGGGAGTACATCGGGCTGCACGACTGCGACGTGTCGGCCGCGTATGCCGCCGGGCTGAGCCCGCGCCCGATGCCCGAGACCGTGGCCGACACGTGGGCCTGGCTCCAGCGCGAAGGGGTGCCCGAGCGCCCGACGAACCGCGGCGGCGGCCCGATGGACGCGGAGGCCGAGGCCCGCCTCCTCGCCACCCACGACGCCAACCCCTGACGTCGTCCGGACGGATTGCTTTCTCGATGTGAGGAGCGCGCGCCCCTCACCGCGTTCATCGAGAGAGCAATCCGTCCGCTTCGCCCCTCGAGGCAGAAACCCGTCGCCATCGAGAAACCAATCCGTCCGTGTGTCAGCGGGTGCGGGCGCGGTGGGCGGCGGCCTTGACCCGGCTCTGGCACTGCGGCGAGCAGAACCGGCGCGTGCCGTTCTTCGACCCGTCGACGTAGACGCGGTCACAGACCGGGGCCGCGCACACGCCGAGCCGTCCGCCGAGGTCGCTGCCGAGCGCGACCGCGAGACCTGACGCGAGCCCGGCCTGCCAGCCGCGCACGTAGCCGTCGTCGGGGCCGTGGAAGTGCAGCTGGTGGCGACCGCTCTCGTCGGCGTCGAGACGCGGCCGGGCTCCCGTCGTCTCGAGCAGGTCGTTGACCGTCGCCGCAGCCGCGGCGAGGTCGTGACGATCGGCGGCGACGAAGACGGCCCGGACAGACGGCACCACGTCGACGAGCGACAGCGCCTGGGCCTCGGTGGGACGCGAGGGCCGGTCGGGCTGCGACGTCGCCTCGGCGATGGCCTCGACGAGCGCCTTTCCCCTCGGCGGCTCGTAGGCCGCTCCCCTGGCGTCGCCGGGCGTGACGAGGTTGACGAGCGAGACGGACACGTCGAGCAGCCGTTCGATGTGACTGTCGAAGTGCACTTGACCAGTCACCTCCTCACTTCTAGGGTCGTGACTGCCAAAGCCTACTTCGACAGTCAGGAGCCACATGGGTCTGCCCACGCAGCTGCGCGTGCTCATCCTCGCGCGGTGCGTCAACCGGCTCGGCGGCTTCTCGATGGCCTTCCTCGGCGTCCTCCTGCTGCGCGACCTCGATGCAGGTCCCGCCGGCACCGCACTCGTGCTCAGCTGCTTCGGCGTCGCGACCATCCCCTCACGCCTCGTCGGCGGTCACCTCGCCGACGCGTGGGGACACCGCCCGACGATCCTGCTCGGCCTCATCGGCTGCGCCGCGGCCCAGCTGGTGATCGCCGCGGCGCCGACGTACGCCTGGGCGCTCGTCGGGGCCGTGCTGCTCGGACTGGCCTACGAGATCGTCGAACCCCCGACCCAGGCCCTCGTGAGCGACCTGGTGCCCGAGAACGCCCGGGCCTTCGCCTATTCGGCCCTCAACGCGTCGCTCGCCGTGGCCGGCATCCTCGCTGGGTTGGTGGCGGCGCCCGTCTCGGGAATGAGCCTGCGCTGGCTCTTCGTCATCGACGCCGCCACCTGCCTGGCCTGCGCCCTCGTGGGAAAGTGGGCACTCGACCAGAGGGACCCCGACGGAAAGTGGGCACTCGCCGATAAGAGCTTCGTCGGAAACTGGGCACTCGACGCTGAGGGTGCCCCCTCATCTGGTCGAGTGCTCAGTTCCCGACACGCACCGTCCGGTCGAGTGCCCAGTTCCCGACACGCACCGTCCGGTCGAGTGCTCAGTTCCCGACACGCACCGTCCGGTCGAGTGCTCAGTTCCCGACACGCACCGTCCGGTCGAGTGCTCAGTTCCCGACACGCACCGTCCCATCGAGTGCTCAGTTCCCGACACGAATCGTCCGGTCGAGTGCTCAGTTCCAGGCAGCGGTGGGTCGGGGCGCTGACGGACCGCCGGCTCCGCCGGGTCGTCGCGCTCGGCACCGTCGCCGCGACCGTCACGATGGTCGTCGTCTTCGGGGTGCCACTCCTCGTCGAGCAGCGCGGCCTGCCGCCGGCCGTCACCGGCTGGGTGCTCGCCGCCGGCGCTGCCGCGAGCGTTCCCGGCGCCTGGCTCGTCGGAGCGCTGCGACGTCGCGCCGGCGAACGTGGTGTCATCCTCACCGGCGAGGTCACCGCCGCCCTCGGTCTCGGCGCGCTCGCCCTGGCCGCCGGACCGCTCGGTCTCGCAGCGGGTCTCGTCGTCTTCGACGTCGGCAGCCTGCTCGTCATCTCGACGATGATGGCCCGCGCCGGCACGCTGGCCCCCGAGGGCAGCCGGGGCACCTACCTCGCCGTGCTGGGACTCACGTGGGGCCTGGCCACGACGGCCGCGCCAGGCATCCTCACGGCGCTCGGGACGGCATACGGCCCCGGGGCGCCCTTCGCGGCGTCGGCGGCGGCCCTCCTCGCCGCAGCGCTCGTGCGCGCGGTGACGGAGCCGGGTCAGTGGCCGCGGTTGCGGCGGCGGACGTCCTTGGGCGGCTTGCCCGCGGCATACGACCGGTCGGGGTCGACGACGTAGCCCTGGCGCAGCGCCTCACGGCCGACGAGCATGCGGAAGCCCATCCGGTCACGCTTGCTCAGGGTCACCTCGGCGGGCACCGTGCGCCCACCGAGACGCAGGTCGACGCGGATCACGAGGCGCCGCTGCACGTGGCCGCTCGACGACCGCACCTTGCGCCGGTCGTGGACGGGGCACTCGACGACCGTGGGGTCGACGGTCGAGTCCTGCCACGGGTGCACGGTGAAGCGCACCCACGGGCGGCCGTCGCGCTCGAACTCCTCGACCTCCTCGGCGTGGAGTGACGACGTGCGAGCGCCGGTGTCGATCTTCGCCTTGACCCACGGCAGCCCGACACCGGGCATACCGACCCACTCCCTCCACCCCACATGGGTGCTTGAATAGGCCGGCCCAGACACCCGCCCATCTTGGCAGGACCTCTGCATGAAACTCGCGATCCTCTCGCGCGCGCCGCGTGCCTACTCCACCCAGCGCCTGCGCACCGCAGCGCTCGACCGCGGCCACGAGGTGAGAGTCCTCAACACGCTGCGCTTCGCCATCGACCTCACCGGGCCCGAGCCCGACCTGCAGTTCCGCGGGCGCCAGCTCTCCGACTACGACGCGATCCTGCCGCGCATCGGCAACTCGATCACCTACTTCGGCACGGCCGTGGTGCGCCAGTTCGAGCAGATGGACGTCTACACGCCGAACACGGCGAACGGCATCGCGAACGCGCGTGACAAGCTCCGCGCGACGCAGATCCTCTCGCGCCACAACATCGGTATGCCGGCGACCACCTTCGTGCGCAACCGCGCCGACGTCATCCCGGCCATCGAGCGGGTCGGCGGCGCGCCTGTCGTCATCAAGCTGCTCGAGGGCACGCAGGGCATCGGTGTCATCCTCGCCCCGGAGATCAAGATCGCCGAAGCGATCATCGAGACGCTGCACAGCACGAAGCAGAACGTCCTCATCCAGAGCTTCGTCACGGAGAGCAAGGGCCGCGACATCCGGGCCCTCGTCGTCGGCGACCGCGTCGTCGCCGCCATGCGCCGACGCGCCAACGGCGACGAGTTCCGCTCGAACGTGCACCGCGGCGGCACCGTCGAGCCGGTCGAGCTGACGCCGGAGTACGAGCAGGCCGCGGTCCGCTCGGCGCAGATCATGGGGCTGCGCGTCGCGGGCGTCGACATGCTCGAGGGCAACGAGGGCCCGCTCGTCATGGAGGTCAACTCCTCCCCCGGCCTCGAGGGCATCGAGCGCGCCACGAACCTCGACATCGCCGGCGCCATCGTCGACCACATCGCCGGTCAGGTGGCCTTCCCCGAGATCGACGTGCGCCAGCGCCTGACCGTCTCGACGGGCTACGGCGTCGCCGAGCTCGTCGTCCACGCGGGCGCCGACATCATCGGCAAGACGATCGGCGAGTCGGGCCTCGAGGAGCGCGACCTGCAGGTGCTCACCCTGCACCGAGGCACGAGCGTCGTCCCCAACCCGCGGCGGCGGGTCGTGCTCGAGGCCGAGGACCGGCTGCTCTGCTTCGGCCGTCTCGAGGAGATGCGCTCGATGATCCCGCAGCGGCGTCGCCGCCGGGCCAAGGTGCGCAAGCTGCCGACGGCACCGATCCACACCGTCGCGTGAGGTCCTAGACCCCCGGCGTACGCGTGGTCGCCGTGTCGGGGGCGGGTGCGGTGCTCGCCGCGGGCGCCGGACCCGCTTCGGGCACGTCGCCCGCCTTCAGCTGGTCGACCTCGGACTTGAAGATGCGCACCGACCGGCCGAGGCTCCTCGCCATGTCGGGCATGCGCTTCCACCCGAAGAGCAGCGCGACGGCGATGATGATGACGAGGATCTCCGGACCTCCGAGATCAGCCATGGCAACCTCCTGACAGGTCGGGCGCCCGCCCACTGCCGGCGCGTGTCGATGGGGCACCGTACGTCCCGCGTGTGGGAGGGCACCGTGCGACGGCTGGGAACCAGCCGTGAGTGTGGCGCCTCGCCCATCCAGCACCGGCCCCCTGCGGCGAGGCGCCTCGGCTCGGGTTGGCTTGCGTGCCAAGGTGTTCCACCGTGCCAAGCCTCCCGCGCCGCGCCGCGCTCGCCCTAGCTCCCGCCGTGGCGGTAGCCCTGACCGTGCTCCTCGCCGGGTGCGGGCTCCCGGCCCTGACCGGGGCGGGACCGGGCGGCCGAGGTCACGCGCCGACCGAGGTCGATGGATCCGCCCCGGGCACGACGACGAGCCTGCCGGTCACGAGCACGCCGACGATCACCGCAGCCCAGGCGCGTGTCGCGCTCTCGCAGCTCGACAGGCTGTCGGTCAAGGGACGCGCCCCGAAGACCGGGTACGCCCGGGAGCAGTTCGGGCCGGCGTGGACCGACGACGCCGACGTCACCGACGGCCACAACGGGTGCGACGCCCGCAACGACGTGCTCCGGCGCGATCTCTCTGCAGTGCGCCTCAAGACCGGCACCCACGGCTGCGTCGTGGCGTCGGGGCGGCTCGTCGACCCGTACACCGGCCGCGTCATCGTCTTCGAACGCGGCGCCTCCTCGTCGAAGGTGCAGGTCGACCACGTCGTCGCCCTCGGTGACGCCTGGGTCAAGGGCGGGCAGGCACTGACGCGTGATCAGCGCATCTCGCTGGCCAACGACCCGCTCAACCTCCTCGCCGTCGACGGGCCGACCAACAGTGCCAAGCGTGACTCCGACGCCGCCTCATGGCTGCCGCCGAACCGCGCATTCCGCTGCACCTACGTCGCCCGGCAGGTCGCGGTCAAGACCCGCTACCACCTCTGGGTGACCGCCCCCGAGAAGGCAGCGGTCACCCGGGTCCTCACCACCTGCCGCTGACCGGGATCGAGGGCGGGGCGCTCAGCCCAGGAGGGCTGCCACGCCGTCGAGGACGAGGTCGAGGCCGGGCTCGAACTCTCGGGCGAACGTGTATCCGTCTGCGAGCACGATGTGCTCGGCGAACCAGTCCATGTTGGGGTACGCGGCGAGGAGCTCTGCGAGGGGACCGGTGCTGACGAAGTCGGCCGCCTCGGCGCCGGAGTCGAAGGGCAGCGTGGTCTCCTGCAGGACGAAGCCGTACACGAAGGCGTCGACGACGGCATACGCGTGGGCGACGTGACGGGGACTGAAACCGCCCGCGCGGAGACACGCGATGTTGGCGTCGTGGTAGGCGAGGGTCGCCGGCCCGGGCGCGCGGCGCGACTCCATCAGGGGCAACGCCCACGGGTGGCGGCCGAGGACCTCGCGCACCGACAGCGACCGGCGGCGCAGCTCGATGCGCCAGTCGCGTGAGGCGTCGGGAAGGACGACCTCGGCGTAGACACGGTCGACCATGCCGTCGAGCAGCGCGTCCTTGTTTGCGACGTGGTGGTACAGCGACATCGCCTCGACCCCGAGCTCGCCTGCCAGCCGGCGCATCGTCAGCCGGCCGAGGCCCTCCCCGTCGGCCATGGCGACCGCGGCGTCGAGGACGCTCTCGCGGGTGAGCTTGCGCGGGGGCACCGGACCTCCAAGGGGTTGTCAGCCTTACGGCGTAATGCTAGCGTCGCTTCAAACCTTACGACGTAAGAGAGAGATGTCGACATGGAGACTCCACAACTCCGGCCTTCCGACCCGACCGCCTCGCACGCGTCCTCGACGCGCACCTCACCCCTCCCGACGCACGTGCGCGCCGTCACCCGCCGGCGCTACGGCGGCGTCGCCGAGGTGCAGGTCGAACGCATCCGACGACCCGAGCCCGGCCGCGGTCAGGTGCTCGTGAAGGTCGACGCCGCAGGCCTCGACCGCGGCGCCCTGCACCTGCTCACAGGCACCCCGTATGCCGCCCGCGCCGCCTTCGGACTCCGACAGCCGCGTCAGCCGGTGCTGGGCTTCGAGGTCGCCGGCGAGGTGGTCGCGCTCGGTCCTGAGGTGGCCGGCCTGGCGATCGGCGACCGCGTCTTCGGCACCGCCGCCGGCTCCCTGGCTGAGCTCGCCGTCGCCCGCGCCGCCCAGCTGGCGCCGACGCCGGCCGGCGTCGGCGACGAGGAGGCCGCCACCTTGAGCATCTCGGGGGGCACTGCCCTCGAGGCGGTGCAGCGCCACGCCCGGGTGCAGTCGGGCCAGCGGGTCCTCGTGCTCGGCGCCTCGGGCGGCGTCGGCACCTTCGCGGTGCAGATCGCCACCCACCTGGGCGCCGAGGTCACCGCGGTCTGCAGCGCCGTCAAGGCGAACTTCGTGCGCACCCTCGGCGCGCAGCACGTCGCCGACTACCGCACCACGGCCGTCGGCGAGCTCTCCGGTCCCTTCGACGCCGTCGTCGACATCGCCGGAAACCGACCGATCGGCGAGCTGCGCCGGGTCCTGACGCCGACCGGCACGCTCGTCATCGTCGGCGGTGAGGGCGGTGGGCGCTGGCTGGGCGGCCTGCACCGCAACCTGGCCGCCGCGGTCCTCGACCCGTTCTCGCGCCAGCACCTGACGTGGTTCGTCACCCGCCAGTCCCGCGAGCTCCACGGCAGGGTCGGCGAGCTCGTCGCGACAGGTGCGATCCGCCCGGCGATCGACCGCACGATCGGCCTGGACGGCGTCGTCGACGCCCTCACCGCCATGGAGCAGGGCACGCTGCACGGCAAGGTCGTCGTCCGCCCCTGAGCGTCCCGGAACCCGCCCGCCCGCCCGCGGGCCGATGGGGCTTGACCTTGACGCAGCGTCAGGGTTGCACGCTCGTCCCATGACAACGACACACGCCATCGAGATCGCCGGACTGACGAAGTCCTACGGCGACACCGCGGTGCTCAGAGGGGTCGACCTGACCGTGCCCGCGGGTTCCATCTTCGCCCTGCTCGGCAGCAACGGCGCCGGCAAGACGACCACCGTCAAGATCCTTGCCACTCTGCTCAAAGCCGACGAGGGCACGGCCCGCGTCAGCGGCCACGACGTCGCGACCGAGGCGGCGAAGGTACGCGAGTCCATCAGTCTCACAGGGCAGTTCGCTGCCGTCGACGACATCCTCACCGGTCGCGAGAACCTCGTGCTCGTGGCCCAGCTGCGCCGGGTCGCCGAGCCGGGACGGGTCGCCGACGAGCTGCTCGCGCGGTTCGACCTGACCGAGGCGGGCGGACGGCGCGCCGGCACCTACTCGGGCGGCATGAAGCGCCGCCTCGACATCGCGATGAGCCTGATCGGCGACCCGCCCGTTCTCTTCCTCGACGAGCCGACGACCGGGCTCGACCCGCAGTCACGCATCGAGGTGTGGAAGACCGTCCAGGCCCTCGCAGGCCGCGGCACCACCGTCCTGCTCACCACGCAGTACCTCGACGAGGCCGAGCACCTCGCCGACCGGATCGCGATCCTCCACGAGGGCCGCATCATCGCCGACGGCACGCTCGCCGAGCTCAAGGCGCTGCTGCCGCCCACCGAGATCGAGTACGTCGAGAAGCAGCCGACGCTCGAGGAGATCTTTCTGTCCATCGTCGGCCACCCGGCCACCACGAACTGAGGACCGACCATGACCACGCACGCCCTCGGCGACACCACCGTCCTGACCAAGCGGTCGCTGCGCCACATCCTGCGCAGCCCCGACACGATCATCACCACCGCGGTGACCCCGATTGCCATGCTCCTGCTCTTCGTCTACGTCTTCGGCGGCGCGATCGACGTCGGCAGCGACTCGTACGTCAACTACCTCCTCCCCGGCATCCTGCTCATCACCGTCGCGTCGGGGATCGCCTACACCGCCTTCCGACTCTTCACCGACGTCTCGGGTGGCATCTTCGAGCGGTTCCAGTCGATGCCCATCACCAGATCCTCGGTGCTCTGGAGCCACGTGCTCACCTCGGTCGTGGCGAACCTCGTCTCGCTCGTGCTCGTCGTGCTCGTCGCACTGCTGATGGGATTCCGCACCGGCGCAGGACTGCTCGCCTGGCTGGCAGTGCTCGGGATCATGACGCTCTTCACCCTGGCCCTCACCTGGCTCGCGGTGATCCCCGGCCTCACCGCGAAGTCGGTCGACGGAGTGAGCGGCTTCTCCTACCCGCTGATCTTCCTGCCCTTCATCAGCTCGGCCTTCGTGCCGACGTCGGGGATGCCCGGCCCCGTGCGGTGGTTCGCCGAGCACCAGCCGGTCACCTCCATCGTCGACACGATCCGCGCGCTGTTCGCCGGTCAGCCCGTCGGCGCCGACCTGTGGGTCGCCCTCGCCTGGTGCGTCGGGCTGCTCGTCCTGGCGTACGCCCTCGCCCTGCGCACCTACCAGCGCAAGATCGCCTGACGGCGTGCCCGGGCACACGGCATACGCCATCGCACCCGCGCGTCAGGAGAATGGGGCCATGCTCACGATCAGCCAGCTGGCCGCGTACGCCGGTGTGACGGTGCGCGCCGTGCGGCACTACCACGCAAAGGGACTGCTGCCCGAGCCCGCACGCGACCACTCCGGCTACCGGCGCTACGACGCGGCCGCCGTGGTCCAGCTCGTGCGCATCCGCACGCTGGCCGACGCGGGCGTGCCGCTGTCGCGGGTGAGCGAGCTGCTCGACGCGGGCGACGAGGAGTTCGCGGCGGCGGTCGAGCAGATCGACCGCCGCCTCCGGGCCGAGATCCGGGAGCGTCAGCGGCACCGCGACCGCATCGCGAAGCTCGCTGCCGGCGAGAGCCTGACCCTCCCGCCCGAGGCCGTCGCCTACGTCGAACGGATGCGCGAGCTCGGGTTCCCGCAACGGGTCATCGAGGTCGAGCGCGACAGCTGGATCCTCATCGCCGCGCAGATGCCCGAGGCGGTCGCCGACCTCATGGAGATCAAGCAGCAGCAGCTCGAGCACGAGGGACTGCGCCGGCTCTACCTCGACATCGGCGACCTCGTCGACTGCGGGCCCGACGACCCGCGGCTGCCGGCGCTCGCCGACCGGGTCACCGCCTTCATCGAGGCCGCGGCCGCCGAGGCACAGGACTTCGAGGACGTGCATCCCGTCAGCGCCGAGCTCATCGCGCTGCTCGACGCCGCCTTCGTCGAGTCCTTCCCGTGCGCGGCACGCCTGCTGGAGCTGCTCGAGGAGCGCGGCTGGACGGGGTGGACCGACATCCGGCGGCTCGAGTCGGCCTGAAGGGGGCGACCGCTCGGGGCGCTGCGAGACGGGCGGCGCGCGGGCCGTCAGAATGTCTGCATGACTGGCCCCGGACCCACCGACGAGGCGCGGCAGTTGCTGCTCGACCACGTGGACCGCACCCTCACCGGCCCCCTCGAGGACCCTGCGGTTCTTGCCGCCGTGGTCGGGGTCGAGCGCCTCGTCGTGGCCACCCGGTCGACGGACGCCGCCGTGCTGCGCCTCGCGCTCAACGGACAGCTGACCGGACGTGACGCCCCTGATGCAGACCTGAAGCGCGTCATCGAGCTGGTGGTCGAGGGCGAGAACCACGTCGTCGCCGGACTCGCTCGACGGGCCGAAGGCCTGCCGGCCGATGCGGCCGTCGTCAACGCCGACGCCGGCGGCTACGAGATCACCACGGACGCAACACTGCTCCGGGCCGCGGTGCGTGCCGCGCAGCGGTCGATCGACGCGATGCCCTACTACGGCGCGCGCTACGGAGCTCGCGGGTCGCGGTTCGCCACCACCGACTCGGCCTGGCTCGTGTCCCTCGCCTGGCTCGACGATGCCAGCGCCATCCGACAGGTGCAGTGGCTGGCGCGGGTGCTCGCCTCCCGGGGCATGCCGTCCTGGCTGCTCGAGATCCATCTCGACGAGCTGGTGCGCGAGGTCGCGACGGTGGCTGGCTTCGAGGCCGTCGGCGCGCTGCCGGCCACCGCCGCCGCACTGGCGTCCGCTCGGCGAGCGCACGTCGGCGACGAGCTCATGGACGCTGCCGACGCCTGGGCAGCCGAGGCCCTGGGCGATGCCCTACCCGTGCCTCGCGCCGGTGCCCTCATGGCCGCCGCGGTGGGTGACGTCCGGTCGGGCCTGACTCGCGACGACACCTCGCTGGTCGACTGGCTCACCCACGGTGAGCGGGTCTCCGATGCCGTGGCGACGGCGCTGCATGAGGTCCATCGGCGGATCGTCGACGCCGCTCGTTGACCTCCGTCACCGAGGAGGTATCCCGGCAGCAGGCTCCGGCACCGGACGCCCTTCCGCTCGGGCAGCGACGACGGCGAGGTCCCGTTCGGCGTACTGGCGGTGCAGCCACTCCTCACTGAGGATCGTGCGCAGAACGCGGCGGACGGCAAACGACTCCGGCTCGGGGTAGCCCGGCTCGGTGACGGGTTCCGTTGCGCCGTCGAGCGCCTCGTCCGTCAGGCCGTCGACGACGCGTCGCACTGTGGCCATCCGGTCGGCGCGCAGGGCGAGCACCTCGTCGAGCGTCGGGCGCGCCTCGCGGTCGCGGGGGACGGGTGGACTGTCGGGCATGTCGTCGTGGGGCAGGTCGAGCGCATCCCACGGCTCGGGTTCGCCGAGCAGGGCCCGACGCACCCAGGCGTCGGTCGCGAAGACGAGGTGGCGCAACGTCTCGATGAACGACCACTCCCCGTCGACGCGTTCGTGGAGCTGGTCGGGGGTGAGGGTGCGCGCGTGGTCGACGGTCTCGCCCCAGATGCGTTCGACGACGTCCCACGCCTCGCGGAATCCCTGCGCGTCGGTGGGACGCATCTTGGGGCGGTCGGGCTGGAGCCGGTCGAGCTCGGCCTCGATGAGGGGCACGACGTCGACACCGTTGATCCGCAGGTTGCCGATCTCGGCGGTGATGTCGACGTCCTCGAGCCAGACGTCGCGTGCGCGGAGACCGCGCAGGTCGACCTGCCGCAGGGTCGCGCCGGTGAGCACCACGTCATGGAAGTTCGCACCATCGAGGTAGACATCCTCGAAGCTGGCGCCGGTGAGTCGCAGCTTCTCGAACCTCGTGCCCGTGCGGTCCTCATACGTCTCGTCGGTCATGTCGAGCAGCGTAGGGCCGGTCCCGGACGAACGGCCGCCGCAGGTGGCGCCCGCCGGTGCTACCGGATCAGGCCGTCGGCGACGGAGACGACGAAGCCGCCGAGCATGAACGACGCGATGGCCGATGCCAACGCGACTGGAGCCAGCACCGGGACGAAGCGGCGCGCGCCGGTCACCGGTGCGGTCGATCCGTGGTGCTCGTGGGTCAGGGCGTGGCCCTTGCCGCGTCGCAGCAGGTTTCGGTTGACCGGATAGGCCGCGACGAAGGCGGCGACGAGCGAGATCGCCATGCTCACCCAGAAGACGGCGTTGACGAGGCCGGCGTCCATGGCGCCGGGGATGACGGCCATGACGAGGTTGTCGACGACCTCCATTGTCAGGATGGAGACGGTGTCGGCGGCAAGGACCAGCCGCAGGGCCGCGCCGAAGGTCAGCCCGGTGCGCAGGAGCGGGAGACTCGACAGGGTGTAGCCGAAGAGGAACGCCAGGGCCACGGACAGCGCGATCGTTGCTCCGGTGCCGAGCCCGACCGCGGTTCCGATCATCAGGCCCAGGATCTCGCCGATGGCACACCCGGTGAGGCAGTGGAGCGTTGCGCTCGCCGCCATCGACGCGAGTCCTGAGCCGTGGCTGCCATCCCCACCGTGGCTGCCACCGCTGGCACCTGCGTGGTGCTGGTGCGCGGCCTCGTGGGCGGTGTGCGACAGGTCATTCATGGCTTCGGCCCTCCTCGTCGTCCTATGGCAATACCCCGGGTGGGTATGTTCGTGAGGGAGTCAACCGACGAGTTGTTCGGTGCATTCCCGTGCGACGCCGTGGTTCTGGCGATCTTCCGCCGTCTCCTGGGTCGCGAAGTACACCTACTCACGACAGCAACCCTTTGACGGTGCTTCTCTGGATCATGGAGAGCACCTCGTCACGCCGCGACGACGCCAACGTCGCGTTCGGCCTCGCCCACCTCCTCGTGGGTGCTGCAACCGTCGTCTTCGGCGGAATCCTCTTGTTCACCAGCAAGGCTCCCGGGGCCGAGCTCGAGACGGTCCTGCTCGTTCCCGGCCTGCTTCTTGCGCTGGCCGGGCTGGCCTTCTGCTTCGCGGCCGTGCGCGCCGTCGGCGAGGCCCGCCAGGGTCATGCCGGCCCGCTTTCGTCGGCTCTCAGCGTGATCGAGCTGGTCGCCGGTGTCGCCATGTTCGGTGGCGTGGCCGTGGCGGTGCAGTCGTACGGCGTCTTCGAGCCCTGGCGGTCTCCGCTCCTGGTTCCCGCGGTGGTCCTCACGGCGCTAGGTCTGGCGGGCACGCTCCATACGCTCATCACGCACGACGGATGACGTATCCACGCTCCGTGTCACATTCGAGCTGCTTCGATCGTCATCAGACCAGAAGAGCACACCGACGAAGGAGCTGACATGAAGACCATGACCTGCCGAGCCCTGGGCGGCGCCTGCGACCTCGAGCACAGCGGCGACAACGCCGACGAGGTGATCAAGTCCCAGGACCGTCACCTCAGGGAGGCCGTGAAGGCCGGCGACGCCTCTCACCAGGACGCCCGTGACGCCATGAAGGGACGCTGGCGGCACCCGAAGAAGTCGATGGACTGGTACCGCGACACCAAGGCAGCGTTCGCCGCGCTTCCCGACGCCTGACCTTCGTCCCGGAACTGCTGCCCGAGACCTGGCCGAGCTGGTGGGGGGCGATCGGAACGCTCCGGGCGCGGGTCGCGAGTCCTAGGCTGGTGCTCATGACCGCGCTGCCGCGCTTCGACTTTCCACGGTTCTTCGGCGCCGTGGACGCGGGACGTCTCGATCGTGAGCTGAGCTGGTACGAGCTCGCGGACGAGCTGTGGGAGCAGTCGTCGGAGCTCAACGCAGAGCTGATGGACCACCCACTGTGCGGCGGCGCAGTGTCCCGGCTCGGAGGGCGGGGTGAGACGTCCTGCCAGTACGCGTTGTTCATGCTGCGCTGGCTCGACCGAGCACCCGAGGACTTCCTCACCGGTCGTGTGGTCGACGTCGGTGACACCAGGCTGCCGCGGGCGGGTGCGGGGCGCCGCCTGAGATGGGACCTCGGCGAGCTGCATGCGGCCCTCAACGAGCGGCGTCGCGAGGAAGGCCTCACGTGGGCACAGCTCGCCGCCGAGATCGACTGCACGCCAAGCAGGCTGACCAACCTGCGCACAGCCCGTCTCGCGGATCTCGACCTGACGATGCGCGTGACTCAGTGGCTCGGCCGGCCCGCGGCCGACTACATCCGACCCGCCGACTGGTGAGCAGCCGCCGCGCCTGAAGTGCAGCGGCTCAGAAGTTGTTGGCCATGTTGGTGAAGCGGCTGAAGTGGCCCTGGAACGCAACGACGATTGTGTCGGTGGGACCGTTTCGGTGCTTGGCCACGATGAGGTCGGCCTCGCCCTCGCGAGGTGAGTCCTTCTCGTAGGCCGCCTCGCGGTGGAGCAGGATCACCATGTCCGCGTCCTGCTCGATCGAGTTGTGGACCGCGATGCCGTTGGCAACGAAGTTGTGCGCGCCCAGCACGGTGGCGTCAAAGACCTCTTCGACGCCGTCGGGCTCGATCGAGACCACCGAGTCCCAGAGCACGTCGTTCACTGCGTAGAGCTCGAGCTCAGCACTGTCGAGCACCGCCGCCACCTGGGCGAGCCGCTCGCGCGAGGGGCTGTGTCGATAGATCGCGGAGCCGTTGTACTGGACGCCCATTGCCGCTTGGAAAGCGCGCGTGGTCATCCCCTGCTGGGACATGACCTCGCGGACGGTGTCCCAGATGCCGACAGGGACGGTGTCGACATTGGTGTTGGACTTCGTCTCGCGGACGATGGAAAGGAGGCGCTCAGCATGGACGCCGCGATCGCCGTGCACGCCGATCTCCTGGAGGAACCGACGCTGGCTGTCGCTGCCGGAGATGTCCAGCGTGTAGCCGGCGCGGTAACCGGACTTCCTGACCGTGCGCACCCGGGTCGAGATGCCGAAGCGCAGGAGAAGCCGCGACAGGTCGTCGACGAGCCGTCGCGAGGTCGAGGCGTAGTACACGCGACCGCCGCGGCCGTTCTTGTTGACCGTGACCGAACCGTCCGTCGACCAGATGTGCCGCAGAAAGAGTGAGACCTGTCGCTTGGAGACATGGAAGATCGGCTCAGGCACGAACTTCTCGTGGCTGCGCTTGTCGAAGAGGCCCAGCCCGTCCAGCCACTCCGCGATCGGGTTCCGCTTGCCGTGTGTGAGCCTGAAAGGGGCGCGCAGGCGCAGCGTGCTGACTCTCGCGGCAGCATGGTCGTCGCGCACGGCGGCGACGCCGAACGTCAGCGCGGCCTTGGTGACAGCCTCGAGGTTCGCCTCGTCGATGCTCGCGTAGCGGATCGGCTGACGCGCCACCATGGATCCGTCTCCGAGCATGTGCGCCAGCAGGATGACCCGCGAGTCCTCCCACGGCTCGTGGCGCTCGGGTGCGGGAACGTGACGCGGCACGGCGATCCGAGAACCCGTGCGGAGGTCGCCCAGCGCCGTCCACCCCTCGTAGGCCAGGAAAGGGTGGTTCTCCGTCGCTCGCACCGTCTTGCCTGAGGCAAGCGTGAGCTTGAAGACGGGCTTCGTGCCCGTGGGAAACACGTGCGTCAGGGGCCGAGCCACATAACGGAGCTTGTCGTCGAGCGCCCACACTGGAACGTCTTTCGCGCCTTCCGCGTACAGCTGCCCCAAGGACGCTTCAGCCCCGGTGTCAGCACGGAGAACGCGAGTATCCGCGGTGAGGCAGCCCGACTCACGAAGGTCGCTCATGGCGGGCTTCTTGTCGGTGCGCTGCTCGGGACCACGGTTCAGCTGCGAGATCGCGATGACGGGGACCTCGAGCTCCTTCGCGAGCAGCTTGAGCGCACGCGAGAACTCGGAGACCTCCTGCTGACGGGACTCGACACGCTTGCCCGAGCTCATGAGCTGGAGGTAGTCGATCACGACGAGCTTGAGGTTCTCGCGCTGCTTGAGCCGGCGGCACTTGGCTCGGATCTCCATCAGCGACATGTTCGGCGAGTCGTCGATGAACAGTGGCGCGTCGGAGACGCGGCCCATCGTCGAGGCGAGGCGGGTCCAGTCCTCCTCGCGCATGGTGCCCTTGCGCATGTGCTGCAGCTGGATGCCCGCCTCGGCCGACAGCAGACGCATCGTGATCTCGGTGCGGCTCATCTCGAGCGAGAAGACGACAGCAGCCATCTTGTGCTTGATGGCAGCCGACCGGACGATGTCGAGGCCGATTGTCGATTTTCCCATCGCCGGTCTGGCGGCGATGACGATCATCTGCCCGGGGTGCAGACCGTTCGTCAAGGCGTCGAAGTCGGTGAATCCCGTTGGCACACCGGTCATCTCGCCCGAACGACCCGACGCGACCTCGATCTCGTCGACGGTCGCCTCGATGATGTCGCCGATGGCGTGGTAGTCCTCACCACCGCGCTTGTCGGCCACGGCGTACACCTCGGCCTGGGCCGCGTTGACGATGTCTTCGACGTCGCCGCCGCCCTGCGCGTAGCCGAGCTGGACGATGCGGGTGCCGGCCTCGACGAGACGGCGCAGCACAGCGCGCTCGGCGACGATCTGGGCGTAGTAGCCGGCGTTGGCGGCCGTGGGGACCGACGCGATGAGCTGGTGCAGGTAGGCCTGGCCGCCCACCCGGCTGAGGTCGCCGCGCTTGGTCAGCTCGTCGCTGACGGTGATCGCGTCGGCGGGCTCGCCGCGACCGTAGAGGTCGAGCACGGCGTCGTAGATGAGCTCGTGCGCGGGGCGGTAGAAGTCGGTGCCCTTGAGCTGCTCGACGCAGTCGGCGATGGCGTCCTTGGACAGGAGCATGCCGCCGAGGACGGACTGCTCGGCGCCGACGTCTTGCGGGGGGAGGCGGTCGTCGGGCGGGCCCCCGTCACGGGTCGACGACGACGCGAAAGCGCTCGTGCTCAGCTCGTCGAGCGACACGTGCTCCCCTTCCCCTGGGAGTTCCCCTGAGTGGTGCGTGAGTGGTGCGTGAGTGGTGCGTGAGTGGTGCGTGAGTGAATGACAGCGGTGCAACCCCGGTCCACACCCAGTAGACAACGCGGCGCCGACAGGGCCGGTGGCGGGCCCTACCAAACCCGCCGAACCGCCCTCCCCGAGGAGCACCGTGCAAACCTAGGGCCGGGCTCCTCGGCACACAAGACGGCCTGTGGACAACCTGGGGACCCGCATCCCCGACACGCCGTCAACAGCTGTGGACAAGGTGTGTGAACAACTGTGCGCGTGTGGCCCGGGTCACAGCGCCTCATGCGGGATGACCTGCACAAAAGACCGTCCACCGCCTGTGGGTAACAAACCCGCACTGCCTGTGGAGTTTTCCACAATGGCGTCCAGGGCTGGGCTTCACCAAAGCGTGGTGCACCCTTTACCACGCCTGGGACGAGGGCGTATGCGGTTCGGCCAGACCCGCGGCCGAGGCGTCGTAGTAGTCCCGGTTGCGCAACTGACCCGCCGCGGCCTCGTCGAGGACGACGACGGCGTCGACGTGCCACTGGAGCACCGAGGCGGGGCACGAGGCCGACAGCGGGCCCTCGAGCGCAGCCGCCACAGCTTCAGACTTGGCGCCGCCGGAGGCGACGAGGACGAGGCGCCGGGCGTCCAGGACGGTGCCGAGACCCTGCGTGACGCAGTGCGTCGGCACCTCGTCGATCCCGTCGAAGAACCGCGCGTTGTCGGCCCGCGTGCGGTCGGACAGGCGCTTGACCCGGGTGCGCGAGGAGAGGGCGGACCCTGGCTCGTTGAACCCGAGGTGCCCGTTCGCGCCGATCCCGAGGATCTGCACGTCCACCCCACCGGCTCGCACCAGGAGCCACTCGTAGGCCGCCGCGCCCGCCACGAGGGCCGTCTCGTCGGCGCCGGACCCGTCGGGCACGTGGAGCCGGTCGGAGGGCAGACCCAGTGGCGCGCAGACCTCGCGCAACAGGACCTCGCGGTAGGACTGCGGATGCCCCGGCGCCAGGCCGACGTACTCGTCGAGCGCGAAGCCGCGGGCGCTCCTCAGGTCGAGCCGGCCCGCCGCCACGGCAGCCGCGAGCTCGGCGTAGAGCCCGAGGGGCGAGGAGCCGGTGGCGAGGCCCAGGACCGGCTCGCGCCGATCCGCCTCGACCAGGCCCTGCACCACGACCTCGGCAGCACGCCGGGCCACAGCGGCCGGCGTGGGCAGCACCAGGACCTCCATCAGCCCACCAGGCCGATGCGGTCGTCGGCGAAGCCGCGCCGACGCGCTAGGACGTCCGGTGCGTCGCCCAGAAAGGCCGCTCCGAGGGCGGCCACCGGGACATCCGACGGGAGCAGCTCCACTCGCCTCGGCAGGTCTAGCGCGGCGACGAGCGGCGACGAACGAGCCCGCCGCCGCAGGTCACCGCAGATGCCCTCGAGCAGCGGAGCACCCAGCGCAGCGAGACCGCCCCCGACCACGACCCGCTCTGCACCGGATGCCAGTGCCAGCAGCTGCACGGCGAGCCCGACGCCGGTGCACAACACGTCGACGGCCGCGGCCGCCGACGGGTCACCCCCGGCGGCCGCGACGAAGGGGTCGCGGTGCACCCGCCGGCCCTCCGGCCAGAGGCGTCCGAGCGCCGACCCCGACGCCACCGTCTCCAGGCAGCCGATCTGCCCGCACGTGCAGGGGGCGTCGCCGCCGATCGGAAGATGACCGATCTCCCCTGCCGCACCGTCGATCCCGCGGATCACGACGCCACCGCGCACGATCGCCGAGGCCAGGCCGGTGCCGAGGTTGAGGTACGCCATGGTCTGGGTGTCGGTCAGCGGCGCACCGAGCGCCCCATCGGCCGCCCCCTCGGCGGTCGAACGCAGCCGCCACGCCCCGAGTGCGGCCGCCTTGACGTCGTTCTCGACGAAGACGTCGGCGCCCAGCCGCGCCGAGAGCTCCGGACCGAGCGCGAGCCGATCGACGTCGAGGTTCACCGCGTGACGCGCGAGTCCCGTTGTGGGGTCGACGAGTCCGGGCATGCACGCGCCAATCGAGACCACCGGCGAAGACGCCTCGGCCCGCACCTCGTGCGCGAGCAGCACTGCCACGTCGACGACGTCTGTCGGGCCACGACCCGACGGTGCGGACGTGAAGGCGCGCACGGCGCCGTCCTCGGCGACGAGCGCGGCAGCCGTCTTCGTGCCACCGATGTCGATGCCGAGCCGTAGCACGCCGCTCATCTCGGGCGCTCCACCCCGAGGTAGCGGCCCAGGGCCTCGGCCACGACGACCGACCCCCCGAAGGTGACGAGGTCAGCGCCGCCGCGTGGCCAGCCGCAGTCGACGGTGAGTGTCGGGTGCCCTTGTGCACGAAGGCGTTCCGCGACAGCCCACAACGGGTGCCCGGCCGCCAGTCCGCGCCCGACCACGGCCACCTTGGCCCCCTCGGGGACCGCGCCTTCAGCGGTCGTCAGCCCAGCGGCATACGGCCCCCAGGCCACCCGCCCCACGGCGAGGTTCGGGTCGGAGGCAACCTGCACGATGACGGCGTCACACGGGGCATCGAGCCAGGCCTGCACGGCCGCACCCACCTGGAAGCCGCGCACGAGTGCCCCGTTGGACCAGGCGGGGACCTGTGCGGGCGCGTCGATGACGAGTGACTCCGCTGCAAAACCCTTGGAGAGCGCTGCGACTCGCGCAGCCGCCTCCTCGAGACGGTGGACGGGAAGCTGGCCCGTCCGGGCCGCTGCAACGACAGCGGCGACGACTGCGAGGAACTCCTCCTCGGTGGTCTCGGAGCCGACGCAGAGCAGGTCGCAGCCTGCGACCAGTGCGCGCACCGCTGCCTCCGGGATGCCGGTCTCTGCCGAGGCACCCGCCATGTCGAGGGCGTCGGACACGATGACGCCCTCGAAGCCGAGTCGTCCACGCAGCACGTCGCCGAGCACGGTCGACGAGAACGTCGCCGGGCGATCGGGGTCGATGGCCGAGACGACGACGTGCGAGGTCATGATGCAGGCGACCCGCGCCTCGATCGCCGCCCGGAACGGCTCCAGCTCACGCGCGTCGAGCACGTGGGCCTCGGCGTGCACGTGCGGCAGCGCCAGGTGCGAGTCGGTGACGGTGTCGCCGTGACCCGGGAAGTGTTTGGCGCACGCGGCGACCCCGACCGACTGCACACCCTCGACGAACGCCGCCGAGTGCCGGGCCACGCGCGCCGCGTCCGCGCCGAAGCTGCGCACCCCGATGACGGGGTTCTCGTCGGCCGAGTTCACGTCGACGACCGGTGCGAGGTCGAGGTTGATCCCGTATGCCGCCAGCTCGCGGCCGATGGTCGCCGCCGAGTCGCGCGTCAGCGCAGTGTCGTCGAGCCGCCCGAGCAGCGCGTTGCCGGGCTGGGTCGACCCGGTCGGGTAGTGCAGCCGGGTGACGTCGCCGCCCTCCTCGTCGACGGCGATGAGGAGGTCTGGTGCTGCTGACCGCAGCGACGCGCAGGGGCCCGCCAGCTGGTCGGGGCCGACGACGTTCGCACCGTAGAGGCACACCGACGCCAGCCCGGCGGCATACTCCCTGACCACCCAGTCGGGGACGGTGGTGCCGACGAAACCGGGCATGAGCGTGCTGAGGACGAGGCGCCGCAGCGCCTCAGGTGAATGCTCCATGTCAGCCCTTCACCGCCCCGCCCACGAGGCCGCTGCTCATCCGTCCCTGGACGATGAGGAAGAAGATGATGACGGGCACGGCGACGACGGTCGACGCGGCCATGACCTGACCCCAGTCGGTCTCGCGGGTCGCGCTCGCCTGGACGAAGCCGCGCAGCCAGAGCGGCAGCGTGCGCGACTGCTCCTCCGTCATGACGACCAGCGCCACGGTGAACTCGTTCCACGCCTGGAGGAAGGCGTAGACGCCGGATGCCACGAGCCCGGGAGCCAGCAACGGGAAGGTGATCCGCAGGAAGGCCTTGGTGCGCGAGAGCCCGTCGACCATGGCAGCCTCCTCCAGCTCGATCGGCACGCCGGCGACGAACCCGCGCAGCATCCAGACGGTGAACGGCACGACCGCGGCGGTGTAGAGGATCGCGAGCCCGATGACGTTGTTGAGCAGGCCGACGCTGCTCATCATCTTGTACTGCGCGATGAAGAGGCCCTCGGCCGGCAGCATCTGGATGAGCAGGAGCGCGAGCACGAACGACCGTCGTCCACGGAAACGGAAGCGGCTGATCGCGAGCGCCCCGAGGAACGCGATGACGATGGCGGCCGCAACCGTCGTCAGGGTCACGGCGAGCGAGATGCTCAGGGCCCGAACGAATCCGGGGTCGTCGAAGATCGCGCGGAAGTTGTCGAACGACCCGCCGAAGGGCAGGAAGGTCGGCGTGGTGCGCTGCAGCGTCACCTTGTCGAGGAATGCCGAGTTGAGCATCCAGTAGACGGGGAAGGCCCACACGAGCGCGAGCCCGACGGCGAGGACCGTGAGCAGCGTGCGTCGCGTCGACCGGCGCGGACGCACGAGGGCGGAGGTGCTCATCAGGACTCCTCCTTCATGAGGGAGCGGACGTAGTACCAGCTCACCGCGACGGTGAGGACGAGCATGAGGATCGAGACGGCGCTGGCCATGCCGAAATCGCCGGCGCCCGTGCCGAGCTGGTAGATGTACGTGCCGAGCAGGTGGGTCTCGTTGGCCACGCCGCCGGCGTCCTGGAGCAGCTTGACCTGCGTGAAGACCCGCAGGTCCCAGATCAGCTGGAGCAGCAGCACGATGGAGATCACCGGCCGCACGAGCGGCAGGATGATGAGGCGCAGCCGCTGCCAGCCCCCTGCCCCGTCGATCTCGGCGGCCTCGAGCACCTCTGGCGAGAGCTGCGTGAGCCCGGCATAGATCGACAGTGCCACGAAGGGCACGCTCATCCACACGACGACGACCGCGGCCACGACGAAGAACGACAGCGGCTGCACGAGCCAGTTGTGACCCGCCGCGTCGACCCCGACGCGTTCGAGGAGCCAGTTGAGCAGACCGTTGCGCCAGTTGACGATCCAGGTCCAGACCGTCATCGAGGCGACGACGGGCATCGCCCAGGCGAGCAGCAGGGCGACCTGCAGGGCGAGGCGGGCGGCACGGCCGACCGCACCCATGAGGAGTGCGAGCCCGAGGCCGACGCCCACCGTGACGAGGGCGCAGACGACGCAGAAGGCGAGGGAGCGCCCGACAATGAGCCAGAGGTCGCCGTCGGTGAGCAGGGCGCGGTAGTTGTCGAGTCCGACCCATTCGGGCGGCTGCCCGAACTGCTGGGCTAGACCGAACTTCTGGAGGCTCGTGACGACCTGCCAGCCGACGGGGTAGCCGAGGGCGGCGACGAGGATCAGCAGCGTCGGCACGATGAGGAGCGCGGGGAGGCTCCGACGCGGGGGCAGGGGCGCACTGCCAGTGTCGGGTTCGTGGAGGGTCTCGGGCGGGGCGGTCGCCGTCGTGGTCATGGGTCTGGCCTTTCGAGCGGGTGGCCTCTTCGAGCCTGGGGGCCGGCGGCCGGGTTGWGGGGACCCGGCCGCCGGGGCTGGCGTCAGGCGCGCTGACGCGTGGCCGTCACTTGAGGTTGAGCAGGGGCGTGATCTTCGCGTCGTACTCCTTGGCGAGGGCGGTGAGGTCGGCGGCGTCGCGGATCTTGGAGAAGAACTCCTCCATGATCGACTTCGACTCGACGACCGCCCAACCCGGCGCAGCCGGGGTCAGCTTGGAGTTCGACGCGGACTCGACGAGGGCCTTGGCGAACTCGTCGTCGCCGAGCGAGCTGACGTAGTCGCTGTTGGCCGGGCCGAGGCCGGCGCCGCCGAGCTTCTTCTGGTAGTCGGCCGAGAAGATGATCTTGAGCAGCTCGCGCGACAGTGCCTGGTTCTGGCTGGCCTTGGAGATCGCGATGTTCGAGCCGCCGGCGAAGACGGGGGCAGGCTTGCCGTCGTTGCCGGGCAGGACGAACGCGGTGAACTTCTTGTCGTTCCACTCGCGCACCTTCTTGCCGTCCTTCTCCTTGAGGTCACCGATCGACCAGTGCGCCCAGCCCGGCGCCATGATCGTCGCGGCCGCGAGGGACGTCTTGCCGGTGACCTTCTGGTTCTCGTCGAGGATCTCGTCGGCGTCGTTGACGTAGAGCCACGGCGTCTGGTCCTTCGCGTCGGCCGGGGCCTTGGACGCGTTGCGGTAGAGGTCCTGAAGCTGGGTCAGCCCCTTGATCGTGTTGGGGTCGGAGAGGGTCGAGACCCACTGGCCGTTCTCCTGCTTGGCCAGCTCGCCGCCGTTGGCGAAGACCCACGAGATGCCGTTGCGCCAGTCCTGGCCGCCGAGGAAGAAGCCGCTGAAGTTCTTGATGCCGCGCGGGTTCTTGGCCGTGATCGTCTTGACCGCGGAGTTGAACTCGTCGAGCGTCTTGGGTGCGGCGACCCCCGCCTCTTTCCAGAGGTCGGCGCGGGCGAACATGTAGCGCGACCCGAAGTAGTAGGGCAGGGCGTACTGCTTGCCCTCGACGGTGCCGACGTCGACGAAGGACTGGAGCAGCTTGCTGCCGCCGAGCTCCTGGTAGACGTCGGAGAGGTCGCTGAACGCGCCGACGTTGGTGAAGGTCGGGCTCTGGGTGTTGCCGATCTCGGTGACGTCCGGCGTGTTCTTCGAGTCGGGCAGGGCCGTCGTCAGCTTGGTGACGAGGTCGGGCCACGCCTGCTCCTCGATCTTGAGGGTCGCGCCCGTCTTCGCCTTGAAGGTGTCCTGCAGGTAGGTGCGCAGCTCCTTGGGGGTGTCGGTGCCGGCGAGCCAGAGCGTGATGCTCTTGCCCGCGTTGCCGGCAGGGCCGCCCGCACCGGACGCGGCCGCGGAGGGGTTGGTGGTCGAGCCGGTCGCGCCGCCGCCGCACGCGGTGAGCAGCAGCGCCGCGGTGGTCGTGGCTACCGCCAGACCGAGGGTCTTCTTCATTCCTGGTTCCTTTCGAAAGGCCGCGGTGCGGACCGGTTGTTCGCTGACGCGAGAGGAGGGGTTGGACCCGTGGAGGGGAGTGACGGACGAGGGAGAGGGCGTATGCCGTGTGGTTCGGCGGGGACGGACCGCTGGGTCCGCGCCGGGCGAGATCAGGCGACGCCGAGCTGGTCCCAGAGGACGAGCACGGCGGCGCCGCGGAGGACGATGTCGTCGGGGCGGTATGCGAGGCGCACCGTGAGGTCGGTGGTGGTGCGGGCGAGGAGCCGCGCGTGCAGGGTCTCGTCGAGGGCGTCGCGCAGCACCCCGCCGAGCAGGTGCTCGGGGCCGCTCAGCACGATTTCGGACAGGTCGAGAGCAGCGACGACCGGTGCGAGCGCGATGCCGAGACGTTCGCCGGCCTCACGGAGCGGCTCGTCGTCGTGGGCCGCCGCGAGCGCCTTCTCGAGGTTCGGCGCCGACACCCACGTCTCGAGGCAGCCGACCTTGCCGCAGCGACAGGCGGCGCCACCGTCGGTGCCGACCGTGACGTGTCCGATCTCGCCGCTGGCGAAGTGGGCGCCTCGCACCCGCTGGCCGCCGACGATGAGGCCGCCGCCGACGCCGCGTCCGACCTTGACGAGGATGAGGTCGTCGCCGCCCTCGCCCAGGGTGTAGTCGGCGTGGACCGCGGCATCGGCGTCATTGACCACGAAGACGGGCAGATCGGTGGCGTCGGCGACGATGTCGCGCAGCGGCACGTCGGTCCAGCCGAGGTTCGGGGCCGTGCCGACGACGCCCCCGGGGCCGACGATGCCCGGGGTGCCGATGCCGATGCCGAGGATGGGCGCCGTGGCGGCGGCGACGACCTCGCCCACGAGGTCGAGCACGGTGTCGACGACGGACTGCCCGGTGTCGTCGCCGATCGGGCGCTCGGCGCGCACGAGGATGTTGCCGTCGAGGTCGAGCACCGCGGCGCGGAGCACCTCGTGCTCGGCGAGGTCGACGCCGATGGCCTGCAGGCCGGTGCGGTTGACGTCGACGAGGGTGCCGGGCTTGCCCGGGCGTACGATCCCCGACGGGCCGAGCTCGACGGCGTGCCCGCTGTCCATCAGCTCGGACACGAGGTCCGACACCGTCACCTTGCTCATGCCGAGGCGGCGAGCGAGGTCGGCGCGGCTCATCGCGCCGACGGAGTAGAGCATCTGCAGCACGAGCGACAGGTTGTGCCGCCGGCCGTGGGCAGGCAGAACGGCGGTGCGGGTGGAGACCCGTCGGGCTCGCGGCAGTGCGGTGTTCATGGGAGTTAGTAAAGTTTACTAACTCCCAATTGGCAACCCCCCGGACGCCGGCAGTTCACTGGGACCCGTTGCGTCGGTGGAGCGACCTAAAGTCGTACGCATGTGCCGCAACATCCGACAGCTCCACAACTTCGAGCCCGCCGCCACGTCGGACGAGGTGCGCGCCGCCGCGCTGCAGTACGTCCGCAAGGTGAGTGGCAGCACCAAGCCCAGCCACGCCAACCAGCACGCGTTCGACGAGGCCGTCGAGGCGATCGCCCACGCGACCCAGCACCTCCTCGAGCACCTGACGACGAGCGCCCCGCCGAAGGACCGCGACGTCGAGCGCCAGAAGGCCCGCGAGCGCAACGCGGCTCGCTTCGGCACCCCCGCCTGAGCCCCGACGCCGGCATCCCCTTGTCGACCCCTCGTCACCGACCTGCATGTCGGGCCGATCCGCGACGCCGGTTTCACCCGCCGCGTCGTCGACCAGGTCAACGCACAGCGACCCGACGTCGTCGTGCTCGGCGGCGACCTCATCGACGGCAAGGTGGCCCAGGTCTCCGAGGCCCTCGCACCCCTGGCCGACCTCGAGGCGCCACTCGGCGTCTTCGCGGTCAACGGCAACCACGAGTTTGCGCCAGCAGCCCGTCATCGACGGTCTCGGCACGGTCGGGGACGTGCCCGTCCTGACCAGTCGCGGGGCCGGCGCCTGGAGCCCGCGAGTTCGTGTGCTCACTCCTCCGGAATTCCCCTGATCACCCTGCGGGCGGGCTGACCCGCCTACGCTGCCGGCATGGGCTTCTGGGCGAGACAGGTCACGCCGCGAATCGTCGCCGGCAACGAGAGCCCCGCCATCCGTGAGGTGCGCGGCCGCGCCTGCGCCGGCCTGCGGGGCGAGGTCGTCGAGCTCGGGTTCGGCAGCGGCAACAACATCGGCCTCTACCCGGTCGAGGTGACCCGGATCATCGCGGTCGAACCGTCCGACGTCGGGTGGAGCCTCGGCGCCGAGGCACGCGCGGGGTCCCCCATCGCGATCGAGCGCGGGGGGCTCGACGGGCAGCGCCTCGACCTGGCCGACGCCAGCGTCGACAGCGTGCTCTCGACCCTGACCCTGTGCACCATCCCAGATGCCGCGACGGCCCTCTCCGAGGTGCGCCGCGTGCTGCGCCCGGGCGGTGCTCTCCACTTCCTCGAGCACGGCCTCTCACCCGACGAGGGCATCCGACGCTGGCAGCACCGGCTCGAGCCGATCCAGAAGAGGGTCTTCGACGGCTGCCACCTGACCCGACCCATCGACGAGCTCGTCGAGCAGTCGGGGCTCGTCATGGAGCAGGTCGACCGCACCTACCTCCCGCTGCCGAAGCTCATGCGCCCGTGGGCCTTCGGCTACCTCGGCCGGGCGACCAAGCGCTGAACCCCCTCCGGGCACAGGCTCCTCGCCGCCCCGCCCTCGACCTGACGGTCCTGGACGGCTGAAGTTCCGTCGGCAGGGCCGACTACGGTGGGCGCATGACGACCGGTCCGCACCCCGACCTCGTGTCGGCGGTGCGGGCCGCTCTCGAGCAGCAGGCCGACCCGGTCCGCGCCGCCGGCCAGCAGCGCCACATGAAGTCGGCGCTGCCGTACTTCGGTCTCACCTCGCCGCAGCTCAAGGCCGCCCTCGGCCCCCTGCTGCGCGACCCCGCCCTCTCGATGGAGTCACGCGACCAGTGGGTGGCCACGATCCGCGCTCTCTGGGACGGCGCCACGCACCGCGAGCAGTGGTATGCCGCCATCGCCCTCGCTCGCCACCGCCCCTACCGGGCGTGGGTCGACAGCGACGCGATGCCGTTGTGGGAGAGCCTGATCCGGTCAGGCGCCTGGTGGGACGTCGTCGACGACATCGCGACGCACCTGGTCCGCGACACCGTCCTCGCCACCCCGCCGGTCGAGGGCCTGAGGATGCTCGGCTGGGCGGCTGCCGACTCGCTGTGGGTGCGCCGTGCGGCGATCATCTGCCAGGTCGGTGCCGGCGCGCGGCTCGACCACTCCCTGCTGGCCGACGTCATCGAGCCGAACATCGACGACCGAGACTTCTTCAGCCGCAAGGCCATCGGCTGGGCCCTGCGTGACCACGGGCGGCACGACCCCGACTGGGTGCTTGCCTTCGTCGCCGCCCACCCCGACCTCTCGGGCCTGTCGCGACGCGAGGCGCTCAAGCACCTCGGGGCGCCGGCGTGAGCGACCCTTCCGCCGATGCAGATCGCCCGAGCCACCGGCGCGAGATCGTCCGGCTGGCGGTGCCCGCGTTCCTCGCCCTCATCGCCGAGCCTCTCTTCCTGCTGGCCGACTCGGCCATCATCGGCCACCTCGGCACAGCCGAGCTCGCGGGCCTGGGAGTCGCGAGCGCCGCCCTCGTCACGGCCGCCGGCATCTTCGTCTTCCTCGCCTACGGCACGACGAGCGTCGTCGCCCGCCATCTCGGCGCCGGTGACGAGAGCTCCGCGATCAGCGCCGGCATCGACGGACTGTGGCTCGCGGTCGGCCTCGGGGTCGTCACGGCGGCAGTGGTCGCCGCCGGGGCCCGTCCGATCAGCGCGGTGTTCGGTGCGTCACCGGCCGCGCTGGAGCAGGCGACGACCTACCTGCGCATCTCCGCCTTCGGCATCCCGGCCATGCTCGTCATCCTCGCCGTCACGGGTGTGCTGCGTGGCCTCCAGGACACCACGACACCGCTCGTGGCGTCGGTCGTGGGCTTCGGCGCCAACATCGCGCTCAACCTCCTCTTCGTCTACGGACTGCACTGGGGCATCGCCGGATCCGCGTGGGGCACGGTCATCGCGCAGACCGGCATGGGCCTGGCTCTCGTCGCCGTGCTGCTCGCGAGGTCGCGGGCGCGGCAGGCCCGGCTGCGCCCCCACCCGGGGCGTGTCCTCGCGGCCGCGCGCACCGGCGTACCGCTCCTCGTGCGCACCCTGGCCCTGCGCGCGACTCTGCTCGTCACGACGTGGGTCGCGGCCTCACTCGGCGACGTGCCCCTCGCCGCCCACCAGGTCGCCATGACGCTGTGGTCGTTCCTCGCGTTCGCGCTCGACGCCCTCGCGATCGCCGGTCAGGCGATCACCGGTCGGGCTCTGGGCGCCGGTGACCGCGAGGGGGTGCGGGTCGCGATGGGCACGATGGTGCGCTGGGGCGTGTGGGGCGGTCTCGGCCTGGGTCTGCTCCTGGCCGCCCTCCACTCGGTCATCCCACCGCTCTTCACCACCGACCCCGCCGTCCGGAGCGCCCTGGGCGCTGCCCTCGTCGTCGTGGGCCTGGGGCAAGCAGTCGCCGGCTACGTCTTCGTGCTCGACGGAGTGCTCATCGGCGCCGGAGACGGCGCCTGGCTCGCGGGGGGCATGGTCATCACCTTCGTCGGGTACCTGCCGTTCATCCTCGCCGTGCGGGCCTCGGGGCCGAGCGGCTCCCCCAGCCGCGACGTCGTCGTGCTCTGGACGGCCTTCACGGCGTTCATGGTGATCCGCGCCGTCGTGCTCGGCTGGCGTGCCCGCGGCGACGCCTGGATGGTCGTCGGCGCCCGCTGACCCGCTGACGACTATCGTCCGCGCGGTCTGCTGCGTCGCTGGCGGCGCGCGCTGTCCGGGCGTTCGCGCGCCACCTGGCTAGGCGGTGGGTCGGTCAGACCGGTCCGCCGCCGGAGCGTCGTGGGGCCGGCCGTCCCCGTCGAGGCGGCGCCGGCGCGTCTCCCACGCTTTGCGGGCCGCCGCGCTGCGGGAGAGACGCGCCTTCTCGCGGGCGCGCTCCTCGCGGCGACGGGCAGCTTCGGCCTGACGACGCTCCCGCTCGAGCACTGCCTCGGAACGCACCGGCCAGACGTACGGGAGGTCGGGCGGCACTTCGGGGAAAATCGCGGCGTAGTGCGCCGGGTCCTTGCGCACGAGAGCGGACCGGTGGCTGCGCTGCACGTCCTCGTCGGCCAGCCACGGGGGCAGGGAGGCCTCGGCCACCAGGGTGTCGAAGTCACGTATCTGGGTGACACCGGCGGTCGCGAGGTCGGCCTGGATGGTGCCGGCGCACGTGTCGTCGAACCCGCGACCGACCCACTCGTCGCACATGGCCCGGCCGTACGAGCCGAGCGCCTCCTCGTAGCCCTTCCACATGAGCACCGCAGGATGCGACGCCCACGCGTAGCCCGCCACCGTGAGCGCCCGCACGATCTGAATGACCTCCACGCGCTGCTTGCCGAGCCGCCTCATGTCGAGCACCTCAGCGGTGCGGGCGAAGTCGGCATATGGCACGAATGTCTGCACGTGCTCCTCCTCCCAGCCCGGGTCACGCCGGTGAGCGCGACACGGGCTGCATACCCGACCGTCCCGCGGCGCGACTCCCCCGATGCCATCGAGCTGCCTTCGGGCGACGGTGCGGTGAGTCAGAGGCAACTACTACGCCATTCCCAGCGTTCTTTAAGGTGCGGCGTTCATAGTCGATCTCGTGAGTTGCTCCTGTGCGACTCGGTGATTTCCTCCCCCTGTCGGATCATCGGGTCAAAGGGCACCCGCCTCTGCTGGCCGAGTTCGGCGACAAGACCAGCAGGGGCGGGTTTTCTCTTTCCCGGGCCAACTCCGGCTCGATGTATTCGACGGTCACCCGTGATCGTCGGATACATCGAAGGCGCGGAAGGGGCGAGCGCGCCGTTGCCGCGTCAGAAGGCGCCGTCGGCCACCTCGACGTCCGACAGCAGCTCTTGCACCTCGGCCGTCGTCGGCATCGCGGTGGAGCACTCGAACCGGCCTGCGACCAGGGCTCCGGCCACGTTGGCGAAGTGCAGCGTCCGCTCGAGGTCCCAGCCCTCCAGCAGCCCGTGCACGAGCGCACCACCGAACGCGTCGCCGGCTCCCAGTCCGTTGACGACCCGCACCGGGAACGGCCCGACCGAAACCCTCTCGCTGGGCGTGACGGCCGTGACGCCGCGAGGACCGAGCTTGACCACAGCGAGCTCGACGCCGGCCTCGAGCAACCGTTGGGCGGCCCGCTCGGGGTCTGACTCGCCGGTGGCGACCTCGCACTCCTCGACATTGCCCACGGCGACAGTGACCTTTCCCAGGGCGTCCCGCACCTGCCGCCGAGCCTCGTCGCGATCCGACCAGAACATGGCGCGGTAGTCGAGGTCGAGCACCGTCAGCGGCGCCCGACCACGCTCTTCCCAAGCCGCGTGGTGAGCTGCCCGGCTGGGTTCCTGGCTGAGCCCGGTCGCTGTGGACCAGTGGACCCGTGCTTGCCGAATCGCCTGCAGCGGAAGGGAATCCGCCGTGATGAGAAGGTCAGGCGCAATGGGATAGCGATAGAACCAGATGGGGAAGCTGTCGGGCGGGAAGATCTCGCAGAAGGTGACCGGGGTCGGCGGGCCACCGCTGATGGTCTGGACGTGGGCGTCGTCGACACCGAGCTGCAGCAGCTCGCGGTGCACGAATCGACCGAAGGCGTCGTCGGCCACGGCGCTGACCAGGGCGACCCGGCGTCCGTGACGCACGGCCGCGACGCTGACGTTGGCCGCGCTGCCGCCGAGGAACTTCTCGAAGGTGCGCACCTCGTCGAGGGGCACACCGTGCTGCAACGGGTAGAGGTCGACGCCGACGCGTCCGATCGCCACGAGGTCGTAGGTGGTCGTGCTCGTCATCGGGAGCCTCTCGCTCGGCGACGGTGCCTGAGCGCACCACGCTAGCCGCCGGCCAGCCGTCACGCGGTGTCACGGAATGGTCACGGGGCTTGACGGCGACACCGAACGCCCTTCATTCTCTCCCGTGAGAGCGCTCTCACACTTCCCTCCACGCACGGAGAGCGCTCCCACCCATCCGGGGATGAGACCGAAGGAGCTCTCCATGACATCCCGTTCCATGCGGACCGGCACGCCCGCCGTGCGCTCGCGCCACGTCGCCCTCGCCACCCTGACGGTCGGCCTGCTCGCCCTTTCGGCCTGCAGCTCGGGCTCGGGCGGCGACGGCACCGCCACCCAGGCCGGCGCAGCGACCTCTGCCGGCGGCGGACAGGTCACCCTGACGCTCGCCACGTTCAACCAGTTCGGCTACGAGGACCTCATCCCGGAGTTCGAGAAGACGCACCCGAACATCAAGGTCACCCACAAGAAGGCGGCCACCTCCAACGAGGCCCGCGACAACTTCTTCACCCGCCTCTCCGCCGGCAGCGGCATGGCCGACGTCGAGGCCGTCGAGGTCGACTGGCTTCCGGAGATGCTCCAGTTCTCCGACAAGTTCACCGACCTCAAGAGCGCCGACACCGACGGACGCTGGCTCGACTGGAAGGCCAAGGCCGCCACCGACGCCGAGGGCCACCTGATCGGCTACGGCACCGACTCCGGCCCCGAGGCGATCTGCTACCGCAGCGACCTCTTCAAGGCCGCCGGCCTGCCGAGCGACCGCGCATCCGTGGCGAAGATGTTCGGCACCACCTGGGAGAGCTACTTCGCCGCCGGCAAGCAGTTCAAGGCCAAGTCGAAGGTGCCGTTCTTCGACAGCATCGGCGCCACCTACCAGGGCATGGTCAACCAGCTCCCGGCCGCCTACGAGAACCCGGGCGACGACTCCATCACCGCCACCGACAACGCCGACGTCAAGAAGATCTACCAGCAGGTCGTGACCGCCGGCATCACCGACGGGCTGTCGGCCAAGCTGCAGCAGTGGGGCGACGACTGGACCGCGTCGTTCCAGAAGGACGGCTTCGCCACGATGCTCTGCCCCGGCTGGATGGTCGGCGTCATCGAGGGCAACGCCAAGGGCGTCAAGGGCTGGGACGTCGCCAACACCTTCCCCGGTGGCGGTGGCAACTGGGGCGGCAGCTACCTCACCGTGCCGAAGCAGAGCGCCCACCCCAAGGAGGCCCAGGAGCTGGCCGACTGGCTGACGGCGCCGGAGCAGCAGGTGAAGGCCTTCCAGAAGGTCGGCGCCTTCCCGAGCCAGCAGCAGGCGCTCGAGAGCAAGGACCTGCTCGCCTTCAAGGTCGCCTCGTTCAACAACGCGCCGACCGGCCAGATCTTCGCCGACCGCGCCAAGGCCGTGACCGTCTCGCCGTACAAGGGCACGCACTACTTCGCGATCAACGACGCGATGCAGCAGGCGCTGACGCGGGTCGAGCAGGGCACCTCGCCGCAGGAGTCCTGGGACAAGTGGGTGGGCGACGTCAAGGCCCTCGGCTGACCTGACGCCTCAGCCGGCCCGTGGACGGCCCGGTGCGGCCCCCTCCCGCACCGGGCCGTCCACCCGACGATCGGAAGACGCATGACCCTCCAGACCACTGACCGCAGGACCGCATCGGCGGCGTCCGACGCCGCTCCGATGGCCGCGGAGCGCTCGCCCCTGAAGCCGCGCTCGCCGTGGCGGCGGCGCCTGACGAAGCTCGACGAGAAGGCCTCGCCCTACGCGTACGTCAGCCCGTTCTTCATCCTCTTCGGCATCGTCGGGCTCTTTCCGCTGCTCTACACGGCGTGGGTCTCGCTGCACCGGTGGAGCCTCATCGGTGGCCAGGGCGACTTCGTCGGCCTCAAGAACTACGCCGACGTGCTCGGGCAGCCGTTCTTCTGGAACGCCCTGAAGAACACGATCAGCATCTTCCTGCTCTCGAGCGTGCCGCAGATCGTCGCGGCGCTGCTCATCGCCGCCGCGCTCGACATCGGCCTCCGGGCCCGCACCTTCTGGCGGATGGGCGTGCTGCTGCCCTACGTCGTCGCGCCGGTGGCCGTGGCGCTGGTCTTCAGCGACCTCTTCGGCGACAAGTTCGGCCTCGTCAACCACCTGCTCGGCCTCGTCGGCGTCGACCCCGTGCAGTGGCACAAGGAGGTGCTGCCGAGCCACCTCGCCATCGCGACGATGGTGAACTTCCGCTGGACCGGCTACAACGCGCTCATCTTCCTCGCCGCGATGCAGGCGATCCCGCGCGACTACTACGAGGCCGCCCTCATCGACGGCGCCGGCCGGCGGCGCACCTTCTTCTCGATCACCGTCCCGCAGCTGCGCGCGACGATCATCTTCGTCGTCATCACCTCGACCATCGGTGGCCTGCAGATCTTCGACGAGCCCCGGATGTACGACCAGTACGGCCTCGGCGGTGCCGACCGGCAGTGGCAGACGCTGACGCTCTACCTCTACCAGCTCGGTTGGACCCAGAAGAACTTCGGCCGAGCCGCCGCCGTCGCCTGGATGCTCTTCCTCATCGTCGTCGTCTTCGCCCTCGTCAACTTCCTCGTCACCCGCCGGATCGCCTCGAAGGGACAGCGATGACCGCCTCGACCCTGGACCGTCCGCGCCGCTCACGCCCCACCCGGCTGGTGCGCCGCACCCAGGCCAGCCGGACGGCATACGTCCTCCTCGTCGTCGTGCTGCTCGCGTCGGCCTTCCCGCTCTGGTGGTCGTTCGTCATCGGCAGCAAGGACGCGGCTGCCATCGTGCAGGACCCGTACTCGCTCATCCCGGGCGGGCACTTCCTGCAGAACGCAGCCACCGTCGTCACGAGCGTGCCGTTCTGGAAGGCCCTGGGCAACAGCGTGCTCGTCAGCGGCACGGTGTCGCTGCTCGTCGTCCTCTTCTCGGCGCTGGCCGGTTTCGCGTTTGCGAAACTGCGCTTCCGGGGTCGGTCGGGCCTGCTCGTCTTCGTCATCACGACGATGGCGGTGCCGACCCAGCTCGGGATCGTGCCGCTGTTCATCGTCATGAGCAAGCTGGGGTGGATCGGTAGCGTCTGGGCCGTCATCCTGCCCAGCGCGGTGAGCGCCTTCGGCGTCTTCTGGATGACGCAGTACCTCCAGGAGGCGCTGCCCGACGAGCTCATCGAGGCCGCTCGCGTCGACGGCGCCTCGACGCTGCGCACCTTCTGGTCCGTGGCGCTGCCGGCCGCCCGACCCGGCGCCGCGATGCTGGCCCTCTTCACCTTCATCGCGACGTGGACCAACTTCTTCTGGCCGTTCATCGTGCTCGACCCCGGCAACCCCACCCTGCCCGTCGCGCTGCAGCAGCTGCAGGCCGCGCACTTCGTCGACTACTCGCTCGTGCTCAACGGGGTCGTGCTCATGGCGCTTCCCCTCATCGTCCTGTTCGTCGTCGCCGGGAAGCAGCTCGTCTCCGGCATCATGCAAGGAGCAGTCAAGGGATGACCGCCAACCCCACCACCTCGCTGAGCACGCCCGCGAGAAGCCTTGTCACGCAGGCTCGCCCGGTGCCGCAGGACTTCGTCCTCGGGGTCGCGACCGCGGCCTACCAGATCGAGGGCGCGCGGCACGTCGACGGCCGCACCGACTCGATCTGGGACACCTTCGCGCACACGCCGGGCGCCGTCGTCGGCGGCGACAACGGTGACGTCGCCTGCGAGCACCACACGAGGTATGCCGCCGACGTCGAGCTCATGCGGTCGCTCGGCATGCAGTCGTACCGCTTCTCGACGTCGTGGGGCCGGGTCTGCCCCGACGGCGGCCCCGTCAACGCGAAGGGCCTCGACTTCTACGAGCGGCTCGTCGACTCGCTCCTCGACGCCGACATCGCGCCCTGGCTGACGCTCTACCACTGGGACCTGCCGCAGGCCCTCGAGGACCGCGGCGGCTGGACCGCGCGCGAGACGGTCGACCGTTTCGTCGACTACTCCCTCGCGGTCCACGACCGGCTCGGCGACCGCGTGCGCACGTGGACCACCCTCAACGAGCCGTTCTGCTCGGCGTTCCTCGGCTACACGGCCGGCATGCACGCCCCCGGCCGGACGTCACCCGCCGACGGTCTCGCGGCCGCGCACCACCTGCTGCTCGCGCACGGCCGCGTCGTCCAGGAGCTCCGCGCCCGCGACGCCTCGCTCGAGCTCGGGCTGACCCTGAACTTCACCGTGGCCGACCCGGTCGACCCAACAGACCCGCGCGACGTCGACGCCGCCCGCCGCATCGACGGACAGATGAACCGGATCTTCCTCGACCCAGTCTTCCGCGGCCAGTACCCGGCCGACCTCCTCGAGGACGTCCGCCACCTGGGACTCGAGGACCACATCATGGACGGCGACCTCAAGGTCATCGCGACGCCCATCGACGTCCTCGGCGTCAACTACTACAACGGCGAGGCCATCGGTCACGAGCAGCCGGAGACGGCCCTCAACGACGCCCTCAACGGGGGCCGCGAGACCCGCTCGCCCTTCCCGGCCGCCGACGCCGCCCATCGCCACCCGCGCGGCCTGCCCGTGACCGCGATGGACTGGGAGATCCAGCCCGAAGGCCTGACCCGCCTGCTCGTGCGCCTGCACGAGGAGTACGCCGGTCCCGCGGGCGTCGCGCTGCACGTCACCGAGAACGGGGCCGCCTTCGACGACGTCGCCGACGAGGACGGCTTCGTCGACGACCGCGGGCGCACGGCATACGTCCGGGCGCACCTCGGCGCGATCCTCGACGCGGTCGACGCCGGGGTGCCCGTGCGCGGATACTTCTACTGGTCGCTGCTCGACAACTTCGAGTGGGCCTGGGGCTACGCGAAGCGCTTCGGTATCGTCCGAGTCGACTACGACACCCAGGTGCGCACGCCCAAGGCGAGCGCCCTCGACTACGCCCGCATCATCGCGACGCGCCAGCTGCTCCCCGCCGGAGACGCTGTCGCCACCGACGACCGGGGCGACGCACCCGCAGGAGGCACCGAGGCATGAGCGACGGGACGCTTGCAGCCCCGGTCGGGCGACCCACCCTCGAGGAGGTCGCCCGGGTGGCCGGCGTGTCGCGAGCCACGGTCTCGCGGGTCATCAACGGCTCGCCACGGGTCAGCCCCGACGTGCTCGCGGTCGTCGAGAAGGCCATCGCCGAGCTCAACTACGTGCCCAACCGCGCCGCCCGGTCGCTCGTGGCGCGCGCGACGATGTCGATCGCCCTGGTCGTGCCCGAGGACGCGCACCGCTTCTTCGGCGACCCGTACTTCGCCGATGTGGTCCAGGGCATCAGCGACCGGCTCGATGACAGCGACTACGTGCTCAACCTCCAGCTGACGCACCCGAGCTCGCCGTCGGAGAAGACCCGGCGCTACCTGCTCGGCGGCAACGTCGACGGTGCCCTCGTCGTGTCGCACCACTCCGGCGACCACTTCCTTGCCTCGCTCGGCCGGTCGCTCCCCGTCGTCTTCGGTGGCCGGCCGCTCGGCGACGTCGCGAACCCCGGCGACTACTACATCGACGTCGACAACCGGGCCGGGGCGCGGCACGGCGTCGAGCACCTCATCGCGTGCGGCCGCCGCAACATCGCGACGATCACCGGGCCGGCCGACATGCCCGCGTCCGTCGACCGCGAGCTCGGCTGGCGCGACGCCCTCGTCGCGGCCGGACTCTCCGACCACCGCGTCGGCCGCGGCGACTTCACCGAGGCCGGCGGCATCCGGGCCACCCTGGCGCTCGTCGACGAGCACCCCGACGTCGACGCGATCTTCGTCGCCAGCGACCTCATGGCGAGCGGTGCGCTCGTCGCGCTGGAGGAGCGGGGTCTCTCGGTCCCCCGCGACGTCGCCATCGTCGGCTTCGACGACAGCCCGTACGCCACCCGGGGCAAGATCGGCCTCACGACGGTGGCCCAGCCGGCGCAGGAGATGGGCGTGGTCATGGCCGACACGCTGCTGCGCCTGCTCGGCGGCGAGACGCCGCCCCGGGTCACGACGCTCACCACCAAGCTCGTCGAGCGCGACTCCACCTGACCACCCGGGGACCCAGCCGCCCCACCCGCCAAGTCGAGTGCCCACTTCCCGACGCGCCGCCCCGTCGAGTGCCCACTTCCCGACGTAGGAAACTGAGCACTCGACGTGGACGCGGCGTCGGAAACTGAGCACTCGACGCAAGGGGAGACGACGACCCAGACGAGTGCCCACTTCCCGACGCAGGTAACTGAGCACTCGACGCAAGGGGAGACGACGACCCAGACGAGTGCCCACTTCCCGACGCAGGAAACTGAGCACTCGACTTGGAGGGGGGCGTCGGAGAATGAGCACTCGATGAGTGTGGGGCGGCGAAGAGTTTCTTGGAGTGGCTGACAACCAGGGCGCGCTTGCGTGGGTTCTAGGTGGCAGTGGCTCGACGAGCGAGCCCACCAGACAAGGGGATCCACACATGTCCGTCGCGCGCACCTGCACCGTTGTCGCCCTCACCGCCACCGCTGCCCTGACGACGACCGCGCTGGCGGTCGCCCCCGCCCACACGGGCGGGGCGCCCGTCCTCGGGACCGTCACCATCGACCGTGAGGCCAGGCTCGCGAACGGTCAGGTGACCCTGAGCGGCACCTACTCGTGCACCGTCCCCGACGCTGAGGTCACCTCCGGGCCGGGCACGATCGGGGTCGAGCTCGGCACCCGGTCCCGCGTCGCCTCGTCGGGCTCGGTCGCGGTCACGTGCGACGGGAGCTCGCGGACCTGGCGGATCACCGCGCCGGCCGGCTCGATGCACCCCGGACGCGTGTCGGTGTCGGGACACCTCGAGGTTCCGGACGCTGCCGGCAACACGCCGTGGAACCTGTTCGACGCGTCGGTGACGGTCCGCCGCGGCTGAGCTCGCACCCGCCACCCCGGGAGCCGAGCCGCGGCGGCCCGGCGCGGCTGACGACACGGCAGATGGCGAAGGGCCGGGACCCGCGTGACGCGGGTCCCGGCCCTTCGGCCGTGCTGGTGAGGTGCTGGTGAGCAGCGCTCAGGCGGGGACGACCTCGAACTTGAGGGTCGCCGCGACCTCGGGGTGCAGACGGACGGTCGCCTCGTAGGAGCCGAGCGTCTTGATGGCCTGCTTCACCTCGATCTTGCGCTTGTCGAGCTCGGGGCCACCGGCCGCCTTGACGGCAGCGGCGATGTCGCCGTTGCTGACGGCGCCGAAGAGACGACCCGACTGGCCGGACTTGGCCGGGACCTTCACCGAGGTGGCCTCGAGCTGGCCCTTGACACCCTTGGCCTGGTCGAGGTCCTTGATCGAGCGGACCTCACGGCCCTTCGTCAGGGCGTCGACCTGCTTCTGGCCACCCTTGGTCCAGGCGGTCGCGAGACCACGCGGGAGCAGGAAGTTGCGGCCGTAGCCGTCCTTGACCTCGACGATGTCGCCGGCCTCGCCGAGACCCGAGACCTCGTGCGTGAGAATGAGCTTCATGATGTTCTCCTGGTTCTCGAGCGGCTGGGCTCAGCGAGCCGAGCTCGAGTAGGGCAGCAGGGCCATCTCACGGGCGTTCTTGACGGCCGTGGCGATGAGACGCTGCTCCTGGACGGACACACCGGTCACACGACGCGCGCGGATCTTGCCGCGGTCGGAGATGAACTTGCGCAGGAGCGCGGTGTCCTTGTAGTCGATGTTCTCGACCTTCGCCGCCTTCAGCGGGTTGGCCTTCTTCTTGGGCTTGCGCACAACGGGCTTTGCCATCGTGGTGCTCTCCTTCTTGATGAGAGCCCGGGGTTCGTGCCCCGGGATGGTTCGTAACTACTGGGGTGTGCCGTCCGGCCCACKGGGCCGGACGACGATGCTGACCTGCTCGATCAGAAGGGGGGCTCGTCGTAGCTGGGAGCAGAGCCCCAGCCACCGCCCTGCTGGCCGCCCGAGGGCTGGGCCGCCGGCTGGCCGCCACCGGAGGACTGTCCCCAGCCACCCTGGTTGCCGCCACCCTGACCACCCTGGCCACCGGCGCTGCCACCGGTCGCCCACGGGTCGTCGGCCTGGCCGCCGGAGCCGCTGCCGGAGCCACCGCTCCAGCCGCCGCCCTGACCGCCCTGACCGCCACCGCCGCCACCACGCTGGGTCTTGTTGACCTTCGCGGTCGCGCTGCGCAGGGACGGGCCGATCTCGTCGACGTCCATCTCCACGACGGTGCGCTTCTCGCCCTCCTTGGTCTCGTAGGAACGAGACTTGAGGCGGCCGGACACGATCACGCGCATGCCACGCTGGAGCGACTCGGCGACGTTCTCTGCCGCGTCGCGCCACACCGAGCAGCGCATGAACAGCGTCTCGCCGTCCTTCCACTCATTGCTCTGGCGGTCGAACTGCCGCGGCGTCGAGGCCACGGTGAAGTTCGCGACCGCGGCACCGGACGGCGTGAAACGCAGCTCGGGGTCGGCGGTCAGGTTGCCGATGATCGTGATGACGGTGTCGCCTGCCATGCGTGGCTCCGTTCAGTCCTTCTTTGGGTGATCGAGCAGTTCAGTAACAGGTCGCTGGAATCAGGCGCCGGGGCGCAGCAGCTTGGTGCGCATGACCGTCTCGCTGAGGTTCAGCTGGCGGTCGAGCTCCTGGGCCGTGGCCGGCTCCGTCGACATCGTGACGACGACGTAGATGCCCTCGGACTTCTTCTTGATGTCGTAGGCAAGGCGGCGACGGCCCCAGATGTCGACGTTGTCGACGGTGCCGCCATCGTTCTTCACGACGGTGAGGAACTTGTCCATCGTCTTGTCGACGGTGCGCTCTTCGGTCTCCGGGTCGAGGATGACCATGAGTTCGTACTGACGCATGCTTCTAACCCACCTCCTCTGGTCTCGGCGGTCACGAGTCTCTCTCGTGACAGGAGGGTTGCATTCGTCCCGCCGTGGGCCTGGCCCCGCCTGGTCTTCCAGCCGGGTCCCAGCCTTGCAGAGGTCACCGACACCGGGTCGGCCACATCCACAGGCTGCAGGGCACACGACGAACTGGGCCAGAGTACCGGGCCACCCGGCATACGAAGAAATCGAACCGCCCAGAGCGCGGGTGCACCCGACCACCCACCCGAAGGCTCAGGAGAAGCGGACGATGAAGCGGTCCTCGGCGCCGGCCATCGGCCCCGCGAGGTCGTCGAGCTCCGAACCCGAACCAGCCCCCTGCCCCAGCTCCACGTCAGAGCCACCCCACCGCTCACGGGCGCGCAGCCACACGACGGCCACCAGCCACAGCACCGCGACGACGCGCAGCATCGAGAAGAACGCGTACCACTGCGGCGGCAGGCCTCGGTCGGGCACCGACGTCGCGGCGATGGTGAGCCAGACGGCAACGAAGTTCAGCGCCTCGGCGCCCGCCCAGACGAGGTGGTCGCGCCACTTCACGGCGCACCAGGCGACGAGTGGCAGCAGCCACAACGAGCTCTGCACCGTGAACGACTTGCCCGTGACGAGCACGATGCCGACCATCACGAGCGACACCTCGGCGAGGGCCGGTCGCCGAGCCGACGAGAGCGCCAGCACCGCGCCGACGAGCAGCGCGACCAACCAGCCGAGGACGGCGAGCGCGGTCACGGCGCCTTCGGGCAGCGGGTGGCCGGCGAGCTGGGGAAGCAGCCACGGGGAGCCGTAGCCGGCCGGCGCGGAGGCCCAGTCCCGGTACGGCGAGGCCGCGGCGCCACGGTTGAGCAGCCACGTCGCCGACAGCAGGGCGCCGAACGTCAGCAGCGCGTAGCCGGCCGTGCGGCCCGCCGCGCGCAGCCGGCCGGAGCGGACCCCGAGCAGCACGATCGCGACGACGATGAGCACCGGGTAGGAGCGGGCGCCGATGGCAAGGCCGAGCAGGACGCCCGCCAGGGTCGGGTTGCGTCGCGACCACGCCCACATGCCGGCGGTGGCGAGGGCGACGCCGAGCAGGTCGGCCGACACGAAGACGGCGAGGGCCGCCACCGGCGACACGGCCACCTGCGCGGCCGCGAAGGGACGCGCGACCGACGAGGCGACCAGCCAGACGACCGCCAGCAGCAGCAGGGTCAGCAGCACCGACCACAGCGCGAAGTACCAGGCGGCCCGCGTGCGCAGCGAGCCCCCGTCGGGGCCCAGGCTGGCGAGCGCCGTGAGCACGAGCCCGGTCACCGGCGGCTGGCCGGTGACGGGGGCCCCGTCGCCACCCTGCAGGTATGCCGCGAGGCCGGCCTTGACGTTCGCGTCGCGGTAGGCGGTCGGCAGGTCGGCGTAGCAGGCGCTCCAGAACTGGGTGTCGCCGGTGAACCCGGTGCGCAGGCACGGCGCGCGCAGCAGGATGCCGAGCCCCGCCGTGACCGCCGTCAGGGCGGAGAGCACGGCGGCCGTCAGCAGCCACGGCAGCTCGCGCGCGGCGGCGTACCGCCCGCGGGGGCCTCCGATGACCTCGGAGGCAGCCCGCACGACGGGGTCGTCGACGCCCTGGCCGTCGCGTCCGGTCGGGGCCACCCCGGTCATGCGCGCGCCAGCTCGGTCACGGGCGGGCCACCCCGGTCTCGGCCGACGTCACCCGCCGCCGCCTCCGCCGCCTCCGCCGCCTGCGCCGCCTCCACCACCACCGGCGCCCGGTTTGGTCGAGGTCTGGCCGGGCAACGGAATGGTGATCGTCGGTCGTTGCGTGGTCGTCGGCGGCGGCGTCGGCTTGCCGGTGCCGTTGGTCTTGGTCGGCTGCTGCGTGGTGGTCGGCGGCGCCGTCGTAGTGGTGGTGGTGGTGGTCGGCGCCTGGGTGGTGGTCGGCTGCTGGGTCGTGGTGGCCGGCGGCGGCGTGAAGGTCGGCGTCGGGGTCGGCACCTTGTCGTCGCCGACTCCGGCGCGCTGCGGGAACTCCTGGACCTCCATGTTGTCGGTGACGACCTTCATGAAGTCGAGCCAGATGTTCGCCGGGATGGTCGAACCGTCGTAGAGCGACGACTCCTGCGGGGTCAGCGTCTGGCTGCTCTTGCCGTCCGCCGTGGGCTTGTACATGCCCACCGACACGGCCAGCTGCGGGATGAAGCCGGAGAACCACTTCGACCGGTTCTCCTCCGAGGTGCCGGTCTTGCCGGCGACCGGGCGGTCCAGCGTGCGGCCGATCTTGGTCGCGGTGCCGCCCGGCTTGACCGTGTAGGTCATGGCGTCGGTGACGTCGGCCGTGACGTCCTGGTCGAACGCCCGCTTGACCTGGGGCTTCGCGGTGTAGGTGAAGTCCCCGGTCGAGGAGGTCACCTTCTTGACGAAGTAGGGCTTGCTGCGTACGCCTTGGGACGCGATGGTCGAGTAGGCCGAAGCCATGTCGATGACGTGGGGCGAGGCCGTGCCGAGGATGTTGGTGAGGTCGGTGCCGAGCCCCGGGGTCTGATCGGGGATGCCGGCGTCGATCGCGGCCTGCTTCGTCTTGGCCGGCGTGATCTGCTCGTTGAGGTTGACGAACGCGGTGTTGATCGAGCGCCCGATCATCCGGCGCATGTCGACCTTGCCGTACGAGGTGTCCTCGAAGTTGTTGATCTTGGTGCCGGCGATCGTCTGCGGGGTGTCGCCGTCGAACTTCGTCTTCGTCGAGACCCCCTCGCGCACCGCGGCCAGGACGCCGAACGGCTTGAAGTTGGAGCCGCCCTGCATGATCGCCTGCGTGGAGGTGTTGAGCTGGTCCTTCGCATAGTCGGGCCCGCCGTACATCGCGACCACCGCGCCGTCGCCGGGCTTGATCGCGACCAAGCCACCGGTGACCTGCTTCGGCAGGTTGTCCTTCATCGCCGCGACGGCAGCCGTCTGGGCCTTCTTGTCGATGGTCGTGACGATGCGCAGCCCGCCGTTGTCGATCTCGCGGTCGGTCAGGCCGGTCGTGAGCAGCTCACGCTTGACCTGGGCGGTGATGTAGCCGTTGGGACCTGACGCAGACTTGGAGCCCTTGTAGGGGAGGATCTTCGGCAGCTCGGTGCGCTGGTCACGGTCGGCGGCGCTGAGCCAGCCCTCCTCGACCATGCCATTGAGCACGTACGCGTAGCGCTTCTCGAGGTTGGCCTTGGCGCGGTCACCGTTGGCGGGGTCGTAGAGCGACGGCGCGTTGATGACCGACGCGAGCACGGCCCCCTCGGAGACGGTGAGCTTGCCGACGTCCTTGCCGAAGTACGCCTTCGCCGCGCTCTGGATGCCGTAGGCGCCGCGGCCGTAGTAGATGGTGTTGAGGTACTTCTCGAGGATCTCCTGCTTGGAGAGCTGGCCGTCGATCTTGACGGCGATCAGGATCTCCTTGGCCTTGCGGCTCAGGGTGCGGTCCTGGGTCAGGAAGTAGTTCTTGACGTACTGCTGGGTGATCGTGGAGCCACCGACCTGGGCCTCGCCGGTGACGCTGGTCTTCACGGCGCGCAGGATGCCCCCGACCGAGATGCCGTTGTTCTGGTAGAACGTGCGGTCCTCGGCGGCGATGTGGGCGTCCTGGACGTACTTGGGCACGCGGTTCAGCTTCACCGACTCGCGGTTGCCGTCCTGGACGGCGATGCGGTCGAGCTCGGTCTTGCCGTCGGAGTAGTAGACGATCGAGACCTGCTTGTTGGCAAGGTCGTTCGGCTGCGGGATCGCGGTCTGGTTGTAGGCGATGACGACACCGATGGTGCCGAGCACGAGCAGCACGCCGGCGGCGATCGAGCCCCACTTCAAGGTGCCGAGCGCCCACTTCTTCCAGCCGGTGCGGCCCTCGCCCTCGTGGCCCCCGGAGGAGCCGGCGCCGCCGTCGCGGCCTCCGTCACCCCGACGGCCTCCGCGGCCGCCACCGTTGCCCAGCTGGGCAGCGCGGACCTCCCGCCTGCTCTGCGTCACAACCTGCTCCGTTCACTGATGAGGCCCGAGAGATCCTCCCGAGCCGCCTCCCAGTATGACCCGACGGATGCCCTCACGCCCAAAACGAAGGGTGTGGCACACACGACCCTCACACGGTGCTCACAGACGACGGACGACACCCGCCGGATGCCGAACACGACATACCGGGCGCCCGTGCAACCTTTCCGTGGGGCCGACAGGTCCAACAGGATGTGACGACGACAACGCACACAGGGCCGGGGACGGGCGAAGCGCCCCCACCCCCGCTGACGGTGCCGATGACACGGGGAGGCACGGTGGACCACGCCTCCTTCGACGACTTCGTGGCCAGCCGGTCCACGCGACTGCTGCGCACGGCATACCTGCTCACGCACGACCGGGCCCTGGCCGAGGACCTCGTGCAGACCGCCCTGTCGAAGGCGTGGTTCGCCTGGGGCCGCATCGAGGGCCAGCCGGAGGCGTACGTCCGCCGGATCATGGTCAACACGTACTCGAGCTGGTGGCGGCGCCGCTGGAACGGCGAGGAGGCGACCGCCGACCTGCCGGAGCGTCACGCAGAGGGCCGCCGCCCCGACGACGTACGCGTCGACGAGCGCACCGACCTGTGGCGCGCGCTCGAGCGCCTCCCCAAGCGGCAGCGCGCGGTCGTCGTGCTCCGCTTCTACGAGGACCTCTCCGAGGCCGAGACCGCCGAGATCATGCAGTGCTCGGTCGGCACCGTGAAGAGCCAGGCGAGCCGGGCGCTCGCCAAGCTCCGCATCGACCCAAGCCTGCGCCCGGCCTCCCATGACGAACGCGACGAGGAGCGTGCCCGATGAACCTCACCGACCTCCGCGAGGAGCTGTCCACCCACGCCGACGACCTCGGTCCCTCCCCCGACCTGCGGGCCGGCGTCGCCGCCCGGGTCAGGCGGACGAAGCGCCGCCGGACCACTACTGCCGGCGCGGGAGCCGCCCTCGCCGTCGCTGCCCTCGCCGTCGGGGTCATGACGAGCGTGGGGCGACCGGCACCGTCAGTGCCCGCCGGTACGCCGTCGAGCGCGGCACCGATGCTGGGCGCGGACGGCATGCCGTTCCGCACCGTCCCCGATGCTCCCGGCGACGTCGTCAAGGCCGGCCTGCGGTTCCGCGAGCAGGTCGCTGACGACCGCCTCGCTGCCGGCATCATCGGAGACCTCGGTCAGAACTCCCTCGCCCTGAGCTGGACCCCCACCACGACCCACGTCTCCTACGCGGCCGAGTGCTACCTGCCCGGCGCCACGCCGGACCTCGTCAAGTCCCTGCGTGTGCGGGTCGACTTCGGCGCCGCCGGGTTCTTCGCGACCGGCTGCAGCCCACAGGCGGCCGAGACCGGCGACCTGCCCGCGGGCGGCGCCACCCCGGGCGAGCCGGGCAAGGGAGACCCGAACCTGACTGTGGGCAAGCCAGCCTCGGTACGGGTGCAGCTCGTGGACGGCGCGGGGCGACTCGTGACGCGCTCGGATGCCCGCATCGTCGGCGCCGTCTACGAGCTCGGCCTCGAGACACCGATCCAGGATGCCTCGGGCAAGGTGGTCGCCGTCGTCCCGGACGCCATCGAGCACCAGGGGTACACCTATTCGCAGGTGCGCATGAGCGTTGCTCCGCTGCGGGGATGGGAGGACGTCACGGTCGGAGTGGACCCGGGGGCGGCGATGGTCGCCTGGGGCTCGGCCGGCGACGGGCTCACCGGCATCGACACCCCTGACGGGTCAGGCATGCGGCTGGCCCGCTTCCCCGGCGAGAGCCAGGCCCGCGGCTACGGGTCGTGGGGCACCACGTTCCTACCGGCCGACTCGACACTGTGGGTGACCCTCTCGGCTCAGGGCAAGCACCCTGACCACGGCGTGGGCTTCGTCGCGGTCTACGCCGTCGCTCCCTGACCCACGACCATCGAGAGAGCAGTCCGTCCCCCGAGGCGTCACCGCGGCACTCACGCACACCGGGACGGACTGCTCTCTCGATTGCACACACACCGGGACGGACTGGTCTCTCGATCAAGATTCCGCCTTGGGTGGCCATATGTCATGCGAATGTATCGCTGCGATATATCCGCGTGTAGTCTTGACGGGTGCCCAAGCCCGACCGTCCTCAGAGCCGCCGCGCCGCGCTGCTCGAGTTCGCCGTGCTCGGCCTGCTCCACGACGGTCCCCTGCACGGCTACGAGCTGCGCAAGCGGCTCACCACCGCGCTCGGCATCTTCCGGGCGCTCAGCTACGGCTCGCTCTACCCCGCGCTCAAGCACCTCGTCGACGCCGGCTGGATCCACGAGACCGAGGAGCCGCACGCGACCCGCACCGGCACCTCGAAGCGCCCCCGCATCACCTACGAGCTGACGCCCGAGGGCAAGGAGCACTTCCAGGGCCTCGTCGCCGCCAGCGGCCCCGACGCCTGGGACGACGACGACTTCGACGTCCGCTTCGCGTTCTTCTCCCGCACCGAGGCTCAGGTACGCCTGCGCATCCTCGAGGGCCGGCGCTCGCGTCTCGAGGAGCGCCTCGCCAACGTGCGCGAGGTCAGCACCCGCAACCGCGAGCGCATGGACAGCTACACCCTCGCCCTCCAGCAGTACGGCGAGGAGCGGGCCGAGCGCGAGGTGCGCTGGCTCGAGGAGCTCATCGTCGCCGAGCGTCGGGCGGCCCTCGACCCCGGGCCCACGGCATACGACGACAGCACCGACATCACCCGCACCGACCTCACCCAGCGCAAGACCACCAACAACAAGGAGTGATCCATGGGATCCGTACGCGTCGCCATCGTCGGCGTCGGCAACTGCGCGAGCTCGCTCGTGCAGGGCGTCGAGTACTACAAGGACGCTGACGCCACCACCGGCGTCCCCGGCCTCATGCACGTCAAGTTCGGCGACTACCACGTCTCTGACGTCGAGTTCGTCGCCGCGTTCGACGTCGACGACAAGAAGGTCGGCAAGGACCTCTCCGAGGCCATCAACGCCTCCGAGAACAACACGATCAAGATCGCCGACGTGCCCACCACGGGCGTCACGGTGCTGCGCGGCCACACGCTCGACGGCCTCGGCAAGTACTACAAGCTGACGATCGACGAGTCGGGCGCCGAGCCCGTCGACGTCGTCCAGACGCTCAAGGACGCGAAGGTCGACGTGCTCGTCTCCTACCTCCCGGTGGGCTCCGAGCAGGCCGACAAGTTCTACGCCCAGTGCGCCATCGACGCGGGCGTCGCCTTCGTCAACGCGCTGCCCGTCTTCATCGCGTCCGACCCCGAGTGGGCCGCGAAGTTCGAGGCCGCCGGCGTGCCGATCATCGGCGACGACATCAAGAGCCAGGTCGGCGCGACGATCACGCACCGCGTCATGGCCAAGCTGTTCGAGGACCGCGGCGTCGTGCTCGACCGCACGTACCAGCTCAACGTCGGCGGCAACATGGACTTCAAGAACATGCTCGAGCGCGAGCGCCTCGAGTCCAAGAAGGTCTCGAAGACGCAGGCCGTCACGAGCAACCTGACCGGCCCGCTCTCGGGTCTCGTCGACAGCAAGAACGTGCACATCGGCCCGTCCGACTACGTCGCCTGGCTCGACGACCGCAAGTGGGCCTACGTCCGCCTCGAGGGTCGCGCCTTCGGTGACGTGCCGCTGAACCTCGAGTACAAGCTCGAGGTCTGGGACTCCCCCAACTCGGCCGGCATCATCATCGACGCCATCCGTGCGGCGAAGATCGCCAAGGACCGTGGCATCGGCGGCGCCCTGCTGTCCGCCTCGTCCTACCTGATGAAGTCCCCGCCGGAGCAGCGCCCGGACGACCTCGGTCGCGCCAAGCTCGAGGCCTTCATCGCGGGCGCCGAGGAGCGCTGACCTCCGGTCACCTCATGCTGAGCCGGGCGTGGGTGCCGAGCGCGGGCTCGCGAGCGTCCCCACCCGCCATTCCGGAGTATGCCGTGAGGCCCCCTTCCAGCCGGAAGGGGGCCTCACGCGTACGTCCGGGCGAAGCGTCAGTTGAGGACGGGAACCTCGCCCGCGCCGATGGCCTTGGGCGACGGGCCGTACGCGTTGTCACCGTGGCTGTCCTGGGCCAGGCACACGATCAGGATGATCGCGCCGACGAGCGGGATGAGGCCGATGAAGATCCACCAGCCCGAGCGGCTCGTGTCGTGCGACCGACGGACGGCCACCGCGAGGTTCGGCAGGAAGAGCGCGACGGCAAGGACGATGGCGAGGATGCCGACCTGTCCGGGCGCGGTGCCCATCGCCCGGTCGATCATGTTGACGATGACGCCGGCCGACGGCTACTTCAGGGCGGAGCCGGTCGTCGTGCCCTTGGGGGCGTCGACGACGCAGATGATCTCGCGGTTGCCGCGCCAGGAGAACGCGTCCTGCGGGTAGATGAAGGACGGGCGGAGCTCGTCGTAGGCCCGGTCGGTGATGAGCGGGTCGGCCTTGTCGGTGCAGCCCTTCTCTGCGGCCGCGACGACCTTGTCCTCACCGGGATACGGACCTGAAGGCATCGCGAAGATCGTCACGACCTGGCTCTCGTGGGGCGACGCGCACGGCAGGATCGTGACGCTGTCGACCTCCGTGCGACCGGCACCCGAGAAGCAGTCGCCGGCCTTGAGGTCTTCGACGAAGGCGTCGGACGTCCGGGTGACCGTTCCTGCCGTGTTGCGCACGGGCTCGTCGGTGAGCACGCCGACGACGACGAGCGCGACCCAGCCGAGCAGCGAGAGCACCCCGAGCACGATGCCTGCGACTGCCAGGCCACGCCCTCGCTGGACCCGTTGCTTCAGCTGGTTCAGGGCGACGGCTCCGAGCACGATCGCCACGACGGCCGCGATGGGGAAGATGCCGATGATGCCGCAGCACAGCGCCGCGATCGCCAGACCGTTGGTGCCCGGCATCGGCGTCGGCTGGTAGGCCGGGACGCCTGGGCCGGGGACGCCCGGCCCCGGCGGGGCCGGGAACAGCGGATAGGCCGGACTCGGCGTGGTCGGCGCGCTGGGCGTGGTCGGCGCGCCCGACGGGCCGGGCGTGGACCAGACGGAAGGCAGGACGGGCGGCCGCGCCGGCACGGGCTCAGTGGCGGGGCCGGGGGAGTCCGCAGCAGTCCGGACGGGCGAGGCGTCAGTGTCCGGGTTCGGCTGTGGCGGTCCGCTCGGCGGCGGCAGTTCGGCGGTCACGCCGTGGAGCATGACACGCGGAAACGGCCGAACGAGCCTCAACGCGGTCACGGCGCCGGATCGTGATCCATCGGTCATCCGACGGCACGCATCAGGCGGTGGCCGCCTCAGCCGCTCGACGGCATACGCGAGGTGCTGTCGGCTGAGTCCGTCGACTCGGGCGACTCGGGTGACTCCTCCTCACCGCGGTGGCGGCGCACCTGCCAGACGACGAGGGCGACCACGACGACGAGCGCGACGACGACGGCCGCGCCACGGCCGAGCCAGGTCTCGACACGCGCGTAGGACTGGCCGGCGAGGTAGCCGGCCGTGACGACGACGCTGCCCCAGGCGATTCCGCCGGCGGCGTTCCAGGCCAGAAAGGTCGGGTAGTGCATCTTCGACATGCCCGCGAGCGCCGGCATGACCGCCCGGAAGAACGCCGTCCAGCGCCCGAGGAAGACGGCCGCACCACCACGGCGGCCGAGGAAGTCCTGGGCGCGCTCGATCCGGTGCCGGTGCCGGTCGAACGCCCCGAGCTGCACGACCCGTCCGCCGAGGTGCCGGCCGACCTCGAAACCGACGCTGTCGCCGACGATGGCGGCCACCACGACGACGATGAGCACCGCGGCCAGCGGCACGTGGTCGATCGAGGCCGCCACGCCTCCGAGGATGGCGACGGTCTCGCCGGGCACGACGAAGCCGACGAAGAGCGCGTCCTCGACGAAGACGACGGTTCCGACGACAAGGAGCACGAGCCAGACGGGGGCGTGGAGCACCTGGTTCGTGATGGAGTCGAGCAAGGCGCTCACGGAAGGCTCCTCGGGGCGGCGACAAGGGTGGCAGCAGTCTTGGCCGCAAGTCTGGACGTTCCCTGAGTGCGCGTCACGATATTTGGACACCCATAACGCAACGCATGGTTCTGTGGTCAGAATGGCTCGCAGACCGGAGCGCGACGTGCGCCCGACCCGCGAGAGGACGAGCCATGGCAACACCGCGACTGGGCGAGACCGCCCCCGACTTCGACGCCACGACGACCGAGGGCCCGATCAGCTTCCACGAGTGGAAGGCCGACAGCTGGGCCGTGCTCTTCAGCCACCCCGCCGACTTCACGCCCGTCTGCACGACCGAGCTCGGCCGCGTCGCCGCCCTCAAGGACGAGTGGGACGCCCGCGGCGTCAAGGTGCTCGCCGTCTCCGTCGACCCCGTCGAGCAGCACGACGCCTGGAAGAGCGACATCGAAGAGGTCGGCGGCGCTCCGGTCGGCTACCCGATCATCGCCGACGACTCGCGCCAGGTCTCGGAGCTCTACGACATGATCCACCCCGGTGAGGGTGACACCTCGGGTGTGCGCTCGGTGTTCGTCATCGACCCGAAGCACACGGTGCGCCTCAGCCTGACCTACCCGAAGAGCGTCGGCCGCAACTTCGACGAGATCCTGCGCGCCGTCGACGCGCTGCAGGTCACCGACAGCGGCCCGTTCTCGACGCCGGCCGACTGGCAGGACGGTCAGCGCGTCATCGTCGCCCCCACGCTGTCGACCGCCGACGCCCGCGAGCGCTTCGGCGACGACGCGGTCGAGGAGGTGAAGCCGTACCTGCGCTTCACCTCCGTCCCCGCCTGAGTCAGGTCCGCCACCCGGCGTCAGGGCTGGGTGGCGGCCCGGGAGTCCCTCAGTCGCGCGCTCAGACCTGCCCCAGCGTCGGCCTGGGCGATCGCCTTGACCTCGTCCCACGTCGGGCGTGCCTGTCCTCCGGTCCTCGACATCCGTGCCGCGATCAGGCCTGCCACCATCGGGGTCGCGAAGGACGTGCCGCTCCACATGGCCATGCCGTTGGTGAACGTCGCGGGGGGCTTGGCGTCTTCGGGTGGCTCCTGGTAGGTGTACGTGCCGTTCGGATACGCGTTGACGACGTCTGTGCCGAGGGCGTAGACGTCGACCCACTCGCCACGGTTGGAGTAGCCAGCGAGGGTGTCGTGGTCGTCGTCGAGTGCACCGACGCCCACGGCCCAGTCGAAGGCGGCCGGCCAGAACCTGCCCTCGTCGCCGTCGTTGCCGGCCGCGCAGACGAAGAGGGTCTTGTCGCCCCGCTGCTGCAGGTACTGGTCGTAGAACATCTCGAACGACTTGAGCGGTCTGTTGGCGCGGGTGCGCGTGCCGCCGGAGAAGCTGATGACATGAGGGTCGAAGGCGAGCGCGTCGACGAGCTGGTCGATCATGTCGCTCTCGAACACCGTGCCGCCCATCGTGGTGACCGACTCGACCTTGACGTCGGCTTCCGGGGCGTACGCGCGCACGACGCCCGCGATGAATGTGCCGTGACCGGCGTAGTGGCCGATGTTGGGCGGTTCGTCGTCACCCGTGACCCCCTCGAGCCACGGGTGGGCCCGGACCACCCGTGGCAACCGGCCCGTGTCGACGACGGAGACGCGGATGTTCTTCCCCGTGGCGGCCTGGTCGGTGTTGCGCTGGAGTGGCTCGGTGGCCGTGGTCGGCTGGGGTTCGGTGGCCCCGCACCATGTCGTGCACACGTGCAGCAGGTAGTCCGGCGTGACCGCGCCCGGGCGCACCGCCTGGTCGAGCTCGTCGAGCAGCTCGCCCAGGTCTTGTCCCGGAGCCAGGTCGACGTCGAAGCGGTGGAGCCGGTCGAGCTTGGTGTTCTTGCGCTGGCTCTGCGGCGGCGGGGTGCGTTTCAGATGGTCGTAGACGGCGGGCACGTCGTCGACGTCGGTGAGCAACCTGCGGCGCCAAATGTAGTCGACGGTGCCGTCGGGCCCCCGGTGCACGTCGACGCGGTCGCGTCCGACCACGTCGAGGATCTTCTCGACCTGGACGTCGGACCGCTGCTGCACCATCTCCTGCTTCCAGGGGCGCCACCAGTGGTCGCGACCCTGCTGCCCCTGATCCCCCTTCCCACCGTTGCCGTTGCTGCGATCATCGCGGGTATTCACCAAAGACCTCCCAGGGGACGCAGACACAGGTGTGTGCCATGAAAGCCGAACAGGCTGCAGACGACGCGGGCGTCGCCGGTGATACACCGACCCTCCGCCGCCACGCCGACCAGTTGCTACCTCTCGCAATATCGCAGCCCGACGAGGCCGCCGCCTCGGCTTTCGCGATCCTCGAGGGGCATCCCGACCACCGCGAGCGCTCATTGGCCCACCACGCCATTGCCATCGTCGAGCGCGACCGGGGACGCACCGACGTCGCACTCCACCACGCCCGGTCTGCGGTGCGCGCGGCGCGACTGGCAGGCCCCGACCGCGAGGCGGAGGTGCGCGCCACCTTCGGCACGATCCTGCTCTTCGCCGGGCGCACCTCGACGGGCCTGTCCCAGCTCGAGCGGGCCCTGGCCCTCAGCACGGGCGACGCACGGCACCGGGTGCTGCACCTGCGCGGCTGCACCTTCGGCCTGCTCGGACGCTACGACGACGCCGTTCATGACCTGACCGCCGCCGCGGACCTCAGCCACCGGGCAGGCGACAAGCTCTGGGAGGGAAGGGCGCTCGGTTCTCGCGGCGACGTGCGTCGAGCGATGGGTGACTCGACCGGCTCGAGCCTGGACTACGCGGCGGCCGAGGCCGTCCACCTCGAGATCGGCGAGGTGCTCGAGGCGACGATGTCGGCCCGCAACCGCGCCCTGGTCGCCCTCCAGCGAGGCGACGTCGTCTTCGCCCTGACCCTGATGGAGCAGGCCGAGGAGCGCTACCGCCTCGCCGGCGTCGACCCGGTCGAGCAGCTCGTCGACCATGCCGAGGCCCTGCTGACCGCCCGCCTCGCCAGTGAGGCGCAGACGATGCTCGACGCCGCCCTCGCCCGCGACGACCTGGCGCCCGTGTGGAGGGGCGACCTGCTCCTCGCCTCCTCGCGCGCCGCCATGCTCCAGGAGGAGTGGGGGCTGGCGGTGGAGCGGGCCCGCGCCGCGGAGGCGACGTTCCGCTTGCACCGGCGCCACCGCTGGGCCGCCCGTTCGAACCTGCTCGCCATCGAGGCCGCGTATGCCGCCGAGCAGCACGCGCGTGAGTCTGCCGCGGGCGTCAGCGCCCTCCCCCGCCCCTCCCTGCCCGACCTGTTGACGCGCGCGCAGGCCCTCGTGCGCGCCCTTCGCCGCATGGACGACCCGGCCGTTCCCGAGGCGCTGCTGCTGCTGGCCCAGCTCGCCGGCGACACCGGCCACCTCCGGATGCGCTCCAACGCTCTGCACGAGGCGGCGGCCCGCCGCCACGACGGGGCCCCTCTACCCAGGGCCGCCGCCTGGCTGGCCCGCGCCATGCTCGCCGAGCAGGTCGGCGATCGGCGCGGCCTGCGGCACGCGTGCCGGCGCGGTCTCGATGCCGTGGACGAGCACCGCTCCCTCATCGGCGACCTCGAGCTGCGTGCGCTCGCGACCGGCTACGGGCTCGAGCTCGTGTCCATCGCGATCGACGACGCCGAACGTGCGAACGACGCCCGGGCCGTGCTGTGGTGGGCGGACCGCTGGAGGGCTACCTCGCTGACCTCGGCCTCGGTGCGACCACCCGACGACGAGGTGCTCGCCACCCAGGTGTCCGCGCTGCGCGACGTCACCCGCCGGCTCGCGATCCAAGGGGAGGAGGCGCACCTGGTGCGCGAGCGGTCACGACTCGAGTCGAATGTGCGACACCGCTACCGGCACCTGCGTGCGGAGAGCGCGGAAAGCGCCGGTCCGGACCTCGGCCACCTGGGTGAACTGCTGGGCGAGACGACTCTCGTCTACATCGCCGTGGTCCGCGGCATGGTGCACACGATCACCGTCGCCGACGGGCGCGCCCGGCTGCGCCGCCTGGGCGACCTCACCTCGGCCGACCGGGAGGCGTCGTACGCGCGCTTCGCCCTGCGTCGTGCGGCACACGGCCGGGTGGTGGACGTCGAGCTCACCGGACGCCAGCTGCAGGACGCCCTGCTCGGCGACCCGGACCCGGCGTGGAGCCGGCCCTCGGTGCTCATCTCGCCGGCAGCCGGCCTGCTCACGGTGCCGTTCGGGCTGATGCCCGTCTTCCGCGACTCGACCTTCGTCGTCACCCCGTCGCTCGCCCTCTGGGCACGCGCGCGGGAGGCGCCACACGACGATGCCGGAAGGGACGATGCCGGCCGGAGTCATGCCGACTGGAGTCACGGCGGCCCTGTCGAAGACGGCCACGTCGCGCTCGTCACCGGCCCCGGGCTCAGCACCGAGCAGCGCGAGGTCACCGAGCTGCGACAACTGCATTCCGAGGCCACCGTGCTCGGCGGCGACGCGGCGACCGTCGACCGCACGCTCGAGGTGCTCGAGGGGGCACACCTGGCCCACCTCGCCGCCCATGGCGACTTCCGTGGGGATGCGCCGCTCTTCTCCTCGCTCATGCTCGCCGACGGGCCCCTCATGGTGCACGACCTCGACCGGCTGAGACGACCCCCGAGATCGGTGGTCCTGTCGGCCTGCGACTCCGGCGGCGTGCACCCCATCGGGGCCGACGAGGCGCTGGGCCTCGTGTCGAGCCTGCTCGCGATCGGCACGCGCTCCGTCGTGGCCAGCGTCAACCCGGTCAACGACGTCGCCACCGCCCGCATCATGAAGGACGTGCACCGGGCCGTCGCCTCGGGCTGCTCCCTCGCCGAGGGACTGCGCGCGGCCCGCGTCGCCTCGTCCACGCATCCCCTGCTCGCCGCCACGGCGGCGTCGTTCACCGTGTGGGGAAGCTGACCCCCGCACTCGGGCCGAGGCGCTGGCGTCAGCGGCAGTCGAACCAGGGCGTCCGCATCGGCTGCTCGTCGCCTCGGGCGAGCACGAGGCGAGCCAGCCCGACCGGCACCCGCTCGAAGGCGAAACGACCCGCGTCGAGGGTCTGGGTCGTCGATGACGCAGACGTCTCGAGGGAGACGCGGCACTCTCCGGCATACGGCCGGTCACCAGCCATGACGACGCCGATCACGCGGGAGAACTCTCCGCGGCGGGCCACCTCGAGCTCGACCGAGATCTCGCCGAGCTCGAAGACCACGATGTGCGACGCAGTGGCGGAGCCGTTGTCGCGCACCGCGGCGCCGGCGTCGGCGCCGAACGACACGAGCGACATGAGCAGCGTGTCGACCCGGTGGAGGTCGAAGGCGGCCCTGCCGAGCTCGACCACCTCGTCGGGGACGGGGTCGACCACGGCCGCGATGCGGCCCAGCCGGTCGAGCAGCTCGAGGTCCTCCGGGTGGAGGTCGGGGTGGGTGTCAGGCGAGCTCACGAGGATCGCCCCCCTCGGTCGAAGATGTAGTCGCCGCTGCCGACGAGGTCTCGGAGCTTGTCGAGGCAGCGCATCCGCGTCGGGCCGATCGAGCCGATCGACATCCCGAGCGCCTCGGCGATCGCCTTGTAGTTCGGGCGGTCGCTTGCCATGAGCGCCCGCAGCAGCACCTGGCAACGGTCCGAGAGACGGCCGAGGCAGGCCCACAGCTGCGCGTCGCGCTCGTCGTCGAGGAGGGTCGCATCGAGCGCGCGCACCTGCTCGTCGACGACGTTCGTCGCGAGGTCGTCATCGCGCACCAGGTGCTCGCGGCCCTTCTTGCGCAGGACGGCGAGGCACTCGTAGCGAGCCGTCGTCGCGAGCCAGCCCGCCAGGGCCTCGGGCTGCGCGATGTCGTCGAGGTGGTCGAGGAGCTTGAGCCACGTGTTCTGCACGACGTCGGCGGCGTCCTCCTGGCCGAGCCGGTGGCCGCGGGCCACGGCCCAGAGCAGCGAGGCGAAGCGGTCGACGACGGCGTTCCACGCGGCGGCGTCGCCTCGGGAGGCGCGGGCGAGCAGCTCGGTGAGCTCACCGGGTTCGCCCATGCCTCGCCCCCTCTCTGGGTGCTCAGTCTAGGTGTCACCCCCCGCAGACGTCAGTGACAACCCGTTTGATACGTCGGCCGGCGCCGGGCGGATGTTTCCCGTGAAACGTCACTGGGCCCGACGGCATACCTCCTCGGGCCGTCGGCACAGGGGTGGGACACGACGAAGGGCGGCCGCTCCCCCCGCGGGAACGGCCACCCTTCGTGCGGCGCTGCGGAGCCGGGCTCACGCAGCGGCCGGGCTCACTTCGACGACGTCTGCTTCTGCGTCTCGGCGTTGGTCTTGCACTTCTTGCCCATCGCGTCGAGCTTGTCGCCGGCGGCCGACACGACCTGGCGCTGGCCGTGCCAGTCGCTCTGGAACTGCTCGGCGTCGGTGCCGCCCCAGTTGCTCTTGATCGTGGAGACGGCGCCGTTGACGGCCTCGACGATGCCGTCGAGCTCGCCCTTGTAGCCGGTCAGCTTGTCGCCCGACGCGGACACCGCGTCGGCGTTCATGCCCTTCTTGTAAACAGCCATGTCAGTTCCCCTTCAGAAGTCTGCGTTGATGGTGGGTGAGAGAAGTTCGGTCAGTACTGCGACGAGGTCGAGCGCTGCTGCTGGACCTCGCGGTCGATCGTCGACTTCATCTCGGTGAGCAGCTTCTGGGCCTTCTGGAGCTCGGGACGGTGCGTGCCGGTCCACTCCTGCTCGAACTGCTTGGAGTCGTCACCCTGCCAGTTCTGCTTCAGGGACTCGACCTCCTGGTCGACCTTCGTGATGAGCTTCTGGATGGCCTCCGCCTGCTGCTGCAGGACGTTGCCCTGGGCGTTGACCTCATCGTCGTTCATACCGAGCCAAGCCATGACCTTCTCCTTTGCCTGTGTTCCCCCGACTGATTCGGGAAGTTCTCTTCCGGACCAACCGTTCAGGCCCGCGCCTTGCGTAACTTCTCGACGTCCGCACCCTTTGTCTGAAGGGCGGCTTTCGTCGACATGCAGAAACCTATGTCAGCCCCCAAGGGGTGTCGATGGGGAGGACTCCCCATGACCTCCCCGGCCTGCGCACCACTGCTTGCGTATGCCGCAGGGCCCGTCGAGCTCCCTTGTGCAGCAATGCTTCTGGAGCTGTCGAGCACCTCACGGGTGGGCCACCTGGAGCAGCTCGAACTTGCCCTTCTCGATGATGAAACCGCGGCCCGGCGGCAGCTCGGCGCGGTTGAGCGCGGGCAGGTTGGCCTTGAAGACGGAGAGGCCCTCGTTGCCGTCGGGGTGCAGGGCCAGACCCGACCGTGAGGTCTTGAGCAGCGCCTGGAGCCCGAAGTTGCTGCTGAAGAACGCGGCCTCGCCCTCGGCCACGACGAGCTGGTCGTTGTCGACGCACGCCTTGGCGAGGGTGGTCAGGGAGTTCTCGGCCCCCGAAGGTGCGAGGTCGTCGATGCGCTCGACGAAGACCGCGACCGGGCGCGTGATGCGGCCCTCCTCGATCTCCTCGGCCAGGCGCATCGCCAGGGCCGAGGTGGGGCCGGCGCCGACGGCCGTCTCGGTCCAGATGCCGAGGTCGAGCAGCTCGGAGCTGCGCCGGGGCGTCATGAGGTAGAGGGCCGAGGCCGAGCTGAACCGGAACAGCGCGGCAGCGGTGGCCGCGACGGCCGTCGTGCGACCCGACCCGGAGGGACCGGTGATGATGAACGTGCCCTTCGGGTCGAAGCCGTGCGGCTCGAGCGAGCTGGACGCGACGCCTACGACGGGACGGCCGCCGAACTCCGACGGCAGGTCGCCCAGCGGGATGTCCTCGGCGAGGCTCTCGATGGGCGGGGCCTGGCTGACGCCGGCCTTGCGGGTGGCGTCGGCGAAGGCCTCGATCGCGGCCGCCTGGACCGTGACGTCGGACGAGCCGCCGAGCACCGCGACCTGCACCTCCGAGCCGGACATGAGCCCGCGCCCGGGCGGGGAGGCCATCGTGAGCACGTCACCCGGCACGCCGAAAACGGAGTAGTCGTCGAGGTTGCTCATGCGCAGGATGATCCGGCCCTGCACCGCGGCGGCGAGGTTGGTCGGCAGGCCGGTGCGCTGGTCGCTCGCGATGATGAAGTGCACGCCGACCGGGCGGCCGTCGGCCGCGAGACCGGCGAGCAGGTCGAGCCACTGGAAGCGACCGCCCACCTCGTACGCCTGTCGGAACGCGGTCATGCCGTCGATGAGCACGATCATGCGCGGCTCGTCGGCGCGGCCGGACAGGCGGCGGTAGTCGGTGATCGTCGCGGCGCTCACAGCCGAGTAGCGGCTGGCGCGCTCGTCGATCGTCGATCGAAGCATGCGCAGCAGCCTCGTGACCCGCTCGTGGTCGCCACCGGGCACGATCGAGCCGACGTGGGGCAGCGTCTCGAGCATCGCGAGTCCGCGGTTGCCGAAGTCGAGGCCGTAGACGTGGCAGGGGCCACCGCGCACGGTGTAGCCGGCCGCGACCGCCATCGAGCGGAGGAACACCGACTTGCCCGAGCCCGACGTCCCGTAGATCGCGATGTTGCCCTCCTTGTCGGGGCGGAACGCGACCTCGGGCTGGGCCTGGTTGTCGGGGTCGTCGGCGACACCGAAGACGAGCTCGTCGTCGCGGCGTTGGGTCGGCAGGGTGGCGAGGTCGTAGACGGGGCGCATGTCGGGCAGCCACGGCTTGCGCGGCTTCGGCAGCTCGGCCATCCGGGCGGCGCGGCCGAGGCTGGCCACGAGGCGCTGGATGTCGGTCGGACCGAGGTCGACGGCGTCGTCGCTGCCCTCGGCACGCGGCGGCTCCCACTCGACACCGGAGCCGAACGTCAGCGTCTCGACCTTCATGTCGGGGGGCGGCGGCACGTCGGACGTCCACCCGCCGGCATACCCCGTCTGGAAGGGGACGAGCCGTCCCGGACCGGTCTTGGACACGGCGCGACCGGGCAACGACGGGTCGAAGAACGCGGCCTCCTTGCTGCCGAGCACGTCGTCGGAGTCGTTCTCGTCGGCCATCCGCAGCGCCATGCGCAGGTTGGTGTTGGCGCGGAGGTTGTCCTTGATGACACCGGCCGGGCGCTGCGTGGCGAGGATGAGGTGCAGGCCGAGCGAGCGACCGCGCTGCGCGACGTTGACCACGCCGTCGACGAACTCGGGCACCTCCTGCACGAGGGCGGCGAACTCGTCGACGACGAGGATGAGCGACGGCGGGGCCTCGACCTCGCCGCGCCGCTCGAGCTCGAGCAGGTCCTTGGCCTTGTGCCGGGCGAGCAGGTGCTCGCGGTAGTGCAGCTCGGCGGCCAGGGAGGCGAGCGCCCGCCGGACCAGGTGCGGCGACAGGTCGGTGACGAGGCCGACGGTGTGCGGCAGCTTGACGCAGTCGCGAAAGGCCGAGCCGCCCTTGTAGTCGACGAGCAGGAAGGTGACCCGCTGCGGCGAGTGGGCGGCGGCCATGCCCAGGATCCACGCCTGCAGCAGCTCGGACTTGCCGGCGCCCGTGGTGCCGCCGACGAGAGCGTGCGGGCCGTCGGAGCGGATGTCGACCGAGAAGGTGCCTTGGCTCGACTGCCCGACGATGGCGCGCAGGTTGCCGGGCTTGCGGGGCAGCACGGCCGGGGCGTACGGGCCGGTGAGGATCGAGCGCGACTCGCCCCACTTCTCGATGACGGCCTCCTCGGAGCTGGCCAGGTCGGTGCCGGCCAGGGTGAGCAGCGAGACCGCGCGCGGCAGGTCGCTCGCGTCATCGACGGGCACGCCCGCGTCGACGACCGGCGCGAGCATGCGCGCGAAGGCCATCGCCTCGTCGTAGCCGACCCGGTCGACGGCGACCGGCTGCACCTGCTCGCCCGCCTGGACGTAGCCGGCCAGCGAGCTCTCGTCCTCGCTGACGACGAGGAAGGTGTGGCAGGCGGCGGGCAGCAGCTGCTGCGTCTCGGCGACCCACACCACGACGACGCCGTGCCGATGGCCTCGCTCGGCGATCGCGACGAGGCGGCTGCGGTCGATCGGGGCGTCGCCCTCGACGAGCACGAGGACCGTGGGACGGCTGGCCGTGGCGGCCTCCCGGTCGCTCGGGGAGCCCTTCGCGTCGACGATGTCCTCGAGCGCGTCGGCGAGCGCGGAGCAGGCGGGGGCGCTGGCGGCGAGGTGACCGGTGCCGATGGGGCTGTGGGGCGACGTCGTGTGCGGCAGCCACTTGAGGAAGTCCCAGTCGCGCGCCGAGCTGCCCGATGCGAACGCGCAGACCGCGAGCTCGGCCGGCGAGTGCAGGGCGGCGGTCTGGAGCACGACGGACCGCGCCGCCCCGAGGGCGTTGGCGCGCTGGCCGGCGACGCCGATGGCGCCGTCCGAGAGGGGAGTTGCGACGACGGGGACGTCGGGCAGCACCTCGAGCCCGCGCAGCTGCTCGGACACCTCGAGCCAGGCCTCGGCCTTGGACCGGCCCACGGCCGGCATCTTGATGGCCGACCGCGACGGCAGGGTGCCGAGGCCGAGCCGCAGCTCGGCGTAGCCGGGCACGTCACGTCGTCGGGTCCAGAGCAGGGCACTGCGGTCGCGCACCGCGACGAGGCACTCGGCCCCGCTCGGGTGCTCGCCCCGGCGGACCTGGCCCTCGACCTCGAGGGAGCCGCGGATGCGCTGCGAGAGCAGGCCGAGGTCCTCCTTGAAGTCGACCATCGCCTGAGCGAAGTCCTTCTTCTGCTGGCGCCGCGCCTCGTAGTAGGTGCCGGCCATCATCATCGGCATCATCAGCATGAAGATGATCGAGAAGGCGCTCCGGGTGATGAGGTACATCACGATGCCCATGAGCAGCGGCACGACCATGGCCACGAGCGGCATCGGCTGGATCTTGCCGCGCTCGGGCAGGTCGGGGACCTGGAACTCCTGGCCCTTGAAGAGCGGCGCGACGCGCGGTGATCGCGAGAACGCCACGGTGCCTGCGTCGCCGGAGAGGACCCCGCTGCCGGGGCGGCTCACCACGCCGTCGCCCTGCACGTGCACCTCGAGCTCGGTGTCGCCGAGGCGCACGACGTCGCCGCTCTTGAGGTGGGCGCGCGCCACCTGCTGCCCGCCCGCGGTGATGCCGTTGGCCGAACCGAGGTCGACGACCTCGACGACCTCCTGGATGACGAGCTTGGCGTGCTTGCGCGACACGGACTCGTCGCTCAGCTGGACCTCGCAGCCGCGCCCACGGCCGACGTATGCCGTGCCGCGGGCGAGCGGGAACTCCTTGCCCGCGTCGGGGCCCGACCGGATGTAGGCGACGGCGGCCGGGCGGCCGCGGTCGACGAAGCCCTCGCCGGCGCGCGTCACCGAGACGCGCATGCCCGACTGGAGCCCGCTCTCGGCGACCGTCGCCCGCGGGTCGAGGCCGCGCATGTCCTGGTCGACGAGGGCCAGCGTCATCGGTGCGTCGACCCCGAGCACGCTCGACCGGTTCGGGTCGGCGGCCGCGAGGAAGCCCGCGAGGTCGCCCACGGTCGTGGCCGAGTCGGTGGTCGCGACGAGATCGGTCTCCCGGTCACCGGACCGGAGGACGAACTTCAGCTTCACGCGTCACCCTTCTTGCCTGCCGTGCCTGCCGTGCCTGCCGTGCCTGCCGTGCCTGCCTTGGTCCTGCTCGCCCGTCCGGGCGCGCGGCGGCTCGCCCTGGTGTCACCGGGGGCGACCGTGCCGACGCCGGCTTTCGTGGTGCGGCCGCGTCTCCGGTTCGGTTCGGACCTGCCCTGGCCGCGTGAGGTGCGGCGCGCGGCGGGGCCGAGACCCGATCCGGTCGGTAGGTGGTCACGGAAGGTGCGCAGCGAGACGTCGGCCCTCAGGCGCTGCCAGAAGGACTGGCCGGATCGCAGCCGGCGACGTGCGGTGTCGACGTCGGCCCAGAAGGCCGCAACCTCCTCGGGGCTCGGCTCGTCGACGTCGAAGACGTGCCCGTTGGCGGCCGCGGCGACCGGCACGAGCGCCAGAGGTCGAGTGCTCACTCTCACCTCGTCAGGAGGTTGGGTGGCCGTCGCCGGGTCGGGGGAAAGGTGAGCACTCGACGTGGGGGCGCCCATGAGGGCGCCGTCGACGACGACGCTGGGCTTGGACGGCGGGGGGCCGTCGACGTGCAGCTCGAGCGCGCGGGCCTGCTCCAGGCGGGTTCCCTTGGCGGGCAACGGCATCCGCAGGTCACGCGCGGTGTCGATGATCTCGCGCCAGCCACCGGTGACACGCGCGGCCGTTTCACCTGTCGTGCGCCGACGACGTCGACGCAGCCACTTGGTCCCGCGGATCACGCCGTAGACCAGGAGCAGGACCGCGAGCGGGATCAGCACGTAGAAGATGAGCCAGCGCAGCCAGTCCGGCCAGTTGTCGGGGTTGAGGGGGTTGTCGTCCTTCGGCGGGTTGCGCAACTGCGTCGCGTTCTGCGCCTGGTCAGGCCCCTGGAGCACGCTCGGCGGGTTGTTCGCCGCGGGTGGCGGCACCTGCGCGCCGGTCTTCTTCTCCTCCGACTTGCGGATCAGCTGCTGCGGCTTCTTGTTGCGCTCGGGCACGAACTGGGTGGCCAGGATCGGCATCCACGAGTCGTCGGCGAGCTTGACCTCGACCCACGCGCGGACATCCTTGCCCTTGACGACTCCACCGGCCTCGGGGATCGCACCCAGCACGACGCGGGCCGGGACACCGAGCCGGTTGGCGACGAGCGCGTACGCGGCGGCGTACTGCTCGTCGTTGCCGGCCAGCTGGGTCGACTTCATGAACTGGCTCATCCTCAGCAGGCTGTGGCCGGGGAGGAAGACGTTCTGGTAGTCGCCGGGCGTTCCACCGTCGGTGTAGGCACCGTCCTGGAGGGCCTTGGCGACGGCCGCGACCTTCTCCCACTGGCCGTCGACGCGGTCGGTCCACGGCGTCACCTTGTCGTCGAGGAACGTCAGCGCCGACGCGTCGACGGTCGAGCCGTCGGCGACGTCGACGGTCTTGGGCAGGTCCGTGGGCGGGGCCTGGACGAAGGCGCTGACGGTGTACTCGTCACCAGCGCCGAGCTTCACGGGGAGCACGCCGGTGTTGGTGTCGATGTTGAAGCGCAGGTCGTCGGAGAGCTGGTCGCGGCGCGTCCCGCCGAAGTCGACCCCGGTGACCGTGCCGAACGTGGGCAGCCACACGTCGCTGTAGCCGCCCGCGGGCACCGACACGGTGGCCGTGACCTCCTGGCCGGGACCCTCGGCGCCGATGTGGGTGCCGACCTTGCGGAAGCTCGTGCCCTCGGGGACCGGACCGTCGCCGAGGTTCGCGAAGTTGCCGGCGCCCCAGACGAACCCGTCGTAGGAGTCGAGCGCCGCGAACCGCAGCGGCACGTTGGCGGGAAGGCCCTTGACGGTGAGCAGTGTCTTGTCGAACTGCTTCGCCCCGTTGGGCTCGGTGTACTGGCGGAAGCCCGCGAGCGGTGAGGCGTACTGGCTCACGTCGAACGGTGGGGTGAGTGAGGAGCGGAAGACGGTGCGGCTGTGGTCAGCGCCGGGAAGCATCGGCCCGACGAAGAAGCCGCCCACGGTCGCGACGGCGAGCAGGGCCGCCGTCGTCAGGGCGCGGGTGGTGCGGCCCGCGCCGTTCTGCAGCGCCGGGCGGTTGCGGTTGCTGCGCAGGGCCGTCCAGCCGATGGCCACGAGGGCGAAGACCGCGCCCTGGAGGAGCACGGCGGCCGGGGTCGGCGTGCCGAGCACGATCGAGGCGACCAGCAGCGCGACCGGCGCGACGAGCGCGAGGACGGCACCGGGCCAGCGACGCGCGACACCGAACGTCAGGGCGGCGCCGACGAGGCCGAAGAGAAACGGCAGCGCCATGTACGGGCCCTCGGAGTCCACCGGTGGCAGGGCCGTGAGCAGCTCCTTCCAGCCCGGGACCGCCATGTGCACGAGGGTCGCGAACGTCGACCCCGAAGGCAGGAACCCGGCGACGAGGTCCTCGCGCACGGCGATGGGCCCGGCCAGGAGCAGGTAGGAGACGGCTACGGCGAGCAGCGTCACGACCCCGAAGGCGCGGAAGGCCGCCCCCGCGTGGCTCACGAGCAGGCCGATCAGCAGGCCGGCGAGACCGACCCACAGCCAGCCGAGGCCGAAGAAGGTCGTGCGGAAGCCCACGAGGGCGATGCCGACGAGAGCCACCGTGAAGCCCGCGTCGACGAGCTGCGGGACGGTCGGCCGCAGCTTCGCCAGCTGGGCGCTGGTGCGCTCGCGCAGGCTCGGCGGGCGAACGAGCGCACTCGGCGGCGGGGCGGAGATTCCGGACTGGCTCATCGGGCGACTCCGGTGAACAGGAGGGGACGGAGATCCTCGAGCGCGCTCAGCGTGAGGATGGTGAGGCCACCGCCGCGGCGCAGGCCGTGGTCGGCCAGCGGGTCGACCACGACGATGACGCGCGTCACCTCGGGCGGGAACTGCCCGGCCGCGCGCTGCAGCTCGATGAAGGGTCGGTGCGGGCCGGTGACGAGGAAGACCGTGGAGGTGTCCGGCGCGAGGTCGGTGGCATCGAGGCTCACCGCGAAGAGATCGATCGGCCCCGGCTCGACGCGCGACATGGCGTCGAGGCCGACCTGCGGCACCGACTTGGTGACCTTCTGCGCACCGCAGACCATCGTGCAGTCCTGCTCGTCGAGCATGACGCGGACCATGATCGAGGACCCCACCGAGATCGCCGTCTCGACGTCCGCCTGGACGGCCGTCGGCGCGTTGGCCGCCATGACGTCGCGTTCGACGTCGCGGTCGGTGCGCCCGGTCTTGCCGTGACCCGAGCGGTACTGCTCCGGGTCTGGGTCGACGATCACCGTGACGTGGGAGCGCCGCGTGTCGAGGAACTGCCGCACGAGGAGCCGGCCGGCCTTGGCCGAGCTGCGCCAGTGGATGTAGCGGCGGTCGTCGCCCGGCTGGTACTCGCGCAGCGCGTGGAAGGCGAGGTCGCTCATCGAGACGTCCTCGGTGGTGCTCCCTTCGAGGTCTCGCAGCAGGCCGGCGCCGAGCGACTCGAGGGCGACGGTGCGCGGGTGGACGAAGAGCTCGGTGCGCTCGGTCCACGTCAGGGTGCGGCGCATGAGGCCGAGCGGGTCGCCCTGCACGGTCGTCGCCGGTCCGACCTGGATGACGCCGCGGCGCGAGGTCGGGACGACGAAGAGCTCCTCGTGGGCGTTGCCCGGGGTCAGAGCCGGAAGGACGAACCGGGCCGCCGACAGGCCGACGGGCAGCTCGACGAGGATCGGCAGCATCGGCGTGCGAGCCTCGTTGGTCACCAGGATGCGGCCGGTCGCGGGGTCACCGACGACGACGCGTCGAGGATCCACCTCGGCGAGGATGCGCACCTTCGTGCGTCCGAGCGCGAGGGCGAAGCACACGACGAAGAGCACGAGGGCGGCCGCAGCCACCATGAGCAGCTCGGTCCAGCCCCATCGGGCACCGACCAGCCAGCAGACGAGGCCGAGCGCCAGGATCGTCCAACCCAGCGGCGAGATCCAGCGGAGCACGCCGGCGACCGGGCGCCAGACCCCCTGCGTCTGGTCGGCCACCTGCTCGATCGAGCGGGTGATCGGCTGGGTGATCTGGCGGATGCCGCGGCTCGTCGCCCCGGTGACGGCGGGCGCGGCTGCACCGGCCGACGCTCCCCGGCGCGACGGCATACGGAAGCGGCCGCCGCGGCGCGACGGCGCGGCCCCCTGGTCCTGCTGGGTCATGCGGTCCCCTTGCTTGCTTCTGCGATCTGTCGCGGGCCGGGCTCGGTCAGGCCGACGCGCGCTCGGCCGGCGGCGCGATGTCGGCGAGGATCTGGTCGATGCACTGCTCGACCGTGGTGCCCGCGAACTGCGCCTCGGCATTGAGCAGCAGACGGTGGCTGAGCACCGGCTGGGCGAGCAGCTTGATGTCGTCGGGGACGACGTAGGTGCGGCCCTGGCTCGCGGCCCACGTCTTCGCGCAGCGCACGTAGGCGAGGCAGCCACGCACCGAGAGGCCGAGCTTGAGGTTCGGGTGGCGGCGGGACTCCTCGGCGATGCGGCTGACGTAGCCCAGGATCGCCGGGTCGACATGCACCTCGTCGGCGAGCTTGCTCATCTCGACGATGACGTTGCTCGCGATGAGCGGGCTCAGCGTCTTGGCGCGGTCACGGGTCTTCGCATCGGCGAGGACGGCGATCGTCGCCTCGTGGTCGGGGTAGCCGACGCTCGCCTTCATGAGGAAGCGGTCGAGCTGCGCCTCGGGCAGGCGGTACGTGCCGGCCTGCTCGATGGGGTTCTGCGTCGCGATGACCATGAACGGCTCACCGACCGAGTGCGGCTTGCCGTCGATCGTGACGCGCCCCTCCTCCATGACCTCGAGCAGCGCCGACTGCGTCTTCGGCGAGGCGCGGTTGATCTCGTCGGCCAGCACGATGGTCGCGAAGATCGGGCCGGGGTGGAACTCGAACGCCTGCTTCGTCGGCTCGTAGATCGTCACGCCCGTGACGTCCGACGGGAGCAGGTCGGGCGTGAACTGGATGCGGCTGTGCGTGCCCTGCACCGTCGCCGACAGCGCGCGGGCGAGCTGCGTCTTGCCGGTGCCGGGGAAGTCCTCGAGGAGCATGTGGCCCTCGGAGAGCAGGCAGGTCAGGGCGAGCCGGGTCACGTGCTGCTTGCCCAGGACGGCCTTCTCGATGTTGCCGACGAGCTGGTCGAAGGTGTGGGCGAACCAGGTGACCTGCTCCTGCGTGATCTGGTTCGTGACGTGACCGGTGGTGGGAGTGGCCGTCATGGGTGTCGTTCTCCTGTCAGGTGTTTCATCGTTCGGGGCGTATGCCGTGTGGCTGTGTGGCTGGGTCGGGGCGGCGCTGCCGCGGGGGTGCGCGGCGTCACCCCCATGGGTTCTTGGTCGCGGAGTCCCGTCCGTTGGAGCCGGTGCAGGTCACCGTCACCGACTGGTTGGGATAGCCGAGGAACTTGCCGGAGTTGTTGCGTCCGTTCGCCGGTCTATGCGTGCCCGACGAGCCGTTGTCGGGCAGCGACCACCCGCTGACCGAGCAGCTGATGGCACCCTCGAAGTTCTGCAGCTCGTAGCCGATGTGGTTGCAGTTCGTGCCGCACTCCTTGCCCTGGGCCGGGTCGAAGCAGCCCGTCGTGCCGCAGGCGGTGCCCTTGTAGACGCTCAGCACCTTCGGGTTCGGCTTCGGGTCGGTCGTGCCGGTCACGAAGGCGGTCCAGGGTCCGGGACCCGAGTCCTGGGCGATGGCCCGGACGCGGATCTTGCGCGACGTGGAGTAGCCGAGCCCGCCGAACGTCGTCGAGTGGGTGCCCGACCCGACGGTGGTGTTGCGGTCTCCGTCGATCTCGTAGCCGGTGATCGGACGGCCGTTGTTGGCGGCCGTGCCCCACGAGAACGTGATGCTGTTGTTGTCGTGCGTCTCGCGCAGGTTGGGCACGCCCTGCGTCGGGCCGTACGGGTGCACCCGGATGGCGTTGGACATCGGCGAGCAGTAGCCCGCGGAGTTGCACGCCCGAATCGCGATGGTCCTCGACGTGGTGTCGAGCGGACGTGTTGTTCCGGCCGACGGGCAGGAGCCGCCGGAGCACGGGAACGAGCCGGTGACGCCGTCGGTCGTCCAGTGGATGCGGTCGTAGGAGGCCGCATGCGCCGACCCGACACGGAAGGTGACGTCGATGGTCTGGTCGGGGCGCGGTGTCGACGCCGTGAGCAGCGTCGGGGTGTCGGGGTAGCCGTTGGCGACGTAGGACGAGAAGTTCGCCCTGTCGGAGGTGGCCGGGCCGCCGTTGGTGGCGGTGACGGTGTACTCGGCCTGCTGGCCCTCGTAGGGGATCGTGTCGCTGGCCGTCCGCGACTCGCCACCCGAGCGGGTCGCGATGAGGTTCCACGCGCCGCCCGCAGTGCGCCGGTAGACGTCGTACTGGGTGATCGGCGGACCGTTGGGGTCGGTGGCCGGCCAGGAGATCGCCACCTGGGCGTTCGTCTCACCGGGCACCGGGGTGCGTGGTGAGAGCGACGGGGCCGGCACGTTTGCCGGCTTGCCGAACGACTGCGCCTTGACCGTGGGACCGAACGGGCCCCAGCCGGCGCCGTTCTTGGCCTGGACGCGGATGTCGTAGGCGTCGTTGTTGATCAGGCCCGTCAGCACCTTCGTCAGCGCCGGGGCCTTGACCGGCACGATGCCGCCCGAGCCGGCGCTGGTGCCGATGTCGGTGTACTGGACGCGGTAGTCGGTGACGTCGCTGCCCTCGTTGGGCGGCGTCGTCCAGTTGACCGTCAGCTTGCGGTCGCCCGGCACGACGTTGGTGATGACCGTCGCCTTCGGCTTGGTGTCGGGACGGACGGTGTTGCTCTTCGGGCTCTCGTCGGACCATCCGACCGCGTTCTGCGAGCGCACGGTGAAGGAGTAGTCCTTGCCGTTGGTCAGCCCGGTGAGGGTGCACGGCGAGCTCGTGCACACCTGGCGCACCTCACCGCCGTTGCCGATGACCTCGTACTGCGCGATGGGCAGTCCGCCGTCGTAGGCCGGCGGGCGCCAGTCGACGCGGGCGGTGCTGCCGAGGATCCGGTCGGCGACGGCCACGGGCGCGGCGGCAGGGTCGGGCTTGCTGCGGACCGTGACGGTGACCTGGCCGAGGGCCGCCGGCCGACCGGGTGCGTCGAGGACACGGAGGGTGACCTTGGTGTCGTTGCGGGCCTTGTCGGACGCCGTGACCGTCAGCTGGCAGCCGCTCGTCGACGCCGTCACGCCGACGCCCGAGACGACCTGGCTCGACTGGACCGAACACTGCGGCGCGGTCAGTGGGCTGTCGAGGTACTGGGCGAGGTTCACCGTGCGGCTGGTGCCGGCGATGAGACCCTCGACCGTGACGGGTCGCATGGTCGCGATCGGGGGTGCGCTCGTGACCCGGACCTTGATCTTGAAGGTGTCGGCGCCTCCCTTGGCCTTGACCGCGACCGCTCCGGTCGTGCCGGCCTGGGCGGCGGCCTGGGCCCTGAGGACGACCTGCCGACCGCCCTGACCGACCTGCGACAGGTCGACGCGGTCGGCAGCCGGCTCCCAGGTGGCCTCGTAGGCCGCGGTGCCGGCGGCGAGGCCGTCCGGGAGCCACGCGTGGCAGAGGCGCGGGATGTCGAAGGTGCGCGCCGGGCCGTCGGCCGCGAGCAGCACCTCGTGGTCGGGGCAGCGAAGGACGGGCACGTCGGGTCCGATCTGGACCGGCAGCGTCACGTAGGTCTTCTGGGCGGCCTTGTCGCTGGGGCCGGTGGCGTTGGTGACCTCGAGCATGAGTGCAGCCGGCCCGACGTAGCCGTTCGTCGAGGTGAGCGTGAGCTCTGTCGCCGACGTGACTGCGGACTGGAGGTTCTCGTCGGGCGAGGTCGACACGGTGTCGGGCGTGGTGACCGACACCGTGCCGCCGCGCGGGTCGATGACGTAGTCGCCGAGCGGCACCTTGACGGTCGAGTCGGCGCCCATCTTCACGGTCTTGCCCGCCACGACGTACGGCTGGCCGTTGTTGCCCGCCGGGACGTAGATGAGGGCCATCGCCTGGGCGCCGTCGGCGTCCTCGATGACATACGGCACGACGCGGGCCTGGGGACGCAGCGCGATGCGCAGCTTGCGACCCTCGCGCGTCACGCCGTCGCCGTAGAACTTCACGATCTTCAGCTGTGCCTGGTCGCCGTCGAGGTCGCGGTCGTTGGCGAGGGCGTCGACGAGGATCGAGGTCTCTCCGGGCTTGGCGGTCCCGGTGTCGTCGACAGCCGTCGGCGGGTTGTTGAAGTCCTTCTGGCCGCGCACCGTCAGGGTCGACTTGGACGGGTCGAAGAGGCCGTTCGTGATGCCGTAGGTCAGCACCTTGGCCGGGCCCACCTCGGGCACGACGACCTTGAAGGAGTCGTCCTTCTGACGCTGGAACTGCTTGAGGACGTCGGCGTCGTTGAGCGACGAGAGGTCGACGAAGGAGACGGAGTCACCGTCGGCGATGAGGTCGTTGGCGAGGACGTCGGCACGGACCGTGCGGCCCGGTGCGGCGACGACGTCGTCCTCGACCGCCACCGGCGGCTGCGGGTCACCGGGCTGGACGACACCGACGCGCACGAAGCCGTCGCTCGTTCCCCCGAACCGGTCGCGCAGCTGGTAGCGGATGACCTCGGTGCCGGCGCTGCGGGGGTAGGCCTCGTAGCGGATCGTCGCCGCGCCGAAGCCGACGACGCGACCGAACCGAAGGTCCACCGGGCCGTTGTCGTCGCCGACGATGCCGCTGACGAAGGTCAGGTCACCGTCGGGGTCGACGCCACTCGTCGGCACCGTGATCGACAGGGTGTCGCCGGCCGTGACGCTGGCGCTGAAGCTGCGAGCCTGGGGCGGCTGGTTGGGGCTCTTCACCGGGTCGGGCAACGGGTTGATCGTGACCGTGATGCGGCCGGTCTGACCGCGCGAGCGCAGGCCTTCGGGATAGGTCGTGTACTCGAGGATCGCGCTCTTGGGGCCCGCCATCGGGGTGACCTCGGGGACGTAGCGCACGACGGTGCCCGACGCGAAGGCCTGGCCGCCGCCCGAGAGCACCCGCACCTCGGGGGCGAGCTTGAGCGGGATGCCCTCGCTCATCGAGTCGTTGTCGAGCGCCGGGATCGTCACGGCGTCGCCGACGCGGACCGTGGCGACGTCGTCGACGACGGTCGGCAGGACCTTGTTCTTGGGCTCGGGCTTCTGCACGACGGACAGCTCGCCGACGGCGGTCTTCGTGCCGTCGGAGATCGTGTAGCGGACCGTGCCCTGGCGGGTCTCGTTGCCGGTGACGGGGGCCGTGGCCTGCACCCGGACCCAGCGGCCCTGCACGATCGAGGCCCGGAGCCACGCCTGCGAGGTCTCGACGCGCTGGACGACGAGGACGTCGCTTCGCGGGCTGTAGTCGTTGGACAGGACGTCGGCGATGACGGGCGTCTGGCCCCGGACGACGGCTGCGTCGGGGGTTGTGACGGGCGGCGCGTCGTTGTCTTTGTCGGGCAGGATGTCGACGCGAATGCGCCCCGTGGCGACGCCCGCTCCGACCTGTGCGGTGTAGGTCACGACCGAGGTGCCGGGCGTCTGACCCGTCACGGTGACGACACCGGTGTCGAGGTTGGAGTCGAGCCGCAGCTGGCCCGGGCCACGGACCGCCTGGGCGAGACGCATCCGTGCCTCGGGGTCGGTCGGGTCGGCGCCGGCGATGTCGTTGCCGAGCGGCTGGAGCTGGACGGGCTTGCCGACGACGGCGCGCACGACGTCGGGCTGCGTGCGCGGACGGACCGGCTTCGTGTCGTCCTCGCTCAGCACGTCGAGGCTGACCGAGGACTGGGCGGTGCCGCCACGACCGTCGTCGACGACGTACTTGGCGACCTGGTCGCCCTTCTGGCCCTGCGCCTTGATCGTGAGGGCGCCGGAGCCGTCGACGCCGGTGGTCTCGACATCGACCGGGGTCACCTGGATCGGGTCGTTCTCGGCGTCGCGCCAGTCGGCCACGACGCCGACGCGCACGGAGCCGTTCGCGACGACGGGGTAGGACGACTGCGCGAGGCGAGCCTGCCCGGTGCGCAGCTTGGGAGCCGAGTTCACGTCGTCGGTGACGATGCGGACGGTGACCTTCGCCGTGGCGCGGCCGTTCTTGGCGGTCGTGCCGTTGTTGACGGTGTAGCTGAAGGAGAAGCCCTCGGCGCGCACCTCGTCGGGGACCGTCACCTGGACGGTCTGCCCGTCGGCCGACGGCGTCGCCTGGATGCCGGCCACGTCGGGCTGCGTGACGTCGCCGGGCGAGATCGCGAGGATCGAGCCCTGGCTGTCGGAGTCGTTGTCGAGGACGTGGAGCGTCGACGTGCGCCCGGGCCGCACCTGCATGACGTCGGGCTGCGCCTTGGGCGGCGTCCGGTTCTGCTGGTCGTCGAGGAGGTTCTCGTCCTTCTTCTTGTTCTTGTCGTCGGTCTGCGGCGGCGGGATGACCGAGTTCCAGTTGTCGATCTTGACCTTGTCGCGGTCGATGTCCCACACGTCGCCGGAGTCCAGGTCGTTGAGCACGATGAGGCCGCGGTTGACGCGGAGCTTCACGCCGTCGCTGCGTACGCCCTTCTTCATCGCCCCGAGGTCGACGGTGTCGGCGTCGGTGGGCGAGCCGCAGTTGCGGCCGTAGTAGACGTTCGAGGCGCCGGCCCATGCGGCGTGGATGCAGCTCGCAAGTCGGACGGGGGCGGAGAGGTAGAGCTGCTGTCCCGGCGCGCCCTGGCCGAGCTTGACGCCGCCGGTGGTCGGGCTGTCACCGGTGAGCGACACCTGCGCCAGCTGCGACTCGTCCTGGATGAGCACCGAGGCAGCGTCGGGCCCCGGCTGCTGCAGCGCAGCGAAGGCGGGGTTGCCCGGTTCGGCGCTGCCCACCGACAGCTGCTGAGGCTCGGCCAGCGCGTCGGAGTAGAGCTTGCCCGTGCCCGAGTCCCACACGACCCAGTGCGTGCCGACGGCCGTGACCTGCCCCGACTTCGAGGAGAACTTCAGCTCGGTCGTGACGGGCTTGTCGAAGGCGCCGGCGCCCTTGGGCCGCAGGACGGTGATCGTGCCCTTCACCGCCGAGAGCGCGTAGACGCTGCCGTCGACCCCGACGGCCACGGCCGCGTTGCCGCCCACCTTCGCCAGCGGCTTGGCCTGGGTCTGCAGCCCGTCGAGGCCGCTGACCCCGGACCGCTCGTCGAAGCGCTGGGCGCGCAGCTCGCCGGTGGCCGGGTCGATCATCGCGATGCTGCCGCCACGAACGTCGATCGGCGGGGTCGTGAAGACGCGGTTGCCGGTCGCCGTGCTCGCCTTGGGCAGCAGGACCGCCTGCTCGGTGCGGAGCGTCCCCTCCGAGGGGTTGATCGGGACGACCTGGTTGCTCGCCCGCGTGTAACCGACGACGGCCGCCCCGTCCTGGAACATGTCGAGCCCCGAGCTGGCGCTCACGTCGGCGTAGACACCGGCGTCGAGCTGGCCCGCCGCCTTGTTGATGCGCCCGAAGCGCGACTGCTCGGAGTTGGTCACCCAGACGCCGCCGTCGTTGAGGTCGGCCTTGCGGACGATCTCGCCGTCGCTGCGGGTCGCGAGCCAGACGAGCAGGCTCGCGACGAGGGCGACGACGACGGTGGAGATGATCCCGATCCGTCGCTTGGTGGCGGCGGTGCTCATGCGATCCCCTGTTCGGTCGCGGCCAGCCGGCCGGACCTGTTCTCTTCGGTGCGTGGCGTGTGGTCCGGTGCGGTGTGGCCACCCGGGGCGGCTGGTTCGGCTGGTTCGGCCGGGTCGGCCGGGTCGTCGATGAGGGCGAGGTCGTCCTCGGTGACGAGCTTGGTCGAGAGCGCGTGCTCGACGAGGCGGGACTTGCGGTTGGTGGCGAGCTTGCCCACCCCACCGTGGAGGCCCCTGGTGCCGGCGTCGGCCAACTTCTGGCAGACGTTGTCGAGCTTGCGGTTGAAGCGGGTGATGGTCCAGCCGAGGCGTTCGGCCGCTGCAGCCGAGGAGGGAATCTGGTTCGTACCCGCTTCACGCCGGCGGAGGAACGGCTCGCACAGGGCGATGATGAGCAGCTTCTGGTCGGGCGTCAGCGAGACGCGGCCGACGGTCGCGGCGCCGACCTCGTCGCCGTCGCCCGGCTCGGCCGGGGCGTCGGTCGTCACGGACTTGAACGCCGGGCTCGCGACGTGGATCTCGAAGTCGTAGGTGGTCGGGCCGGCGGTGAACCAGACGATGAGCTTGCGCATCGCGAGCGGGATCTTGGCGCCGGGGTTGAGCCAGGCCTGGAAGAGTCCCTGCTCGTCGGCGACGGTCGCAGTCAGCGTCGAGCCGGTGTTGCTGAGCCACCAGAAGCCGTTCTCGAACGAGACGAGCAGGAAGCTGCGGTGCAGATAGGGGTTGTCGTCGACCTCGACGTCGCCGGTGCGGCCGATGGTGAGACCGGTGTCGGCGGACACGGAGTACTCCTCGCCGCAGAACACGACGCTCACCTTGCTGTGGATCACGATCAGGTCCCCTAATCCCTGTCGAGGCGCACGCCTGCCGGCACTCGCGGTCAACGATGTCCGGCCGTGCGACGTTACGGAAGTCTGTGGTGGTTTGCAGAGGTCTGGGTCGAGGCTGCCGCCCCGCCCGGTCGATGTCCACCCGCCGGCATACTCAGCCGCCCTGCGGGCCCGCGCCTCACTGCGCGGTCTCGCACTGGACGTCCGAGCCCGGGGAGACCTGCCCCGACCGGGAGACGCGCACCGTCGCGCACACCTTCGTGCCCTTGGCGGCCCTGACCTTGTAGCTGCGGGTCGTGACCGAGACGCGCTTCGCGACGTCGGGGTTCCCCGCATCGGAGACCGAGGCGCCGTAGGACACCCGGAAGGTGTCCGAGGTGTCGGGTTGCGGGTAGCTCCACGTGAAGCTGACGCTGCCGACGCCCGACTTCGCCGTGACGTTGGGCTTGTCGAAGACGCCGTCACCGATGGCGCTGTCGTCGCCCGGCATCGAGACGGTCGCGCTCGGTGTCGGGGTGGCGACGGGGTCGTCGGCGCCCGGGCGGACCACGAGGAACACGACGAGACCGAGCAGCACCACGAACCCCGCCACCAGGCCCCACAGCAACCCGGGCTTCCCCAGAGGCGACGATGCTGGTGGTGCGGGCGCTGGATCTGCTTGTGTGCCAACCGTGCTCGCAGCACGGCGTACGGTCGCCTCGTCGGACCCGTCAGCCCCGAGCGGCGTCGTGGGGCTCGAGACCGGGTCGGTGACGGCGGTGGCGCGCACCGCAGCACCCCCGGACGTACGCGTGGGGCTGGGCACGGGGGCCGGTGACCACCGCTGCCCATCGGCCTCCGAGCGGCGGCGTGTCTCATCGTCGAGCGTCGACGATGACGAAGGCGATGGCGCTGCCGGCTGCGCGACGACGGTCTGCGGGGCCTTGATGCGGGTGCGGTCGTCCTCGTCGCCGCCGCGCCCGGTGGGCGAGCCCTGGGTCTGGCTGACGAGGGTGGTGTGGCCCTGCTCGTCGAGCACGACGATCGGCGTGCGCGCGAGACGCTGCTGCTGCTCGACGGCCTGGAGGGCGCGGGCGAACTCGAGCGCCGACGTCGGGCGGTGCGCCGAGTCCTTGGCCATCGCCTGGGCCAGCAGGCGCTCGAGACCCGCCGGCACGTCCTGGCGGCCCGTGCGCGGGGGTGCGGTGCTGCGGATGCGCGGCATCAACGCATACGCGGAGTTGTCGCCGCCGGGGACCTCGAACGGCGACCGGCCCACGAGCAGCTGCCACAGCGTGGCCGCGAGCGAGTAGACGTCGGAACGCTCGTCGCCGTTGCTCTGGCCATAGAGGACCTCGGGCGGCGCCCACGGGACGGAGACGCCGACGTCATCGGTGGTCTCGACCTCGACCTCGCCGTCGCGGGCGCCGCGGCCGGCGATGCCGAAGTCGGTGAGGCCCGGCGCACCGTAGGCGCTGATGAGCACGTTGGCCGGCTTGATGTCGCGGTGCGTGATGTGGGCCCGGTGGGCGGTCTCGACGGCGCTCGAGAGCTGGATGCCGGTGCGCAGGACGTCCTCGACCGAGAACCGCTCGGCCCGTGCCCGCATGGCGAGGTTGGGCGGCGGGTAGTACTTCATGACGAGGTAGGGGCGACCGTCGTCGGACGTGCCGGAGCGGAAGACCTGGACGATGTACGGATGGTCGCCGAGGGCGGCCATCGTGTCGGCTTCCTCGACGAACTGCTGTCGCAGCGAGTCGGTCAGCCCCTCGGACTTGAGCACCTTGACCGCCACCGGCATGCGGGGGCTCTGCTGCTCGTAGAGGTAGACGTCGGCGTAGCCGCCCGAGCCGAGCGGCTGGACGAAGACGAGGCCCGGGATCTTGGGGGGTGCGCCCTTCTTCACGACGAACCCCCTTGGACCCGCTGCGGGTTCGCTGTCGAGACGGTCGTACGCGTGGTCACGGGGCGGCCTCGAAGGTGAAGGAGACCTCGTCGGCCATCGACACGAGCGAACCCGGCTCGAGGACCTGCTGGTCGTTGGCGCGCAGGCGGACCGGTGCCTCGCCCGGGAGGGTGACGGTCGTGCCGTTCGTCGTGCCGAGGTCGCGGATGAGGACGTGCCAGCCCTCGAGGATCACCTCGACGTGGTTGCGCGAGACGTCGCGCTCGGGACTCGGCACCTTGACCACGTGCGGCCGGTCGTGTGCCGCGAGGCCGTCGCCGAGCTTGGGGGCACGGCCGAGCAGGACGCTGCGGTCGAGCGTCACGACGTCACCGGTCGACAGGCGCAGGACGCCGAGCGGCGGCCTCGGCATGGTGAACGGCTCCTGCGGTGGGATGCCGGCTGCGCAGACGCGGCACCGGTCGCTGTGCGGTGGCGTGGGGTGGCCGGCGGAGCACAGCACCGCGAGCACGCTCGGCCCGGAGAAGGTCTGGTTCTGCGCGGCGTTGCGCGCCTCGAGGAGGGCGCTGCGGTCGACCGTGAGCTCGCTCTCGTCGACGTCGTCCGACACGTGTGCCTCGTCGGCCTCGCTTGCGTACGCGGCCTGCGCGGCCGGGTGCGCCGGCTCGACGGGCGCGGGCGCCGTTGTAGGCGAAGGGTTTGCAGCAGCGGCCGGCGGACCATCGAGGGGCACGTCGAACGACGGCTCCGCGACGGCTGTCGACGGTGCCGGAGCCGAAGGCCCGGGCACCGGAGGCGTCGTCGCGATCGGCACCGTCGGTGGCGTGCGCAGCAACGGGGTCGCGTGCGGCGCCGCCCAGCTGTCCGGCTGGTCCGACACGGATTCGACGTCGCGAGGCGCGGGAGGCGGGCCGGTCGAGATCAGCGGCGTCGCCTCGGGCGCGCGGGCGCCGGGAGGCGGCGTGTGGAGCGGGGGCAGCAGGCTCGGGGCCGCCGGCGGCGTGTGCCTGCCGGAGAACGCCGGCACCTCGTCATCCTGCTTGGGTGCGGCCGGTGCCGAAGAGCTCGCCCACGGAACGGAGGAGATCAGACCCCCGTCGGGGACCTGTGGGGCCGACGGGACAGGTCGCTCGGGCACCTCCGGCGCGGGCGCGGCATTCGTGACGGCCGCGTCGGAGGTGTCGGCGACGGTGGGGACCGATAGCACCTCGTCGTCGTCGTTCGCGCCGTCCTCGTCGGTGGGCGCGGTCAGCTGGGCGAGGACCTTGCGGTGCTCGTCCGCTGCGGTCGTGTGCCCGAAGAGGTAGTCGTAGCTCGGCGCTGCCGGCTCACCGGCACCGTCGCCGCCGGGCTCTGCCTCTGGCCGCGCGGTCGAGCCGTTGGTGGATGGCGGAGCCGTCTGCGCGACCCGACCCGGGCGGGTGGGCGGAGCGGGCGTGACCCGTGGCTCCAGCGGTGCCTGCGTGGTCGGCGCATCGGCGTCGGGGACAGGACGTGCAGCCCACGTCGAGTCGACGTCCCGCTGCGGCGCGGACGGCAGGTCGGTCGCGACCGGCGCATCGGGTGCTGGTGCCGCCACCGACGGCACAGGCTCCGGCGCAGACGGTCTCTCCGGCGGCGCGACCTCGACCTGAGAAGGGATGGGTTCGGCTGCGTCCGAGGGGTTTTCAGCCGTCGCGGAGATTGTTTCTGCGCTGGACGGCGCCGGGGTGGCGGCCCGAACAGGTGCTGTCGGCGAGACCGAGCCCCACGACCTGAGCGCCGGGACGCTGCTCGGGTTCGGTTGCGAGACTACGGACTTGATCGCTTCGGGTGCGGAATCCGTTGGCGTGGGGTCTGATTCCACCCTGGGGCCAGCGACCTCGCTCGACGGCGTGGGCGTCTCGTCTCGTCGCGCCCAGCTGCGACCCCAGGTCGACGAGTTCGATCCGGCTGCCGCAACGGTGCCGTCGGTGGCCGCGGCACCGCTGAAGGTCGGGATGGAGGGGACCGGGGCCGGCGACGGCGGCTCGCCGGCCGCCGAGGTCGAGGTGTCCACGGCGGCCACCGGAGCGGGTTCGTCGTCCGCATCAGCGAGGTCTGCAGACGAGGGGGCGTTCGTCGAAACTGCTTGGGCCAAGGGCTCGCCCGCATCGACGGGGTCACTGCTGCCGATGCCGTCCGCGGTCGTGGCAGACGGTGCAGCTGCAGACGGTGCGCCGTCGGACGCTGGACCGTCCGAGGGCGCCGGGACCCCGGCGACGAGGTGCTGGGGCGGGGTGGGGTGCGATCGCTCGGACTCGTCGAGCACGCGCAGCACGACGCTCTCGGGGTGGTCGGGCAGCTCGAGGTCGGTCCAGACCCTCGCGCTCGGGGCACGCACGTCGTGCTCGCTGCCGTCGGCGAGGGTCACGAGCGCGGAGACGGGGCCGAAGGCGACGATGCGCGTGCGCGGCTGCCAGTGCACGCCGACGAAGTGGTGCGCCTTGCGCATGCCGCCGACGGTCAGCACCTCGACGACGTCGTCGAGGTCGCCACCGTCGGCCGCGTCGCTCGCGGCGAGCGTGCGCTCGTCGTCCTCGTCGAGGCCGATGAGCAGGTGCATGCCGGGGCCCCCGATGTGCGTCCACCCGTCGGGGGCCCGGTCAACCACAACGGACGGGCCACTCACGTCTACGACCTGCTCTCCCCTGATGAGCCGTTCACGTTCTCGCGCGGGGTGGTGTCCTCGTCGACGTCGGAGTCGGCGTCCTGCCCCTGCACCGCGACGACGATAGCAGTGACGTTGTCGTGACCCCCGGCCTCGACGGCCTGGCGCACGAGCTCGGCGGCCGCCTCGTCGGCATCGTGGTGCTCGGACAGCACGGCCTGCATCTGCTCGCGGGTCAGCTCGTTGGACAGCCCGTCGGAGCAGATCACGAAGACCTCGCCGGGATACGGCGGGAACACCCAGGTGTCGACGACGCCCATCGGGTCGCGGCCGAGCGAGCGCGTGACGACGTTGCGCCCGGGGTGGCGCTGCGCCTGCTCGGGGGTGATCAGGCCACGTTCGACGAGCTCCCACACCTCGGAGTGGTCGACGGTGACCTGTGACAGCTCGCCGTCGAGGCAGCGGTAGACGCGGGAGTCTCCGATGTTGAAGACGGCCCAGTGGCGCGACCCGCCGGCCGAGACGAGGGCGAGGCCGGCGACGGTGGTGCCCATGCCGGTCTGCTCCGGGTGGCGGGCGGCGGACCCGAGGATGCGGCGGTTGGCCTCGCCGACCTGCTCCACGATGTCGCGCACGTGCACCACCGGGCGGTCGGCGAGCTCGACGACCGACTCCGCGGCGATGTTGCTGGCCACCTCGCCGGCGGCGTGGCCACCCATGCCGTCGGCGACGACGTAGACGGTGCCCCGGGTGCGTGCCGAGTCCTCGTTGTGCCGCCGCACGCGTCCGACATCGGTGGCGACGCCGACGGTGATGGCGGGCAGGGTCGGGGTCATGCGCGGTCGCCCGTGACGTCCCAGGCCGTGACGCGAACCGTGGTCAGCACCTGCCGGATCAGCTCGTAGTCGGCCTCGGCCGACTCGCCCCCGACCGCACCGGTCAGCTGGACGAGGTGGGCGGCCGAACCAGAGGTCGCGGCGGCCACGTGGAAGAGGTTGGCCTGCAGCACCGTCTCGACGTCAGGGTCGGGCCAGGTGGCGTCGCACCCGACGAACTGGGCGTCACCGAGCTCGGCGGCATACGGCTCGGAGACGGCCCCGCCGCGCGAGGTGGCCATGGCGCGGAGCTGGTCGAGGGAGTCCTCGACCTGGAAGGCGGGCTCGCAGGGCTCGATGTTGACGACGACGTTGGGGGCGAAGGCTCCCTCTCGGGGCAGCCGGGCGGCCATGGTCGTGCCGGGCGCGTGCACCGGCTCCCACCCCTCGGGAACCTCGAGGGCCACCGACGGCTGGCCCGGGAAGTCGGCGCTCGGGTAGGCGAGGGTGCTCATGGCTCGATCCTTTCGGTCGTTCCCGCAGGGGTCGGGGACGGCGCGGTCAGTCAATCAAACACCTCGGGCGGTGTCAGGTCGGCCGAGCGCCGTCGCGGGCCGGTGGGGCGGGAACGACGGTGGGCCCGAGCGTACGGCCGTGTCGTCGGTGGCGCGATGGGGAGGACTCCCCTGACATATGCCGTCGTGCCCGGTCACGGGTGCGGTGCGCGTTCAGGCGGAAGGCTCGCGAGCCGCCCACCACGCCAGCAGCTTCTCGCGGGCGGCGTCCTTGCCGATCGGGCCGTCGTCGAGGCGGACCGAGAGGAGGAAGTCGTAGGCCTCGCCCAGCACCGGACCCGGCCGGATGCCGAGGGCCTCGGCGATCTCGTTGCCGTTGAGCTCGGGGCGGACGCTCGCGAGCTCCTCCTCGGCGGCCAGGCGCTCGATGCGCACCTCGAGGTCGTCGTAGGCGCGCGAGAGCCGCTGCGCCTTGCGGGCGTTGCGGGTGGTGCAGTCGGAACGCGTCAGCCGGTGCAGGCGCGTCAGCAGGGGGCCCGCGTCGGTGACGTAGCGCCGCACCGCGGAGTCGGTCCACTGCCCCTCGCCGTAGCCGTGGAAGCGCAGGTGCAGCTCGACGAGGCGCGCGACCTGCTTGGTCGTGTCCTTGTCGAAGCGCATCGCCTTCATCCGCTTGCTGGCCAGCTTGGCGCCGACGAGCTCGTGGTGGTGGAAGGAGACGCCGCCGCCGTCCTCGAACCTCCGGGTCGCCGGCTTGCCGATGTCGTGGAGCAGCGCCGCCAGGCGCAGCACGAGGTCGGGGCCGGGCACCGACTCGGCCGGGCCGTCGGCCGGACCCTCGAGGTCGATCGCCTGCTCGAGGACGATGAGCGAGTGCTCGTAGACGTCCTTGTGGCGGTGGTGCTCGTCGAGCTCGAGTCGCAGGGCGGGCAGCTCGGGCAGGAACACCTCGGCGAGGCCCGTGTCGACGAGCAGCGTGAGACCCAGCCGGGGAGCCGGGGAGAGCAGGAGCTTGGTGAACTCCTCGCGTACGCGTTCGGCCGAGATGATCGACAGCGTGCCCGCACGCTCGACCATGGCCGCACGCACCTCGGGCGCGACCTCGAAGCCGAGCTGCGAGGCGAAGCGGGCCGCCCGCATCATGCGGAGCGGGTCGTCGGCGAAGGACTCCTCCGGCGCGGCAGGGGTCATCAGCCGGCGGGCCACCAGGTCTGAGAGGCCGCCGTGCACGTCGACGAACTCGAGGCTCGGCAGCCGGATCGCCATCGCGTTGACCGTGAAGTCACGGCGCACGAGGTCGCCGCCCAGGTCGGCGCCGAACATCACCTCGGGCTTGCGAGAGGTGCGGTCGTAGGTGTCGGCCCGGTAGGTCGTGATCTCGATGACGTGGGTGCCCTTGCGCAGGCCGATGGTCCCGAACTCGCGACCGATGTCCCAGTGCGCGTCGGCCCAGCCGATGACGACCGCGAGGATCTGGTCGGGCTTCGCGTCGGTGGTCAGGTCAAGGTCGGGCGACACCCGGCCGAGGAACGCGTCACGGACCGGACCGCCGACGAGCGCGAGCTCGTGGCCGGCTTCCCTGAACCGGTCGCCCAGCTCGCTGAGCATCGGGAGCACGGGGGCGAGGCGGGCGACGGCCGCCCGCAGCAGCGGGAGGCCCGCCTCAGCCTGCTGCGCGGCCGCGGGGACGGTCGTGTCGGGTCGTTCTGGCACGCGCCCCAGCCTAGTGAGCCGCGACGGCCCGGCCGCGCCCCCGGCTGGCGCCCGGCTCTTCGCGACGACCCGGGCGGTTCGCCCTCGGCCCGTTATGGTGGCGATGTGAGCGCGCAGCCCGTCCCCACCCCCGTGCCGGGGAGGCGTCTGCCCGCCGTCGAGGAGCGGTCTGCCGGAGGCATCGTCGTGGACGTGCGCGAGGGCCTCGCCCTCATCGCGATCATCGCGCGCCGCAACCGGGCCGGCCGCATCGAGTGGTGCCTGCCCAAGGGCCACGTCGAGCCCGGCGAGACCCTCGTCGAGACCGCCGCACGCGAGGTCGCCGAGGAGACCGGGATCGTGGGGCGGGTGCTCATCGAGCTCGGCACGATCGACTACTGGTTCGCCACCTCCAACAAGCGGGTCCACAAGTTCGTGCACCACTACCTGCTCGAGATGACCGGTGGTGAGCTCTCCATCGAGAACGACCCCGACCACGAGGCCATCGACGTGGCCTGGATGCGGCTCGACGAGGTGCACCGCAGGCTGACCTTCCCCAACGAGCGCCGCATCGCACAGGCGGCGTGGAACCGGCTGGCGGGGACGGCGTGACCCGCCGAGGGTCGCGGCGTCCGGGAACGAGCGGGCGTCGCAGGACCCGCCTCGCTCGCCGGCTGGCTGGCACGGCGACCGTGCTGACAGCGCTCGCCATGACTGCCGGCGGCACGCTCGCGAGCGCCTCCCTGACCTCCCGTCCGTGGGAGGCCTCGCCGGCCGGCGCAAACGCCGCGTCCACGGGCCGCCCGACCGTGGTCCCCCGCGCCGTGACGCCGGCACGCGACGTCGCGGTGGTCGTGCTCGACTCGATGACTCCCGCTGTGGTCGGCCCGGGCACCGACGTCTCGATCACGGGCTCGGTCACGGCACCGCTCACCGGCCCCCTCACGGGTCCGAAGATGCAGGTCGTGCGCGGCGACGTCGTCGTCAACCAGCGCGCTGCGCTCGACGACTGGGCGTCCGGCCGCACCCCCGCGGCCGGCCCGACCATCGAGACCACGACCCTGCCCAACGTGGCGGCCGGCCAGACCCGAACCTTCACCGCCACCATCCCCTGGCGCCAGCTGCGCTCCGACGACGCGTTCGCGGCCGTTCCGATCTCGGTCGAGGTCGTGCAGCAGGGCGCCAGTCAGCCCACCGGGTCGACGCGGACCTTCGTGGCCTGGAACGCGCGCAAGGAGTACGTCCCGCTCAAGGTGGCCACCGTGGTTCCCGTGACGCTCGACCCCGACGTCAACCTCTTCTCGCGGGACGACAAGGCGCGCGAGAACGCGTGGCAGCGCGCCATCGGCAGCGGCTCACGGGTGGAGCGGATCCTCACCGGCACGCGCGGCACCCCGGTCACCCTGGCCGTCGACCCCGCGGTGCTCGGCACCGCCCCCGCAGGCAGTCAGGGCGGCACCGGAACACCGACGGGCGCACCGACGGGCACGGCGACCGGCACGTCGTCGCCGGGGTCCCCGGGCTCGACGGGCGCCACGCCCGGCAGCACGGCTGCGGGTGCGACCGGAACGCCGTCGCCCGCGAGCCCGACGGCCGGTACGACACCCGGTGGAACTCCCGGCACACCGCCGCCCGCCGGCACCACGGCGACCCCCACCGACCAGCCCACGCAGTCGCCGGCCACCCAGACCATCACGCGCCTCGGCGACGAGCTGGGCACCCAACTGAGAGGCCGCAGCGTCTGGGCGCTCCCCTACGCCGACGCCGACATCGCCGCCACCGTGGGTATCGATCCCCGGAACACCCTCGTGCGTGACCTCGTGAGCCGGGCGAGCACTCTCGCGACCCGCCTCGACCAGCCCGCGCGGGCTGACATCGTCTGGCCCGTCGACGGGCTCCTGCCCGTCGGCCGCGAGCAGGGTGTCAAGACGCTCCTCTCCGGCACGACGGTCAAGAACCCCGCCGGCATCGTCGTCAGCGCTCCCGCCGTGACCAGGCCGACGGCGTACACCCAGACCGCGCGGCGGGTCGCCGCCGGCGGGACCCGGCTGCTCGCGTACGACACGCGCCTGTCCGCCCTCCTGCCCAAGCGCACCGACCCCAGCCCCGTCCTGTCCGTGCAGCGGTACCTCGCCGAGACGCTCGTGCTCCTCGGCGAGCGCGCCGGCACGCCACGCTCGGTGCTCGTCGCAGCACCGCGCACCTACGACCCCGACGCCGCGGGCCTGGCCAGCTTCCTCTCCGCGACAGCGAGCGCACCGTGGCTCGAGACCGTCGACGCGGCGTCGCTGCTCACCGACAGCGGCACCGACAAAGCCGTGCCGCAGACGAGGCCGACGGCACCGGTCGCGTCGGCGGCGCCGAAGCCCGGGCTCGACGCGCGCCGCCTGGCGCGGATGGCCGCCCAGCGCGACACCCTGCTCAGCGTCTCGTCGGTGCTACGCGACGGCGAGGAGTTCGAGCGCACCTACCGTGAGGTGCTCGACGCGCTGGCGAGCAGTCGGTGGCGATGGAACCCGGCGGGGTGGGTCGCCCTGGCCAACTCGGTGGACGCCGACATCAAGGCCGCGACGAGCGCCATCCGCGTCGTACCGCGCACGAGCACCATCAACCTGCTCGCCGAGAACGGCACCCTGCGCATCACCGTGGAGAACGGCCTCGACTACACCGTCGACGGCATCCGCCTGCGACTGGTTCCCGACAACCCCCGCATCCGTGTCGTCGCCCAGCCCGACCCGATCTCGATCGGGCCCGAGTCACGCACCAACGTGCCCGTCGAGGTGGCCGCCGTGGCGGCCGGCCGCGCCCAGATCCGGGCCTTCCTCACCACTGCCGACGGCACGGTGATCGGCTCGCCCGCGACGATCCCCGTGTCGGCCAACCCGCTCGACGCCGCCATCTACTGGGTCGGTGGGGTCCTGGCCGGGCTCGTGCTGCTCGCCGGAGTGCTGCGCGCCGTGTTCAAGGGCACCTCACGCGTCGACGAGATCGCCGACATCGAGGCGCTCACCGCGGCACACCAGACGCTCGGCGATGCGGACGACAGGGATAGGCACTGACTCAGCCTAGGATGGGTGCCGAGCCACGCATCCACGCACACCAGGACGAGGAGGGTGACGCACGTGCAGGGAGTCGGACCTGGATCCGTCCTCGGCGGCCGCTATGCGGTGACGCTTCGCACCTCCGAGGGCACGCACCACGAGCGCTGGCGCGCCAACGACCACACCCTCGAGCGCGAGGTCGTGCTCGTCTGCTTCCCGTCGGCCTCGTCCGTCGCAGCGCCCGCCCTTGACGCTGCCCGTCGGGCCGCCGGCATCGAGGACCCTCGCCTCGTGCGCGTCCTCGACGTCGGCACCGACCGCGGCGTCGGGTTCATCGTCGAGGAGCCCCTGACGGGCGCCGTGCCCCTCTCGCACCTGCTGCAGGGCGGTGGCCTGTCGGCCGACGAGGTGCGGCGCCTCACCGGTGAGGCAGCGACCGCACTCGAGAAGGCCGGACACCGCGGGCTGCACCACCTGGCCCTGACGCCGAGCTCGCTGCTGCGCATGCCCGACGGCGCCGTCAAGGTGCGTGGGCTCGCCACCGAGGCCGCCCTCACCGACACCGACCGCCTGTCCGACGAGCGCGCCTCGCGGGCCGACGCCGTGGGTCTCGTCAAGATCGCGTATGCCGGCCTGACCGGTCGCTGGCCCATGGTGGCCGTCGACGACGGGCTGATCCCCGCTGGCGGCCAGGTCGGACTGGAGCCGGCCCCGACCATCGTCGGCGGGGTGGCCGCACCGTCCGAGATCGCCGTCGGCGTGCCGAACGACCTCGACCTCATCTGCCGCATGACGCTCGCGAGCGGACGCCGCGGGCCCGTGTCTCCCGGCGACCTCGCGCTCCAGATCGCCCCGTGGGCCAGCGAGCAGGCGACGTCCGACGGCGCGACCGGCATCGGGCTGCGCAACCGTGAGGAGCTCGAGCCCACCCGCGTCCTGCCCGCCGTCGGCGCAGGTGCTGCGGCCGTGGGTGCCGGAGCCGGCGCCTCGTCCGCCGCCGGTGTCGCGGGCGCCTCCCCCTCAGGCGATGCCGGCCAGACCGACACGATCTTCTTCGACAGCCTGTCCGACGAGCACCACGCCGGCTCGGTCGAGGCCCCCGAGCGACCTGCAGCCGCGGCGACCGAGCGGGGCGCCAGTGGCATCGCCGCCGGGGCTGCTGCTGCCGGTGCGGCAGCAGCCGGCGTCGCCAGCGTGATCGGCGACCGAGTCGGTTCGTTCGCCCGGGCAGCCGCCGACAAGGCTGCAGCACGTGCGGCCGAGCGCCGCTCGGCGCACGACGACGACTTCGACGGCGAGGAGATCGCCCTCGACGACGCTCTCGACGAGGCGCCCAGCACCCGTCTCGAGCCGCCGCTGCCGGTCTTCGGCCACGACGTGCCCGAGGCACCCAGCGGTGCCCAGTCGCGCATCGCCCTGGCCATCGTCGGCGTGCTCGTGCTCGTCGCCCTCGTCATCGGCATCCAGAACGTCGCAAAGATCGGACAGCACGACGGGCCCGTCAGTGCCGTCACCGTCACGAAGACACGCCCGCCCAGCGCCACCCAGGCGCCGAAGCCCAGCACCAGCCAGCCCCCGGCCGTCACGACCACCGCACCACCCGCGGCGGGTCCCGTGTCGATCGTCGGCGGCCGCGGCTTCGACCCCCAGGACGGCAACGAGGCCGACCAGAACGTCAAGCGCGTCTTCGACGGCAACCCCGGCGACGGCTGGCGCTCCCGCTGGTACGGCTCGGCGACCTACAACGGCGACAAGACGGGCCTCGGCGTGCTGCTCGACCTCAGCGCCCCCACCGTCGTCAAGCAGGTCGAGCTCGTGCTGCCCGCCCCCCAGGACGTCACGGTCTACGCCACCGACTCCGGCTCCACGAAGTCGCTCGACGGCGCCCAGGAGATCGGCTCGGCCACCGACGCCAACGGCACGGTGACGATCAAGGCGAACGGCCAGATCGGCCCCGCGAGCAAGATCATCGTCTTCATCACCAAGGCCGGTCCTGCCGAGTCAGACCGCCGCTACCGCGCGCAGATCAATGAAGTGACGGTGCGCTGACCGTGACCCCGGGGGTTGCCGCCCCGTTAGCGAGCTGAGCGACCGGGAGCTGCTCACGCTGCACGTCGCCGGTGACGACCATGCTTTCGCCGAGCTCTTCCGGCGCCACAAGGACCGCATGTGGGCGGTCGCGCTGCGCACGGTGCGCGACCCCGAGCTCGCCGCCGACTGCGTTCAGGACGGCTTCATCGCCGCCTTCCGTCGCGCCGAGTCGTTCCGCGGTGAGGCCGCGGTGACCACGTGGCTGCACCGCATCATCGTCAACGCCTGCCTCGACCGGCTGCGCCGCCGCAAGCCGACCACCGAGCTGCCCGAGTACGACCTCGCCGACCGGCACGACCACTACGCCTCCACCGAGGTGCGCCTCGACATCCAGGAGGCCCTGGCCAAGCTGCCCGAGGGGCAGCGGGCCGCCCTCGTGCTCGTCGACATGCACGCCGTCCCCGTCGCCGAGGCCGCCGTCATCCTCGGTGTCGCCGAGGGCACCATCAAGTCGCGCTGCGCGCGAGGCCGGGCCGCGCTGGCGCAGCACCTGGGACTCACTCCGGGCAGGCGCCCGGTCGACGACGACTGACGCCCGCCCACGGTCGCGGGCGAGCGGCAGCACCTCTGCCCCCGACGACGCTGCGTCGCCTTCCGATGGGCACGTCAGCGACGAACACCTCCGAAGGTGGTTGAATCCGCTGGAACCTCGATGGGTACAGGGACCGTCGAAGCCTCGGCGTGCGGCATACCTGCGCGCGCCGGCACGACCCCCGCACGCACTGCCCCGAAGGACCCTCCGTGGACGAGTCCGCGCACATCCCTGATCACGACCACGAGATCGACGACATCCCAGAGCCTCGGCTCGACCCCGATGTCGAGGCCCAGGTGACCGCCCTGCTGGCGGCGACACCCGACCCGGGACCCATGCCCGACCACGTCGAGGCGCGCATCTCCGCTGCCCTGCTCGATGCCGCACGGCTGCGGGTCGACCCCGGGCCGATGGCCAGTGACGACCGGGCCGACACAGCTGCCGGTGCCGGAGGCGGCCACACCGGAGCCGACGTCCTCGCCCTGCCGACACGGTCCGACGGGGCCAACCGGCCCAAGCCGATCTACCTCGTCGCCGCGGTCGCTGCCGCCGCGGCGGTCGTCGCCGTCGGTGCCTCGGCCCTGCACGTGACCAAGCGCCCCAACGGAGCCGCCATCGTCGGCGACACCCGCAGCTCGAGCGGCCAGACACCGACCTCGGGCGGATCCGCCGGCGGTGGGCTGCACATCCAGCTCAGCACGACGGCATACGACGGCGGCAACCTCGCCACCAGGGCGCGGGCGCTGCTCGACCGCCCGGGGCCACCCATCCGCGACCTCGCCGCCGAGTCCCCCGGCATCGGCCCCATCGCCACCCCGATCGGCCTCGAGGCCTGCCTCGAGGCCATCGGCGCACTCGACGCCACATTGCCCAGCCCCGATGCCGTGTCGGCCGACCTGGCCACGTTCGACGGCCGACCCGCCGTGGTCGTCGTCGTCACGCGTGCCGGCGCCAGCACCGCATGGGCCGTCGAGCGCAGCTGCAGCACCGGCACCCCCGGAGTCCTGAAGGACGCCACACCCGTCCCGTGAGCCCCACCAAGGGGCTCACACCACGTGCGTCCGCGCCGGCGGGGCGCCGGTCAGCGCGCCGACGGGCGAGGGAACAACCAACGCCTAGGATCGGTTGAGGCCTATGCGGCCCGGGACCCCAGTGGGCCGGCGCCAGCCGGTATTCCCGGGCATGGGTCGCGCGAGTGGGTGCGACCAGCTCGAGCGATCCAGAGCCGCACGACACGAGAGCTTTACGAGGAGCAGCCCACATGTCCGACGTCCGCAACGTCATCATCATCGGCTCCGGCCCGGCGGGCTACACCGCCGCGGTCTACGCCGCGCGCGCGAACCTCGCGCCCCTCGTCTTCGAGGGCGCCGTCACGGCCGGCGGTGCGCTGATGAACACGACCGATGTCGAGAACTTCCCGGGCTTCCAGGACGGCATCATGGGGCCGGACCTCATGGACAACATGCGCGCCCAGGCCGAGCGCTTCGGCGCCGAGCTCGTCACCGACGACGTCACTGCGGTCGACCTGACGGGCGAGATCAAGACGGTCACCGACGGCGAGGGCAACGTGCACCGTGCCAAGGCCGTCATCCTGTCGATGGGCTCGGCCTACCGCGAGCTCGGCCTGCCCCGCGAGAAGGAGCTGTCGGGTCACGGCGTCTCGTGGTGTGCCACGTGCGACGGCTTCTTCTTCCGCGACCAGGACATCGCGGTCGTCGGTGGCGGCGACTCCGCCATCGAGGAGGCGACGTTCCTCACCAAGTTCGCGCGCACCGTCACGATCATCCACCGGCGTGACGAGCTGCGCGCCAGCAAGATCATGGCCGACCGCGCACACGCCAACGACAAGATCCGCTTCGCCTGGAACTCCGAGGTCGCCGAGATCCACGGCGAGGGCAAGCTCTCGGGCGTCACGCTGCGCGACACCGACACGGGTGAGACCCGTGAGCTCGCGATCACGGGCCTGTTCGTCGCGATCGGCCACGACCCCCGCAACGAGCTGATCACCGGTGTGGTCGACACGGATGACGCCGGCTACGTGCTGGTCCAGGGCCGTTCCACCCGCACCAACCTGCCCGGTGTCTTCGCCTCCGGCGACCTCGTCGACCACACCTACCGCCAGGCCATCACGGCCGCCGGCTCCGGCTGCGCCGCCGCGCTCGACGCAGAGCACTACCTCGCCGCGCTCGAGGACACCTCCTCAGCGGCCGAGGCTGCTGCCGAGGCCGCGGCCATCGACGACACCGACTCGGGCGCGATCCCCGACGCACGCGCCACCGTCGGCGCCGACGCCTAGCCTCGGACCCGAGCCGCCAGATCCGCGCAACCACCCGCATCGCCCGCCCGCAACGCCCGCCCAAGCGCCAACCAGAGAAGGAACCTCCATGGCACTGAAGAACACGACCGACGCCACCTTCGCCGACGACGTCCTCATGAGCGAGAAGCCCGTGCTCGTCGACTTCTGGGCGACGTGGTGCGGCCCGTGCCGCAAGGTCGCCCCGATCCTCGAGGAGATCAACGAGCAGTACGGCGACAAGATCGAGGTCGTCAAGCTCGACACCGACGCCAACGTCGACACCGCCGCCCGCTACGGAGTCGTCTCGATCCCGACGCTCAACGTCTACGTCAAGGGCGAGGTCGTCAAGACCATCGTCGGCGCGCACCCGAAGCCGAAGCTGCTGCGCGAGCTGGAGGAGTTCATCGCCTGACCGCGACGACGAAGGGGTGGCCAACCGACACGGTGCCACCCCTTTCGCGTACTACGCTGCTGACGGCGCCCCGTCGCTCGTGTGGTGGCGCAGCCTCGCACAGCCATCCGCACCCCACCGGGAGACCTCCCAGAAGGAGCCGAGATGACCCCTCCACCGACCGTCGTGCTCCGGCGCGGAGACGCCGGGCCCGCTGTGGCGGCCGTCTGCGAGCGGCTCGTCCTCTCGGGTGACCTGCCGGGCGCGCACGGCGCCACCGACGCGCACGGCCAGCCCGTCTTCGACGAGCGGGTCGAGCACGCCGTCAAGTCGTTCCAGCAGCGTCGCGGCCTCATCGTCGACGGGGTCGTCGGGCAGTCGACGTATGCCGTGCTCGACGGCGCCCGCTGGGCGCTCGGTGACCGAGTGCTGCGCTACGTGCCCGGACACTTCGTCGAGGGTGACGACGTCGTGACGCTCCAGGGGCGTCTCGCCGAGCTCGGCTTCACGCCCGGCAAGGTCGACGGCCTGCACGGGCCCGCCACCGACGCGGCGCTGCGCGCGTTCCAGGCCGCCGTCGGTCTCACACCCGACGGCACCGCCGGCCCCGAGACGATGCGGGCCTTCGCCGGGCTGCGCCGCTCCGTCAGCGGAGGTTCCGCCAACGCCCTGCGGGAGCGCGAGCACCTGCGCCGCAGCGGCTTCAGCCTGAGCGGTCGCACGATCGTGCTCGATGCCGGGCACGGGGGTGGCGACGCCGGCGCCGAGGGCCGCAACGGACTGGTCGAGGCACGTCTCGCCCTCGACCTCGCCCGACGCATCGAGGGGCGCCTGTCGGCGCACGGTGTCAGCGTCGTGTTCACCCGCACCGAGACCACCGACGGCGGCAACGACGAGGACCGCGCCGCGTTCGCCAACTCGTGCGACGCCGACCTCGTGCTGTCGCTGCACACCGACCACTCCGACTCCGGCTCGGCGCACGGGGCCGCGACCTACTTCTACGGCCACCCCGACAACGTCAAGCACAGCGACTGGTCCGTCATCGGCGAGAGCTTCGCCGACCTGCTGCTTCGCGAGGTGGTCGCCCGCACCGGCCTCACCGACTGCCGGTCCCACGCCCGCACCTGGCCCCTGCTGCGCCGCACCCGGATGCCGGCCGTGCGTCTCGACTTCGGCTACCTCAGCCACGACGGAGACGCCCGGGCCCTGTCGCAGGGGCACACCCTCGACCACGTGGCTGAGGCCGTCGTCGTCGCGCTCCAGCGCGTCTACCTCGGTGAGGCCGACACCGCCCGCACGGGCGTGCTGCGCCTGGACGACCTGCGTCGCCACCTCGAGTCGATGCGTGCCGCCCAGGCGAGCACTGTGGACAGGGTGGACAGCGTGGGCAGCGTGGGGAGCGACCGCACCGTCGGCTGACGCTCGCGGCGCATCACCGGCGCGTGCAGGTCAGGCGCGATCGCTGACGTGGGCGTGGCTCGAGCCGTTCGGGTGCGTCTCGGGCACCGGTCGCAGGCCGGGCACCCTCGACAAGGCCCGCCCCACAGCGGCCACCGCCTCGTCGCGCAGCGTGACGACCCGTCGCAGGTCCATCCGCAGCCGTGGGTAGGTCGGGTGGTCGCGCTCGACGCGGTAGCCGGCCTTCTCGAGCACGTCGACCTCCAGCACGCACGGATGCTTCGAGACGGCGAGCGGGCGTGCGGCGACGACCTCGAGGGAGCGCACGTGGTGCTTCAGCGCGTCCTTCGCGGCGGACTGCAGGAGCACCTTGCGAAGGCCGCTGCCGGCATACGGCTGCGCGGTCACCGCCGTGAGCAGCATGAGCGTCGACGGGTCCGAGGGAGCCGTCGGGAAGGCCGCGAGACGCGGGACGTGGCGGGCCGGCGCGAGCAGCACGTAGCCCGCGGGCTCACCGTCGACGTACGCCACCCGCCCGGGAGGACCCCACTCGCTCGTGACCGTTGCCACCCAGTCGCCGAGGACCTCCTCCGGGGCGCAGACGCCGCCGTGACCGTTGTGGGGAACGGTCTGCCAGAAGGTGCACGGCGCGCAGGTGCCCACCAGGTCGCCGACGACATCGGGCGTCAGGACACGCAGGTCACGCATCGCGCCACCGAAGATCCCGCATGGCCCCATTCTGTCCCGACCAACCCCGCTCGGCACCACCACCCGGCCTCCGTGTCGGCGGCGCTGCCCTCACGCAGAACCGCGCGGCACCAGTGACCCCGTCGCTACCATCGACGGATCAGTTCGCGGAAGGCCGACGCATGGACACGTTCCAGCAGCTGCAGCAGGGCCTCGGGTCCGCCTGGACGGCCCGCCACGCCGCAGCCGGTGTCGAGACCGAGCACGTGCGTGTCGTCATGCCGTCGTTCAGCGTGCACGGCCAGCTGCTCGCGCACTACGGGGCACGGTTCGGGTCGATGGAGCACCGCTACCTGTTGCTGGCGCTGGCGGCGCGCAACCCCCGCTGCGAGGTGGTCTACATCAGCTCGCTCGCTCCGGGGCCGGCTGTCCTGGACTACTACGCGTCCCTCCTGCCGCCTTCGGAGCGCGCCGGCTTCCTCGGCCGTGTGCACGTCGTCACGGTTGCCGACGAGTCCTGGCGCCCGACCGCCGCCAAGCTCCTCGACGACCCGGCCGCCGTCGCGCGCGTTCGGTCGGTCGTGCGCGGCCGACCCGCCTTGCTCGAGGTGTGGAACGTGACCGAGACCGAGGAGGAGGCCGCCCTCGCGCTGGGCATCCCCATCGACGGCACGGACTGCCGCCTGCGCCCGCTGGGCTTCAAGAGTGCCGGCCGGCGCCTGTTCCAGAAGGCTGGGATCGAGACCCCGGTGGGGTGCGAGGACGTGCGCGGCCTCGGTGACGTCGCCCGTGCGATCGAGGGCATCCGCCGGCGCCGGCCCGGCACGGAGCGCGTCGTGGTCAAGCTCGACGACAGCGGCGCCGGCGACGGAAACGTCACCGTCGGCATACGCGGCGACGATGGTCGTGATCTCGCAGACGCGCGCCTGGTGCAGGCCCTCCACGCCGCGCTGTCGCCCGCATACCGCGGCGAGCTGGCCGCCGGTGGCGTCGTGGAGGAGCTCGTGGTCGGTGATGAGGTCTCCAGCCCGAGCGGACAGGCCGACATCGCTCCCGACGGGTCCGTGACCGTCGCGTCCACGCACGAGCAGGTGCTCGAGGGACCCGAGGGGCAGGTCTACGCCGGTTGTGTCTTCCCGGCCCAGCCCGCGTATGCCGTCCGCGTCGCCCGCTTGACAGCCGCGGTCGCCGAGCGACTGGGCGCCCTCGGGGCCCGAGGGCGGGTCGGAGTCGACTTCGTGGCCCGGCGTGACGGGCACCGGTGGTCGGTCCTCGCCCTTGAGGTCAACCTGCGCAACGGCGGCACCACCCATCCACTGGCCGGGCTGTCGGCTCTCGTCGACGGGCGCTACGACGCGGACCGCGGGCGCTGGGTCACCCCGGACGGAGAGCAGCGCTGCTACTCCTCGACCGACAACATCGTCGACCCGGACTGGCTCGGGCTCGACCCGCATCGGGTCGTGGCGGCCGTGCGCGCAGCCGGCATCGGGTTCGACCCGCACACCGGCACCGGACTGGTGCTGCAGATGCTGTCCGGCCTCGCCGTCGACGGGCGGGTCGGGCTGACCGCCATCGAGCGCACCACCGCGGCCGCCCGAGAGCTGGCCGAGCGCGGCGGCCGCGTCATCGGCGGGTGTGCCACGCCCGGTGCGCCGCGGAGGGGTCGAGGGGCCGCGAACTAGGGTTGTGCGCATGAGCGAGCCGGGGACGTACGTCGAGAAGAGCTTCAAGCGCGACACGAACTACATCACCACCCGCATCACCGCCGACGGTCGAGACGGCTTCCCCGTCGAGGCCGGTCGCTACCGCCTCGTCGTGGCGCGCGCCTGCCCGTGGGCCAACCGCGCCATCATCGTGCGCCGGCTGCTCGGCCTCGAGGACGCCCTGTCGATGGGAATCTGCGGACCCACCCACGACAGCCGCAGCTGGACGTTCGACCTCGACCCGGGCGGCGTCGACCCCGTGCTGGGCATCCCCCGCATCCAGGACGCGTACTTCCGGCGAGACCCCGAATACCCCCGTGGCATAACGGTTCCCGCGATCGTCGACATCCCGACGGGTGCTGTCGTGACCAACGACTTCAAGCAGATCACCGTTGACCTCGAGACGCAGTGGCGAGATCTCCACCGCGACGGCGCACCCGACCTCTACCCCGCCGAGCTGGCCGACGAGATCGAGTCGGTGAGCGAGCCGATCTACCGCTTCGTCAACAACGGCGTCTACCGGTGCGGGTTCGCCGGCACGCAGGACGCGTACGACAAGGCCTACCGACGGCTGTGGGAGCACCTCGACCTCCTGGAGGAGCGACTCAGCACGCGGCGCTACCTCGTCGGCGACCACGTCACCGAGGCCGACGTGCGCCTCTTCACGACGCTGGTGCGGTTCGACCCCGTCTACCACGGCCACTTCAAGTGCAACCGCAGCAAGCTCATCGAGATGCCGGCGCTCTGGGGCTACGCCCGCGACCTCTTCCAGACACCGGGATTCGGCGACACCATCGACTTCGCCCACATCAAGCGGCACTACTACGTCGTGCACCGCGACGTGAACCCCACGGGCATCGTGCCGTGCGGGCCCGCCCTCGAGAACTGGGCCAGCCCGCACGGTCGCGAGGCGCTCGGAGGCTCGCCCTTCGGTGAGGGCGGCACTCCCCCGGAGCCGCCGCGCGAGGTCGTACCTCCGGAGCACAACCCCGCGCTCGCCCTGCTCGCCGGCTGACGTTCATTGCGTATGCCGTTGGGTTCCCTTGTCGTGCAAGGGAACCCAACGGTGGCTGAGCTGTTCGCGACCGCTGTTGTTGCGTCAGGAGCGGAAGAAGTCGGCCAGCGCCGGGGCCAGCACGTCGGCGGGGACCTGGTGGAACTCACCCGACAGCTCGACAGCTGACGCGTCGGGCAGCGCCGCTGCGACAACCTCGGCAGCGTCGTGCAACCAGGGCATCTGGGTGCCGCTGCTGCAGATCGACAGGAACGGAACCGTCACTCGCGAAAAGGTTTCGGCCGGGATGCCCTGCTGGTCGCCGCCGAGGCACTCCCCGTCGTACTTGACCGTGTAGGCCATGGAGAGCAGGGCATCCCACATGGGCGTGCCGACCATGCCGTCGACCATCTCGGCCGGCATGCCGACGACCTCGTTGTTGAAGTAGCGCACGATGCCGGCCCGGTCGCCCTTCGCCTCGAAGTTCTCGAGAGTGGCGATGTAGTCGGCCGGCGGCGGAGGCCACGCCGCAGTGCGGTAGGGCACCTCTAGGGCTGATCCCTTGGCGACGGGGGCACCGGCCGCGATGGCCTCGATGACGAGGGCGCCACCGGAAGAGACTCCGAAAACGTATGCGGGAGAGTCGTTTTCGCCGGCAGCGCCGATTACAGCCGTCAGGTCTTCGACCTCGCGTGCGACGGCGTAGGGCTCGGTGTCCCCACTGTCGCCACGGCCGCGGCGGTCATAGGTCACGCCGGTGAGGCCGAGCTCTCCGAGCGCCTGCGCGACGTCGCGGAAGGAGCCGCGATCGCAGAAGGCGCCTCCGACGATGGCCACGACCGGTCCGGAACCATAGGCCTCGTAGGCGATGGTGGTGCCGTCCGTCGACGTGGCCTTCTGGATCTGGCTCATGAGTGTCTCCTTGGTTGCTGCGACCCGGCTGTCGGGTCCTCACCCCTGCGTCGAACGGCCCTGCGGTCGATCGACATTTCGATTATCAAAATGCCCTGCAGTCAGGTGCGCTTGCGCGAGAAGACCTCGCGCTGCTCGTCCTCCGGCACCGTCGCCATGAAGTCCCTGACGGCCTCGGACAGCGCCGGCCAGGTCTTGTGCTGCTCGATCGGCACGACGGTGCCCACCACCTGGTCGGCGTGCACCTCGATGAGGTTCCACGACTGCGGTCCGTCGACGCCCATGAGCAGCTCACGAGGCGCGCCGACGTCGTCGACGTAGCTCACGCCGCCGGCAACGAAGACCGGCACCTGCCCGAGGGTGCCGAAGCTCGTCACGTGCAGGTGACCGCTGAGGATCGCGCGCACATCCGTGCGCTCGACCACGCTGCGCAGGCGGTCGACGTCCTCGAAGTCGAGCAGCTGCATCACGGGAGAGCGGTAGGTGATCGGCGCGTGGTGGATGACGAGCAGCGTGCCGTGTTCGGCGGGGCGCGACAGCTCGTCGGCCAGCCACTCGTACTGGTCCTCCGAGAAGCCGCCATGATGGTAGCCGGGCACCGCGGAGTCGACCGTGATGATGCGCAGGCCACCCACGACCGTCACCGAGTCCTGGGGCTCGTCCGTGTCGAGGCCGTGCAGGCGCTGCGCCATCGGTCGTCGCTCGTCGTGGTTGCCGCCGGTCAGCACGAGGGCGGCGCCGAGGCGCTCGACCACCGGGCCGACGATCTCGAGGAGCAGGTCGTAGGCTGCCGGGTCACCGCTGTCGGCAAGGTCGCCGCTGATGACGAGGGCGTCGATGCGCTCACCCGAGGCCTCGACGCGGGCCAGCGCCTTGCGCAGCTGCTCCGGCGTGTCGATGTGACCGGCGAGCAACCCACCGCCGGCGATCAGGTGCGGGTCGGACAGGTGGGCGATGACGTGCGTCGGCGCAGGCCGCGAACCAGTGAGGGCCATGGGGCCAGCCTAGGGTGCGCCGTTGTTGCCGGCACGCCCGGGCTCACCCGGTCGTGGAGTCTGACGCGGCTCAGTGGCGCACTTGGCAGGCTGGGCACCAATAGAGGCGTCGACCAGCGATTTCCCTCTGCTGCAACGTGTTTCGGCATCGCGGACATGGCTCACCGGTGCGCTTGTACACGAGGAAGCGCCGCTCGAAGGTGTCTCCCAGGCGCTCACCGGTCAGGTGCCTGGCGACGGCTCGGGCACGGCCGGATCGCCTCGCCCGCTGCGCCATCTCCACCTGGTCGGGCATCGTGATGATCTGCGAGAACACTCGGCCCAGCGGCATGAGCAGCACGAGGTCGTCCCAGATCTCCTGCCACACCCCTCGGGAGAGGTCGCGTCCGGGGATCAGCGGGTCCACGGCGAGGCGGTGCAGGACCTCGCAGCGGTAGACGTTGCCCACCCCAGCCACCACGGACTGGTCCATGAGCAGCTCGGCGATGCTGCGCCGGCTCCGGTGAAGACGTTCCCACCCGACGTCGGGGAGACTGCGCCGCCGCAGCGGGTCGGGGCCGAGGGTCGCCACGATCTCGCGACGGCGCGCATGGTCGACCAAGGTGCAGATCATCGGCCCGCGCAGATCCGCCCAGTGCCCCGGCCCGACGAGGCGGAGGCGAACCGCGCCCACGGGTGACGGCGGGCCTTCGGCCTGCAGCGGGCGCACCGGAAACTGGCCGATCAGGCCGAGGTGCACGTGCAACGTCAGGTCGCCGACGTCGGCGAAGAGGTGCTTGCCCCAGGCCTCCGCCCGCTCGAGCACCTGGCCGTCGAGGAGAGCGGCGTCGGCCGCGAACCTCCCCTGCGGGCTGCTCGCCTCGATGGGGTGACCCTTGAAAGCGCGTTCCAGGCGCTCCGCGAGGGCATGGATGGTGTGGCCCTCAGGCATGGTGAACTTGCCTCCCGTGCTCGACGGCGGTCCGTGACCGTGCGGATGGAGGCGACGTCGGCGTCAGTCGCGGGCTGGAGACGACATACCCATGAGGCCGAGGATGCGTCGGAGGTCCTCCATCGAGGCGAACTCGACGGTGATCTTGCCCTTTCGCTGACCGAGGGCGATCGCGACGCGGGTCTCGAGGTGGTCGGACAGGTTCGACGTGAAATCGTCGAGCTGCGGGTGGCGGCTACCTGCGCGCGGACGCCGGGGCTTCGGCGCATCGTTGCCCTCCCCCAGGGCCACCAGCTCCTCCACGTTGCGCACGGAGAGACCCTCGGCGACGATCCGCTGGGCCATCCGCTCCATCGCAGCGCCGTCGGCCATGCCGAGGAGGGCTCGGGCGTGCCCTGCGCTCAGCACACCGGCGGCGACGCGGCGCTGGACCAGGGGCGGCAGCTTGAGCAGGCGCAGCGTGTTCGAGATCTGCGGGCGGGAGCGGCCGATGCGGGTGGCGAGCTGCTCGTGCGAGCAGCCGAAGTCGTCGAGGAGCTGCTGGTAGGCGGCCGCCTCCTCGAGGGGGTTGAGCTGGCTGCGGTGCAGGTTCTCGAGCAGGGCGTCCCGCAGGAGGTCGTCGTCGCTGGTGTCCTTGATGATGGCCGGGATGACGCCGAGGTCGGCCGCCTCGGAGGCGCGCCACCGGCGCTCACCCATGATCAGCTCGTAGATCTTGCCGTCGGCTTCGGCCAGCTGGTCCGCGGGGATCCGGCGCACCACGACCGGCTGGAGCACGCCGATCTCACGGATCGAGTGGACCAGCTCTGCCATGTGGTCTTCGTCGAAGACCGTTCGCGGCTGCTTCGGGTTCGGACGGATCGACTCGATGTCGAGCTCTGCGAACTCCGCACCAGGCACGGGGGCGAGTCCGTTCGAGGCCTCCCCGGCCGGCACACCGGCGGCGGTGATGGCATCCACTGGCGCACTGGTCCCATGGGCGCCGTCTGCCGTCCCCGCGTTCGGCGTGGACACGCCCGAGGTGCTGTCAGCCGGCGCGTCGCTCTGGTCCGACCCGTTAGAGCCGGCCGACTCCTCCGCCGGGCTGGAGATCGGCGGACTGGCCTGCTTCTGCTCCGTGAAGAAGACATCGACGGGTCGACCCGCGCCGCCGCTCGGTGCGCTCGGGATGAGGGCTCCGAGGCCCCGACCCAGTGCTCGACGCTTCTCCGCCATTCGCCAACCCCTTGCCATCACCGACGCGGCCATCGCGTCCGGCGCTCAGTCTAGGTGCTCACCGATGGTGGTCCGCGCAGCCGCTCCGCTGAGTCGCGGGGCGGGGGGGCCCTTGCCCAAGCGGCTCATGGAAGTCCTGTTTCACGTGAAACGGCGGCCGGACGCGGCTGTTCGACGTCCGTGGGCTCGACCGTGCGATCAGTTCACCTGAAACGGGAGCTTGGTTCGCCAACTGACCTGCTGGGCAAGGCTGCTCGCGCACCGTCTCCGCACGGCCGGAAATAGCTTGGGGCTGTCGCTGTGTTTCACGTGAAACGCCGGCATGCAGGATCGCGTTTCACGTGAAACAGGACCGCCCCCGAAGGGGCGGTCCTCGTTTCACCGGGGCAAAGGGACTGCGACCGACCTCAGGCCGGACCGGCCGCTCCCCTGTCAGCAAGCTCGCCGGCCGCCTCCAGATAGGCAAGCGCCCCACTGCTGGCTGGGTCGTAGGTCATCACGGTCTCCCCGAAGCTCGGCGCCTCCGACACGCGGACCGACCGGGGCACCGTCGTCCGCAGGACCTGCTCGGGGAAGTGCTCACGCACCTCGTCGGCCACCTGCGCCGACAGCCGCGTGCGCCCGTCGTACATCGTCAGCAGAATCGTCGACACGTGCAGGGCCGGGTTGAGGTGACGCTTGACCAGGTCGATGTTCTTCAGCAGCTGCGACAGACCCTCGAGGGCGTAATACTCACACTGGATCGGGATGAACACCTCGCTCGCTGCCACCATGGCGTTCACGGTGAGCAGACCGAGGCTCGGTGGGCAGTCGATGAGGATGTAGTCATAGGCGTGACCCTGGTCGGCCGCGGCGGCGATTGCCTTCTGCAGACGCGACTCGCGAGCGACGAGCGACACGAGCTCGATCTCGGCACCGGCCAGGTCGATGGTGGCGGGAGCACAGTGCAGGTTCTCGACGGTGGAGCACGGCTGCACGACCTCGAGCAGCGGGGTGCCGTCGACGAGCACGTCGTAGATCGATGGCACCTCGGCATGGTGGTCGATGCCGAGAGCCGTGCTCGCATTGCCCTGCGGGTCGAGGTCGATGACGAGCACCGTGAGACCCGCCTGGGCGAGGGCCGCGGCGACGTTCACCGTGGTCGTCGTCTTGCCGACGCCACCTTTCTGGTTGGCCACCGTCAGGACTCGCGGAGCCACCGGCTTCGGGAACGGACGACCCGTCAGCTGGATCCGCCGGCGGGCGTTCTCTGCCAGCTCGCGCGCCAGTGGGGTGTCGGTTCCCGGCGTCGGCAAGGCCGCGGCGAGGGCTTCCCGGTCGGCGTGGTCGACGAGCTCACGCACCGCGGCTCCCGACTCATCCACAACGTTGTCCCCAGCCTCGGATGGGGTAGTTCCCTGCTCAGAAGCACCGATACCGTCCAGTTCGTCCACCGCGTTGTCCACAGGCGTTTCCACTGTGGATTCGGCGATCGAGTCACCCGTCCGATCGCCGATCGGCTCACTGCCGCCGGCAGATTCGTCAGGCAGGTGCGACGTCGACGCCGTCTCCAGGGCCGACATGTCCGGGGCCTCGGGGCTCACCGCGGCAACAGCGGGGGGCGCCTCGGACAGGTGTTGCTCGGACTCGGGCACACCAGCCAAAAACGTCTCAGAGTCACCCGAGTCGACCGAGCCGGCCGCGCCGCTCTCGTGGCTTTCGGTGGCTTCGGCCGTTTCGCGGGTCTCGGTGCTCTCGGGGGTATCGGTGCTTTCGACTGCGCGAACCTCAGCCTCCTGCGCCACGGCCGTTCCATCAGGCAGGTCCTCGGCATCCTCGACGACCGGCTCCGGCGCCGGGCCGCCGCTCACCTCCGACCCTGCCCTCGTGCCGACGGCACTGCCATCACCATCGGACCCGGTCCTCCCCGGTGCACCGCTGTCGGGCTCGCGGGGCGCAGTCGCCGCACGGTGGCCGTCGATCTCGGGCGACCGAGCCGGCAGGTCGCCGCCACCATCGACCGTGGCGGTGTCGGAGCCGCTGGACGACCCCCCGACCGTCAGCGGGTCACCCGCGTCGCCGTCTGGCTGCGGCTGCACGTTCGTGGCGACAGAGTCCTCGACATCGCTGGCTTCGGTGCGGGGTGCGGCCGTGGCGGTGTCGCTCACCGACTGTGGCGCTCCCCCCGGGAGGGCGCCGTCATCCCGAGCACCGTTGGCGGGAGCACCGTTGCCAGTCTCGGTGCCTGTTTCACGTGAAACACCGAGCATCCGAGCCAACCACCCCAGACGACGGTGCTCCGGCTCCGGGTCGGGTTCACTCGGCCAGCCGAGGTTGGTCGACATCGTCACAGGGAGCGCACCTCCGGGGTTGAAAGTCGGACCCTCCGTGATGAACACGGGACGAGCCGACCATCGAATGGTCTGGACACGATCATGGCTGATGGCGCCGACGACCGCTTGTCGCCGGGCCGGAGCGTCGCGATCCGCGCGGTCGATCTGCACGTCGACGCGCCGATCCGGCGCTCGACGGTTGACGAGAGCGGAACCGACGGCGGTCGACCACCTCGCCGATGGAGGCGCGAAGCACGAGCGTCGGTTCCGACAGCAGGTCGGCCCCGAAGGCCTCGACCCTTGCTTCGACAACGCCGAGCTGGGTGAGCGCCGCCAGGTTCTCGTCGAGCTCGGTCTGGGCCTGTGAGCCCTTGAGCGCCAACAGCGTGCCACCGGCCGTGAGCAGCGGGAGTGTCCACTCTGCGAGCTGGACGATGCGCGACACGGCCCGGGCCGTGACCCACGCGGCGTCGAGCTGGTCCCACAGGGACTCGGCCCGCGCGGTGTGGACGGTGACGTTCGGAAGGCCCAGCCGCTGCACGGTGTCCGACAGCCAGGCGGTGCGCCTGGCCAGAGGCTCGACGAGGTGCAGCTCGAGGTCGGGCCTTGCGATCGCCAGCGCCAGGCCTGGCAGGCCGGCACCGGAGCCGACGTCGATCACCTGTTGAACGTCACCGATGGCCGGGATGGCCTCGTGCACGACGGCGCAGTTGAGAACGTGACGGTCCCAGAGGCGCGGCGCCTCACGAGGACCGATGAGTCCGTGGGTGATCCCGGTGTCGGCGAGGATCGCCACGAACTGCTCGGCCAGGGCGAGCTGCCCTCCGAAGACCGAGCCGGCCACCTCCGGGGTGGTCGGCGGCGTCTGACCGGCCGAGGCCGACCCGTCTGAACCCGCACGCTCGGTGGGCTCGGTGGGCTCGGTGGGCTCGGTGGGCTCGGTGGGCTCGGTGGGCTCGGTGGGCTCGGTGGGCTCTGCGGGCTGGATGGGCTCGATCGGTCCTGGAGCTTCGTGGCTCACCCGCTCCCACTCCTCACATAGGTGGTCCGGCCGCGCCTCTCACGAGTCGCGTTTCACGTGAAACGTGGCGCCTCAGGCGGGCAGGATGACGATGTGCCGGTTCGGGTCGACGCCCTCGGACTCCGACACCAGACCGGCGGCAGACACCTCGTCGTGCACGACCTTGCGCTCGAAGGCGCTCATCGGCTCGAGGGAACGCTTCGTGCCGGACTCCTTGACCTCCGAGATCGCCACCTTGGCGATCTCGACGAGGGCCGAACGCCGCTGGGCACGGTGGCCCGCGATGTCGAGCATGAGGCGACTGCGCTCACCGGTCTCGGCCTGCACGGCCAGTCGGGTCAGCTCCTGGAGGGCCTCGAGCACCTTGCCGTCCACACCGACGAGACGACGAGGCACGCGACCCTCGTCGGAGTCGACGATCGCGATGGCGGCCCGGTCGCCGTCGACGTCGACGTCGATGTCGCCGTCGAGATCGGCGATGTCGAGCAGCGTCTCGAGGAAGTCGGCAGCGACCTCCCCCTCGCGCTCGAGCTGGCGCACTCGCGACTTCTTGTCGCCCTTCTCCGTCTTGGCCGGCTCCGCGCCGTCCGCTTCGTCCGCGCCGGCGTCGCTCGACTCGTCAGCCTCGCTCGGCTCGACCGAGTCGCTCTGCTCGGAGAGCTCACCCTGATCGACAGACTCGGGCGTCTCCACCGCGTCGGTCACCGGGCTGGTCGTCTCGTCAGCGGAAACATCGGTGGGATTGTCGGCCTCGGTGGCCTGTGTGTCGCTCATGGATAGCTCCTTCGTTCACCCCGGGCACTGTGGATAACACACGTTTCCGCAGTTCAGAGGCCCAGAGGCAGTGTGGACAAGATTGTGGACGAACCTCAGCGACGGTTCTTGGGGGCCTGCGTGCGGGCGCGCTTCTTGCCCTTGGGCTGCTGGCGCTGCCCGGCCTTGGGGGCGTCGTCGGGGACGGCGTCGGCGTCGCCGTTGAGACCTGGCACGGTCAACTCCTGCATGTCCTTGCCCTTGCGCTTCAGCCGCTCACGGCGGGCGCGCTCGGCCTCGGACCCGGGCGCCGGCATGTTGCGGATGACGTAGAACTGCTGGCCCATGGTCCAGAGGTTGGTGGTCAGCCAGTAGAGGAGCACACCGATGGGGAAGTTGACGCCGGAGATCGCGAAGAAGATCGGCATCAGGTAGAGCAGGACCTTCTGCTGCTTGGCGAAGGGGTTGTCCAAAGCCGACGCCGGCATGTTCTTGCGCATCAGCTGGTACTGCGTCGTGAACGTCGTGGCCGACATGAGGACGATGAGGACGGCGGTCAGGATCTTCGTGTTGAGCGGCACGTTGGCGCCGAGGAAGTGGTCCGACAGCTTCGAGCCGAAAATCGTCGAACTCTCGATCTGCGCCGCGACCTCGCGGGTGATCGGGCCGATCGCGTCGTGACCCGGCACGCCCTCGGCCTGGGCCTTGAGGTTGTTGAGCAGCTGGAAGAGCGCGAAGAAGAAGGGGCTCTGGATGAGGATCGGCAGGCAGCTGCTGAACGGGTTGGTGCCGGTGCGCCGGTACAGATCCATGATCTCGGCCTGCTGGGCCTTCTGGGACTCGGGATCCCGCTTGCCCTTGTACTTCTTCTGGATCTTCTGCATCTCCGGCTGGATGAGCTGCATCCGGCGCGAGGAGTGGATCTGACGCACGAAGAGCGGCATGAGCAGGAGGCGGACGACGACGGTGAGGCCGACGATCGACATCGCCCACGCCCAGCCCGTCGGCAGCCCGATGGTGTTGAAGAGCCAGTGCCAGGCATACATGACCCAGGCTTCACCGAGCTTGATCGGATAGAGCAGGGTGTTGAAGAAGTCGATCAACGTCTTTCCTCTGTCATCGGGTGACCGGCCGGGTGGTGTTCACCCGAGGGCCGGAAGTCGGCGGGGTCCCAGTCGTTGCGCTCGGCCCACGTCATCGGAACGGGGTCGACCCCGCCCGGGTTCCACGGGTGGCAGCGGCCGATGCGGCGAGCGGCGAGCCAGCCGCCGCGCACGGGCCCGAACCGCGTGAGCGCGGTGACGGCATACGCGGAGCAACTGGGGTAGAAGCGGCAGGTGGCCGGTCGCATCGGCGAGATGAGGCGCTGGTAGAGCCGCACGACGAGCACGAGGGGCGCCGCGAGCACGCGGTTGACCGTGGCGCTCATCGGGGGCAGACCTTCTCGAGCTGGCGACCGAAGGCGGTGTCGAGCTCGGCCCAGGTGGCCTCGGCGGCCGCCGGGTTGGCCCGCACCACCAGGTCGTAGCCGGGCGGTATGCCGTTCAGCCGGGTCGCGACGCTGGCGCGCAGCCGGCGTTTGGTGCGGTTGCGCACCACGGCGTTGCCGACGGCCTTGGACACAACAAAACCGACGCGCGGCGGAAGTTCCGCACGCGCATCGGTCCGGTTGGCATGCACGACGATGAGTCGCCCGCCTGCTCTGCTGGCGCCTGGCCCGCGAACTGCCGTGGTGAAGTCCGCCCGCTCGCGCAGTCGGTGACGTGCCGGCAGCACGCCGCGGCCTCCGGCGACTCAGGCAGAGAGCTCGGCGCGGCCCTTGCGGCGGCGGGCGGCGAGGATCGCGCGACCGGCGCGCGTGCGCATGCGAAGGCGGAAGCCGTGCGTCTTGGCACGGCGACGGTTGTTCGGCTGGAAGGTGCGCTTGCTCACGAGGTTCTCCGTAGGTTGCGGGTGCACGCCCGCCGCAACTGCGACGAGAGGCGCCCGGGGTGGGGCTGGCGGTGGCCGATGCGACCGCAATCGGCAAGCCCACGGAGGATCGAGACCCGGTGTGGCCGGGGTTCGGGGCCATGGGCATGCGAAAGAGGTCGCAGACACGCTCGGTCAACGATACGGGAGCCCCGGAAGGAGGGTCAAACCGGCGAGGCGCCACCTGCCGAACCGGACAGAACAGACGATCCTCGAACGTCGCCGGGCGATTGCAAGGCGACACGCCGACAACGGGAAAGTTCTGTCCCCGACGCGATTGTCACAGCGGCCCTGCCCCTGTAGGTTTTCGACTTCACGATCCTCGCCCGACCCATGCACAGGCTGTGGACAAACGTGTGGACAACAGGGCATCGTTCACCAAGGCACGGACGCATCCCAGTCGTCCGACCCGGCACGGTCGAGCTCCAGCTCGAACCCGCCCGAGTGCACTTAGCGCCGGGATCGCAACAGGTGCAACGCAATTGAACTCAGGGGCAGGTGGGATTGGTGGCCGAGACAGGCGTCGACTACGCACAGATCTGGCAGCAGACGCTCGGCACACTGGACTCCGGACTCTCGAACCAGGAGCGCGCGTTCGTCCGGCTCTGCCGCCTCGTCGGCGTCCTCGACGAGATCGCCCTCGTGCGCGCACCCAACACGTTCACCAAGGACTTCCTCGAGACTCGGGTGCGCGAGCAGATCCACACCGCGCTCGGTGACCAGCTCGGCCACGCGGTCCAGCTCGCCGTCTCGGTCGACGAGAGCCTCGAGACCGACCTGGGCATGATCAGCGACGAGCCGACCGGTCAGGCCTCGGTGCACGACGGCCCGCGCCGCCCGATGGGTTCCGAGGGCGCTGCGGGTCACCAGAACGGTGTCGCGCAGGGCGGGGCCGGCGGCTTCGGCGGTGCCGCGCGCGCCAGCACGCAGCACAACCAGCAGCACAACCCGCTGCGCGACCTGGCCGAGAGCGCCCCGGCACTCAACGGCGCCGACCTCGACGAGCCCGGCCGGCCGGCATACCCCGACGTCCAGACGCAGATGGAGCTGGGGCCCGACCCACTGAGCGGTGGCGAGAGCGGCCCCCTGCGCCTGCAGCAGCGTCCCGAGCCCAGCTCGCCCGGCGACACGCGCCTCAACCCGAAGTACACCTTCGACACCTTCGTCATCGGCGCGAGCAACCGCTTCGCGCACGCGGCGGCCGTCGCGGTCGCCGAGGCCCCGGCGAAGGCGTACAACCCGCTCTTCGTCTACGGCGAGTCCGGGCTGGGCAAGACACACCTGCTCCACGCGATCGGCCACTACGCCCGCACGATGTTCCCCAACGTGCGCGTGCGCTACGTGAACTCCGAGGAGTTCACCAACGACTTCATCAACAGCATCCGCGACGACAAGGCGAGCGCGTTCCAGAACCGCTACCGCAGCGTCGACGTGCTGCTCATCGACGACATCCAGTTCCTCCAGGGCAAGCTGCAGACGCAGGAGGAGTTCTTCCACACCTTCAACACGCTGCACAACGCGAACAAGCAGATCGTCATCACCAGCGACCTGCCACCCCGCGAGCTGTCCGGCTTCGAGGACCGCATGCGCACCCGGTTCGAGTCGGGGCTGCTGACCGACGTGCAGCCGCCCGACCTCGAGACCCGCATCGCGATCCTGCGCAAGAAGGCGATCCAGGACCGGATGACGGTCCCCGACCCGGTCCTCGAGTACATCGCGACGAACTTCAGCACCAACATCCGCGAGCTCGAGGGCGCGCTCATCCGCGTCACGGCGTTCAGCAACCTCAACCGCCAGGCCGTCGACCTGCCGCTCGCCGAGATCGTGCTCAAGGACGTGCTGCCCAACGAGACGCCCAACCAGGTGACCGCCGCGACGATCATGGCGGTCACGGCCGCCTACTACGCGGTGACGCTCGAGGACCTCTGCGGCTCGAGCCGCTCGCGCCAGCTCGTCACGGCCCGCCAGATCGCGATGTACCTCTGCCGCGAGATGACCGACCTGAGCCTGCCCAAGATCGGCCAGCACTTCGGCGGCCGCGACCACACCACCGTCATGCACGCCGACCGCAAGATCCGCGAGCTCATGGGTGAGCGCCGCGCGATCTACAACCAGGTCACCGAGCTGACCAACCGCATCCGCCAGCAGTCCCACTGAGCGAGGGGCCTCTCGGCCCCGATGGCGTATGCGGTCAGCGGCGTCGCGCTGCGATCGTGGCCGTGAGCGGGTCGTCCCACGGGGTCGGGGCGAGCCCGAACGTCCGCTGGGTCAGCTGCGAGTCGAGCTCGACCGGTCGCTCGAACTGGTGCCGGGTCTCGCGGACCTCGCGCATGAAGGGGACGACGAGCCCGGCCACGGCGGCGAGGGCACCCACGTCGGGCACGTAGGTCCACGAGTGCGGGGCATCGGGTCGACCGATCGGCACGGACGGCGGACGCCCGGCCAGCAGCGCGTCGCAGATGACGTCGTTGAGGTAGCTGGTGCGCGGGGTCGTGCCCGGCCCGAAGTAGTCGCTGGAGCGCAGCTCGGTGACACGGACCCGGCCGGACGCGTGACGGGCCAACGCCTCGGTCCACATGTCCGCGCGGATGGCGCCCTTGTGCCCGGCCGGCCGTAGCGGAGCGTCCTCCGTCATTGGCGCCTCCACCCAGCCGTAGCCGTACAGGTTGCCGATGATGACCAGTCCGGCCCCCGTCGCCTCGGCGGCTCCACGGGTGGCGGCTGCGACGGGCGGCCAGTCGGTGTCCACGACACCGCGATCGAGCCGCCCATGCTCGCGCAGGGCATCGCGGCGTGGACGCTGCTCCTCGGTGCGGTCACGAGTAAGGTCTTCTCGCAGCTCGGGCCCCTTCCCGACCCTCCCGCCCTCTTCGAGACGCTCCTCGCCGCCTCCCGCCACCTCGTGGTCAGCAGCGGCTCGACGGACTAGTCCGCAGGAACGCCGGGGCGCAATCCACAGGCAGCGGTCCACGCTGCGTCCACATCTGTCCACACAGTTGTCCACAGCTGTGTGCACAGCGTGACCTTCCCGTGACTCGTAAACACAGACGCGAGGAGAAAGGCGGCCCGCAAGTTGTCCACCGCCTGTGGAAAACTCTGTGGAAGCGGAGCCTTCCTCCACGCACAGCTGACTAGTCGTCAATGGCTGCAAATCAGACATATGGTGTCCGGTCCTCCACACCGGCCTGTGGAAACGTGTGGACGAAGCGATGCTGCCTGCGGACAACCTCGCCGTCGGTTGTGGGGACGCTGTGCAGGGCCGAACTCCGTCCACAGCCGGCACCTGGCGCGGCTACTCGTGACCCACATCCCGTGCACACCCCATTAGCCGCCTGACCTGCCCGGACGCGGGTTTTCCACAGCATCCACAGCACCTATGACTATGACGAGACTCAAGTCGAGGAGATGTGCCCCGACAACGAGGGTCGAGACGAGCGCGGCCGAACCCCGGGCAAACGTCTGATTTCGACCCGTCTGCCATTCGGGGAGTGTCTGTGGTGTCAGTCACCGGCAGGCACTAGTGTCTGAGCCCCAATGACCTTCCCCGTCGAAGTGAGTGCACCGTGAAGTTTCGGGTTGAGCGAGACGTCCTGGCCGAGGCCGTGACCTGGGTGGCCCGTGGCCTGCCGGCACGCCCGCCGGTCCCCGTGCTCGCGGGCGTGCTCGTCGACGCGAACGAGGACGGCACGCTGACGCTGTCGGCCTTCGACTACGAGGTGTCCGCGCGCATCACCGTGCCGGCCGACGTCGCCGAGTCCGGCCAGGTGCTCGTTCTCGGGCGCCTGCTGGCCGACATCTCGCGCAACCTGCCCAACAAGCCGATCGACGTCAGCACCGACGGCACCAAGGTCAACGTCGCGTGCGGCTCGTCGCGGTTCGCCCTCCGCGAGATGCCCGTCGCCGACTACCCCACGCTCCCGGCTGCCCCCGAGACGAGCGGCACGATCGCCGGCGACGTCTTCACCCAGGCCGTGGCCCAGGTCTCGGTAGCCGCCGACAAGGGCGACACGCTGCCGATCCTCACCGGCGTGCGCATGGAGATCGACGGCGACAAGGTCACCCTCCTCGCCACCGACCGCTACCGCCTCGCGATGCGCGAGCTCACGTGGAGCCCGACCGCGACCGACGCCAGCCACATCGCGCTCATCCCCGCTCGCCAGCTCTCCGACACCGCCCGCGCCCTCGGCGCCTCGGGCTCCGTCGAGCTCGCACTCGGGCACGGTGGCGACGGCCTCATCGGCTTCGAGGCCGGCCAGCGCCGGGCGACCACCCGCCTGCTCGACGGCGAGTACCCCAAGGTCACCTCGATCTTCCCGACGTCGGTCGACACCGAGGCCGTCATCGAGACCGCCGCCCTCGAGGAGGCCGTCAAGCGCGTGGCCCTCGTCGCCGAGCGCAACACCCCGGTGCTGCTGAAGTTCACCGACGGCCAGGTCGCCATCGAGGCCGGCACCGGCGACGACGCCCAGGCCTCCGAGGCCGTCGAGGCGACGCTCAACGGTCCCGAGATCCAGATAGCCTTCAACCCCCAGTTCCTGCTCGACGGGCTCCACGCCGTCGGCACGGCCTGGAGCCGGCTCAGCTTCACCCAGCCCAGCCGGCCCGCCGTGCTGACCGGGCAGGCCGAGGCCGACTCCGAGCCCGACAGCAGCTACCGCTACGTCCTCATGCCGGTGCGCTTCGCGAGCTGAGCTGCCGAGGGCGTCCCGCCCATGCGTACGCGTGCAGCGCCCTCGGGACCACCCAGCCGCCCTGCCGTCCGCAGGGCAGCAGGGCGTAGCCTCGAACCGCGCCACCTGATCGACCCCCGTCCTCCGTCAGAAAGGCTCGCGACATGCAGCTCGGTCTCATCGGTCTCGGCAAGATGGGCGGCAACATGCGCGAGCGCTTGCGCCGCGCCGGTCACGAGGTCGTCGGCTTCGACTTCAACCCCGACGTGCGAGACGTCGCGTCGCTCCCCGAGCTCGTCAAGGCGCTCGAGGCCCCCCGCGTCGTGTGGGTGATGGTCCCGGCAGGCGACCCGACCCGGCAGACCGTCGCCCAGCTCGGCGACCTGCTCGAGCCCGGTGACCTCGTCATCGATGGTGGCAACTCCCGCTTCACCGACGACTTCGAGAACGCGAAGCTGCTCGGCGACAAGAAGATCGGCTACGTCGACTGCGGGGTGAGCGGCGGCATCTGGGGTCTCGACAACGGTTACGGCCTGATGTGCGGCGGCGACGCCGAGTGGGTCGAGAAGGCGATGCCGATCTTCGACGCGCTCCGTCCCGAGGGCCCGCGCGAGGAGGGTTTCGTCCACGCGGGCGAGGTCGGTGCCGGCCACTACACGAAGATGGTCCACAACGGCATCGAGTACGGCCTCATGGCGGCCTACGCCGAGGGCTACGAGCTGCTCGAGAAGAAGGACATCGTCAAGGACGTCCCCGGCGCCTTCAAAGCGTGGAGCCGCGGCACCGTCGTGCGCTCCTGGCTGCTCGACCTCATGGTCGCAGCGCTCGAGAAGAACCCCCACCTCGACGACGTGTCCGACTACACCAACGACTCCGGCGAGGGCCGCTGGACCGTCGAGGAGGCCATCGCGCTCGGTGTGCCGATGCCGGTCATCTCGTCGTCCCTGTTCGCCCGGTTCGCCTCGCGCCAGCCCAGCTCGCCGACGATGCAGGCGGTCGCGGCGTTGCGGGGCCAGTTCGGTGGGCACCAGGTGATGACCATCGCCGAGGGCGAGGAGCTCCGTCGCAAGACCGGCGACGCGGGCTCGGCCCACCCGGCACCCGCCCCCGAGCAGCCCGGCTCGGCGACCGGCGACGCAGCGAACGCCGGCCCCTCGTCGGGCACCGGCTCCACCTCCTGACAGCCGTGGTGCGGCCGGGAGCCCTGCGATGCACGGCGCCCGGCACCGCCACCCTCGAGAACCAGCCATCCTGACGTGCACGTCCGCCACCTGACCCTCAAGGACTTCCGCAGCTATCCGAGCGCCGAGCTCGCGCTGACTCCCGGGGTCACGACCCTCGTCGGCCTCAACGGCCAGGGCAAGACCAACCTTGTCGAGGCTGTCGGCTACCTCGCGACCCTCGGCTCGCACCGGGTCGCGACCGACCAGCCCCTCGTGCGGTTCGGGGCGGCCCAGGCCATCGTGCGCGGGGCGATCGTGCGCGACGACCGCGAGACGATGGTCGAGCTCGAGATCACCCCGGGCCGGGCCAACCGGGCCCGCCTCGGCCGCTCCCCGGTCTCGCGCCCCCGCGACGTGCTCGGCACGGTGCGCACGGTGCTCTTCGCACCCGAGGACCTCGCCCTCGTCAAGGGAGACCCGTCCGAGCGTCGCCGCTTCCTCGACGAGCTGCTCGTCCAACGGCAGCCGCGCTGGTCGGGGGTGCGCTCCGACTACGACAAGATCCTCAAGCAGCGCAACGCCCTGCTCAAGTCGGCGGCTCCGGTGCTGCGCAAGGGTGCCCGCCGCCAGCCGCGAGCCGGCGACCCGCCGCTCGACGAGGCACGGGAGGCCGCGCTGCACACCCTCGTCGTCTGGAACGACCACCTGTCCACGGTCGGCTCGCAGCTGGTCTACGCCCGGCTCCGACTCCTCCGCGACCTCGTTCCCGACCTGTCGGCCTGCTACGACGCCGTCAGCGCCGCCGCCTCGAACGCCCGGGCGACCTACCGCAGTTCGCTGCACGACGACCTCGCCAAACGTCTCGCCGAGGGCGAGGTGCCCGAGATCGACGAGCTGCGCGCCGGCATGCTCGAGACCCTGGAGCAGGTGCGGCCCAACGAGATCGAGCGCGGCATCACGCTCGTGGGTCCGCACCGCGACGACCTCGTGCTGTCTCTCGGCGAGCTGCCCGCGAAGGGCTACGCCAGCCACGGCGAGTCCTGGAGCTTCGCGCTGGGACTCAAGCTGGCGGCATACCGGCTGCTGCGGCGCGACCTGGGCGACGACCCCGTGCTCGTGCTCGACGACGTCTTCGCCGAGCTCGACTCTGGACGTCGCGAGCGGCTGGCAGCGCTGATCGCCGACTGCGAGCAGGTGCTGATCACCGCGGCCGTGGGCGCCGACGTGCCCGACGTGCTGCGCGAGCGCGGCACCACGTATGCCGTCGAGCTCGGTCAGGTCGGACCCGTCGGCGCCGCCACCGATACGCCCGACGCGGCAGAGTCACCGGACGCGGGCGAGACGGGCGATGACGGTGCCTGAGGACGAGGCGCGCCCCGATCCCGAGCCCGCCGCCGGCGGGAACCCACCGGCCGAGCAGGCGCCCGCGCCAAGCGACGAGGAGACCCGGATCGCCGATGCGGCCGCCTCCGCTCTGGCCCGCGCTCGGGCGGCCGCCGCCGACAAGGGACTTCGCCCGGGCATGAAGCCCCGCAAACGCCGCCGACCGATCGGCCACGCGCCGGTGCTCTCGGGCTCCGCACGCGACGGGCGCGACCCGTCGCTGCTCGGCGACCAGCTCGACCGGCTGCTCCTCGACCGCGGCTGGAAGGTCGACGTCGCCGTGGGTTCGGTGATGGGCCGCTGGCCCGAGATCGTCGGACCCGACATCGCCGGTCACGTCGAGCCGATGACCTTCGCAGACGGCATCCTCACGGTGCGCGCGGACTCGACGGCCTGGGCCACGCAGATGCGGCTGCTCGCGTCGTCGCTGCTCGCCCGCATCGACGAGGAGATCGGGGCCGGAGCCGTCAGCGAGCTGCGCGTCGTCGGCCCCAGCGCCCCGTCGTGGAACCGGGGCGCCCGCCGGTCACCCGACTCCCGCGGCCCACGCGACACCTACGGCTGAGCCAGGCAAAGTGCCCACTCGACCGGTCTCGACGGGGAGAGGTGCCCACGCCACGCCAGTCCGCACCACCGCCACCACCGTCGAGTGGGCTCTTTGTCTCGGTCGAGTGGGCACTTTGTCTCGGTCGAGTGGGCACTTTGCCGCGCCGGAGGTGCCGGCGCGCGCCGACAGGCGGCTGTCAGTGATCCGTCGCAGACTGTGGTCATGACCCAGACGCCGCACTGCACGATTGTCCCGCCCTACATCCTCGAGGCGCTGGCGGCGAGTGACGAGCCGGCGGTGGCCGCGCACGCCCGTGAGGCGCTGCGGCACGACGAGCACCTGCGGTCGACGCGTCGCACCCCCACCGCTCGACCCACCGGTCGGCGGGCGCCCCGCCGCAAGGACGTCACCGACGGGCCCGAGGCCCACGGCACCGGCCCGCACCGCACGATCTCAGATGCCAAGGGCACCCAGACCACACCCGGCACCAAGATGCGCGCGGAGGGCGAGCCGGCTTCCGGCGATGTGGCGGTCAACGAGGCCTACGACGGTCTCGGCGCCACCTGGGAACTGTGGTCGACGGCATACGCCCGCGACTCCCTCGACGGCAAGGGCATGCCGCTGAACGCGACCGTCCACTACGGGCGCAACTACGACAACGCCTTCTGGGACGGCTCGCAGATGGTGTTCGGCGACGGCGACGGCGTCATCTTCGAGCGCTTCACCAAGAGCGTCGACGTCATCGGGCACGAGTTGGCCCATGGCGTCACCGAGCACACGGCGGGGCTGCTCTACCAAGGTCAGTCGGGTGCGCTCAACGAGTCGATCTCCGACGTCTTCGGCGTGCTGGTCAAGCAGCACCTGCTCGGCCAGAGCGCCGAGCAGGCGGACTGGCTCGTCGGCGCCGACCTGCTGAAACCGTCGGTCAAGGGCAGGGCGCTGCGCGACATGCGCAACCCGGGCACGGCCTACGACGACCCCCGCCTGGGCAAGGACCCGCAACCGGCCCACATGGACGACTTCGTCGACACCGACCAGGACAACGGCGGCGTGCACATCAACTCCGGCATCCCCAACCGGGCGTTCGTCCTCGCGGCCCTCGCGATCGGGGGCAACGCGTGGGAGGCCGCGGGTTCGGTCTGGTATGCGGTCGTGTCGGGTGACGGCATCAAGGCCGACTGCGACTTCGCGACCTTCGCCGCCCTCACCGTGGCCGCCGCTGGCACTGCCCACGGTGACGGCTCGGCTGAGCAGACGGCCGTTCGCTCGGCGTGGGAGCAGGTCGGTGTGCTGGCTGCTGCCTCGGATAGCACCCACGGACCCGCGGGTGACAAGGCGGGCGACGGCGGTGCTGGAGGGGCCGACCGCTCGACCCCGACGCCGGCACCGGACCGTGGCCACGGCAGCACCCCCAGTCCCCAGGCCCAGGTGCTGCTGCGCCGCACCGGTGGGTTCGCAGGTCAGGTGCGCGAACGGCAGGTTGCCCTCGGCGAGCTGCCCGAGCGCGACGCCAAGGACTGGCAGCACCTGCTGGCGGCACCGACCCTCCAGCGCATCGCCGCCTCGACCGAGCGCACCCACCCCGACGCGTACATCTACTCCGTCGTCTGCGACGAGGCCGGCTGCAACGTCACGATCCAGGAGCCCCACCTGCCCGAGGCGATCCACTCGCTCTTCGAACGCACCCTCAGAGAGGACTGAGTCGGACCTTCAGTTGTCCGACAGCACGTAGGGGCCGGTCTCCTCTGGCACGTCGCGGTGCGGCAGCGGACGAGCCGCGCCGACCACCTCGCACCTGCCGTCCAGCCCACAGCGCTGAAGATCGCGTCGGGAGCCGTTCCAGACCTGGACGGTGAGCTGGTGGTCGGCCGTCATCCGCACGCCCTTGACGTCGTCCTTCGCGTCCGCCGCGAGACCGCCTCCCTGCAGGACGATGGCAGCGTCTGACGCGCGGATCACCGCGAGGCTCTCGAAGAGCCAGGGTTTGAGACCGTCGACGTGCCCGGTGGCGAGGACGTACTGACCGTCGTCCGAGAAGCCGAGCATCTGCAGCGGCCCGCACAGACGCCAGATCTCGCGTCCCGAGGCGAGGTCGAGGAGCATCTGGCAGCTCTTCGAACCGTTGCCAGCGGTGTCACCCCCCACAAACGACAGGCCCAGTCCCGAGGGCGCGTTGACGAAGGCCAGCTCCCCCTCGAGCGACCGCACGGCTCCGGTCTCGACGTCCCAGGCGACCGAGCTCCCCGTTCCGGGGCGAGACGCGTAGGCCGTGGTGCCGACCAGACCGGCCGGCGTGTAGCCGGCGTCGCTCGTCGAGCGTGGCTCCAAGGTGGCGATCGTCCTGCCGGCACTGTCGGCGTAGAGCAGGTTGCCGCCGGCGTCGTTGGCGAGCACGTGCGCGCCGTCGTCGCCGACCCGGGGGCGCTGCTGCGATGCGGCGATCGCGGCGCCCTTGGTCCCGTCGGCGTGGACGATCGTGTGGCCGTCCGGCCCGCTCACGAGGAGGCCCTCGCCGAGACGGGCGACGTAGTCGGTCACGCGGAGGTCGTCGGGGAGGCGCATGGTCGTGCCTCCCTGGTGGTAGGTGCCGTCGACGAGGTACCCGACGTCGGTCGTGCCCGTGACCGAGCCATTGGCGGGCTGCAGCGACGCGGCACCGGGCGCGCCCGTCGGTCGGAGGGTGGGAATGCTGGTCGGAGTCGCGGGCGTGGCCGGGGGCGTGGAGGTCGGGGCCGGCGACCCGGTCGCGCGGCTCGCGGTGGGCTGCGTCGGGCCGGTAAGGATCGTGGTGGTCTGGTCCCGGTGCAGCGACGCGACGGCGACGGGCAGCGCGACTGCGAGCACGAGCCCCGCCCCGAGCATAGCGGCTCTGAGCTCGCGGCGTCGGTTGGAACGGTCGCGGGAGATGGCGCGTTCCGCGAGGTCGGCGACAACGCGTACGCCCTCGCTCTGGCGGTCGAGTGCGTGCTTGAGCTCAGGGTCGAAGTGGCTCATGCGGTGGCCTCGCTCATCCTGCTGCGCAGCGCGGAGATCGCGCGGCTCGTGTGGCTCTTGACAGTGCCGACGGAGCACCCCAGGACGTCGGCGGTCTGGGCCTCGGTGAGGTCCTCGTAGTAGCGCAGCACGATGGCCGCGCGCTGCTGGGTGGGCAGCCCCTGCACGTGGCGCCACAGGTCGATCGACTCGGAGGCGTCGAGCCCGGCCGGGGTGGGCGGGTCGAGCACCTCGATGACGTGGCTGCTCGGTGACTCGTGGCGCCGCAGCATCCGGCGCCAGCGCGAGTTGTTCTCGTTGACCATCACCCGGCGCACGTACGCGTCGGGCAGCTCGACGGCGCGGATCCGCTCCCAGTTGCGGTAGACCTTCGCCAGCGCGTTCTGCAGCAGGTCGTCCGCGTGCTCACGGTCGCCGGTCAGCAGGTAGGCGAGCCGGGCGAGTGCCTGCTCGCGGGCGCGCACGTAGGCCGTGAAATCAGCCCGGCGTTCGGCGTCGTCCATCCGTCGTCTCCCCTGTCCGTGTCGCTCGGCGGATGCCGGCACACATCAGAACACCCGCGAGGCAGGGCAGGTTGTCCGAGGACGCGAAAGATTTCGACAGGAAGCCTCGCCTGCCGAAAGCGGGCCAACTCTTTACGAATCCTTGCCGGTCGCAGCGCCTTCGCGGTGGTTGCCTGTGTCGTCGCCACCGCCCGGTTCGAGGTCCTCCTCGAGCTCCCTCCCTGAAAGGTCGACATGCGTCGTTCCCCCCTCCTCGCCCCCTTCGTCGCCCCCGTTGCGGTCATCGCCGCAGCAGGCGCGCTGCTCTGCACCGCCGGCTCCGGCTCCGTCGCGGCTCCGCTGCCCGCGGTCGCCTCAGCCGGCGTTCCCTCGGACCTCACCCTCGTCCAGGTGCGCCGGAGCCTGCTGGGATCGCACTCGTTCTACGCCCAGACCTACCGCGGCGTGCCGGTTCTCGGCGGCTTCTACTCCGTGCACTCGACGGGCGCGACGTCGTCGGTCGATGACGGGCGCAAGGCGGTGACCGGCCTCGCGTCGGTGACGCCCGGCCTGGCCCGAGGCAACGCGGCCGCAGCGGCCAAGGCCCACGGCAACGCCCGGTCGAGCCGTCTCGTGGTGGTGCCCGGCGCCGCCGGAGCCGCAGCCACGCTCGCCTACGAGGTGACCACCGACCAGGACAAGAAGGTCCTCGTCGACGCCCACAGCGGCAAGGTCGGCAAGGTCACCGACGAGCGCCGCCTCGCCGACGGCTCGGGCAAGGTCTTCGACCCCAACCCCGTTGTCGCGCTGCAGAACGAGTCCCTCAAGGACGCGAGCAACGCCGACTCCGCGGTGCCGGCCGCCGCCTACAAGACGGTGACGCTCGCCAACCTCGACGGCTCGGGCTACCTGCGCGGCGCGTACGCGAAGGTCATCAACAGCACCAAGGGCAAGAACCCGGCTGCCTTCTCGTCGGCCAACTCGTTCCTCTACACGCGCAGTGACAGCCGGTTCGAGCAGGTCAACAGCTACTACGCGGTCGACCGCCTGCAGACCTACATCCAGTCGCTCGGCTTCACGAACGTCAACAACGAGGCCCAGGACCTCAACGTCAACGCGACGACGCAGGACAACTCCTGGTACACCCCCAGCCAGGACACCATCACCATCGGCACCGGCGGCGTCGACGACGGCGAGGACCAGGAGGTCGTGTGGCACGAGTACGGCCACGCGGTCCAGGACGACCAGGTGCCCGGGTTCGGCGCCAGCAACGACGGTGGCGCCATCGGCGAGGGCTTCGGCGACTACCTGGCCGCCACCATGTCGCAGGCGAACTCGGCCGACACTGCGACGACCCCGTGGGCTTGCGTCATGGACTGGGACTCGACGAGCTACACCTCGACCGCGCCGCACTGCATCCGGCGGCTCGACACCGCGAAGACCGTCGCGAACCGCACCGGCGAGGTGCACGACGACGGCGAGATCTGGAGCCACGCCCTCTGGGACATGAACAAGGGCCTCGGGCGGGACAAGGCGACCCGGATCATCCTCGAGGCGCAGTTCGGCTACTCCCCCACGACGACGTGGGCGGCCGCCGCCCAGAAGACCGTCGACACGGCGTCGGCGCTCTACGGCGCGACCGACGCGGCCACGGTGCGCGCAGCCTTCCAGGCCCGCGGCATCCTCTGAGGCACCTGTCGATGGGTGTCGCGTCACCCCTTTGCGTATGCCGGGAGGTCGGGTTCCGCCGGGACCCGGCCTCCCGGCATACCGGGTCGTAAAGCAGGTCGAGAAGCCGGTCGAAACGCGGGTCGCGGGCCTGTGGACAGGGCGTGACCGAGGGACGTGGGAGCGGGAGAATGGACCCGTGGGTCCAGCGCGATCGCTGGGAGCGCTGCGACTCGTGAGAAGGCGTCACAGGCGCGCTGGGGGGTCGGGGGGTGACTCCCCCCTCGGATGACGGGGTGTTCGGGCCGGAAAATGGCCGTTCCGCGCGTCTGACGGCACGGTTCACCTCTCCGGACCGTTAGAATGATGAGGTTGCGGCTCGACGTCACGTCGGGCCGCCCGCATGAGGTCTGACCACCAAGGGTCACCAGAGGAGAGACGTGTCCGACGCCGACGAGCCGACCACCACCAGCACCACCCCGAGTCCCAGCGACTCGATCCCTGACTCGGTCCCCGACTCGACCAACGGCTCGACACCGGCTCCAGCTCCTGCGTCGGCGCCCCCCGCGGACGTCCGGCCCAACGGCGTCGACTACGACGCCAGCGCGATCACCGTCCTCGAGGGTCTCGAGGCCGTGCGCAAGCGCCCCGGCATGTACATCGGCTCGACCGGCCCGCGCGGCCTGCACCACCTCGTCTACGAGATCGTCGACAACGCGGTGGACGAGTCGCTCGCCGGCTACGCCGACACCATCGACGTGACCCTGCTCGCCGACGGCGGCGTGCGGGTCAAGGACAACGGCCGTGGCATCCCCACCGACATCCACCCGGTCGAGAAGATCAGCGCCGTCGAGCTCGTGCTGACGCAGCTGCACGCCGGCGGCAAGTTCGGTGGCGGCGGCTACAAGGTATCCGGCGGCCTGCACGGCGTCGGCAGCTCGGTCGTCAACGCCCTCTCGCACCGCCTCAAGGCGGCCGTGCGCCAGAAGGGCCACGTCTTCCGGATGAGCTTCACCGACGGCGTGCCCGACGGGCCGCTGGAGCAGATGGAGGCCACCGACGAGACCGGCACGACGATCACCTTCTGGGCCAACGACGACATCTTCGAGACGGTCGACTACGACTTCGAGACGATCCGGGCCCGCATGCAGCAGATGGCCTTCCTCAACAAGGGCCTGACGATCAACCTGCTCGACGAGCGCGTCGAGCAGACGGTCAACCAGGGTGACGTCGACCTCGACGACCTCGACGAGAACATCGAGGTCGTCGACGAGGCCGACGACGACGCGCCCACGGCCAGTGGCGCCGGCTCTGACGGCGCCGAGAAGAAGAAGGTCACTGCGAAGCGGGTCAGCTACCGCTACGACAACGGCCTCGTCGACTACGTCAACCACATCAACGGCAGCAAGCGCAGCGAGCCCGTGCACCCCGAGGTCATCTCGATCGAGGCCGAGGACGAGGCCCGCTCGCTCAGCCTCGAGCTCGCCATGCAGTGGACCAACGCCTACAGCGAGTCGGTCCACACCTACGCCAACGCGATCAACACCCACGAGGGCGGCACGCACGAGGAGGGCTTTCGTGCGGCGATGACCAAGCTCATCAACGACTTCGCGCGCCGCCAGAACCTCCTCAAGGAGAAGGACGAGAACCTCACGGGCGACGACATCCGCGAGGGCCTGACCGCCGTCATCTCGGTCAAGCTCGGCGAGCCGCAGTTCGAGGGCCAGACCAAGACCAAGCTCGGCAACTCCGAGGTGAAGGGCTTCGTCCAGCGCGCCATGACCGACGAGTTCGGCCACTGGCTCGGCGCCCACCCCAACGAGGGCAAGGACATCGTGCGCAAGTCGGTGCAGGCCGCCGCCGCCCGCATGGCCGCGCGCAAGGCGCGCGAGGCCACCCGCCGCAAGGGCCTGCTCGAGTCGGGTGGCCTGCCGGGCAAGCTCAAGGACTGCCAGAGCAAGGACCCCAGCATCTCCGAGGTCTTCATCGTCGAGGGCGACAGCGCCGGCGGCTCGGCCACGCAGGCCCGCAACCCGCACACCCAGGCAATCCTCCCGATCCGCGGCAAGATCCTCAACGTCGAGAAGGCGCGCATCGACAAGATCCTCGCCAACAACGAGGTCCAGGCGCTCATCTCCGCGTTCGGCACAGGCATCGGCGAGGACTTCGACATCGACAAGGCGCGCTACCACAAGATCGTGCTGATGGCCGATGCCGACGTCGACGGGATGCACATCCGCACCCTGCTGCTGACGCTGCTGTTCCGGTTCATGCGCCCGCTCATCGAGGCCGGCTACGTCTACCTCGCGCAGCCGCCGCTCTTCCGCCTGCGCTGGAGCAACGCCGACCACCAGTTCGCCTACTCCGACAAGGAGCGCGACGGCCTGCGCAAGATCGGCGAGGACAAGGGCTGGCGCCTGCCGAAGGACAACCCGATCCAGCGCTACAAGGGCCTCGGCGAGATGAACTACCAGGAGCTCGGCGAGACGACGATGGACCAGTCCACGCGCACGCTGCTCCAGGTCACCCTCGACGACGCCGCCAAGGCCGACGAGGTCTTCGCCGTCCTCATGGGCGAGGACGTCGAGTCGCGCCGCTCGTTCATCCAGAAGAACGCGCACGACGTGAAGTTCCTCGACATCTGACCTCCGCCGTATGCCGTCCGGCACGTTCCACGTGAAACGTCGCCCCCCGGCATACGTCCTCTGCTGCACCAATCTGACTGAGAGACAAAGGGATCTGACGTGAGCGACGACCTGCCTCCCACCAACGGGGACGACGTCACCGAGCCTTCCGAGGAGAACGTCGACGCACGCGCGGTCATCGCGCGTGAGCCCGGCGAGCACGATCGGGTCGAGCCGATCGACCTCAACACCGAGATGCAGCGCAGCTACATCGAGTACGCGATGTCCGTCATCGTGTCCCGCGCGCTGCCCGACGTGCGTGACGGCCTCAAGCCCGTGCACCGCCGCATCGTCTACGCGATGTACGACGGCGGCTACCGTCCCGACCGCGGGTTCAACAAGTGCGCCCGCGTCGTCGGCGACGTCATGGGTCACTACCACCCGCACGGTGACTCGGCGATCTACGACGCCCTCGTGCGCCTCGTGCAGGACTGGTCGCTGCGCTACCCGCTCGTCCAGGGCCAGGGCAACTTCGGCTCGCGCGGCAACGACGGCGCGGCCGCCCCCCGTTACACCGAGTGCCGGATGGCCCCGATCGCCATGGAGATGGTGCGGGACATCGACCAGGACACCGTCGACTTCGTGCCGAACTACGACGGCAAGACGATGCAGCCGTCGGTCCTGCCGAGCCGCTTCCCCAACCTGCTGGTCAACGGCTCGGCCGGCATCGCCGTCGGCATGGCCACGCAGATCCCGGCGCACAACCTCCGTGAGGTCGCCGCGGGTGCGCAGTACTACCTCGACCACCCGGAGATCGGTCGCGAGGAGCTGCTCGAGGCGCTGCTCGGCATCATCAAGGGGCCCGACTTCCCGACCGGCGCGCTCATCATGGGCCACCGCGGCATCGAGGACGCCTACCGCACGGGCCGTGGGTCGATCATCATGCGGGCGGTCGTCAACGTCGAGGAGATCCAGAACCGGCAGTGCCTCGTCGTCACCGAGCTGCCCTACCAGGTCAACCCCGACATGCTCGCGCTGAAGATCGCCGACCTCGTCAAGGACGGCAAGATCGCGGGCATCTCCGACATCCGCGACGAGACGTCAGGCCGCACCGGTCTGCGCATCGTCGTCGTGCTCAAGCGCGACGCCGTCGCCAAGGTCGTGCTCAACAACCTCTACAAGCACACGCAGCTGCAGACGACGTTCGGCGCAAACATGCTGGCGCTCGTCGACGACGTGCCCCGCACGCTGCCTCTCGACGGCTTCATCCGGCACTGGGTCGACCACCAGATCGAGGTCATCGTCCGGCGCACGAGGTTCCGCCTCAACAAGGCCGAGCAGGAGATCCACATCCTGCGTGGTCTGCTCAAGGCGCTCGACATGCTCGACGAGGTCATCGCGCTCATCCGCGGGTCGCGCACCGTCGACGTCGCCCGCGAGGGCCTCATCGAGCTGCTCGCCATCGACGAGACGCAGGCGAACGCGATCCTCAACATGCAGCTGAGACGGCTCGCCGCCCTCGAGCGCGAGAAGCTGCAGCAGGACCACGACGCGCTGCAGGAGCTGATCGACGAGTACACCGCGATCCTCGCCTCGCCGCAGCGCCAACGCGACATCGTCTCCGAGGAGCTGCAGGCCATCGTCGACAAGTACGGCGACGACCGGCGCACCGAGATCATCCCCTTCGACGGCGACATGTCGATGGAGGACCTCATCCCCGAGGAGGACGTCGTCGTCACGATCACTCGCGGCGGCTACGCCAAGCGCACGCGGGTCGACCAGTACCGCTCGCAGAAGCGCGGCGGCAAGGGCGTGCGCGGCACGTCACTGCGTGGCGAGGACGTCGTCGAGCACTTCTTCACGACGACGACGCACCACTGGCTGCTCTTCTTCACCAACCTCGGACGCGTCTACCGCGCCAAGGCGTACGAGCTGCCCGAGGGCTCGCGCGAGAGCAAGGGCCAGCACGTGGCCAACCTGCTGGCGTTCCAGCCCGGCGAGCAGATCGCCCAGGTGCTCGCGATCAAGGACTACGAGGCCGGCGACTACCTCGTGCTCGCCACGCGCCGTGGCCTGGTCAAGAAGACCCGCCTCGCCGACTACGACTCGAACCGCTCGGGCGGCCTCATCGCCGTGAACCTGCGCGAAGGTGACGAGCTCGTGGGGGCCGGGCTGGCGTCCAACCGCGACGACCTGCTGCTCGTCTCGCGCAAGGGCCAGTCGGTGCGCTTCACCGCCACCGACGAGGCACTGCGCCCGATGGGCCGGTCGACGTCCGGCGTCACCGGCATGAAGTTCCGCGACGGCGACGACCTGCTCGCGATGTCCGTCGTCGAGGAGGGCGAGAGCCCCGACGTGTTCGTCGTCTTCGAGAACGGTCTGGCCAAGCGCACCCCGGTGTCGGAGTACCGCCTCCAGGGCCGCGGTGGCCTCGGCATCAAGGTGGCCAAGCTGTCGGAGAAGGGCGGCGACCTCGTCGGTGCCCTCACCGTGGTCGAGACCGACGAGGTCATGGTCGTCATGGAGAAGGGCAAGATCGTTCGCTCGCGCGTCGACGAGGTGCGCCACACCGGTCGCTCGTCGCAGGGCGTGAAGTTCGCGACGCCCGACAAGGGTGACTCGATCGTGGCGGTGGCCCGCAACGCCGAGTCGGCCAGCGCGGTCGAGGACATCGAGGCCGGTGAGCCCGTCGACCAGCCGTCCGGCACGGGAGCGCCCGCTACGGTTCCCAGCGATGATGGCGTACCGTCGGACGAGACCTCGACTGGCGAGGGCGGTTCGTCCGAGGACGACAACGGAGGTGACGCATGAGCACGACCAGTTCTGAAGGGTCGTTCGGCGCGGCCGGCTACGGTGCCGGTTCGTCGCGGGGCTCAGGCAGCGGCAAGGGCGCCACCTCGGGCGGCAGTGCGAGCAGTGCGGGCACCACCTCTGGGAGCGGCTCCGGTGGTTCCGCCGACTCGGGCAGCAGCTCGTCCAATGGCTACTACGGCTCCGGCGCAACCGCGTACGCCTCCGGCTCCGGCTCCGGCTCCGGCTCGTCCGGCAGCACGTCGGGCGCCGCTCCCAGCGACTCGACGACCTCGCTCTCACGCGGAGCCGTCACCACGCGTACGGCCCCGACCCAGAAGGTCGGCGCTGCACCCGGCCGGCCCGCCGGCGCTGCTGGCGCGGCCCCTCGCAAGCACAAGGGCCCCCGCCGCGTCCGCCTCGCCGTCGCGCGCGTCGACCCCTGGTCGGTCATGAAGATGAGCTTCCTGCTGTCGGTGGCGCTCGGCATCGCCGGCGTCATCCTCACGGCCGTGCTGTGGATGATCCTGTCGACGATGAACGTCTTCTCCGACATCGAGGGCGTGCTGCAGTCGCTGCAGACGACGACCTCCGACCCGTTCTCGATCAAGGACTACGTCGGCTTCGGTCGCGTCGTGTCGCTCTCGATCGTCATCGGTGTCATCGACGTCATCCTGATGACCGCCATCGCGACCGTCATGGCGTTCCTCTACAACATCTGCTCGGCCCTCGTCGGCGGCGTGCAGCTCACCCTGACCGACGACTGACCCCGCCTGCACCCCGCGGATGCGACCGTTTTGTAGGTTCGCGGGGGCATCGGGTAACGTTTCCCCTCGCGTCCGGTCATCACCTCTGACGGGGTGGATCGGTCGCGCGAAGGTGACGATGGGCCTATAGCTCAGACGGTTAGAGCGCTTCCCTGATAAGGAAGAGGTCGGAGGTTCAAGTCCTCCTAGGCCCACCATCACCGCCACTTCGGAGAGGATCTCGAATGCTCAAGCGTCTCGCCCTCATCGGTGGCGCAGTCGCCGGCCTCGTGCTCCTGCGCAAGAAGGCCAAGCAGCAGCAGGCCGAGCAGGACCTGTGGACGCAGGCCACCGACGACGTGCAGGCACCGGTCACCCCGGCTCCCGCATCGCCCTCGGCCAACGGCCAGGCCAGCGCCGCGAGCTGACCTCCTCCCCGTCCAGGGGCCATGGCGCAATTGGTAGCGCACCTGCTTTGCAAGCAGGGGGTTAGGGGTTCGAGTCCCCTTGGCTCCACCACAGGTCAGAGCCCCTTTTCCGGTCACCGGGGAGGGGCTCTTCCATGTCCTCCTGGGCCGCGCGAAGCCACGCCGCCAAGTGCCGCCTCTGATCAGGCCACTGCAGGTGCGAAAGCTGCGAACAGATCGCCGGACAACGGGTGGTCAAGCTCCCAGGTCACGGCCATCGGGCGTTCTGAGGTGTGTCCGCGATATCGCGCTGGTCCGAGGAACCAGAAGGCGCGATCGTCCTGACGCATACGCGCGAAGAGCAGGATGGAGTGACCAAGCGACTCGTGGTGGATGTAACGCTGGCCGGTTGGACTGCTTTCGCGGGTGCCTGACTGGCTCTCCCAATGGATGCGAGTCGGACTGATCGCGTAATCGCGGTATCGCGTCGTCGGTGAGAAGTTGCCGTTGGCCTTGTCCAGCGTGAAAGCGAGCAGGTCGCAACGGGCCTCGGCGACGTGACGCACTCCTTCTCGCCAAGGAGGGAGTCCTGCCTGCGAGCCCCCAGCGAAGGCGGCCAGGATTTCCGTCCGGGTGTACTGGGCATGGACTTCGAGGGGCACGTCGTCGAGGCCCCGAAGGGGTGCATACACGTGGTCCGAGCGAGCTTCGAGGATCGGGTACAGCTCCTTGAGTTCGGAAAGAACTTGAGGGTGCTGCCACACCAGGTCCACAGCAGCCTGCAGCGGGGCGTTCCCTGACACGTGCTGGTCTGCCAAGGCTGCCACGAGCATGTGCGTGAGCCGTCGCTCGGTCTTCGTCATGGAGTCGACCAGCGGGCGCGTCGGCTGGTCGACGAGCGAGCGATACGTCTGAAGCCGCAACGGATCAGCGACATGAAGGGTTCGGCCGATCGCCCGGCGCAGCGCAGCCTCACGAGGTCCGGCCGGCCCGGCGTGGCCGCCTCCGGCCTCGAGCAGCTCGGACCAGCTACGACCGCCGCCGTAGATGTCGTCGAGATCGAGTCCTGTCTCCTCGAGGTACTGCGAGAGTCCCAGGTTCGGCACGCGCTGACGTAGCGATCGGAACTCGTCCACCTTGGCTGGCCACCGGGAGGGGATCGCCTCTCGGAGACTTCGGATCACGATGTCCGAGGCAACCCGATCAAGCTGCATGTTGCACCCTGCGGGGAGGTACGGGAACTGCTGGACGATCGCGGACTCCAGCTCACGACGTGTGACGTTGAGCAGTGCTCGGTACCGCCGATCGAAACGGAACTCCTTGCGGTGGGTCTGGACGAAATCGAGCACGGTGCAGATGCTCTTGTGCATCGCCTTGCGCAGCCCGCGGCCCAGTTGCTGGAGGAAGAGCACCGGGCTCTCAGTGGGACGCAGCATGAGGACGGTGTCGACGGTGGGCACGTCGACGCCTTCGTTGAAGAGGTCTACCGAGAAGATCGCACGCACCGCACCTGAGGCGAGGTCTCGCAGCGCCTTCTCACGCTCCACCGCCGCAGTCTGACCCCAGATGGCTACCGCAGGGATGCCATGCTCCCGAAACTTCCGCGCCATGAACCGTGCATGCTCGACGCTCACACAGAAGCCGAAGCAGCGCATGCTGCTGGGATCGACGTAGCGACGAACCTGCTCGATCACCTGGCGGGCCCAGACATCGTTCCCTGTGTAGATGTCGCTCAGCGCCGACGCGTCGTAGCCGACTCCGCGACGCCAAGGGACGTCCCTGAGATCGAGTCCATCGTGGATTCCGAAGTATTGGAACGGCACCAAGTGCTGTTGGTCGATGGCATCCCAGAGGCGCAGTTCGGCGGCGATGCGATCGCCGAACCAGTGCAGGATGGGCAGGCCGTCGGACCGTTCCGGAGTGGCAGTCAGACCCAGCAGTTCGACCGGGCGCAAGTGCTCCAAGAGCCGCCCATAGCTGGTAGCGGCCGCGTGGTGAAACTCGTCCACGATGACGACGTCGAAGTGGTCCGGGGCGATCGAGTCGATCCCGCTGACGTTCAGACTCTGGATCGAGGCGAATACGTGCTCGAAGTCCTGTGGACGATGTCCGCCGACCCACTTCTCTCCGAAGGAGGCGTCTCGCAGGCATGCTGAAACGTCGCGCGACTCTGATCCAGGATTTCCTCGCGATGAGCCACGAACAGCAGCCGCGAGCGCGGCAGCGTGTGGCGTAGGCGTGCGTAGTCCACCGCCGCCATCACGGTCTTTCCTGTGCCAGTCGCCGCGACGAGGAGGTTGCGGTGACGGTGGTGCAGCCGAGCGACTTCGAGCAGCTCGAGAAGTCGCTCCTGGAAGGGTCGTGGGGTGACCTCGATGGAGCTCAGGATCACGGTTGGCCCCGCGCCCCCGGGACGAGCTGCCCGGACCTGCTCTTCGAACTGGCTCGGGTGGTAGTCGATGAATTCCCCGCTTGACCAGTACGCGTCAAAGGTGCCGATGAACTTCTCGATGACCGGTCGGTTCCGTGCGGCCGACACCCGAACGTTCCACTCGAGACCTGTGGCCTGGGCAGAGTGGGTCAGGTTGGACGATCCGACCAACGCGGTGGAGAAGCCGGTGCGTCGATGGAAGATCCATGCCTTCGCGTGGAGACGGGTCGTTGTCGTGTCATAGGAGACCCGCACTTGTGCACCCAGGTCGACGAGTCGTTCGAGTGCGGAGCTCTCCGTCGAACCGGTGTAGGTGGTCGTGAGAAGCCGCAACTCCTTGCCCGCCTCACAGTGGCGACGAAGGGCCTCGAGCAAGGGGGTGATCCCACTCCGTCGGACGAAGGCCATGACGACGTCGATCGAGTCCGCAGAGGCGATCTCGGACTGGATCTGCTTCCAGAGGCTGGGCTCCCCGGGCGCATTGGTGAGCAACGCCGTGTCGAGCAGCGGCGTCAGGGGCTCGCGACCGGCTCCGGCTTGCCGTCTGGCCTGCGGGCCAGGACGCCGCGCAGGACCTCGCCGCTGACTGCAGGCGTCTCTTCGCGAGACGTCGAGGACAGCATGCCGAGAAGGGTGAAGATTGCGCGCGCGACCTTCACGCCCACTTCGATGCGCTTCTCGTCAGAGACGTCCGATAGTGCACGTTCGATCTCACGACTGACGTGGATGGCGATTCGATCTGCGGCCTCGGCTTTGTTGAGCGGCCGGCGGTCAGCTAGGTCGTCGGGGACACTCCGCAGACGCTGGATCAATGCGTCCGTGACGATCGCCTCGTAAAGACCCTCCTCCACGGCCGGCAACCTACTAGGGATCTCGCCTCTTTGGAGCCGCGAAACACGGGCGAGGTGTCTCTACATGCGGCCTCACCCAGATCGAGTGCACAAACTGACGGAGTGTTCTTTCGATTGACGGCTGCGGAGTGGTTCTGCGATCGGTGGGGCGATCACTACACCAGGTGCGTCCAGCGACTGGCCTCGCGTCGGGTCCGTCGCCGCGTCGAGCTGGCCGCACCGGGCGGCATCCTCGTCGACGTGCCGTCGGACGCCTTCACCGCTGTCGTGGCTGCGCTGCTCGACGACTGTGTCGGCTCGGGCAGCGGCACGGTGCGTGCCGAGGTCGCCGACCGTGGCACCCACGTCGAGGTCGTCATCTCGGACGACGGCCCCCCGCGCGGCGCGCCCGACCTCGTCCACCGCGACACCGCGCCCGCGCACCTGGCCGCCGCGGTCACGACGGCGGAGTCGTTCGGGGGACGCCTCATGGTCGCCGACGCCTCGACGCACCGGTACCGGCTGCTGCTCCCGCGCGCGGGGGCGTGAGCCGGGGGCCGCGGCCTGGCCCCGACGCCGCGTCGAGGGTAATCGTCGATCAATCCGTGGCGAGGTACCAGACGGCCGACGTCAGCACCGCCAGCATGAGCGACCCGAAGAGCAGCCCGCCGGCCACCGGCAGGAACCAGCCCGCCGCCCGTCTCGAGCGCACGGCCACGAGCTTGACCACAATGGCCCCCACGACGGTGCAGCCGAGGACACCGTGCACGACGGTGCGAGCCGGCACCGGCTTGCCGTCGCGCAGGGTGCCCGACTCGAGACCGAGCGCCCACATGCAGTGGTAGGCCACGACCACGGTGAGCACGAGGACGATGGCCCCGCAGATGCGGTGGGCGGGGCCGACCCAGGCCGGGGCCGCGCTGCCGAACCTGCCGTACATCCAGAGGGCACCCAGGACCTGGAGCACCGCGAGCACGGCGATCGCGATCGAGAGCACCACCTTCATCGAGATGACGGTGCGGAACCCCAAGGTGGTGGTGCCGGCGAGCGTCGGGTCGTGCACCTTGCCGAAGACCCCGACGAGGAGCGCCACCACGGCCCCCAGGGCGAACGCCGTCAGTGGGACGGACATGCTTCTGGGCTGCGCGCTCTCTGCCATCTCGTCAGGATCCTCCCGACCTCCCCCGTGCGTCGAGCACTTCCTCGACGCAGGACGCCGGTCGAGCATCCCACCAGCTGCGCTGTCGCGAATTCGGCTGACCGAGCGGGCCACGTTGCGCGTCGTTTCGCGGGCCCGCGCCCCGCACAGGGAATCCATGGCAACTACCTATGGCGGATCCACACCTCGAGTGTCATGCTCGATGGAGCACCATCGACGGCTCCCGTTCCGGGGCCGGCCCATCGGGGGCGTGGTGCCTGGAAGGACGAGAAGGACGACACGGATCGATCCGATCTGATGCAAACTTCATCAAGACTCTTTCGCAACTGGCCAAGTTCCGTTTACACTCGTCAGTAGCGAAGGGTTGGGCCCGCACGAACCGCGCCCAGCCCTTCTGCATGTGCTGGCTCGCGCTGTCCCCCTGTCGGTGCGAGCCAGCTCAAGCAGAGAAGGACCCGGATGCCTCTGGCACCCGGGTCCTTCTCTGTCCGCGGCTGGGGTCAGCTGCCGGCGTCGTCTCCCCGCTGGGCGCGGGTGCGGGCCGAGCCTCGTGAGGAGGCCGTGGTCGACGCGCCGTTGATCGTGCCGCCCTCGACCGCGTCGGAGGTGATCGCGTCGGAGTCGAGGGCCGGGTCGACGGACGTCACCTGGCCCGGCGCGCCGGAGGTGTCGACGGACTCGCCCGAGCGGTCCTTGGCGTCGGCCATGACCGACTGGCCCTTGGCGGCGAGGTCGCCGGCCTTGTCCTTGGCGGCGTCGGCGAGCTCGGAGCCCTTCTCCTTGGCTTTGGTCGCGGCGTCCGTGACAGCGTCCTTCGCGTGGCTCACCTGCTCGGCGGCCTTGTCCTTGAAGGTGGCCGCGTCGGAGGTGCCAGCCGTGCCGGCCGTGCGCGAGTCGAGCGGCGTGGCCCACGGGTCGTCGGCCTGCTGCTGCTTGCGGAAGGCGGCAACGGCGGCGACGGCGGCGGCCGTGAGACCGATGGCGATGAGCCACTTGCCCTTGCCGCCGCGCTTCTTGGCCACGGCGTCGCCCTTGAGCACGGCATACGCGTCGTGGGCGCGCTGCCCGCCGATGGCGGTCGACTCCCTGGCCTGCGCGGCCGCCTGCTCGAGGTGCGGCTGGGCCGCCTCGCGGGCCTGCTCGGCGCCGGCGGCGAGAGCCGCGGCAGCAGTGGCGATGGCCGCGCCCACCTTGGGCAGCACCGTGTCGACGAGGGTCGACTGGGCCGCCTCGACATGCGGCTTGGCGCGGTCTGCGGCCTCGTGCAGCGTCGGTCCGGCCGCCTCCTTGGCGGCGGCGAAGCGCTCACGGGCGGCCTCGGCCGCGTCGTGGAGCACCGGTGCCGCAGCCTCGCGGGCTGCACGGGCACGCTCTGAGGCGGCCTCCCTCGCAGCTGCGGAAGCCTCGCTCGCCGAGCTGGCGGCGGCGTCCTTCAGCGAGCCGAGCCGGTCGCCGGCCGCCGAGCTGAGATCTGCTGCAGCGGCACGCGCCTGGTCGACGGCAGCCTCCGTGCGGGACTGCTTGGTTCGGAACATTCGTCCTCCTAGGTCCACTCGTCCTTACCCATCCTGCCAAGTTCAGTGACGCAGCGCACGGGCCGGGGCGTCCGCGGGGGCGGCCCTTCCGGTTGGGTGCCGCTGGGCCCATGCCCCTTGCGTATGCCGTGCCGTCCGCCCCGGGTGCGCGCGGGCCTCAGCCCGTGGTGTCGTGCGGCGGCTCCCCGTGACGACCCCCGGCCGTCGGAGTCGCCTGCTCGGGCCCGGGCGCGTCGTGTCCCGTGAGGGGGTCGTGACCCTGGTGGCCCGAGACGGTCGGCGGGTGGTCGAGACCGAGCACCGTGTCCTCGAGCGTCGTGTCCTCCAGCGACTCTCGCGTGGGCGCGGGGACGTCTCCCGCCGCGGCGGCGAACCCGCTGTCGACCGGGGTGGCCGGCGTGGACGGCGTGGCCGGGGCCGAGGTGGATCCGGCTGTCGGCGACCCGGGGTCGACCGGGTAGGGCTCTCCACCGGTGACGTCCGTCGCCCCAGCTGCAGCAGCGGCGCCGGTCGCGGTGGTCGGCCCGGACGTGTGGCCCTCGGCCACCTTGTCGACGCCGTGGCCGACATGGTCCTTGACCTTGGCGACCTTGTCGGCGTACTTGCCCTCGGTCTTCTCGTCGATCTTCGCCGCAGCCGTGTCGACGTAGCCGTCGATCTTCTCGCGGTTCTCCACGGCGAAGTCGCCGGCCTTCTCTCGCGCCTGCTTGGCGGCCGCGGTGGCCTGCTCCTGCAGGTGCTTGGCCTTGGTCTCGAGGTCGAGCTCCTCGGCCTTCTTCTTCAGCTTGTCCAGAAACGACATCTGCACTCCGTCCTGCGCCGATCGTGACCGGCGGCTCGTCGGGTCCTCGGGTCCTCGGCTGAGGATGATCCTTCTCCTCGGCCAACGGCGGGTCCACCCCCGACGTTCCCATTGCACCCTCCTACCCGCCCGGGCGAGGCGAGCCGCGCCCGTCGCGAACCGCACGGGCTGCGTGGGCGCCACCGGACGGCATACGGCCCGGGCGTGCGAGGATTGTGCCCATGAAGGCAACCCTGCACACGAACCACGGCGACATCGTCGTCGACCTCTTCGAGCACCAGGCCCCGAAGACGGTGGAGAACTTCGTCGGCCTCGCCAAGGGCGAGAAGGAGTACAAGGACGAGGCGGGTCGCACCAACCCCACCCCGTTCTACGACGGCCTGATCTTCCACCGCATCATCCCGAACTTCATGATCCAGGGCGGTTGCCCCATCGGTCAGGGCTTCGGTGGTCCGGGCTTCACGTTCGACGACGAGATCAGCCCCGACAAGGACTTCACCAAGCCCTACATCCTCGCCATGGCCAACGCCGGCAAGCGGATGGGCAAGGGCACCAACGGTTCCCAGTTCTTCATCACGACGGCGCCGACCACCTGGCTCCAGGGCAAGCACACCATCTTCGGTGAGGTCGCCGACCAGTCCTCGCGCGACGTGGTCGACAAGATCGGCGCCGTCGCGACGGGCGCCAACGACAAGCCCCTCGAGGACATCGTCATCAACTCGGTCAGCATCACCGACTGACACCGACATCTGGCATCACGGACGAGACCGGCAGGGAGATCGAGTTGTCCGACGACCCGAGCAGTGTCCCGCCGGCGCAGCCGTCGGGCGAGCCCAGCCAGTTCGGCCCGCCCGAGCCGGCCGGCCAGCCGCCGGTGCGCCCAGGCGTGCCGCAGCCGGCCGCCGGTCCGTCCGTGTGCCCGCGTCACCCCGACCGCGAGGCCTACGTCCGCTGCCAGCGCTGCGGGCGGCCCGCGTGTCCCGAGTGCCAGCGGCCCGCCGCCGTGGGCATCCAGTGCGTCGACTGCGTACGCGACGCCGCCCGTTCCGCCCCGAGCGCCCGCACCGTCTTCGGTGGCCGGGCCACCGACGGCACCCCCGTCGTCACCTACACACTCATCGCGATCTGCGCCGTCGTCTACCTCGCGCAGCGCGCCAGTGACTCCGTCACGCTGAACTTCGCGTTCGCGCCGTTCCTCGGCTGGAGCGAGCCGTGGAGGTTCGTCACCGCCGCTTTCCTGCACTCCCCGCAGACCATCTTCCACATCCTGCTCAACATGTTCGCGCTGTGGTCGCTGGGGCAGTACCTCGAGCCGATGCTCGGCCGCGCCCGCTTCGCCGCGCTCTACCTGATCAGCGGCATCGGGGGGCAGGTCGCCGTGACCCTCCTCGCGGGCACCCCCACCGCTGCCGATGTCCTCGCCGGTGGCCGCGGYCCCTGGTTCGGGGCCGTCGTCGGCGCGTCCGGGGCCATCTTCGGCCTCTTCGCCTCCCTGCTCGTGCTCAACCGCCACCTCGGCCGCTCGTCGACGGCCATGTACGCCACGATCGCGATCAACGCGGCCTTCGGCTTCCTCTACCCCGGCATCTCGTGGCAGGCCCACCTCGGCGGCCTCGTGACCGGCCTGGCCTGCGCCGGCGTCATCGTGGCGTTCCGCAAGCAGGGGGTGCGCCACCTCGTGTGGGTCGCCCTGATCGCGGTGCTGGCCGTCCTCGTCGGGCTCGCGGTGGCCAAGTACCTCACCGTGCCGGTGGACATCCGCGAGCTCACGGCCGGCTGAGCCCGGCTCTTCTGCAGCTCCTCCTCGCCGACCTTCCGTCGGCTCCTCGTCGTCCCTTCCTGCGCCCCACACGCCTCTCGCGACTCTCCTGTCCCAGAGCGCTGTGACGAGCTGCCTGCGGGAGGTTATCCACCGTCTGTGGAAAAACCTGTGGATGTAGTTACACAGATGTCATTCATCCCCAGCTGGGGAAAAGTCTGTGGACAAACAGCGACCTACGCTCCGGGAGTTGTGCACGGGGGTTGTCCACAGCTGTGGAGGAAAAAAACGACGCCGGCCGTCCACAGGTGTGGACAGCCGGCGTCGGTCGGGCTGTGGGTGGTTGTGGATGCCGCTCAGCGCCACCGCATCGTCATGATGAAGCCGCCCATGAGCAGCACGAAGCCCACGCCGAGGTTCCACACGCCGATCGACCCAATCGGGTACTTGTACTCGGTCACGTAGTACACGACGATCCACAGCAGCCCGAGGACGAGCAGCGTGATGAAGACAGGGGCCCACCAGGTGGGATTGGGCTCGGCCGCCTTGCTGGTGCGGGGCGGGACGTATGCCGCCGCCTTGTGGTCGCGGCCTTTTGACTCGGGCACTGCTTTCTCCTTGCTCTGAGTTGAGCCAAGGGTAACCAATGACCTCGTCGGCGTCCTCAGGCACGGAACCTCCGCCGGGCCCGTTCGGCGAAAGAGGCACAATGGGTCACGGCGCGGACCGTCCGCGCGAGCGAGGACCGGACATGAACGACGCCGAGCCGCCGGAGGGCAGCGAGCCAGAGGTTGGCGAGCCCGAGGTCAGCAGGCCCGTGGCCCGCCGACGCGTCACGTGGGGTGTGCTCGTGCCGCTCGTCACTGCCGCCGCCGGGCTGATGTTCGCGATGAGCTTCCAGGCGGCCCAGGGCCGCGACCTACGGGCCGACCGCGACCTGCCGCAGCTGATCAAGGAGGGCACGGCCCGCGTGGCCGACAAGGCCGCGCTCCTCGACGAGCTGCAGCGCGAGGTGAACGCGCTCTCGAAGAGCAGCGCGCCGGCCGACGACCACATCTCCAGCCTCAACCGGGCCGCCGACGAGCTGGCCGGCACCGCGGCGACCACGAAGGTCAAGGGCGCCGCCCTCGAGGTCACTCTCGACGACGCCCACCGCACGGCCGAGTCGCTGCCCGACGGCTTCACGGCCGATGACATCGTGGTGCACCAGCAGGACGTCCAGGGCGTCGTCAACGCGCTGTGGTCCTCAGGGGCCGAGGCGATGATGATCCAGGACCAGCGCGTCATCTCCACGAGCGCCGTGCGTTGCGTCGGCAACACGCTGATCCTGCAGGGCCGCGTCTACGCGCCGCCCTACCGGATCACCGCCATGGGTGACGTCGACCGCCTCCAGCAGGGCCTCGATGCCGACGCCTCCGTCACCATCTACAAGCAGTACGTCGACGCCGTCGGTCTCGGCTACGGAGTCCACACGCACAGCTCGATCGAGTTCCCGGCATACTCGGGCTCGGTCGACTTCCAGTACGCCTCGCCGATCCGCTGACCCACCGCCTGAGCCACCCGCCTGAGAGACACGCATGACCAGCCCAGCCCGCATCCTCGTCGTCGACAACTACGACAGCTTCGTCTACACGATCGTCGGCTACCTCGAGCAGCTCGGGGCCGAGTGCACGGTCGTGCGCAACGACGCCGTCGACGCCGGCGAGGCGGCGGCTTACGACGGGGTGCTCGTCTCGCCCGGTCCGGGCACGCCCGAGGGGGCCGGCGTCTCGAAGGACATGATCCGCGAGTGCGCGCGCATCCCGAAGCCGATGTTCGGCGTGTGCCTCGGCCACCAGGCCCTCGGCGTGGTCGTGGGCGCGACCGTCGGCCGCGCGCCCGAGCTGCTCCACGGCAAGACCTCGCTCGTGCACCACGACGGCACCGGCGTGCTCGAGGGACTGCCGAGCCCTTTCACGGCGACTCGCTACCACTCATTGACGATCGACCCGGCGACGCTGCCCGCCGAGCTGGTGGCGACGGGCCACACCGACTCCGGGCTCGTCATGGCCGTACGCCACCGCGACCTCCCGCTGCACGGTGTCCAGTTCCACCCCGAGAGCGTGCTCACCGAGGGCGGCCACCGGATGCTCGCCAACTTCCTCGCGATGTGCGGCGACGCCGACGCCGTGGCGCGGTCGGCGGGCCTCAGCCCGCTCGTCACCGCCGCCGTCTGAGCGACCTACCCCGCCGCAGGCCCCCCTCACGTCGAGTGCTCACTTCCCGACGTCGAGTCCCATGTCGAGTGCTCACTTTCCGACGCGTACGTCCGTCGGGAACTGTGCACTCGATGGGACCAGCGGGTCGAGTGCTCATCTTCCGACGCGTACGTCCGTCGGGAACTGTGCACTCGATGGGATCAGCGGGTCGAGTGCTCACTTTCCGACGCGTACGTCCGTCGGGAACTGTGCACTCGATGGGACCAGCGGGTCGAGTGCTCATCTTCCGACGCGTACGTCCGTCGGGAACTGTGCACTCGATGGGACCAGCGGGTCGAGTGCTCATCTTCCGACGCGTACGTCCGTCGGGAACTGTGCACTCGATGGGACCTTTGCGTCGAGTGCTCATCTTCCGACGGCTCCTCTACGTCGAGTGCTCACTTCCCGACCTCGGGAAGTGAGCACTCGAGTGAGGTGGAGGGCTGACGACCCGTCGAGTGCGTCGCCCCCTGAGGTCAGGGGAGGGTGAGCGTCGTCGTCGGGGGCGGCGTCGTCGGAGGGGCTGTGGTGGTGGTCGGCGGGGGCGGCGTGATGGTCACCGTCGCCGTGGAGGTGGGCGTCTTCGCCACCTTGACGACGATCGTCGTGCCCTTCTTGACCACGTCGCCCGCCTTGTCGACCGACAGCACCTCGTCGGGGTTCTTCTGGGAGTCGACCGACTCCTTGCGCGGGTCGAGCCCGGCGTTCTGGAGCGCGACCGCGGCCAGGGCCCAGTCCTTGCCGACGAGGTCGTCGGGCACCTTGACGTTGCCGGTCGCGTAGAAGATGCGGATCTTGGTGTCCTTGGACACGACGGCCCGGGCGGCCGGCTCCGTCTTGGTGACGTTGTTCTTGTCCTGGTCGGGGACGTTCTCCTGAGTGAAGCCGGCCACGGCGAAGCCCTGCTTCTCGAGCTCTGCCCGGGCCTCGTCCTTGTTCATGCCCGTCACGTCGGGCACGGTCAACGTGTCCGGACCAGACGACACGACGTACTTGACCGTCGACAGAGTCTGCACGCGCGTGCCGGCGCTGGGGTCCTGGCTCACGACCTCACCCTCGGGCACGATCGTGCTGGCTGCCGCGGTCTTCTGGCCGCGCAGGTTGTTGGTCGCCAGGGTGCGGGCGGCGACGTCTTCCTTCATGCCCTCGAGGGTGGGCACGGCCACCGTCGGCACCGTGGTGGGGGCCTGGTTGCCGAACCACGTGACGGCGCCCCAGCCGACGAGCGCGAGCAGGGCGATGACGAGCAGGGTGATGAACGCCGCCTTGCCGCGACCGCCCTTGCGCTGGGCGTCCTCGCCCTCGTCGTGGCCGACGGCGGGCAGGCCGGCGGTGTTCCGGTAGCGGCGTGCGCCGACCGGGGGCTGCACCGCCGTCGGTGCCCCCGGTGCGGCATACGACTGCGGGAGGGTCTGGGTGGCAGCAGCGCCCACGGCGGCTGCGGTGCCGAGGGCGGCGGCGCTGATCTGGCGACCGAGGCGGACGTTCTCGAGGTCGTCGCGGAACTCAGTGGCGTCCTGGTAGCGGGCCTCGCGGTCCTTGGCGAGGGCGTGCAGAGTGACTGCGTCGAGGTCACCACCGACGGCGTCGTTCCACACGCTCGGCGGCTGCGGGAGCTCGCCCACGTGCTGGTAGGCGATGGCGACGGGCGAGTCGCCGACGAACGGGGGCCTCCCGGCGAGCAGCTCGAAGAGGAGGCAGCCGGTCGAGTAGAGGTCGGAACGCTCGTCGACGGTCTGGCCCTGGGCCTGCTCGGGCGAGAGGTACTGCGCCGTGCCCACGACCGACTGGGTCTGCGTCATCGTGGCGGCGGTGTCGGCGATGGCCCGGGCGATGCCGAAGTCCATCACCTTCACGTGGCCGTTGCTCGTGATCATGACGTTGGCGGGCTTGATGTCGCGGTGGACGATGCCCATCCGGTGGCTGTAGGCGAGCGCGTCGAGGATGCCCTCGGTGACGCGGATCGCCTCTGCCGGGTCGAGCTGCTGGTGCTCGGTGAGCTGCTGGCGCAGCGTCTGCCCGTCGACGTACTCCATGACGATGTACGGAAGGGTCGTACGCGTGCCGTTGGGTCCGTCGGCCAGGTCTTCGTCCTCGCCGGAGTCGAAGATCGCGACGATCGCCGGGTGGTTGAGACCGGCGGCGGACTGCGCCTCGCGGCGGAAGCGCATGAGGAAGTTGGCGTCGCGTGCGAGGTCGGAGCGCAGCATCTTGATGGCGACCTGGCGACCGAGCCTCGTGTCGTGACCGAGGTGCACGTCGGCCATGCCGCCTCGTCCGATGAGCTCGCCGACCTCGTAGCGTCCCCCCAGGACGCGTGCTGCGGTGGTCACGTCGTTCGCCTCTGCTCGTTCGTGAAGGGCTCGTCCGGATGCTGCGTCATCGTGGTCCGCTCGTCGGGCGCCGGCAGGTGGCTGCTCACGCTGGTCGGGTCGGTCGGTCATCGGTTGAGCACCGCCTCCATGACGTCGCGAGCGATGGGGGCGGCCACGCGGCCGCCGCCGATCTCGCTGCCCTTGACGCCGCCGTCCTCGACGACGACCGCGACCGCGATCTTCGGGTCGGTGGCTGGGGCGAAGGAGATGAACCAGGCGTGCGGTGGCTTGTTGAGGTCGTGCTGGGCGGTGCCGGTCTTGCCGGCCACCTCGACGCCGTCGATCTTGGCTCTGGCGCCACTGCCGTTGTTCACGACCGAGACCATCATCTTGGTCAGCGTGGCTGCGGTCTTGTCGGACACCGCCTGCGACAGCTCGACCGGGTCGGGCGTGGACTCGATGATGTCGAGGTTGGCGCTGCGCACCGAGTCGATCAGGTAGGGAGTCATGACGCGGCCCCCGTTGGCGATGCCGGCCGCGACCATCGCCATCTGCAGCGGCGTGGTGCGCACCTCGTACTGGCCGATCGCGCTCTGGGCCGCCTGGGGCGCGTTGAGGTCGGCCGGAACGGAGCTCGTCGAGACCCGCATCGGGATCTGCAGCGAGTCGCCGAACCCGAACTTCGCGGCCTGCGCGCGGATCTTCTCGCCGCCGAGCTCGAGGCCGAGCGAACCGAAGGCAGTGTTGCACGAGATCTCGAGCGCGTGGATGAGGGTCGTCTTGTCGCCGGGACCGCACGGCCGCCCGTTCTCGTTGGGCAGGTTGGTGGTGGTCAGCGGCAGGTCGAGCACGGGCGGGCCCGGCACCGAGGAGTTCTCGTCGGTGACGACGCCGTCCTCGAGCGCCGCCGCGGCGGTGACGACCTTGAACGTGGAGCCGGGCGGGTAGACGCCGTTGATCGTCCGGTTGAGGTAGGCCTTGTCGGGGTCGGTCGAGAGCTTCTGCCACGCGTTCGCGGCCTTGGACAGGTCGTGGCTGGACAGCGGGTTGGGGTCGTAGGTGGGGTGGCTGACCATGGCGAGGATCGCGCCCGTCTTCGGGTCGAGCGCCACGACCGCGCCCTTGTTGTCGCCGAGGGCCTTGTCTGCCGCTGCCTGCGCCTTCGGGTCGATCGTCAGCTCGATCGTGGCGCCGGACGTCTTGCGGCCGGTGATGAGATCGGTGACACGACGGACGAAGAGGGTGTCGGCGTCGCCCGAGAGGAGGTCGTCGGAGGCGTGCTCGAGGCCGTAGGGGGCGCCGACGGCGTAGGAGTAGAAGCCGGTGAGCTGGGCGTAGAGCTGGGCCTGCGGGTAGGAGCGCAGGAAGCGGTACTGGTCGTCGACGGCCACCGACTTCGCAATGGGCTGGCCGCCGGAGATGATCGACCCGCGCTCACGGGAGTAGCTGTCGAGCAGCGAGCGCTTGTTGCTCGCCATCGCTCCCAGCGACCGGGCCTGCGTGAACTGCACGATGGTCGAGGCGACCAGCAGCGCCGTGAACAGGCACGCGATGAGGACGGAGAGCCGGCGGATCGGGGTGTTCACGGCAGCTTCACCACCTGGGTCATCTCGGCCGGCGACGGGTCGTCGGCGGCGACGCCCACCGGGATCTCGGGCATCGGGCGACGGGCCTGGTCGGAGATGCGCAGCAGCAGCGCCATGATCACCCAGTTCGCGAGGAGGGAGGAGCCACCGAGCGACATGAACGGGGTCGTGAGGCCGGTCAGCGGGATGACCCGCGTGACGCCGCCGATGACGATGAAGAGCTGGAAGGCGACGGAGAAGGACAGGCCGATCGCCAGGAGCTTGCCGAACCCGTCACGCACGCCGAGGGCCGTGCGGATGCCGCGCTCGCAGAAGAGCAGGTACAGCACGATGATCGCGACCGAGCCGAAGAGGCCGAGCTCCTCGCCGAGGCTGGAGAAGATGAAGTCGCTCTCGGCGAAGGAGGTGAGGTAGGGCCGTCCAGCACCGAGCCCGGTGCCGGTGAGCCCGCCCGAGGCCATGCCCCACAGGCCGTTGGCCAGCTGGTTGGAGCGCTCGAGGTTGTCCTGGGAGAAGGGGTCGAGCCACAGGTCGACGCGCTTCTGGAAGTGCGTGAACGCCGACAGCGCGAAGGCGACGGCCGCGGCGAAGAGGAGCAGGCCGATGGCGATCCACGACACGCGCTCGGTCGCGACGTAGAGCAGCGCGACGAAGAGGCCGAAGAAGAGCAGCGCCGAGCCGAGGTCCTTCTGGAAGACGAGGATCAGCAGCGCCAGCACCCATGCGACGAGGATCGGGCCGAGGTCACGCCCACGCGGGAAGGTGAAGCCGAGCACCTTCCTGCCGGCCAGCGAGAGCACGTCGCGGGTCTGGACGAGGTAGCCGGCGAAGAAGATGGCGAGGGCGATCTTGGCGAACTCGCCGGGCTGGAAGTTGAGCGGGCCGACGGAGATCCAGATCTGCGAGCCGTTGATCGAGCGGCCGACGCCGGGCACGAGAGGCATCAGCAGCAGCACGAAGCCGGCGGCCATCGACACGTAGGTGTAGCGGCGCAGCAGCCGGTGGTCGCGCAGCAGGAACAGCACGGCGACGGCGAGCGCGACCGCGAGCGTCGTCCAGATGATCTGGCGGTACGCGTCGCCGTCGGACCCGAGCTTGCCGCGGGCCAGGTCGAGGCGGTGGATCATGACGAGCCCGAGGCCGTTGAGCACCGTCGTGATCGGGAGGAGCACGGGGTCGGCGTACGCGGCCTTCCAGCGCAGCACGAGGTGCACGGCGAGCACCAGCACCATGAACCCGCCGGCGACCGGGATGATGTTGGCCGGCACGGTGCCGTTGCGGTTGAGGTCGGTGGTGACCCACGCGAGCAGCACGATGCCGACGGCGAGCAGCAGCAGGACGAGCTCGGCGCCTCGGCGCGTGCGAGGCGTCAGCGGCTCGACGGTCGTCGTCACGCGCCCACCCCCGAGAACGCGGCGGCGACGGCCGGCGGCGTCGTGACGGAGGGCTTCGGCGTCGACGGGCCGGGAGCCGGGACCGACGGCGAGGGCGTGACCGGGCTCGTGGGCGGGCTCGTGGGCGGGGTGGTCGGCAGTGTTGCGGAAGGCGTCGGGACGGGGCTGGTGCCGCACGGGGTGCCGCTGGCCGCGATCTGCTGGCAGCGCTGGGCCTCGGTGCGCAGGGCGGCGATCTTGAGCTCGGCGTCGGCGAGGTCGCGGGCCGTGATCGTGTTGCCGACCGAGCCCTGGACGTCGGTGGGCAGGTCGGCCACGAGCACGTCGGACTGCGACTGCACGTGCGAGAGCCGGACCGGGCCGAGGTCCTGGCTGACGCCCTGGAAGATCGCGACGTGGCCGGCGTCGGCCGCGACGTAGTACTGCTTCTGGGACCAGGCCCAGGCGGCATACCCGCCCCCGGCAAGGACGGCCACGACGAGCATCAGGCCGAGGGTGCGGCGTACGACCTTGGAACGCTTGGACCGAGTGCGGTCCTCGGCGAGCTCGAGCCCGTCGTCCTCGGGGTGCGGCCGGCCGGTGGCCTCGCGCGACAGGGCAGCAGCCTTCTCGGCGGGGCTCGTCGGTATGGCGCGCGTCTTGTTGCGCATGCGCTTGCCCGCGGCGCCGACGACCTGCGGGACGGTGGTGGGCAGGTCGTCGCCGTCGGCGTCGACGACCTCGGCCACGATCACGGTGACGTTGTCACGGGTGCTCGCCTTGAGTGCGACCTCGATGCAGCGGTCGGCGGCCTCCTCGGGCGTGCGGGCCTCGCGGAGGATCTCCTCGATGACGTCGGCGCCGACGAAGTCGGACAGCCCGTCGGAGCACATCAGGAAGCGGTCGCCGATCTTCGCCTCGCGCAGCGACGTGTCGGGCTCGTCGTCGGGCTGGCCGGTCATGACCCGGGTGACGACCGAGCGCTGCGGGTGGTGCCCGGCCTCGTCCTTGCTGATGCGGCCCTCGTCGATGAGCTGCTGGACGAAGGAGTGGTCCTTCGTGATCTGCGAGAAGGTGTCGCCGCGGAGCATGAAGGCGCGGGAGTCGCCGATGTGGGCCATCGCGAGCTTGTTGCCCGTGCGCAGCATGACGATCGTCGTGCTGCCCATGCCGGCGAGGTCGCTGTTCTCGCGCATCGCCTTGGTCAGCTTGGCGTTGGCCGAGTGCAGCGCCTCCTCGAGGAGCGGGATCGCCTGGTCGGCGGTGACGTCCTCCTCGTCGAGGGGGGCGAGCTCGCCGACGATCATCGAGCTCGCGACGTCGCCCGCGGCGTGCCCACCCATGCCGTCCGCGAGGACGAGCAGGTTGGGGCCGGCGTACCCGGAGTCCTCGTTGCGGGACTTGGGTCCCAGCCCGAGGTCGGAGCGCGCGGCGTAGCGCAGGGCGATGGCCATCGGGTCAGCCTCGCAGTTCGAGAACGGTCTTGCCGATCCGCAGGCTCGTGCCCACCTCCACGGGACGTGTGCCGGTCAGGCGGTCACGACCGATGAAGGTGCCGTTCGTCGAGTGGAGGTCCTCGACGACCCAGCCGTCACGGCCGGAGGGGTCGGGGTAGATGCGGCAGTGCCGCCCGGACGCGTAGTCGTCGTCGAGCACGAGCGCGCACTCGGGGTTGCGGCCGATCAGGATGCCGCCGCTGCGCAGCGGGAGCGAGGTGCCGGTGAGCGGGCCCTCGGTGACGACGAGCGTCGTCGGGGCGCCCTTGGCGCGACCGCGGCCGCGCCATCCCGACCCGCCGGCGGGCTCGGGAGCCGGTGCCGGAGCAGCGCCGGCGCCTGCACCGGCAGCGGCCGGTGCGGGAGTGCGGGCGGGGGTGCGCTGACGGTTCTGCTGCTCGGCCTCCTTGCGCGCCTTGCGGCGACCCCGACGGCTCACGGCGGTGCCGTAGATGTCAGTGCGGAGCACCCCGACGACGCTGAAGATGAAGATCCACAGCAGCGCGAGCAGACCCAGCCGCAGCAGGGTCAGGGTGAGTTCACTCATGCGTCACCGGCGTCCGGCTCGGAAGGTCGCGGAGGTGCGCCCGATCGTCAGGCGGTCGCCGTCCTGGAGCCGCTGGGCCGAGATACGCTCGCCGTTGACGAACGTGCCGTTCGTCGAGTTGAGGTCGCGGATCGAGGTGACCAGGTGCGGTCCGTCGGTCGTGACGCGGATCTCGCTGTGGCGGCGGGAGACGCCGGGGTCGTCGATGACGATGTCGGCCGTGTCGTCGCGACCGATGGTCGTGAGGCTGCCCAGCAGCGGGTAGCGGTCGCCGCCGATGTCGAGCCAGGGCCGGGCCGACGGGTTGGACCGCGGGGTCGGCCGGTGGACGGGGGCCTCGTCGACCACTGTGCCGTTCGCGGTCTGGGGGCGAGGCGGGGCGCCCTGCGCGGGGGCGGCGGGCTCGCGGCCGGCCTGCTTCGCGGTCGCTGGACGCACCCGGAACACACCGGTCTCGAGACCCTCGCCCTCGACCAGCTGGACCTCGAGGGGTCCGCCGGGCTGGTAGCCCTGCGAGTCGGCGTGCTCCTGCGCCGCGGCGACGAGGTCGTCGGAGAGGTCGTCCTCGTAGTCACCGAGCCGCTCGTAGTCGGTCTGGCTGAGCTCGATCGTGTAGAGGTTGGGCACCATGGCCCGCCCGTGCCCGAGCAGGGCGGCCCGGTCGTCCATGGCGCGTCGGATCGCCGAGGCGATCTCGACGGGCTGCACCTCGGACTTGAACGCCTTGGCGAAGGCACCGTGGACAGCCTTGGCGAGACCGTGCTCGACACGGTTGATGATTCCCACGCCGTCTCCTCCTCCTGGTGAGCGCTCCTGCCGGGCGCTTCATCGTAGCCGGGCGAGCCCCACCAGCCCCCAATCGACGGGCCCGCGCGGGCCGTGGCGGCGCCCTTCCGAGCACCTTCGGAGCCTGTTCCGAGCCTCTTCCGAGCCCCTTCACAGCGCGTTCCCGACGCGCCGCACCGCCGGTCAGCGGGTTTGATGTGTGACGGAAGCATGGGACGATCTCACGGGGTCCCGCGGCGGGTCCCGCACGTGGTAGGCCAGCAAGGAGCGCTCGATGAGCAAGGACGAGACCGGAAGCAACGAGGGTCAGGGCATCCCCGGCTTCTCCGCCAACAACTCCATCCCGGGTGGCTTCACCCTTCCGATCCCCACCGCGACGGCGGGCGCGCCCCACGAGGACGAGGCTCCGGCCGACCCGTGGAGCTCCACCTGGGAGGACACGTCCTGGCAGCCGGGCGACACCGGCCAGCAGCCGGCCGTGGCCGCCTCCGACGACACCGCCGCCAACCAGTGGACCGACTCCTATGAGTACGGCGGCGAGTCTGCCTCGACCGACACCAACGGCCACGACCACAACGGCTCGTCGACCACGTCGTGGACCGAGTGGCAGCCCTCCGACCCGGGCACCGGCGAGTGGCCTGTGACCAGCGGCTCCGGCACCGCAGACGACCCGGGCCAGGCGACCGCCCACTGGTCGACCCTCCAGCACAACGCCGACACCGCGGCCGCGTCCGAGGAGGAGTACTCCGGCTGGATGCCCGCCGGCACCGGCTCGTCGAGCTCGTCGACTTCCACGACCTCCGACTCGGCCACTGCCACCGGCGCGTCCGGTCACTACGGCACCGACCACAGCGCAGCCCAGCAGGCGTATGCCGCCCGCCCGGCGCTCGACCCCGACGTGGCCGCCGCGGCGGCCGAGGGTGGCTACGAGGCGCAGTCGACGGCATACGACCTCACCCCGGCTGCCCGCGAGGGCAACTCCGACCGCCCGAGCGCCGAAGACCTCATCACGGCGCGTTCGAAGGGCGAGCGACAGAAGACCAAGGCCAACTCGGGCCTGCGCAAGGCCTTCGGCATGGGTCCCAGCGTCAAGGAGATGCTCGAGCGCGACCGCATCGACCGCATCGCGCGACCGCTCAACGGCCGCAAGACGATCATGGTCATCAACACCAAGGGCGGCGGCGGCAAGACACTCGTCACGCTGATGCTCGCGAGCTACCTCGGGCGCTACCGCTCGGGCTCGGTGCTCGCCTGGGACAACAACGAGACCGAGGGCACGCTCGGCATGCGTGCCCCGTCGCAGAGCCACCACCGCACCGTCGTCGACCTGCTCGGCGCCCTGCCGACGATCGCCAACGACCCCAACGCCGGCACGTCCGAGCTCGAGCACTGGGTGCGTGAGCAGCGGGGCCTCTCGTTCGACGTGCTCGCGTCGGCCGACGACGACGAGGCGATGCGCATCATCGGCGAGCAGGAGTTCGAGGACCTCCACACGCAGCTGTCGCGCTTCTACCGCATGATCGTCGTCGACACCGGCAACAACCGCCTCTCGCCGAACTGGCTGGCGGCGGCTGCCCGGGCCGACATGCTCGTCTTCGCGACGTCGCTCAAGGACGACACGTCCGTGGTCGCGGCCAAGAACCTCGATGCGCTCGTCGCGATGGGTCGCGGTGACCTCGTGCGCAACGCCGTCTGCGTCATCTCGCACACGTCGGCCAAGGCCAACGACATCGGTGCCGGCGTGCACACGCGCGAGCACTTCGAGCAGTGGGTGCGCGCGGTCGTCGACATCCCCTACGACCCGATGCTCGCACCGGGCCTGCACCTCGACCCGCTGAAGATCAGCCGCAAGACGCACGACTCCTGCATGGAGATGGCGGCCGTCGTCGTCGACGGCCTCTGACCTCGCCCAGCACGACAGCGCCCCGACCGGGTATGCCGTCCGCGTGGCCCTTCTCGCGCTGACCGGTGCGGCCGGGCGCATCGCGACGGCTCTGCGGCCGCGCCTGCGCGCGGCTGGTCACCGGCTGGTGCTCTGTGAGGCGCCGGGCGTCGAAGTGGCCGGCGCCGACGCCTCGCTCGAGCGGGTCGTCGAGTGCGACCTGCGCGACATCGAGGCGCAGGCCGAGGCGTTCGCGGGCGCCGATCTCGTCGTCCACCTCGGCGCGTTCTCCGACGAGCAGGCGTGGGCCGACCTGCTCTCGGTCAACATCGACGGCAGCCGCGCGGTGTGCGAGGCGGCTCGCATTGCCGGGGCGCCGCGGCTGCTCCTTGCCAGCTCGGTGCACGCAGCGGGCTTCGTGCCGGTCGAGTCGCCGTCGCTCCGTCAGGGCATGCCACTCCCGGCGTCCGACACGTACTACGGAGTGAGCAAGGCGGCCCTGGAGGCGCTCGGGGCGTTGTATGCCGCCCGGTTCGGCATCACCGTCGTGAGCGCACGCATCATGACCTTCGCCGACGGCACCGGCGTGCCCGGGTCGTTGCGCTCGTGGCTCTCTCCGGACGACATGACCCGGCTGGTCCTCGCCGTGCTCACGACCGAGGCCACCGGGCACCACGTCGTGTGGGGCGTCTCGCGCAACACCCGACGACGCGTGGACCTCTCGCCCGGGCTGGCCATCGGCTTCGACCCGCAGGACGACGCCGAGGCGTATGCCGGTGAGCTCGAGCGGGTCTCAACGGCGCGGTCGTCGCCGTTCCTGGGTGGTGGGTTCACCGAGCCGACCTACCGGCTGGGCGAGCCGCACGGGGGCCGGTGACGACCGAGGGACCCCTTCGGGGTGGACGCCAGACGGGGCGGCGCGTGTCCCGGTTTGGCGATCCGGCGGGGGATGCACCACACTGTCTCCTTGTCACGCGCGAGTGGCGGAACGGCAGACGCGCTGGCTTCAGGTGCCAGTGTCCGAAAGGGCGTGGGGGTTCAAATCCCCCCTCGCGCACGCGATGACGAAGGGCCCCAGTTCTCCAGAACTGGGGCCCTTCGGCGTTACGCGGGGCCCTTCGTGGTCGCGTCCCCCTCAGAGGCACTTCCCAGTGGCAGTTGCGACGATGGCTGGGTGACGTTCGGTCTGTTCGGTGCCCTCCTCGCGGCGCTCGCCTACGGTGCGGCCACCGTGCTGCAGGCGATCGGCGTCCGTCGGGCCGCTGCCCTCCCGGCCGGCACCGCTGTCCTCGGGCGCATCCGCGCCGGGTGGCCGTATGCCGTGGGGCTCGCCCTCGACGGTGTCGGCTTCCTCGCGTCCGTGGCGGCGTTGCGCACCTTGCCGCTCTTCGTCGTCGAGTCCGCCATCGCCTCGTCGGTGGCCGTCACCGCCGTGCTGTCGGTCCTCGTGCTCCATGTCCGCTTTGGCGTGCCGGACGTCGTCGCGCTGGTCGCCGTCGGCCTGGGCCTGACGGGCCTCGCGCTCACGGCGGCCGAAGGTCCGGCCGTGCACCCGGGCCCTGCGGCGACGTGGTGGCTGTTGGTGGCGGCGTTGCTCGTGGGGGTGCTTCTCGCCGTGGGCTTCCGGGACCGCCGTCGGGGCGGCGTCCTGCTCAGTGTCGCCGCGGGTCTCGGCTTCGGTGGTGTCGGGGTCGCGGCCCGACTGCTCGAGGTCCCCTCCCGGGTCTGGGCGCTCGCGACCGACGGCCTCGCCTGGGCGCTCGTCGCGCACGCGGCGCTCGCGACCGTCTCCTACGGGATGGCGCTCAGCCGAGGCAGCGCCACGACGGTGGCCGCCCTGACCTTCGCGACAGAGACCGTGCTGCCGGCGGCGGTCGGCCTCATGGTGCTCGGGGACCGGGTCGCGCCGGGGCAGGCGCCCGTGATGGGGGCGGCGTTCGTCGTCACCCTCGCCGGCTGCATCGGCCTGGCGAACCGCGCCGAGCCCGCCGAGCCCGCCGAGCCCGCCGAGCGCGGCGATCCGCGAAGCGAGTCCGGTGCCGACGTGAGCCGAAGCCGGCCCGGCCGGTCGACCTCCATGCCCTGATGGGGCGCGTGCGCACAGTCGAGGATCAGCACCCCTCGGGCGCTGAGATCGAAGGGGCAAGCCGGCAGCCGTGGCCCGGGCGACTCCACCTCGCGACACCCCTGGACTCATCGTGCGCGAGATCGCGCTCCTGGTGTCGTCCGGCCACCCGTCCTGCGCGACCTCGCGCCTGATCAGCCGCGCGCCGGAGTGGGTCCGCCTCGTCCGGCCTTGGGAGGGGTTGTCCTACGGGAAAACCCGCGAGATCGCCTGTTGAGCAAGCGAACCGGTATCTGCGCTGTGGATCGAAGGCTCTGCCTGTCACCCGCTAGATCACCACCTGCCGGACCCGAGGGACCTCCCCGAGGGTGCGGCGCCAGGGGGATGGGATCACGGTCAGGCGCGATCGTCGCGGGTCACTCTCCACCCAGAAGGGAGCGCCACATGTCCAGTCAGTCCTTCACCACGTCCTCGGGCCTGGGCCGCCGCTCCGCAGCGGCGTTCGGTGCTTCCGCGGTGCTATCGCTGGCCCTGGCCGGCCCCGCTCTCGCGCAGCAGCCCCATGAGCCGGTGCCCAGCCCGGTCCCGTCGGCATCATCGAACTGCCTCTACATGGGTGGCGGCACGATCGGGCAGTGCCGCGACGCGAAGCTCTTCCCGAAGCACTCCGAGGTCGGCTCGGCCAACAGCGCCGAGGGTCCCACCCCGGTCGCACCGGCGGCACCGGTGGCGCCCAAGGTCTCGCTCCCGCCTGCTCAGCCGACGAACCTGCCGGTCGTCGGGATCGGCGTGGCGACGGCCGCCGTGATCGCGGGCGGCGCGGCCCTCATCGCCGTGAGCCGGCGCCGACCGGCCCGCCCCGCCTGACGCGCCTGATTCGCCCGGTCTCGGTGGCCGGCTGCGGGCACCACCCACCCGCAGCAAGGAGACCGGGCGATGACGGCCCACCGACCCGACGGCATACGCCCGACGTATGCCGTCGGGTCCCGTCGTGCGTGCGCCGCCGGGCAGGCGAACGGGGCCAATCAGGTCGCTACACGTGGTTCGCAGAGCGGGGACGGGGGTATGTAGGCGAATGCCATGACCCGGGGGCCGGTCATGGCTCAGACCGCTCCCAGGACTGGTCGACGAATGTTCGATCCAACCGTTGGGTCCCGTACGATGACCGCTGACGAAGGCCTCTCAGATGTCACACGACGCGCACCTTCCGTCCGAAAGGCCCAGGTGCCCCTGACATGAACCGTCTCCAGGAAGGCATTGTCCTCGGCGACCGCTACCGCCTCGAGAGCCGTATCGCCTCAGGCGGAATGGCTGACGTGTGGCGTGGCACGGATGACGTGCTGCAGCGCCCGGTGGCGGTCAAGATCATGCGTCCCGACGCCGACCACGAGCGGCTCTTCGCCCTCCGCTTCCGCGATGAGGCCGTGCACTCCGCAGGCCTGATGCACACCAACATTGCGACCGTCTTCGACTACGGCGAGGACGAAGGTCTGGCCTTCCTCGTCATGGAATTGGTCGAGGGCGAGCCCCTCTCGGCGATCCTCAACAAGCGTGGCCCGCTCCCGCCGCACGAGGTGCGCTCGATCATGGGTCAGGCCGCTCTCGCGCTCGGCGTCGCGCACGAGGCCCGCGTGGTGCACCGCGACATCAAGCCCGCGAACATCATGGTGCGCGAGGACGGCCTCGTGAAGCTCACCGACTTCGGCATCGCCCGGGCGCTCGACGCCTCCGGCCACACCCAGCACGGCGAGATGCTCGGCACGCCCAACTACATCAGTCCCGAGCAGGCCCTCGGCCACGCGGCGACGGGTGCGAGCGACCTCTACGCCCTCGGTGTCGTTGCCCACGAGATGCTCGTCGGCCAGCGGCCCTTCGACCGGGGCACGCCGATCGCGACCGCGCTGAGCCACGTCAACGAGGCGCCGCCGCCGCTGCCCGACACGGTGCCGGAGGACCTCCGCGAGCTCATCACCGAGTGCCTCGAGAAGGACCCGGAGCAGCGGCCCGCCAACGCGGCCACCGTCGCCGTCCGTCTCGGCATGGGTGACCAGGAGCTGCGCGGCCTCGCACTGGGCCTCGCGACCGCCATCAACGGCTCCCCTGCCGACATGATCGAGAACGTCGAGCAGCTGGCGGAGCAGGCCGGCCACACCACCGGTGCGACGGCTGACGATCGTGGCGACGGCGCCCACATCGGCACCGAGGTGGACGGCGATGGCCTCGAGCCGACCCGGGCGATGGCCACCCCGGCCTCGACGCCCGTGCCCTCCGAGCGCGAGGACGCCGCCCGCGGGGCCTGACGGCCCGGGCGAGACTGGGTGTGGGCAGATGGCGACTCTGGCGATCTTCCCGCTGGCCACGGTGCTCATGCCCGGGGCGCGACTGCCGCTGCAGATCTTCGAGCCGCGCTACGTGAAGCTCCTCCACGACCTGCTCGACGGCCAGGACGAGCGGCCGCCCGTCTTCGGGGTCGTCGCGATCCGCGAGGGCTACGAGGTGGGTGACGATGCGGTCAAGGCCCTCCACCCCGTCGGATGCGGCGCCCTGCTGACCCAGGCGGCCGCGCTGGAGGGGGAGCGCTTCTTCGTCGTCTCCGAGGGCACCGACCGCTTCCACCTCGACGCCATCGACGACACGGCCGGGACACCGTACGCGACGGCTCGCGTCACCTGGCTGACCGAGCCCGACGGTGACGCATCGACCGTCGCGGGGCTCGCCACGGCGTTGCGGGCCGAGCTCGTGGCCTTCGCTGCGTCGCTCGGCAGGGAGCCCGAGCCGGCCGAGCTGCCGGCCGACCCGCGCACCCTTGCGTATGCCGTGCCGGACTCCGTCAGCCTCGACGTGGCCGACCGCCAGCGACTGCTCGAGTGCGTGGACACCGAGTCGCGCCTGCGGCTGGGCCTGCACCTGGTTCGTCGTGAGAGCGAGTTCGCCGCAGCGCTCGGGGCCGTCGCTCCACCCGCAGTCCCGCCGTTCAGCCTCAACTGACCCGTCGGAAACTGAGCACTCGACGAGAACTGTGCGTCGAGAAGTGAGCACTCGACCGCGGGTCTAGGTCGAATGCTCAGTTTCCGACGGGCCCCCACCCGTCGAGTGCTCAGTTTCCGACGGGCCCCCACCCGTCGAGTGCTCAGTTTCCGACGGGCCCCCACCCGTCGAGTGCTCAGTTTCCGACGGGGTGGGGACTGCTCAGGCGAGGGTGGCGACCATCTCGGCGACGACGACCCACGTCGCCAGGCCGCACACGACGACGAAGGATCCGCTCCAGAGGACGCGGGGCAGGCGGGTCAGCGAGGCGAGGACGCCCGGGTCGCTGCCGCGGCTGCGGTCCTTGAGCACGGCGCCGAGATGACGCCAGGCCCCGACGAGCAGAACGACGCCGAGACCGACGAGGACCTGCGGCTGGAGGCTGTCGTCGCGCCACCACCACAACGCAGCGGAGCCGACGATGGCCACGATCATGACCACCACGGTGAGCGCCGAGCGCACCCGCACAAGAGCGAAGAGCAGGACGGCGAGGCCGGCGGTGATCATGGGTGCCGACCAGCCGCGTCCGGCTCCCCAGACCATCGCGGCGCCGAGCACCGCGGGCATCGGGTAGCCGGCCCACGTCGACGCGACCCGGCCGGGGCCGCGTACAGGACCGCGGGTGACGGCGTGCCCGGACATGTCTCCGCGGAGCACGAAGCCGGTGAACTGTCGCCCGACGAGCACGCCGACGACGGCGTGGCCGAGCTCGTGGACGAGGGTCACCGCAAGACGCATCACCCGCCAGAGGGGCTCGACGACGATGAGCACCAGGGCGACCGCGAGCACGATCACGAGACGCGGCGCCGCGAGGGCGACGTCGCCGGTGACCGGCACCACCCGGTCATGCACTGCCTCGAACCAGTTCACGAGCGCCGAACCTAGCCCACGCACGTGTGAGCGCCTGAGGGGGGCGTCGAGCGGGTACGTGCAAGGTCGCCGACTGCCACCAGATCTCGGGGGTGGACGGGTCTCGGGGCGACAGGACAGGTGGTTGAGGGCAGCATGCAGGACATGGTTCAGGGGTCCGTGATCCGCGCTGCCCGGCGGCCCGGCCGCCACCGGGCGCAGACCGGCTGGCGAGGCAGGCTGTGCAGGCCGCGCTGGTGGGGCATCGTGGCGGTCGCCCTGCTCATGGGGGCGCTCCCGGTCTGGCTGTGGCAGGCGCGACCGTTCGACTCGCGCCTCGGGCTCGGCGCCGACGCGCCGCCTGCTGGCATCGGCGCCGCGCAGGCCCCGCTGGGCTCTCCACCGGCGACACCGGGCGGTCGTGGCGGCTACACCTTCATGCGGATGCAGGCCGACGGCACCGAGCCGGTCGCGTACGACCCGTGTCGCCCGATCCACTTCACGACGAGCACGGTCGGCCTGCCCGAAGGTGGGGACGCGCTCGTGCGCGAGGCCGTGGCGACGATGTCGGCGGCGAGCGGGCTGCGCTTCGTCGACGACGGTCTGACCGACGAGTCGCCGACGCCCGACCGCGACCCCTACCAGCCCGACCGCTACGGCGACCGCTGGGCGCCGGTGTTCATCTCCTTCGCGACGCCCGACCAGATCCCGCGGCTCGCCGGGCGCACCATCGGTCTCGGCGGCAGCACGCCACGCGCGGCCGGGGACGGGGTCCTCGTGTACGTCTCCGGGTCGGTGTGGCTCGACCGTGACGCGATGACCGAACTGCTCCGTAACGGGCGCCGCGACTCGGCGCGCGCGGTGATCGAGCACGAGGTCGGTCACGTGATCGGGCTCAACCACGTCGCCGACGGCTCGCAGCTGATGTCCGAGTCGGGTGGTGACGTCGAGGGCCCCGCCGACGGTGACCGTCGGGGCCTCGCGATCCTGGGTCGCGGCGTCTGCCGCCCCGACCTCTGAGCGCTGCGCCGGGTGCCCGCCCGCCGGCTGCCAGCAGCCCGGCCGTCAGCAGGCCGGCCCTCAGCCGGGCAGCGCGTCGGGGTGCCGACTGGTCAGCACCTCGAGCAGGAGCCGGTGCAGCGGCACCTCCACACCCGACTCGGCCGCGAGGCGCACCACCGCGCCCGTCCAGGCGTCCAGCTCTGACGGCCGGCCCTCGAGGAGGTCGCGCTGCAGGGAGGTGGTGGCGTCGGGCGGCTGGTCGTCGACGAACGCCATCGTGCCGTCGACGACCTTCTCCGGGAGCCGTATGCCGCGTGCCCGGGCAAGCACCTCGACCTCACGCATCGCATCGCGCAGCAGCCGGCGCCGCGCCGGGTCGCTGCGCATCTCGCCCAGAGTGGCGGCGAGGGCTGCACCGAGACCGCCGAAGGGCACGACGAAGAGCATCTTCGACCAGAGCTCGGCCCAGATGTCGTCGGGCACCGGTGACACCGCACCCGAGGCCGAGACGGCGTCACGGAGGCGGCCCACCCGCTGCGAGGGCCCGCCGGCAGGAGGCTCCCACTCGTCGAAGGCCAGCGACGCCGGACCGCCGGCGTGGGTGATCCTGCCGGGACCGTCGATGAAGGCGAAGATCTTTGCGATGCCCGGCAGCACGGTGCCGCGCCCGACCACGGTGGCGACCTGTCCGGGTGCCTCGACGCCGTTCTGCGTCGTGACCACCGCGGTGGCGGGACCGACCAGCGAGGGCAGCGTCTCGAGCACCGGCGGCAGCTGCCACGTCTTGACGGCCAGCAGCACCGCGTCGACCTCCCCGACCGTCGTCGGGTCGTCCGTGGCGCTCGCCGGGTGCACGGTGAAGTCGCCGGCGACGCTCGCCACCTGGAGGCCGTGGTCACGGATCGCCGCGAGGTGCGGACCCCGCGCGACGAACGTGACGTCGTGGCCGGCCGCCGCCAGACGCCCACCGAAGTATCCGCCGATCCCACCCGTGCCCAGCACCGCGATGCGCATGGCCGCGCCTCCTCGTCGTCGGGCACGCGTTCCGAGCCCTCGACGACATCATCGCGCCCGGCGCGGGTGCAGAGGTAGCGTCGCACTGGACCGTCTCGAGCCGTTCTGCCGAGACGCAGCCGGAGGAGGCCTCATGGAGTTCACCACCACGGTCAACGACGAGCCACGGGTCGTCGAGGTCGACGGCACCGAGGCGGCGGTCGAGGTCGTGCGCGACCGACTCGGCCTGACCGGAACGAAGCTCGTCTGCGGCAGCGGCGTGTGCGGGGCGTGCACGATGGTCGTCGACGGCGAGCCCGTGCTCGGCTGCCTCACCCCGGCCACCCGGCTGCGCGACGCCGCCGTCACCACGGTGGAGGGCATCGCAGACGGTGACGACCTGCACCCGGTCCAGCGAGCGTTCATGCACCACGATGGGCTCCAATGTGGTTACTGCACACCGGGATTCATCGTCGATGCCGTTGCCTTCCACGACCGGTGGCGCACCGACCACGGCACCGACGAGCCGGACCGCCAGACCATCGCCGACGCGCTGGCCGGGCACCTCTGCCGGTGCGGCGCCTACGAGGGCATCTTCCGCGCTGTCGCAGCCGCCTGCCGGGGTGAGCACGACGACGGCGCCGGCACGGTCGAACGCGTCGACGCACCGGCCAAGGTCACCGGCGCCGCCGTCTACACGACCGACGTCAGCCTCCCCGGCATGATGCACGCCGCCTTCCGTCGCTCCGACGTGGCCGCCGGCATCGTCGGGCCGATCACGTTCCCCGCAGGCGTCGTCGGCGTCGACCTGCTCGCCCAGGAGGGCTCCGGAGACCGGCGGGTGCGCTGGGCCGGCCAGCCGATCGCCGTCGTCGCGGCCCAGTCGCCGGGCGAGGCGCGCCGGATCGCCCGCGAGCTCGAGGTCAAGGTGACGCAGCAGCCCTTCGTCATCGACCCAAGCGAGGCGGTGTGCCCGGGGGCCCCGCTCGTCTACGCGACCCGCGCCGACCGCAAGAGTGCTCCCAGCGCCGGCGAGGGCGGGTCGATGCCGGCACCGTGGGACGGCAACCGGCACGGCCCAGCGCGTACGCCGTTCCTCGGCACCGTGGCCAAACGGCGCATCGCGTCAGCACGTTCAGGCCAGAGCGCAGCCCCCGGCGGGAGCGGTCCCACCGGCCTCGTCGAGCTCGAGCTGCGCACCGGCGTGCAGGTGCACACCGCGTTCGAGCCGCACGCCTGCGTCGCCGACTGGAGCGACCCGCAGCACCTGCGGGTGTGGCTCAGCACCCAGGGCGTCGACCTCATGCGAAACGAGATCGCCGGACACTTCGACCTCGACCCGGCCGAGGTGGAGGTCGTCGCGGAGTACGTCGGCGGTGGGTTCGGGGCGAAGCTCAGCCTCACCATGGAGGCCGTCGGCGCCATCTCGCTCAGCCGCATCGCGCGCCGCCCGGTCAAGCTCGTCCTCGACCGGCACGAGGAGCTCACGGCCACGGGCAACCGGCCGGGCAGCCGCACCCGCGTCTCGCTCCTCGTCGACGACCGATCCCAGGCGGTCAAGGCCCTGACCGTCGACACCGAGAGCCACGCCGGGGTGGCCATCGGCAACAGCGTCGCGGCGCTCGCGATGCTGATGTACGACCGCACCCCCCGGCTCGCGCGCGACGTCGACGTCGTCACCAACGCTCCGCCGGGCGCGCCCTTCCGTGGTCCGGGCGGTCCGACCAGCGCGTGGGCGCTGGAGCAGACGGTCGACGAGGTCGCGCACCGCACCAGACGCGACCCGATCGGGCTCCGCGCGCAGTGGGACGGCAACCAGAAGCGCCAGGCCCTCTACCGCTGGGCGAGTGCGCTGCCCACGTGGCAGCAGCGGCCGGTGACCGGCACCGGGTCGGGGCGGTTCCGGCGCGGCGTCGGCGTGGCTACGGGCAACTGGATCTACCTCGTCGACCCCGACTGCGAGGTCGTCGTGTCCGTCGCCGACGGACGCCTCGCGGCGTCGACCGCCAGCCAGGACATGGGCACCGGCAGCCGCACCGTCGTCGCGCGCGCCGTGGCCGGCGTCTTCGGCGTCGACCCCACCGACGTGGAGGTGCGTCTCGGGCGCTCGCACGCGGGCACGCCGCATGGCCCCGCCTCGGGCGGCAGCCGCACGACCGTCTCGCTCTGGTCGGCCGCCCTCGAGGCCGCGACGGCCCTGCGCGACCGGGTGGGTGGCGACCTCGCGGCCGTCCCCGACGGCGCCTCCGCCTCGGCGAAGCGCGGCGGCGACCGCGGCATGCGCGCCGTCCCGATCACGATGAACGGCATCCAGATCGGTCGTGGCTTCTCGGCCGCTGTCCACATCAGCGAGGTCGAGGTCGACACCCGCACCGGCAAGACGCGCGTGCTGCGCGTCCACGGCGGCATCGCCGTCGGCCGCATCCACGCCCCCGTGCTCGCCCGCAGCCAGTGCGAAGGTTCCGTCATCCAGGGCATCGGCCTCGCCCTCTACGAGAACCAGGTGCTCGACCCCCACACGGGTCTCACCCTGACCGCCAACCTCGAGGACTACCGCATCCCCCAGCTCGGAGACACCCCGGAGATCGACATCCACTTCCACGAGGACGGCTGGGACCGGGTGCCTGGCGGTGGCGTGGGCCTCGGCGAGGTGGCGACGATCAGCCCGGCCGCCTCGGTGGGCAACGCGATCTTCAACGCGACCGGCTGGCGGCCGCTGACCCTTCCCGTCCGCCCCGACCGAGTGCTCGAAGGCCTCCGGACGGGGGTGGCGCGATGAGCGTCACGATCCTCACGGCATACGGGGAGCGACCCGATGGCACAAGCGACTTCGTCTACCGTGCGGGCGGCACCGACCTGCAGGAGCGACTGCGCACGACCGGCGCGACGCCGCACGTGCTCGACCTCACCGGCATCCCCGGGTTCGCAGGCATCGAGCGTGACGCCACCGGCACGAGGATCGGCGCCGGCACCACGGTCGCGACGGTTGCGCGCGAGCTCGCCGACGACTACCCGGCGCTCGCGCTCACCGCGGCCGGCCTCGCCACGCCGCAGGTGCGGGCGATGGCGACGATCGGCGGCAACCTGCTCCAGCGCACGCGGTGCTGGTACTTCCGGCACCCGCACACGTCGTGCTTCAAGTCGGGCGGCGACGGCTGCCCGGCGCGCGAGGGACGCCACCTCTACGGCAACGTCTTCGACACCGCGCCGACCGTCCACCCGCACCCGTCGTCCCTCGCGATGGCACTGCTCACGTATGCCGCCACCGTCGACACGACGCACCGTGACGGTCTCGCTGTCGGTGACCTCCTCGGCGACGGGTCCGACCCCAGCCGTGACCACCTGCTCGCCGACGACGAGGTGCTGACCCGGGTCGTGCTGCCAGCGCCGGTGCCCGGTGAGCAAGCGGCGTACTTCCGTGCCATCAGCCGCTTCGAGGCGGAGTGGCCGCTCGTCGAGGCGGTCTGTCGTGTCGTGCGCGACGGCGACGGCCGGGTCACCGAGTGTGGGCTCGCAATCGGCGGTGTCGCGCCGACTCCGTTGCGGCTCAAGGCTGCCGAGGGACTCATCATCGGTTCGGTGTTGGACGACGCCGCGATCACCGCCGCTGCGACTGCGGCGACGGAGGGTGCTCGCCCGCTGCCCGAGACGGGCTACAAGGTCGAGCTCGTCGACGGGGTCGTGCGCGAGGTGCTGGAGCGCGTCGGCAGATGAGGGTGCTCGTCGTCTCCGACACGCACAGTCCGCGTCGGTGGAAGGGCTGCCCGCCCGCGCTGCTGCCCGAGCTCGAGCGCGCCGACGTCATCCTGCACGCCGGTGACGTGTGCACGCCCGACGTGCTCGACCTGCTGGCGACGCACGCGCCGGTCCACGTCGTCATGGGCAACAACGACGTTCCCGAGGTTGGCGAGTGGGGTGCGCCCGAGACCCTGGAGGTCGAGCTCGGCGGCGTACGCATTGGGATGATCCACGACAGCGGCCAGAAGCAAGGGCGGGCTGCTCGGTTGCGGGCCGCGTTCCCGGCGGCCGACCTCGTCGTCTTCGGCCACTCGCACATCCCGCTCGACGAGACGGGTGACGGCCTGCGCATCCTCAACCCCGGTTCGCCCACCGACCGTCGCCGTCAGCCGGCCGGGACCTACGCCGTGCTCGACCTGCGCGACGGCGACATCGTCGACGCTCGCATCCACGAGCTCCCCCGCTGAGACGCCGCCCCCTCTACGTCGAGTGCCGACGTCCTGACGCGCCCTGCACGTCGAGTGCCCACCTCCCGACGTCGGGAACTGAGCACTCGACCGGGGGGTGGGCGTCGGGAACTGAGCACTCGACCGGGGGGTGGGCGTCGGGAACTGAGCACTCGACCGGGGGTGGGCGTCGGGAACTGAGCACTCGACCGGGGGTGGGCGTCGGAAAGTGGGCACTCGATGCAGGGGGGTGCGTCACCAGCCCCAGGAGCCCGGGATGCCCTTGAAGGGCCCGACGACGCGGTCGGTGACCCAGCCGCCGTAGAAGCCACCCTCCTGCGGGCGCACCCGCTCGCCGTCGACGCGGCACTCGTCGACGAGGCCGGGCATGACGGCCACGTGACCGAGCAGGACGGCATACGCGGGCACGGGGTCCGGGTAGTGCCAGGCGGCACGGGACGCTCGTCGACCCCCGGAGACGACGTCGAAGTAGGACGCCTGCCCCTTCCACTCGCAGTGCGTGTGGCCCTCGACCGGAGCGAGCACGCCGTCGGTGAAGGCGTCGCGGGCCAGGTAGTAGGTCGGCGGGTGGCTCGTCTCCAGCAGCCGCAGGGCCGAGCGCGTCGAGGCGACGACCTCGCCGCCGAGCAGCACCTCGACGAGCTCGCCGGTCGGCTCGACCGCGGGCGGGCGCGGGTAGTCCCACACGGACTCCTGCCCCGGCCCGTGCGTGAGCGGGACGGGCCGGCTCATGACGCGGCCCCGCAGATCTCCTCGAGCCCCGTCGCCAGGCGGTCGACGTCATCGGCGTTCGTGTAGGGCGCGAGCCCCATCCGCAGCCCACCCGCGGCGCCGAGCCCGAGGTGGTGGCTGCACTCCCACGCGTAGAAGCTGCCCGCCGGCGCGTTGACGCCCCGCTCGGCCAGCTTCGCCCGCAGGTCCTGCGGGTCGTGGCCCTCGACGTTGACGAGCAGCGTCGGGGTGCGGCGCTTCGCGTTGCTGTATGCCGTCAGGCCCGGGATCGCACGCAGCCGCGCCTCCAGCCCGGCGAGGAGGGCGTCCTCGTGCTGCTCGAGCGCGGCGAAGGACGTGACGAGCCGGTCGCGCCGCGGGGCCGAGGTGTCGGGCTGGGCCAGGTCGGCGAGGAAGTCGACGGCGGCGGTCGTGCCGGCGAGCAGCTCGTAGGGCAGCGTGCCGAGCTCGAACCGCTCGGGCACGGCGTCGGACGACGGCACGAGCTTGGCCGGGTGCAGGGTCTCGAGCAGGGCGGGCGACGCGGCGAGCACACCGAGGTGCGGCCCCAGGAACTTGTAGGGCGAGCACACCCAGAAGTCGGCGCCGCTGGCGGCGACGTCGGTGCTCACGTGGGCCGCGGCGTGCACCCCGTCGACCCAGAAAAGGGCGCCGGCCTCGTGCGCCACCGCGGCGATGGCGGGCAGGTCGGGGCGGGTGCCGATGAGGTTCGAGGCAGCGGTGACAGCGACGAGCCGGGTGCGCTCGCTGACGACGGCTTCGACACCAGCAGGGTCGAGCTCGCCTGTCGCAGTGTCGAACTCGACCCATCGGACGGTCGCGCCCCTCGCCTCGGCCGCCAGCACCCACGGCCGCACGTTCGCGTCGTGGTCGAGCCGGCTGACGACGACCTCGTCGCCGGGGCCCCAGTCTTGCGAGATCGTCCGGGCGAGGTGGAAGGTCAGCTCGGTCGCCGAGCGGCCGAAGACGACCCCGGCCGGGTCGACGGCCAGCAGGTCGCCCATCGCGGCGCGCGCGGCGACGACGATGCGGTCGGCGCGGCGCTCGGCCGCGGTCACGGTGCCGCGGTTCGACATGGCCGACGTCATGGTCTCGACGACGGTGCTGGCCACGGAGTCGGGCACCTGCGACCCGCCCGGGCCGTCGAAGTGGGCCGCCCCCTCGCGCAGGGCCGGGAAGTGCCAACGGATGCGGTCGACGTCGTACGCCGCGGGGGCGGGCGAGGCTCCGGTGCCGAGTGCTGCCATGCGCACCATCCTCGCCCATCGTCGTCCGGAGTCGACGGGAACGGTCGTTCGGCCCCGAGCGCGCCCCGGTCGTCCTACCGTCGGAAGCGGGGTGGTCGCAGCAGTCACACCGTCCTGCCCTGCAACCCGAGGGGTGCCCCGTGGCCCGTCCTCTTCTCCTCGTCGTGGACTCCGACCTCGACGCGCTCGCCCGTACCGAGGGCGAGCTCGCCCGGCGCTTCGGCGCGGACTTCCGCGTGCGTGGTGAGTTCGACAGCACCGTGGCGCTCGAGCAGCTGCGGCTCGCGGCCGAGCGCGGGGACCCGGTGGCGCTCGTCCTCGCCGACCCGTGGCTGCCCGGGATCAGCGGGGCCGAGCTGCTCAGGTCGGTGCGCACCCTGCACCCCGACGCCGCCCGCACGCTCCTCGTGCCGTGGGGCGCCTGGGCCGACCGGCGTACGGCGGCCGAGATCCTGCGCGGCATGTCGCACGGCGACATCAACTACTACGTGCTCGAGCCGTGGAGCTCGCCCGACGAGCTGTTCTGCCGCACCGTCTCGGAGTTCGTGCAGGTCTGGTCACGCACGGTCGAGAACCGACGGCGCGAGGTCGTGGTCGTGGGTGGCGCCCGCGACCCCCGCGGCCACGCCGTGCGAAGCCTGTTGACCCGCAACGGGATCCCGCACGCGTACCTCGACCGCGGCGCGCCCGAAGCGGTGGCCGTGCTCCAGTCCATCGACGCACCGGACCCGACGAGCGACGAGGGTCCGCTCGTCATCTGGCTCGCGGCACTCGGCGGGCGCGTGCTGCTCGACCCGACCGACGTCGAGATCTGCCGGGCCTGGGGCATCAACACCGACCTCGGCGGTGGCGACGACGGCGCAGACGAGGTGCGTGACGTCGACCTGCTCGTCGTCGGCGCCGGACCAGCAGGTCTCGCGGCTGCCGTCTACGGCTCGTCGGAGGGGCTGTCGGTCGTCTGCGTCGAGGAGCAGGCACTCGGCGGCCAGGCCGGAACGAGCTCGCTCATCCGCAACTACCTCGGCTTCTCACGAGGTTTGTCCGGCGCCGAGCTCGCCCAGCGCGGCTTCCAGCAGGCGTGGGTGTTCGGCGCCCGCTTCGTGCTGACCCGGCGGGTGACCGCGGTCGAGCCGGACCGCGGTCCGGGCGACACGGGAGGCGTCCCCCGGTTCCGGGCCACGATCTCGGACGTCGGCGAGCTGCGCGCCCGCGCCGTGCTGCTCGCCACCGGTGTCGCCTACCGCCGGCTCGGTGTGCCCGCGCTCGAGGCGTTGGTCGGGTCGGGGGTCTACTACGGCGCCAACGTCTCCGAGGCCCACGGGCTCGCCGGCGCCCACACCGTCATCGTCGGTGGGGGCAACTCGGCCGGGCAGGCGGCCCTGCACCTGCAGCGGTATGCCGCCGACGTGACCATCGTGATCCGCACCCCTGACCTGAGCTCGACGATGTCGCGCTACCTCATCGACGAGATCGAGGCCTCGCCGACGATCACGGTCGTGCCCGATGCCGAGGTCGTCGACGGCAGCGGCGACGGCTGGCTCTCCGAGGTGGTCCTCGCCGACCGGACCTCCGGTGAGCGGCGGTCCCTGCCGGCCGACGGCCTCTTCGTGATGATCGGTGCACAGCCGCATACCTCGTGGCTGCCGGAGTCGGTCGTGCGCGATCGTTGGGGCTTCCTGCCCACCGGCGCCGAGGTGCGCGAGCTGGGGGCATGGACGCTCGAGCGGCCGCCCTGCGCGCACGAGACCTCGCTGCCGGGCCTCTTCGCCGTCGGTGACGTGCGCTCGGGCTCCGTCAAGCGCGTCGCCTCGGCCGTGGGCGAGGGATCTGTCGTCGTGTCGGAGGTGCACCAGTACCTCGCGCTCACGGAGGCCGAGGGCCGTGGCTGAGCAGGCCGCCGGCCGGCAGAGCACACCGACCCCGGCCGGCACGAGCCACACCGAGACGCGGTCGCGTCGCCGCGTCGTCATCGGCGCCGCCGTCCTCACGCTGCCGCTCATCGGTCTCGGCGTGCTGCGGACCTCGGAGGGGCTGGACCACCAGTGGCAGCACGACTCGACGCACTTCTGGCTGGTGCTCGGCGCGGCCGTGCTCAGCGCGGTGACGGCATACGGCACGGGCGCTGCGGCAGTGCGTCGCGGCGACGTGCGCGTCATGTACGTCTCGCTCGCCTTCCTCTCGTCGGCCGGCTTCCTCGGCCTGCACGCCCTCGCGACGCCGCACATGCTCCTCGAGACCGCGTCCGCCGGCTTCAACGTGGCCACCCCGGTCGGCATCGCGGTCGGTTCCCTCTTCGCGGTCGCGTCGGTGCGCGACGTCGACGCCACTCAGGCTGCCGCTGCCATGCGGCGGGCGCGGCAGCTGCGCGTGGTCCTCCTGGTCGTCATGGTTGCGTGGGGAGCCCTCTCGTTGTTGCGGCTCCCGCCGTTCGGCACCGGTCCGGGCCTTGCGCCGACGGCGCCGGTGATGGTCGCGGTAGCGGTCGTCGCGGTCGTGCTCTACGCGATCGCGGCGGTCACCTACGTACGCCTGTGGGTGCGTCGCGGGGGCCTGCTCCCGGCCGCGATGGCGGCGTCGATGGTGCTGCTCGCCGAGGCCATGGTCGCCATCGTGCTCGCCCCGAACTGGCGCTACTCGTGGTGGGAGTGGCACGTGCTGATGCTCGTGGCGTTCGTCCTCGTCGCGTGGGGTGCGCAGCAGTCGTGGCACGAGGAGCGCTACGCCGACCTCTACACGGCTGACACGCTCGCCGGGCGTCGCGAGATGACGATCCTCTTCGCCGACCTCAAGGGCTTCACGACCTTCTCCGAGGAGCACGACCCGGCGGAGGTGACCGACATGCTCAACGCGTACTTCTCCGTCGCGATCCCGGCCGTCGTCCGGCGGCACGGCGGCACGGTCGACCGGCTCATCGGCGACGCGATCATGGCGACCTTCAACCGCCTCGGTGACCAGCCCGACCACGCCCGTCGCGCCGCGCACGCGGGGCTGGACCTGCAGCGGGAGACGTCGCGCATCGCCGACGCGCACCCGGGGTGGCCGCGGTTCCGGGTCGGGATCAACAGCGGCGAGGTGGTCGTGAGCGTGCTCGGCGGTCAGGGCGGCCGCACGCACACCGTCATCGGGGATGCCGTCAACGTCGCCTCGCGCATCGAGGGCCAGGCGCCGGTCGGTGGCGTCGCCGTCACCGCGGACACGCTGGCCCTGCTCCCGGGCGCGGTCGTCGAGTCGCTCGGGTCGCTCGACCTCAAGGGCAAGGGTGAGCCCGTCGAGGCCTACGTCCTGCGTGAGCTCGCCGACGGCCCGTCCTGACCCACCGGCGGCTCACGCGGCTCAGGCGGCTCAAGAAGCTCAGGAGGCGATGACGGGGATCGTCCTCGTGGCCAGCACCTTGCCAGTGACCCAGTGCGTGAAGTCGACGTTGAGCAGGAAGGTGCCCTTGTACGGCGGGTGCACGAGCAGGTCGTAGCGTTCGGCCGCGCCGAAGGCGATGGCGTCGGTGGTCAGCGGGTGGCCCGTGTCGCGCACCGGCGGGCTGGGCAGGCCCGGACGTGACGTGTCGCGGAAGGCGCGACCGTCGTGCGCGATGAGCTCCGCCATCTCGACGGGCTTGCCCGACGTGTCGGTGAAGCGGGCCCGGCTGGGGAAGTAGTTCGCGTTGAGCATCCGGAAGAGCGTGGGATGCCCGGTCCCCGGCAGGTTGGCCCGCAGCTGCGTCGGGGCCAGCACGTCGGTGGTCGTCCGGGGGCCGTTGAGAAGTCCGCCGACGACGTAGAAGAACTTCGGCTCGAAGCGGTTGAGGCCGACGTCCTCGCCGGAGAGCCCGGCAGCGTGGTCGAACGTGTGCCACCGGGGGTCGACGGCGTACGGGACGAGCAGGGTCTCGGTGGCGATGTCGTAGAGCGGCCCGTCGATGAACGACCTGCGGGCGCCCGGTGCCAGCGGGAAATTGGGGTGCACGATGGGGTCGACGATGAGCGGGCCGAACATGCCCATCTGCACGTGCAGCACCGTGTTGACGTGGCAGTGGTAGAAGTACAACCCAGCGGCGCCGTTGTTGGGGTCGGCAGGGACGCCGAGGTCGGGGCGCCACTGGTAGGTGTAGCTGCCGCTCACCTCGAAGGAGGTGTGTCCGACGCCGTCGTTGCGCGGGTCGGGCTCCATGCCGTGGTGGTGGATCGTGTGCACGCGCTTCGAGGGCTGGAGGGTGACGTGCACCATGTCACCCTCGGTGACCCGGATCAGGGGCGCCGGGAAGCGCCGACCGGACGTGTCGTCCTCGAAGCCCCACATCTCGTGCTGGGTCCCGTCGGGGAAGACCAGGCCACGGTTGAAGAACTTGCGCAGGAACGTCTTGGTCGGGGTCTCGCGGAAGAGCGTCGCCGGGCTGCCCTCGTGGGGCTGGTTCGACGCGAAGGCGGCCTGGCTCGGGAACGTCTGGTGCGCGTGCGACACCCGTGGCCCGGGTGCGGCGAGCGTCCAGTGCGCCACGAGCCCGCCCGGGTAGAGGCCCCCGGCCGCGGTCTGCGAGGGCTCGGCGTGGCAGTGCATCGGGTACTCCCAGTCCTCGGACCGGGCCGCCCAGGTGCGCGCAGGGACCTCCGGGGGTTGACGCAACGGCAGCATCACCTCCTTGCGCTCCATCTGGTCGAGCTCGACGACGTCCTCCCACTGCTGCAGCTCGGCATGGCCCTCGACGTCGACACGACCGGCGGCCCGCGGGAAGTCGGCGCCGTTGCGCCGCAGTGTCCACACGTGGTTGCCGTGGAAGTGCATCTGGTGCACGACCGCCCCGAGGTTGACGAGGCGGATCAGCTGGCCGGTGCCGACGGTGGGCCCGGCCTGGCCGGCGTTGAAGGCGCGCACGTCGAACTCGCGGGTCGAGCCGGAGGGCAGCGTCTCCTCGAGCGTCCGCACCGAGTCGGCCGCGTCGGTCGAGACGGCGAGCGAGCGGAAGCCGCTGCGGTCGTTGAGCATGAAGTAGCGCGGCACCGGGGGGGTGGCCACAGGGTCGATGACCTGCCCGGCCCGCGCCCGGGCGCCCCACACGGGGTCGACGTCCTGGCACATCCAGACCCACTGGCGCTCGAACTCGGCCACGCCGGCGGAGAGCTGCCACCGCTGCTTCGGGTCCACGACGACGAGGACCCCGTGCAGGCCGAGGATGCGCTCGACGCTGCCGCCGCCGGGGTCGTGGTAGACGTACGTCCCGGCGCCCGGCGCGGCGAAGGCCAGGGTCGCGGTGGCGCCCGGGGCGATCGGCCCGGTGTCGGCGACACCGTCGATGCGCAGCTCGTGCGGCCGGGCGAGCCGGTTGTGCACGCGCAGGCGCACCGTGGCTCCGACCTCCGCGACGATCGTGCGCTCGGGGAAGAAGCTGGCCCAGTACGAGCGCCGGATCAGGTACTCGCCGGGCAGCCGTGGGTGCGGGGCGAGCGGGTCGGGCCGGCCCTCCTGCGGCAGGGTGGCGCCGAGCGGGTAGCTGCGGCTGGCGACGAGCCGACCGTCGGCCAGGAAGACCTGCGGGCTGATGCGCAGGCTGGGGCGGGTGGCGGCGAGGTCGGTCGGCGTGGCCCCGAAGCCACGCATGTAGACGAGGCTGTCGTCGACCATGCGAACGAGGCCCTCGTTGACGTAGAGGTCGAGGACCCCCGGGGTTGCCACTGGCGGCTGGCCGGCACTCGCCTCGGCCCCGAGCAGCCCGGCGGCGGCGACCGCCGCGACCGCCGTGACACCCCCGGTCGCGGCGAGCACGCCGCGACGCGTGGCGCTCATGACACCGCCCCGATCCGACCGAGCTGGATCGTGCTGGCGGAGAGGGCATCGGCGAACTCGAGACCGAGGCCGAGTCCGACGGGCGGGACGAGGTAGTCGATGCGTATGCGGGCCGTTTCCCCGGCCTGGACCGGGCCGGCGTCACGGTCCGCCCCGTAGAGGCTGACGGTCATGGTTCCGCCGGCCACCCGCACCCGGAACTGGCCCGGAGAGAGCTCGATCGGACCCTCGGTGCCGTTGTGCACGCTGACGTCCACCGACATGGCGTCGGTCCAGGCACCGTGCACGGCGCTCGGCACCAGCTCGTCGCCCCCGGCGACCTGTGCGGCGCCGTGCACGTGCTCGGCCTGATGGTCGGCCGAGGCGGCGAGCGACCGGCGGGACCACCCGAGCAGGGCGACCGTGCCGAAGGAGGTCAACTCGCCGTCTCCGCGGCTCGGCGCCCTCGCGCCGTCTCGGGCGAGCAGCACGCTCGCTCCCACGGCGGCCACCCCTGTGGCCCCCGCTCCCAGCAGCATCCGTCGACGGGTCAGCTCCATGACGTCCTCCTCAGGGCGAGGTCAGTGCCATCGTCCGTCGCAGAACTTGAAGAAACCTTTAGCCGGGTTGAAGTATCCGTCTTTGCCGCCATTGTCGGGCGCCCGACGCGTCGACCGACAGCTCTGAGACCCGGGTTGCGATCCAGCGCAAGCAGGCCTAACGTCACCGGAACACCCGGATGTTAACGCTCACATCCAACCAAAGGACGGACGACGATGTCTCGACCACCCCGGGCCCGAACAGCCCGACGCGTCACCGCCGGAGCTCTGGCCGCCCTCGTGACAGCCACCCTTGCGGCAACAGCCACGAGCGCCACCCCGACCGCGGCCACCGCATCCGGGGGCAACCCGAACGGCAGCACCGCGGCCGGCGCTGCCGCATACGACCCGCCGAACCTCGCTCCGCTCACGCGACCGTTTGCGATTCCCGGCTTCAAGGAGCAGGAGTTCAACGGCGCCCTGTTCGTCGGGAAGGGGGAGACCCGCTTCTCGGTGTCGGTTGACCTACTGACCAAGGACGGCAAGGTGATCAACGAGAACATGGTGCCGAGCATCTGGAAGCTCGGGCCCATCGCCACCGACGGCTCCTACTACGAGATCGAGCTGTCGACCGACGACCGCGTCATCACCAAGGAGCGGCTCGGTGGGCTCCAGGCAACGATCGACCACCCCGAGAGCTGGTCGGCTGCCGACGTCACCGCGGCCAAGGCGCAGCTGCCCGGCCTCCAGGCGAAGTACGACGCCATGCAGGCGGGCAAGCGCAACGTCGTCGTCAAGTACGCGCGCGTCAACGACTCCGAGCTCGTCGGCGCCGTCACCGCGCTCGACGACGACACGTCGCTCTGGCTCGACGCCAGCGCCCCGTGGGCCGAACCGAGCACGTATGCCGTGCAGGGCGATTCGTCGCTCACCGGCACCTCCGCGGGCATCCGCGACACGAGCCGCACCGGCCACTTCCGCGTGGACGCCAACACCTCGGCCGGCGCCACCGCGTCGTGGGCGACCCTGAAGGACATGCTCGCCGGCATGGTCGGCAAGCCGGCGACGGCCGGGCAGGGAGCCGCCGCCCTGCGCTACGACCTCGACAAGGGTCAGACCCTGACCTTCACCGCGCGGATGGCTGAGACACCCGTCGCCCAGACCGCCCGCACACAGGACGAGGCCCTCGCTCTCATCGCGAACGCCCGCGCCCACGTCGACGACACGAGCGTGCACGGCAGCGGCCCGATCGCCCGGGCGACGTCGTTCATGCGCGACGCGATGGCCCTCAACGCCAATTACGACGAGAAGTACGACCGCTCCTTCGTCATGTGGGGCCTCGGCGGCGGTGGCGACGACATCTTCAAGGGCTGGGACTCTGGCTGGGACGGCATCACTGCCAACTCCCTCGACCCGGCGCTCGCCCTCGACCACATCCGCGACTTCTACGACCAGAACGGCGGGCCCCGCTACGACCAGCTCAACGCGGGCCCGATGCACGCGTACCTCGCCTGGCGCACCTACACGCGTACCGGCGACAAGAGCATCCTCGAGCTCGTCTACCCGTACTTCACCAGCTACATCGCCCGGATGCCGGAGTTCGACACCGACAAGGACGGCCTCCTCGAGAGCCCGTGGGCCGGCCCGCGCCAGGGGGGTCGTGGCAACCACCTCGGCCTCGACGACAGTCCGCAGTACTGGAACTTCAAGCAGGTCGTCACGAACGGTACCGACAACCGCGACAACACCGACCTCACCGACGTCGCGCTCAACTCCTACTACGGCCTCTTCGCCGACAACCTGTCGCAGATGGCGACGGCGCTCGGCAAGCCGGACGACGCCGCCAGATACGCCGCCCTCCACGACCAGCTGAAGAAGCGGATGAACGAGCACTTGTGGAACGCCGACCGCGGCCTCTACCTCAACCGCTACCTCGACGGCTCGTGGGAGCAGACCAACACCCCGACCGTCTTCTACCCGCTCTTCGGCGGCCTCGCGACGCCCGACCGGGCGAAGGTCCTCGTCGAGCAGCACCTCCTCAACCCGGCCGAGTACTGGGGTGAGTACGCCGTGCCGAGCGTGGCGCGCAACGACCAGGCGTTCTGCAACTCCGGTCAGAAGCACCCCGGCGTCACCGGCTACGAGTACTTCCAGAAGCAGGGCGAGGAGGACGCGTGCGAGGAGTGGCAGGGCGCCGTCTGGCCGCCGATGAACGCCACTGTCTACGACGGCCTCAAGCGCTACGGGTTCGACAAGCCGGCCGCCGAACTGGCCACGAAGAGCACGAACCTTTGGCTGACCACGTGGGAGGACCTCGGCTGGTTCCCGGAGTACTTCGACCCCGACGCGGGTCAGGTCATCAACAGTGCGGCGACCGACACGACGTGGCGCACGTACTCGTGGAGCAACCTCATGCCGCTCATGGGCACGCAGGAACTCATCGCCGACGAGCCATGGGGCGCCGCGGACGGCTTCCGGTTCGGCACGCTCGGTCTGCCGGGCACCAACGAGGTCGCGGGCATTCCGCTCCATGGGCACCGGTACGACGTCACCGCGGGCACGAACACGACCTTGCTCAAGGAGGACGGGCGGCTGACCTTCCAGGCGGTCGGTGGCCGCGTCGTCGTGCGTGACTTCGTCTACGACGGCACGTCGGCGACCTTCTCCGTGAAGGCGGAGAAGCCGAGCCGGCTATCGCTCCACCCGCGGGGTGGCGGCAAGCCGAAGGTCGTCTCTGTGCCAGCCGGCACGACCGCGATCAGCCTCTGATGCGGTTCGAGGTAGGCGCGCCGCAAATTTCGTGGCGCGCCTACCTCAAACCGGGGCGGTGGTCAGGGGGTGACCTGACCCTGCTCGAAGAGCCGCGGGATGCGGTGGTTCGCGACGATCCGGTCGTCAGGGTCGTAGGCCGAACGGATCCCCTTGAGCTGCAACCAGGCCGAGTCGCCGTAGCCCGTCCGAGCATCGACCTCGTTCTCCGCGAAGTTGAGGTAGCTGCGCCCCGTCGACCAGGGCTCGAGCGACCCGGTCAGCTGCCGGGCGTCGAGCTGACCCTGCGCGGCCATCTCCGGCGTCGCGGCGATGGCGCACGCGAAGACCGCGTATGCCGCATCGATCGTCGCGAGGGCACCGTGACCCTCCGGCGCACGACCCAGGGCGCCGCCGAGCTGCCGCAGCTCGGTCATGAGCAGCGAGGTGGTCGAGCCCGGGCCGACCTGCTCGAGGAGGGTGTCGATGGCGTTGTCGGCGAGCTCGCCCACGAGCGTGCCGTCCGACACCGCGGGCGTCGGCCCCTCGGGGTCCATGTGCAGGCGGGTCAGGGAGCGGGCCGGCACCCGGTCGAAGGTGTCGATCTCGGGCCCGAGCCCACGCAGCAGGGCGAGTGTCGAGCGCGCCTCTGCGTCACAGCCGAGCACGGCACCGTCGATGACGACCAGCGAGCGCCCTCGCAGCGGCGCCGGGACGTCGGGCAGCGGCGGCACGTTGAGGAACCGGAACGCCGTCGTCACCGCGTCGGGTGCCTCGGGAGCCCAGTCGGCCCAGCGACGCAGCACGCGCTCGGCGTGCTCCACGTCCCAGACGAGCATGCCGGCGTATGCCGTCTCGATCGGGTAGAGGCGGAACTCGAGCGCCGTGACGACGCCGAAGTTGCCGCCACCGCCGCGCAGCGCCCAGAAGAGCTCGCGGTTCTCGGTGGCGTCGGCGCGCACGTGCTCCCCGTCGGCGAGGACGAGCTCGACCGCCGTGAGGCTGTTCGTGGCGAGGCCGAGCTTTCGGGCGTACCAGCCGATCCCGCCCCCGAGGCTGTAGCCGGCGATGCCGACGTCGGGCGAGCTGCCGTGCAGAGCGGCCAGGCCGTGGTCCGCCGCAGGCTCGGTCGCGTCGACCCAGATGGCCCCGCCCTCCACGCGAGCGATCCGCCGCGTCGCGTCGATGCTCACGGCGCGCATCTGCTCGGTGCGCACGACGACGACGTCCTCGAGGCCGTGGGCCACGAGCGGCCCGGCGTTGTGGCCGGTGCTCTGCGGCGCGATGCGCAGCCCGGCGGCGGCCGCCGACCGGACGACGGCCTGTACGTCCGAGACGGTGCGGGGACGTGCGACCGCGGCCGGTCGCTGGTCGACGGCGAGGTTCCACGGCAGGCGGGCCGCGTCGTAACCGGGGTCGCCGGGGAAGTGGATGTCACCGTCGCAGAGTCCATCGAGGCTCGTGGCCTGTCGGGCGGTGGGGGTGAGGATGGTCGTCATTGATCGTCTCTCCTGGTCGGGTCGCCCCGGTGATGGGCGCGAGTGTTCAGAGGCACGGGCGTGCGCCCAGATACATCGCACGTGAAACGTCCGTTTCGTCCCGGCGACGTTGTGCTGCAGGCAGATCCGGCCCCGATCCGGCTCGACGAACGCCCGCGCCCTGCGTCCTCGACGGGCCGGGTGCATGCTGGGTGCGTGGACGACAAGACGACAGACCTGGCCCGCGACCTGCTGCTCGACGGCTTCGGCCGCATCCGTGACGGGGTGCCGGAGGTCGTCGACGGGCTCTCCACCGACGAGCTGCTCTGGCGGCCCGACCCCGACGCGAACCACATCGCCTGGCTCGTCTGGCACCTCGCGCGCCAGCAGGACGACCAGGTCTCACAGCTCTCCGGTGCCGGGTCGTCCGTGTGGCTCGGCGACGGCTGGGTCGAGCGGTTCGGCCTGCCCTACCCGCCCGACACGCACGGCTGGAGCATGAGCTCGGCCGACGTCGGCCGGTTCACCGTCACCGACTCCGGCCTCTTCGCGGCCTACCAGGAGGCGGTGCACGAGCGCACGGTCACCTACCTCGAGGGGCTCGACCCGGCGGCATACGCAAGGGTCATCGACCGGCACTGGGACCCACCTGTCACGGTCGGCGTGCGCATCGTGTCGGTGCTCGACGACGCGGCCAAGCACCTGGGGCAGGCCGAGTACGTGCGCGGTCTCGTCGAGCGCCGCCGCTGACGGGCGGCGCCGGCCCTCGCGACACACGAAGGTGGTCGTGGAGCTCGTACGCGTGCGGGCCGTCGCTGCGACCGACGGGTTTGGTGTGTCCTGGCGGCCGCAACGCCGGCGGCCTGGGGCGGGGCCCACTGGGCGCACCGGCCCCACCAGTCCCAGGGGTGGCAGAGGACTGTGGCTGCTGAGGTCCAGCGCGGCAACCGGGGTCGTCGGTGCAGCCGGTGAGCGGGTGGCGTGCAACTCACGGCAAGCATGCCCCGAGCACAGGTTGCCGTGTGACCATGGAGGTGATGACCACGCCTGTCCTGAATGTCCCCGCCGCCGCCGCCGTCGCGCCAGCCGCCGACGGCGTCTCTGCGCGTCAGGGCCGTAGGCGGCCGAGCGGGACGCCCCGCCGGGCCGACGCGCTCGTGCACGAGGCCACCCGCCGCCGGCGGCTCGCGCTCATCGCCCGCGGCCGGCGCGCCCGTCTCGCCGCGACCGTGGTCGTCGTCTTCGCGCTGGCCGGCGTCAACGTCGCGAACCACGTGCTCGGCTGGGACACGATGTGGCTCGGGCCGGTGGGCGCGGTCGCGCTGCTCGTCTTCGCGCGCTGGCAGGGCCTCAGCTGGCAGCAGCTCGGCCTGGCCCGGCACACGCACGCCCGCGGCATCCGCTGGGGCCTCGGCGTCATCGGCGTCGTCGGGCTCGTCTACCTCGTCGGCATCCTGCTGCCGTCGACCCGCACGGCGTTCATGGACGCCCGCTACCACCTGCCGCCGGCCGGTGCCCTGCTGACGGCGTTCGTCATGATCCCCGTCGGCACGATCCTGCTCGAGGAGGTTGCCTTCCGCTCCGTGCTGTGGGGCTTCCTCTCGCGGCACGCCCGCATGTGGCAGGTGCTCGTCGCCTCATCGATGCTCTTCGGCCTCTGGCACGTCTTCCCGGCCATGGCCTCGGCCACCGGAAACGAGGCCATCGGCAGTGCGGTCGCCGGCCTGGGCCCGTTCGCCAAGGTCGCCGTCGTCGGTGGCACCGTCGTGTTCACGGCGCTCGGCGGCGTGCTCGCCGGTGAGCTGCGCCGCCGCAGCGGCAGCATCTTCGCGAGCGTCGGCATGCACTGGGCCACGAACTCGCTCGGGGTCCTCTTCGGCGTGCTCGCCTGGCGTCTCGCCGCCTGACCGATGCCCACCGGCGCCGAGGTCCCCGACGAGTTCGACGTCTACACCGTCGTCGTGCTGCGCCGCCCGGCCGAGCCGCCCGAGCTGACGGACGCCGAGCTCGACTCCCTCCAGGAACGGCACCTCGCCTATCGCGCGCACCTCGCGCGTGAAGGCCTCACGGTGGCCAACGGACCCTTCGACAGCCAGAGCGACCCGGCCTACCGGGGCATGTCGGTCTTCGCCTGCGGGCCGGCGGAGGCCGCCCGGCTGAGCGACGCCGACCCGTCCGTCGTGGCCGGCCGACTCGCGTACGACGTCATGGAGTGGTGGGTGGCGGCCGGCTCGCTCGCGTTCCCGCGCGCTGCGGGGCCGGTCGGCGGACGCCGCCGGATGACCGAGGACTGACCGGCCCGTGGCTCGGCCCGACGACCCCCTGCTCGTGCTGCTGCCCAGCCCCCTTCTCGGGCCGGCGGTGTGGGCGCCCGTCGCCGAGCAGCTGGGGCGAGGCAGGCTGGACCGCGGCCGTATGCCGTCAGCCCCGCGCCGTGACCACGGCTCGTGACGCGCTGGCCGGCTTCCTCGGGGCGGTCCCGGCCGACCCGTCGGTGGTGCTCGTCCCGCACAGCAATGCGGGCCTCTTCGTGCCGGAGATGGCGCGGCAGCGGGACGTCGTCGCGACGGTGTTCGTCGACGCCGCCCTCCCACCGCCTGTGATCGCGCGCGAGATCGCGCAGCCCGGGTCGCCACAGCGCATTGACGGCGCGATCTCGCGTCCGACCAGTGGCACGACGACGCTCGCGTCGGCCGCGTTCCTCGGCTTCCTCGAGGGTCTCGCCGACTCCGACGGCCTGCTCCCGCCGTGGACCCGGTGGTGGCCCGAAGCCGACGTCGACGTCCTCTTCCCCGACCGGGCCACCCGGCTGCGGGTCGAGCGGGAGCAGCAGCGCCTCCCGCTCGAGTACTTCCGAGACACGGTCCCCGTGCCGGCGGGCTGGACGGAGACCCCGAACGCGTACCTCGCCTTCGGTGACACCTACGCCGACGAGCGCCGGCAGGCCGAGCAGTGGGGCTGGCCGGTCGCGACGCTGGACGGGCAGCACCTGCACCAGCTCACCGCGCCCGCTGACGTGGCCGCGACCATGACGGCACTCCTCGCGCGCCTCGGCGTGCCCGCACCGAACGGCCGGCCGTAACGACCGCTGCCGGGGACCGCACGGCTAGCGTGGGCGGATGCCTTCAGGACCCGAGCAGGCACAGGTCGACTACTACCGGGCGCGTGCAGGCGAGTACGACGACTTCTGGCACGCGCGCGGCCTCTATGCCAAGGAGCGCGACGTGCGGGCACAGTGGCTCTCCGACACGGGCGAGGCCGAACGGCAGGTCGCGCGATGGCTGGCCGACGGCCCCGGTGAGCGGGGCGGCCACGTGCTGGAGCTGGCCTGCGGCACCGGCATCTGGACGAGGCTGCTGGTGGACGGCGCCGATCGGGTGACCGCCCTTGACTCCTCGCCCGAGATGATCGCGCTCAACCGGGAGAAGGTCGGGGCGCGCCACGTCGACTACGAGGTCGCCGACCTCTTCAGGTGGGACCCGGACGGGCGCTCCTTCGACGCCGTCTTCATGGGCTACTGGCACTCGCACGTGCCGGACGAACGACTCGCCGACTTCTGGTCGCTCGTGCAGCGCTCCCTCGTTCCCGGCGGTCGCGTCATGCTCGTGGACAGCGCCTCCTACCCACCGCAGCGCGAGGGTGACGACGCAGCCGTGGTCGAGCGCCGGGTGCTCAAAGACGGGGTGGAGTACCACGTCGTCAAGCGCTACTGGAGCCCCGCGAAGCTCTGCGACCACCTGGCCGGGCTCGGTTGGCGCGCCGACGCGCGCACCACGGCGAACGGCATGATCCTGCTCGCCGAGATGGGGCGTCTCTAGGCCGGATGCGCGCCGGACGAACCCGCACCGGGTCGGCATGGCCGGGCCCACGGCTGCGAGACTGGCGCCATGGAGGGCCTGACGATCCGCGAAGCGCGACCCGAGGAGTTCGAGAGGCTCGGTGACCTGACCGCCGCCGCCTACCTCGACGACGGCCTGCTCGACTTCGGAGCGGAGGACCCCTACCTCGACGTGCTCCGGGATGTGCGGCACCGGGCCCAGCACGCCGAGGTGCTCGTGGCGGTGGACGACGGCGGTGCCGTGCTCGGCGGGGTGGCGTTCGTCGGTGGCCCCGGCCCCTTCGCCAACATCGCGGGCGACAGCGAGGCCGAGTTCCGCACCCTGGCCGTCGCGCCGACCGGGCGCGGCCGCGGCGTGGGGGCCGCCCTCGTGCGCGAGTGCATCGATCGTTCCCGTTCCCTGGGTCGTGAACGCGTTGTCCTCTCGACGCAGCCCATGATGCATGCGGCGCATCGCCTCTACGAGCGGTTCGGTTTCGTGCGGGTGCCCGAGCGCGACTGGTCGCCGATCCCGGGCACCGCGCTGCTCGTCTACGCGCTCGACCTCGCCCGTGCCTGAGCCGCTGCCCGCGAGCGGGTGATGAGGTCACGCACCGCCGCCACGATCGTCGGGTCGAGCTCGACGTGCGCCTCGAGCAGGTCGAGCAGCGTCTGGGCCGCGAGGGCGTTTCGTTCGTAGCCGGGCACGAGGTCGGCGAGGGGCAGCAGGTCGGGCCCGAACCGGCGCTCGACACCGCGGTCGACGACGAACACGTCCTGCGCGTCGCCCCTCCCCAGGCCGAGGTGGCCGAGCACGGTGACCCAGCGGTCGACGGCATACCCCTGGATGAAGCGGGTCGCCGTCAGGCGCTCGCCACGCAGGTCGCGGTGCAGCCCGACGTAGAGGTTCGTGATCGCCTCACCGACCTGGTGCTCGAGCGAATCCGGCTGCGGAACTGGCACTTTCGGCACCTCGAGTCCTGCAGGTGCATCTTCGCGGCTCCAGTGGATGCGGCCGGGCGGGTAGCCGGCCGTGTCCATCTCGGCGAGGGAGAAGACGGCGTACTCCGCGAAGAGGTCGCCCTCGAGCAGCGCCTTGCGGCCCGCGCCGCTGTTCTCGAACGACCACGCGACCGGCTGCGCCGCCTCGAGCCAGTCGATGTCGGCGAGGTAGCGGTCACGGGCGGCTGCGTCGTCGACGACCACGAAGAAGTCCGCATCGGAGTGCTCGTCGAGGCGGTGCAGGTCACGCCCGACCGAGCCGAGCCCGAGCAGGGCCACGGCGTCGCCGCGCTGCTCGAGCACGGCGCCGAGGCGGTCGAGGAACGCGAGCAGGCGCTCCGGAACGGTGGACAGAGCAGGTGGGGTGGGCTGGGGGTTGCTCGACGGCATACGTCGTCTCCTTGTCGGTGCACAGGTGGAGTCGACGTTTCAGCCCGCCCGAGAGGATCGTCGGGGTCGCGACATTCGGCAGCGTATGCCGCGTGCTGCGTCGCTGGGAAGGGTGCTGGCTCGGATCCAGAGGCATCGGAACGGCGTGTCGCCCCGACCGGCGTGGCAGGCTGGAACGGTGCCCGTGACCATCGACGACGTGCGCCGAGTCGCCGAGCAGCTGCCGCGCTCCTACGAGGTGCTCGTCCGTGACCGCGTGAAGTTCCGGGTCGGCAAGATCGTCTGGCTCGCGTTCTCCGCCGACGAGACCGAGATGGGCTTCGCGTTCCCCAAGGAGGAGCGCGACGTGCTCGTCGCGAGCGAGCCCGAGGTGTTCCAGATGCCGCGCCGCTCGGACCTGCGCTTCAACTGGGTGGAGGTGCGGCTCGACGCCCTCGACGAGCCCCGGATGCGCGAGATCGTCGTCGACGCGTGGCGCATGGTCGTGCCGAAGACCGTGGCCCTGGCGCGCGCGGACTGACCCGGCTCGCTGCGACCCCACGACGCGACCCTCGACGCGACCCCTCGACGCGACCCCTCGACGCAAGGAGACCTGCATGAGCACCACTCCCGCCGGCCCGCTCCTCACCGACCGCGAACGCTCCGAGGTCGAGGCGGCCAACGCGAGCGGCCGGGTGCCCGTCGTCTTCGTCCACGGCCTGTGGCTGCTGTCGAGCAGCTGGGACGCCTGGCGCGCCCACTTCGAGTCGCTCGGCTACGCCACGCTCGCTCCGGGTTGGCCCGACGACCCCGAGACCGTCGATGCCGCCCGCGCCCACCCGGAGGTCTTCGCGGGCAAGACCGTCGGCCAGGTCACCGACCACGTCGCCGACGTCATCCGCCTACTCGACCGCGAGCCGGTCGTCATCGGGCACTCGTTCGGTGGCCTGATCACCCAGAAGCTCGCCGGGCTCGGGCTCACTCGCGCTGCCGTCGCCGTCGACCCGGCGCCTTTCCGGGGCGTGCTGCCGCTGCCGATCTCGGCGCTGCGGGCGAGCGCTCCCGTCCTCACCAACCCGGGCAACTACAACCGGTCGGTGTCGCTGACGTTCGACCAGTTCCGCTACGCGTTCGCCAACGCCGTCTCGGCGGAGGAGGCCGCAGACCTCTACCGGGCATATCCCGTTGCGGCGCCGGGTCGCCCGCTGTTCCAGGCGGCGACCGCCAATGTCAACCCGCGCACCGAGGCGAGCGTCGACACCCGCCGAGCCGACCGCGGGCCGCTCCTGGTCATCAGCGGCGAGAAGGACCACATCGTGCCCTGGGCCATCGCGCACGCGTCCTACAAGCTGCAGCTGAAGAACCCGAGCCCCACCGAGATCATCGAGATCCCCGACCGCGGCCACTCGCTCGTCGTCGACAGCGGGTGGCGCGAGGTCGCTGACGCCTCCTCGGCCTTTCTCGCCCGCCACGGCGCCGGCCCTGACGCCGCACCGCCGGCCTCGAGCGTGACCTAGCCGATGCGGTAGGCGGTCGACGTCCGCGGACCGCGTTCGGCCGCGCCCCTCTCGATGCAGAACTCGTTGCCCTCCGGGTCGGCGAGCGTCACCCAGCCGGTGCCGTCGTCCTTGCGGTGGTCCCCGGTCACCGTCGCACCCGCCGCCACGGCCCGCTCGACGGCCTCGTCACGAGTGCCCTCGTCGGGCGCGACGTCGAGGTGCACCCGGTTTTTGGCCGTCTTGCCCTCGGGCACCGGGATGAAGAGCAGACCCGTGCCCGAGTTGGGGTAGGCCGGCGCGACGACCACCTCTGGGTCGTCGTCGTAGAAGACGTTCCAGCCGAGCAGGCCGGCCCAGAAGGTCGCCAGACCGCGTGCGTCGGCGCAGTCGAACGTGATGCTGTGGATCTCGAGTGACATGGCCCCGAGCGTCGTCCCACCGGTCCTGCGCCGCAAGCCGATTGCGTATGCCGTGTTCCCGCGAGGCGCACCGTGCCAAGTCATCTCACAGGCTGGGCGGCGGCACAGGAGGTGCACAGGGGTGGTCGCCACGGTGGAACCAATCCCACCGAAGGAGTCCCCGATGAGCCCCCTCCCCCGGGCCCAGCACCGAGCCCGACTCTGGACCGCCGGTGCCCTCACCGCCTCGACACTGCTGGTCGGCGCGATCGGCGTCCACCTGGCCGACGCCCACGCCCAGACCGTGGCGACCTCGACCACTGGAACCACCAGCTCGAGCAGCTCTGACAGCACGACGTCGAACACGAGTTCCTCCGACACCAGCTCCTCCGACACGAGCTCCTCGGACGGGTCGAGCAGCTCGGCCACGAGCGGCTTCTCCGCGGTCGCGCCCGTGGGCAACAGCACCGCACAGGCCCAGACGAGCTCGGGCGGCTCGTGATGGACGCGACCACCACCGCGATGGCCGCGACCTTCTCGGCCATCGGCACGACGAACACCATCCTCCGACTCTGCCCGGCCCGCGCGCTCTACCTCCCCTGAAAGTCGAGTGCTCAGTTCCCGACGCCCCCACCCGGTCGAGTGCTCACCTCCCGACGCCCCACCCGGTCGAGTGCTGACTTCCCGACGCCCCACCCGGTCGGGTGCTCACCTCCCGACGCCCCCACCCGTCGAGTGCTCACTTCCCGACGTGTGCTCGTGGACGGCTTTTGCCCGCAGAGCGCGCGCTCGGGAGCTCACGGTGGCAGGGTGGAGCCGTGTTCCGCCGATCTCTGAACTGTCCGAATGTGATCGCTGGGGTATTGAATCAAGCAATATTGCGCATAGACTGCGCGTCGTGATGCGTGAAGCAGTGGTCGGGATCGACGTCGGGGGCACCCGGGTCAAGTCCGCCCTCGTGACCCCCGACGGTGAGATCCTCGCCGAGGCCGTGACTCCGACGCCCACCGATGTCGGGCCCCAGCTCGGCGAGGTGGCAGCCAAGTCCGTCATCGAGCTGACCGCCCGGGCGGGGGAGGTGGTCGAGCTGCTCGCCGTGGGCGTGGCCGTGCCCGGCCTCGTCGACGAGGTCGCCGGCATCGGTGTCTGGTCGGCCAACCTCGGCTGGCGCGACCTCGACCTCCGTGCCGCCGTGTCCGACCACGTCGACGTGCCGGTCGCGATCGGCCATGACGTGCGTTCGGGCCTGCTGGCCGAGCACCGTCTGGGCGCCGCGCGTGACGCCGACAACGTGCTCTTCGTGCCGCTCGGCACCGGCTTGGCGAGTGCGATCCTCTGCCGCGGCGAGCTCGTGACCGGCTCGCTCTGGACCGGCGAGATCGGCCACGTCGTCGTCGTCCCAGACGGTCCGCTCTGCGGGTGCGGCCAGCGTGGCTGCCTCGAAGCGTTGTCGAGCGCCGGGGCCATCGGCCGGCGATGGTCCGAGGCGACGGGCCTCGTCGGTGACGCCGAGGAGGTGGCTCGTCGCGCCGACGCCGGCGAGCCGGACGCTCGACGCATCTGGCAGGAGGCGATCGACGCGCTCGCGATCATGGTCGCGCCCGTCGCCGCAGCCGCGGGCACCGAGCTCGTCCTCGTCGGTGGGGGGCTCGTCCATGCGGGTGACACCCTGCTCGAGCCCCTGCGGGCGGCGCTGACGGCCCGCCTGGGCGGTCGCGATGACGTGGCCGTCGAGGCTGCCGCGCTCGGAGACCGCGCGGGCTCGCTCGGGGCCGCGACGATCGCGCTCGACCTCGTCGGTCGATGATCCTCACCCTCACGCCGAGCCCGGCACTGGACATCACGTATGCCGTGCCGTCCGTCGCGCTCGGTGAGTCGCACCGCGTCGGTTCGGTCAGCGAGCGTGCCGGCGGCAAGGGGCTCAACGTTGCCGCCGTCCTCACCGCGATGGGGTGCAAGGCCGTCGCCGTGGCCCCGGTGGGCGAGCTCGAGGTCGAGCTCTTCGCCGGCGACCTCGACGCCCGGCGGGTGCCGCACCGCCTCGTCTCCTCACCGCTGCCCACCCGTCGCTCCGTCGCCGTCGTCGAGGCGCATGGTCGCGCGACCCTCTTCAACGAGCCCGGCACCGCCCAGTCGCAGCGCGTCTGGGAACGCGTCGCCGACGAGATCGTGCAGCTCGCGCCCGAGGCGACGGTGCTCACCGTGTCGGGCAGCCTGCCGCCGGGCACCGACCCGGACTTCGTCCGCCGCGTCACCGTCCGAGCCCACGAGGCAGGCCTCCGAGTGGTCCTCGACGTCAGCGGAACCCATCTCACGCGTGCCCTCGGGGCGGCGCCTGACCTCGTCAAGCCCAACCGGCTCGAGGCCGCGGTGACGCTCGCGGGGCTCGGACGTGGCGAGGTCCCCTCTGTGCGTGGCGCCGCTCGTGCTTTCGTCGCGGCCGGCGCCCGCAGCGCCCTCGTCAGCGACGGCACCGACGGCCTCGTGCTCGTCCACGACGACGTCGCGCTGCACGCGTACCTGCGTCGTCCGGTGTCGGGCAACCCGACCGGGGCCGGCGACGCGCTGACCGCGGCGCTGGCCGCAGAGCTCGCCGACCACCGTCACGCTGGAGGTCTGCCGCAGGGCCGCGACGCCTGGGCTGCAGCGCTGCGCCGGGGCGTCGCGTGGTCCGCCGCCGCGGTGCTCCAGCCCGTCGCCGGCTCAGTCGACCCCGACGACGTCGACCGCCTGCTGCCCGCCGTCGAGATCGAGGAGATCCGCACGTGAGCCGTTCCCCCCTGACGCCCCTGCTCGCCGAGGCGTCGGCCGCCGGACGCGGGCTCGCGGCGTTCAACGTCATCCAGATCGAGCATGCCGAGGCGTATGCCGCCGCGGCCGATCGCGTGGGCATCCCTGTCGTCATGCAGATCTCGCAGAACTGCGTGCGCTACCACGGCTCCCTGGGCCCGATCGCGGCCGCGACGCTGGCGGTCGCCGACGCCTGCTCGCAACCCGTCGCCGTCCACCTCGACCACGTCGAGGACGTCTCGCTCGTCGAGGAGGCCGTCCGGTTGGGCCTCACCTCCGTCATGTTCGACGGCTCGACCCTGCCCGACGACGAGAACCGTTGCGTCACCAGACGCGTCGTCGAGCTGTGCCGCACGTCCGGCGTGAGCGTCGAGGCCGAGCTGGGTGAGGTCGGCGGGAAGGACGGAGTCCATGCGCCAGGTGTGCGCACCGACCCGGACGAGGCGGCACGCTTCGTCGTCGACACAGGTGTCGACGCGCTCGCCGTGGCGGTCGGGTCAAGCCACGCGATGACAGATCGCACCGCCGAGCTCGACACGAATCTCATTGCGGCGCTTCGGTATTCGGTGCCGGTGCCGTTGGTCCTGCATGGCTCGTCGGGTGTTCCCGACGACGGTCTGGTTGCCGCAGTGCGCGCCGGCATGACGAAGGTCAACCTCGCGACGCACCTCAACCAGGTGTTCACCCGGGCGATGACCCAGCGACTGGAGCAGTGTCCGACGGTCGACACGCGCAAGTACCTCGGCGCGGCCCGCGAGGCCGTCACCGACGAGGCGGCCCGCCTCCTGCAGCTCCTCGCCCTCCGCTGACCATCGAGAGAGCAATCCGTCCGCAGCCCCACATCGAGAAAGCAATCCGTCCGCCACGGAAGGCGGACGGATTGCTTTCTCGATGGCGTCAGGTGAGGACGATGCTCCGCGTGAGGTTGCGGGGGGCGTCGGGGTCGAGCCCGGCGGCGTCGGCCTTGGCGAGGCACAGCCGGTGCAGGCGCACCAGGTCGGCCAGCGGGTCGAGGTCGCGGTGCTCGAAGTGCGCCCCGGTCGCCAGCACCTGCTCGGGCAGCCCCTCGGGCACCTCGCCGAAGGCCCAGACCGCGCGTCCGGGCGAGGCGATGCTGATGGGGCCGTGGCGATACTCCATCGCGGGGTAGGACTCCGACCAGAACTGCGCCGACTCGCGCAGCTTGAGGCCGGCCTCGTTGGCGATGCCGTTGGACCAGCCGCGCCCGAGGAACGTCAGCTGGTCGGCGCGCAGGACGGCGCCGTATGCCGTCTCGCCGTCTTCCGCGAGGACCGCGCGGGCCTGCTCGGCCACCGGTGCCAGGTCGTCGCCGAGCGAGGCGCGGAGCAGTGCGAGTGTCGTGGTGGCGAACCTCGTCTGCACGACGGAGCGCTCGTCGACGTCGTCCATGAGGATCGTGGCTGCGGACCGATCGGCGACCGGGGTGCCGTCGGTCGCGACGAACGAGACGTGCGGGATGCCGGCCTCACGCAGCTGCTCGACGACCTCCGTCACCTCGGTCGTCGTGCCGGAGCGGCTGATCAGCACGACGCGGTCGTAGCCGCGCGCGAGACGGTGCTCCGAGGCGGCATACGCGTCGGTGGTCCCCTGGCCCAGCTCCTCGCGGCGGGCGGCATACGCCTGGCCCATGAACCACGACGTGCCGCACCCGATCGTCGCGACGCGCTCGCCGGGTCGCGGCAGGTGCCGCGCGACCTCGTCGAGGCGTCCCGCGGCGCGCTCCCAGTCGTCGGGCTGCGTGGCGATCTCCTGTGCGAGGTGGGTGGTCTGCGGCATCGTTGACTCCGAGGGCTCGTGGTGAGGCGATCGAACCTGCCTCTGCTTGTGTCTGCTCGAAACACAGCCTAAACGCGCAGAGACAGTCATGTCCATTGATCGATCTGCGCGATATGGTCAGCGCGTGACCGAAGAGAGCGATCTCGCCCGCAACCGCGCCAGCCGCTGGTCGATCATGCTCGACCGCCTGGCCACCTCTGGCCGTCTCGGCGTCGGCGAGGCCGCCGAGCTGCTCGGCGTCAGCGAGGCGACCATCCGCCGCGACTTCTCCGAGCTGGCCAAACGCCAGCTGGTGGCCCGCAACCACGGCGGCGTCGTCGCGACGTCGGTCGCCTACGAGCTGCCCTACCGCTACCGCAGCACCCGGGCCGACGACGACCGCGGCCGCGTCGCCGAGGCCGCCGCCGCCCTCGTGCGCACCGGACAGGTGATCGGCCTCAACGGCGGCACCACGACCACGGCCACGGCCCGCGCCATCACCGCTCGCGAGGACCTCGCGAGCGAGGGCGAGATCACCATCGTCACCAACGCGCTCAACATCGCGACCGAGGCGGTGCTGCGCCCGCACGTGCAGTGCGTCTCGCTCGGCGGCGTGGCCCGGCCCGAGTCCTACGAGGTCACCGGGCCGCTCGCCACCCTCGTGCTCCACCAGCTGTGGCTCGACGTCGCCATCGTCGGCGTCAACGGCCTCTCGGCCCGCGAGGGTGCGACCTGCCGGCACGAGGAGGAGGCGGCGATCATCCGCACCATGATCGAGCGCTCCAAGCAGGTCATCTGCGTCGCGACGGGCGACAAGCTCGGGGCGCGCACCTTCGCCTCGATCTGTCCCGCCGAGCGCATCGACCATCTCGTCACTACGGTGGGCGCAGACCGTGACGAGGTCGACGCGCTGCGTGAGGCGGGCGTCGAGGTGCACCAGGTCTGAGCGGTTACGCGTACGCTGTGCGCGATTGTGATCGCCAGAGTGGGGTTTCGGTCATTTTTGGTCTTGCGGATGGCAATCCTCCGCCCTAGGTTGGGCGTCACTGTGTGACGAGCGGGTGCGGGCACGTCCGCCACCGAGCCGCCGCACCCAACCGAGCAGCGAACCAAGGAGAGACATGAGGTCGACGAAGAAGTCGGTGATCGTCGTGGGGCTGGCCGTTGCAGGTCTCGCCCTCGGCGCCTGTGGCGGTGGCACCGGCGCCGGTAGCGCGGGTGGCGCGGGCGGCTCCACCGGTAGCGGCCAGGAGGCCACGACGATCAAGCTCGTCGCGGCCGAGTACTCCAAGGACCACACGAAGGCCTTCTGGGACGCCTTCGCCAAGACGTACAAGGAGAAGACGGGCTACACCCTCGAGGTGCAGCTCATCAGCTGGGACACCATCGACCAGCAGAGCTCGACGATGGTCCAGAACAACCAGGTGCCCGACGTCCTCAACCTCAACGCGTACGCCAGCTACGCGAAGGACGGCCTGCTCTACGACTCCGACGCCGTGCTCCCCGCGAGCGTCAAGAGTGACATCCTCGACACGTTCGTCAAGTACGGCACCTACCAGGGCAAGTTCTACGGCTTCCCCGACCTGTCCTCGGCGCGCGCCTTCTTCTACAACAAGACGCTCTTCAAGCAGGCCGGCATCAACGAGCCCCCGAAGACCTGGGCCGACCTCGAGGTCGACGCGAAGAAGATCGCCGCCACCGGCAACGTCGGCTACGCCCTCCCCCTCGGCCCCGAGGAGTCGCAGGGCGAGTTCTCCATGTGGCTGTTCAACAACGGCGGCACGTGGAAGGACGCCGACAAGTGGACGATCAGCTCCGACAAGAACGTCGAGACGCTGACCTTCCTCAAGAAGCTGGCCGACGAGAAGCTCACCCAGAACAACCCGGCCCGCACCAACCGCGCTGACGCCTTCGACCTGTTCAAGTCGGGCAAGGCGGGAATGGTCATCGGCTTCAGCCCCCTCGCGGCCGACCTCGACAAGGACAAGAAGGTCGACTACGGCGTCGCACCGTTCCCGACCAACGACGGCTCCGAGAGCAAGACCTTCGGCGTCACCGACTACCTGATGGCCTTCAAGAAGCCGGGCAACGAGAAGGCGGTCAAGGCGTTCTACGAGCTGTACTACCAGCCCGACCAGGTCAACACGTTCATCAAGGCCGAGGGCTTCCTGCCGGTCACGAAGTCGGGCGTCCAGGCCTTCGCCGGTGACTCCAAGCTCAAGGTCTACCTCGACACCCTGCCCAACGCGCAGCTGACCCCGACCGACGACCCGACGTGGGACAAGGTCAAGCTCGCGGTCCAGCAGAACCTCGGCGGCGCGATGACGGGCGACCCGAAGGGTGTCCTCGACAAGCTGCAGCAGACCGCTGAGACCACCAAGTAGCCCCCTGCTGAACGGCTGAGTCGCCTTGTCCGTCAAGACATCCGGAGGTATGCCGCCCGCCACCAGGCGCGGGCGGCGTACTTCCGGGGTGGGTCGGGTCCACCCCCTCGTCGCGCTCCTTTGGCTCGCGCCGGCACTCGCCCTCATCCTCGGCGTGGTGCTCTTCCCGGCCGTCAAGCTCTTCGACGCGTCGCGCGGTGAGTACTCCATCACCGGGCTGCGCCAGGGCGACGCCGGCTGGCAGAACTACGCCAACGTGCTCGCCCACCCCGACCTCGGCACGGTGCTGCGCAACACCGTCGTGTGGGTCGTCGCGGTCGTGGCCATCACCATCGTCCTCGCCCTCGCGCTCGCCCAGTTCCTCGTCAAGAGCTTCCCCGGACGACGCTTCGTCCGGTGGGCGGTCATCATCCCGTGGGCCGCCTCCCTCGTCATCACGAGCCAGCTCTTCGTGCTGCTCTACGACTACAACTACGGGATCTTCAACCACGTCCTGCTGAGCCTGCACCTCATCGGCACGCCGATCGACTTCCTCGGCAACGACAGCTGGACGATGTTCTCGATGGTGGTCGTCGGCGTCTTCGTGTCGCTGCCGTTCACGATCTTCGTCTTCATCGCCGGCCTCGGCGCGATCCCCGAGGACGTCATGGAGGCGGCTACCGTCGACGGTGCGAGCCCGTGGCAGCGCTACTGGAACATCACCCTCCCGCTCATGCGTCCGGCCCTGATGATCGCGACGGTGCTCAACGTCATCTACGTCTTCAACAGCTTCCCGATCGTCTACACCCTCAACGACCGCAACCCGGGCTACCTCCACGACACGACGATCACGTTCATGTACAAGCTGGCCTTCAAGAGCCAGGAGCACGACGTCGGCATGTCGGCGGCCGCGGGCATCTTCAACGTCCTGCTCATCCTCGTCGTCGTCGGCATCTACCTCAAGATCATCAACTGGCGAGAGGAGACGGGCCGATGAGCACGACGACGGCCCCCGCGCCCAGCGCTGCGGGCACCCCGGCATCGCAAGGCAACCCGACGGCATACAACCGGGATCCCAAGCGGCGCAAGCGGATCCTCATGGCGGTCGGTGGCACACTTGTCGCGTTCGTCTTCATCGCTCCGTACCTCGTCATGGTGCTCGACTCGGTGCGCACGAGCAGCGACGTGAAGAGCACGCCGCCGAGCTTCCTCCCGAAGGTCTGGCAGTGGGACACCTACGTCCAGATCCTCGCCGACGAGCGCTTCCTGAACTGGCTCAAGACCTCGCTCATCGTCGCGACCGGCTCGACGGTGATCGTCATCCTCGTCGCCATCCCCGCGGCCTTCATGACCGCGCGTCACCGCTTCCCCGGGCGCGGCGCGTTCCTGCTCCTCGTGCTCGTGACGCAGATGTTCGCGCCGACCTCGCTCGTCGTGGGCCTCTACCGGCAGTTCTTCGAGCTGAACCTGATCAACACGTTCGGTGCGCTCATCCTCACGAACGCGGCGTTCAACCTCGCCTTCGCGATCTGGATCCTGCACGGCTTCTTCGCCTCGATCCCGACCGAGGTCGAGGAGGCCGCCGCGCTCGACGGCGCATCACGCTGGCAGGTGCTGCGCCGCGTCATGCTGCCACTCACCCTGCCGGGCCTCGTCACGGCGACGATCTTCACCTTCATCGCCGCCTGGAACGAGTACGTCGTGGCCTTGACCCTGATGATCGACGACGACAAGAAGCCGCTGACCGTCGGCATGCGCGCCTACGTCACGGGCTACGAGCAGCACTGGGACCAGCTCTTCGCGGCGTCGGTCGTCGCCGTCGTGCCCGTCGTCATCCTCTTCGCCCTCATCGAGAAGCATCTCGTCGGCGGCCTCACGGCCGGCAGCGTCAAGTAGGCGTGCGCGTGTGCCGGAGGGTCAGTACTCGCCCTTGATGACGAAGTAGGAGCCCCGGATCGTGCCGGCCAGCTTCGACTTCTGCCGCGCGAACTTGAAGCCGCTCAGCTCGTCGGGCACGTCCATCCCGTCGGAGAGCTTGAAGCCGACGGCCCGTTTGCCGCCGTCGGCGAGCGTGTAGAGCACGTTGACCGACAGGCCCGACTCGTAGAAGACGTAGGACCAGCGGGTGCCGTCGACCTCGAACTGCGTGGCCTCGAGGGCCGGCGACGAGATGACGATGCCCCGTTCGTCGGCGAGGATCCTGCTGACGTACGCGACGACGTCCTTCGCCGTGCCGGCGGGCTCCACGCTGAACGTGTGGGAGTACTTGTTCTTGAAGTAGCGGGCTTCGTTGGCCCGCAGGCCGGCGAGGGCCTCGGCCACCGGTGACGACTCGAGACCGACCGTCGAGACCTCCGAGAAGTCGACGTCGTACGCCATGACCACCTCCAGTTCGCAGTGCTGTCCAGGCAAGGCTAGCGGCGCGTGGGGCAGGCGCCAGCAGGACGGCCGAGCCGCCGAACCGGCTGAGTCCCGCTCGCGGGCTCAGACCCAGTCGGGCGGCTTCGGCATCACGATGCCGATGACGTGGCTCAGCCCGGCGGGGCTGTCGATGCGCACGACCGGGTGGTCCGGATACTGCCGGGCCAGCTTGGTGCACTCGTCGCCACGGCACCAGCGGGGCTGCACCCCACCCGTCGCCTGGCGCACGGCCATGAACATCGTGCTGGCCAGGAGCCGGCCGTCGCGGGTGTCCTTGACCAACGGGTCCTGGTAGACGACGATGCGCGTCGCCGCCTGACCCGCCTCGGGCGCGGTCGCCTGCTGCGCGATCGCGGCGTACTGGACCCGCGTCGCCTGGTGGGAGCCGATGTCGGCACGCCAGGCGAGCACCCCGGCGACGGCGAGGACGGCGAGCAGGAGCGCAGGTACGCGTTCGGCGCGCGACACGCGTACGGCCGGGTCGTGCGCCTGTCGGTGATGGAGCAGCAGGAAGGCGACCGGCAGCACCGCCACCAGCCACGTCCACAGCTGGCCGCGGGCCTCGGTGACGGTTCCGGTGGCGAGGGTCTGCGCGGCGTCGAGCCCGCACGCGATGAGGAAGGCGACGAGGAGCCGCTGCAGCCGACGCCGCACGGTGGCGTCGCGCCAGCCGAGCAGGCCTGCCACGAGCCCCACGAGCGCGACCCACCACTGGGCCGCCCACAGGGCACCGACCGACTCGAACCAGCGACCGGCGTTGACCCTCAAGGCGTCGAGGGAGGTGAGCGGGTTGGCGTTGCGCCAGGACGCCATCTCGATGCCGAAGTGCTGGTTGACGACCCAGTTGAGCGTGTAGGCCACACCCACCCCCGTGGCGAAGGAAGCGACCCAGCCGGCGGCGACCCCGAGGACGCGGCGCCACGGGGCGTCACGCAGGAGCACGATCGCGAAGACGAGCAGCACGACGCCGATCGGTGGGTAGCTGAGGACCGCAGCGACACCGCTGAGCAGCAGCCACAGGGACATTCGGAGGCGCGAGGCGGCTGCCCACGGCAGCAGCCAGATCGCCGTGGCGCCGACGAGGACCGAGGGGGTGAGGGCGCCCGGCCAGTAGAGCAGCTGCACCCACACGCACGACGCGTAGAGCGCGACGCCGAGCAGCGCGTCGACGACCGGGCCGGGACGCACGCCCGCACGGTGGAGCACCCGCCACATTCCGGCGACGAGCACGGCGTAGCCGACGGCATACGTGAGCGCGGCGGACGTGGCGGTGCCGTGCTGGCCGACGAGCCACCACCAGCCGGTGTTGAGCCAGCGTCCCTCGCTGATGTTGTAGTAGCGGGGCGGCGCCACGTTCGGCTGGTTGTCGGGCAGCAGGAAGGTCCAGTCGTCCTGCCGGATGAACGGCGTGACCGCCTGGGCGACGCCCCGGGTCACGAGGAAGGCGATCGCGATGACTGCCGGCACGAGGAAGCGGTGCTGCGGCACGGAGCTCACCGAGGGCAGCAGGCGAGCCCGCCGTTGCGCGGGAGCGAGTGTCTGCGTCGTCATATCAGCCTGCGTGGTCGTGAGGGTCGGGACGGGTCGTAAGGGTCGCGGGCCGTCGGCCCATCGGTCTATTGGACCCTAGGTACCCAGCAGGCGTCGAAATCGAAACCTCGGCCGGTAGGTTGACGGCTCCGACATCCTCACCCGTCAGGGAGGCACCGTGAAGCTCCTTCTCACGTCCGCAGGCGTCCGGAACCCGAGCATCGAAGCCGCGCTCGTCGGTCTTCTCGGCAAGCCGATCGCCGAGTCCACCGCCCTGTGCATCCCGACCGCGCAGTACGGGCACCCGAACGTGGGCCCGGGTGAGGGGCCGTACAAGTTCATCTCGGGGAAGTCGGACCTGCGGATGACAGGTCTCGGGTGGAAGTCCGTGGGCGTGCTCGAGCTCACCGCCCTGCCGAGCATCGACGAGGACCTCTGGGTGCCCAAGGTCCGTGAGGCCGACGTCCTGCTCGTCGCCGGCGGCGACGTGCTCTACCTGGCGCACTGGATGCGCGAGTCCGGGCTGGCCGACCTGCTGCCGAGTCTCGACGACACCGTCTGGGTGGGTCTGAGCGCCGGCAGCATGGTGCTGACTCCCAGGGTCGGCGACGACTTCGTCCAGTGGCGGCCGAAGGGCGGCGGCGACGAGACGCTCGGCCTCGTCGACTTCTTCATCTGCCCGCACGTCAACGGTGACGACGTGCCGGGCAACACGATGGCCGAGGCGGAGGCATGGGCGGCCGGCATCGAGGGCCCCGCGTATGCCGTCGACGACGAGACCGCCTTCGTGGTCGTCGACGGGCAGCTGGAGATCGTGTCGGAGGGGCGCTGGACCCTGCTCCACCCGTAGCCGAAATCCGTTGCGACGCCGGGTGGCTCGCGTCCTAGGGTGGCTCCATGACGACGGTCAAGAAGTTCCAGGTCACGTTCGACTGTGCTGAGCCGGAGCGCGTCGCGCGCTTTTGGTGCGAGGTGCTGGGCTACGTCGTCCCGCCGCCGCCCCCGGGCTTCGACTCGTGGGAGGCGTTCGACGCCTCGCTGCCTCCGGTGGACCAGGGACGGGCCTACGCGTGTGTCGACCCTGAGGGCGTCGGACCGCGGCTGTTCTTCCAGCGCGTGCCCGAGGGCAAGGTCGTCAAGAACCGGGTGCACCTCGACGTACGTGTCGGCACCGGGCTGGTCGGTGCCGAGCGCGTGGCCGTGCTCGAGACCGAGTGCGCGCGGCTCGAGGCGCTCGGTGCCTCACGCCAGCGCCTGCTGCTCGCCGACGGCGTGAACGAGTCGTGCCTCGTGATGCAGGACGTCGAGGGCAACGAGTTCTGTCTGGACTGAGGCTCAGTCGTGGCCGCTGAGCTGGCCCAACCGGTCTGCCAGGGCGTCAACCATGGCACCGGCCTGCTTGGCGGGGAGCGCGGACTTGCGGTCTCCGCCCTGGCTCGACACCGGCAGCACGTCGATCGAGAGCTTGGCCCCACCGGCCAGGGCGCGCAGCGCGTCGACCTTGTCGCCGAACGGTGACCCGCTGCCCGGCGAGTAGTAGTCCACGACCTCGTCGACGTCGTCGGGGTAGAGGTCGGTCTTCGTCACGGCGATGACGAGCCAGATGGGCTTGTGCCGGCGGACCGCCATCGAGGCGATCCTGTGCGACGTGATCGCCCAGTCCTCGAGCTCGGCAGCTAGCTGGTCCTCGCGCGAGGCGCTCGCCGCGCCGGTGGTGCCCGCGGCCCGTCGCGGGGTTGCGTAGCCGTTGGCCACGACGTGGATCACGCCGTCGACCGGCTCGTCGTGGAACACCTCGTCGAGGGCCCCGAGCCGGGTCGCCGCGTTGTCGCCGGGCACCACGAGGAAGCGGAAGCCGTGCAGCCGCGGCGAGCGGCGGGTGCGGCGCTCCATGACGGCCGAACCCACCGGAGGCACACCGTCGGCGGAAGTGCGTCGGGTCAGCCGGTCGATGAGCTGGCTCTTGCCGACGCCCGTCATCCCGGTGACCGCCACCATCGGGAAGCGGTTGCGGAACAGGTGGCTCAGCCGCTCGGGCGCCGACGCGAGAGCCGTGAGGACGCCGCCGGCCAGGGTCGCCCCCAGGGCGGTGCGACTGGAAGGCGGCAGGATCTCCCGGATGCGGGACGGACTGTGAGACACGGAGCCTCCTCGACGTGCGATCAGGTGCCGGATGGCCCCTAGAGCCTACGTTCAGTCAGCCCCCGTTCGCGCACCAGCGGTCGGCCGACCTCGCGCCGCCGACAGCGGGAGTGCGGGCGTGGGCGGACGAGGCGGAGGCGGTCAGCCGGGAGTCGGCCCCTGGGAGATCGTGGCGCAGGGCCTCAGCCCGGAGACCGCCTCGCCCGTCTGCGCAAGGTAGACACGGTTGGCTCCGTCGATGCGGGCCGCAACCCGGCAGGTGGGGGCGTAGCCGCGGATCGACCGCACCTGCGTGCCGATCGGGAGAAACGCCGCGTCGCCGTCCGCCGCAGGTCCTGGCAACCCGTCGTACTTCAGGTCGCTGAGTCGACACTCGACCCGGCCGACGACAGGCCCGAGCTGGTCCGCAGGCACTGGGCGAGTCATGCCGTTGGGGTCTGCCAGGTACTGGATGCCGCCGAGCTGCACGAAGTCGACCCAGTCGATGATCGCGGACTCGTCGACTTTCGTGGGCCTTTTCAGGCAGGCCGAGACGGGTCCAGGAGTGCCGGACGGGCTGACTGCGGTCGCGGGGTCTACGGTCGTCACGGGTCCGGCGCTCGTGCAGCCGCCCGCACCCAGCACCCCGAGCACGGCGACGACGGCCGCGGCGGCGATGTCTGCTCGCTTCACGTGCACCTCCGGCGGTGATGACGGCCTGGCTGCGGCCTCTCCTGGATAGACACCGTCGACCCTGGGTCCGTTGCACTCGGTTCGGGACCGACTTCAGGGTGATCCCCGATGCGGCACGGTCGCGCCTGCGAGCACGCTTCGGAGCGAGCCTGAGGAGGTCGAGATGTCACTCTCCTACACACCGCCCGTGGCGACGAACCGTTCGCCCGAACCCACATCGGCGCCGCCGCAGTACGGCCTGGGTCAGATCCTCGCGGTCTGGGCAGCAGCAGCCCTGCCGATGGCGGCACTGGCCTGGCTGGTGGCCCCGGCGCTGGCCCACCGGCTGGACGGACCGGCCGCGTGGCCGAAGGCCCTGGTGGCCTGCCTCACCGTCGGCCTCGTCTGGCAGGGCGCTCTCGTGCTCGTGCTGGTCCGGCGCGAGACGGGCACCCTCCGGTGGCGCGCGGTCGCGGACGCGCTGTGGCTGCGGAGGCCGAGCAGCCCGCGTACGGGTCGGGTCGGTGGGCGTGTGTGGTGGGTGCTGGTGCCCGCTGTGCTCGTCGTCGGGCTCGAGCAGGTGCTTCCCCACGTGACCGCCCCGGCGGGCCGCGACCTGGGGCAGTTCCTCCGGTCGGCCCCGGGTCACGAGTTCCTGGCCGGCAACTGGCGGTGGTTCGCCGTGATCGTCGTCATGGCCCTCTTCAACACGGTGCTCGGCGAGGAGCTGCTGTTCCGCGGCCTGCTCCTGCCCCGGATGCGTGGCGTCTTCGGGCGGGCCGACTGGCTGGCCAACGGGGTCCTGTTCGCGGTCTACCACCTGCACCTGCCGTGGGCGATCCCGACGGCGCTGCTGGACTCGGTGGCGCTGGCCCTGCCGTCCCGTCGCTACCGCAGCGCGTGGCTGGGGATCATCGTCCACAGCATCCAGTCGGTGCTCATCGTCGGGGCGACGCTGGCGCTGGTGCTCCGGTGAGTGACGCACCGTCACGGGTGGCCGGGGCCAGGGGGCGTATGCCGTCCCCCTGGCCCCGGCCCTCCCGCTCAGCCGCGCGTGGCGACGAGCGCCGCGTCGTCGGAGGTGTCGTCGGAGGTCTCGTCGGAGCTCGGCTGGGTGCTCGATGCGGTCCTCGGCGGCCCGTGCCGCTCGCGTCGGGATGCACAGCGCGATGACGGAGGCGAGGGCCGCGACGCCGGCGCCGATGCCGAGACCGACGCGGAAGCCGGCCTCGCTCGGGAGCGGGATGCCGCCGAGGTCCATCGACATGTTGGCCAGGACGACCCCGACGACGGCGGCCGAGACCGAGGTGCCGATGGAGCGCATCAGCGTGTTGACGCTGTTCGCCGAGCCGGTCTCGGACACCGGCACCGAGCCCATGATGAGGGCCGGCATGGCGCCGTAGGCGAGGCCCACGCCCGCGGTCGAGATGCAGACCGCGACGAGCAGGCCCCACGTCGAGCCCATCAGCACGATCGCCGAGAGGTAGCCGAGCGACACGATCGCGGCACCCAGGGCCAGCGTGGTCTTGGGCCCGCGAGCCCGCGAGAGGCGGGCGCCGGACGGGGAGACCACCATCATCATGAGGCCGCTGGGCGCCATCCACAGACCCATCTGGAGCATGTCCTGGCCGAGCCCGTAGCCGGTGGCGGTCGGCAGCTGCAGCAGCTGCGGCACGATCAGCGACTGCGCGTACATGGCGAAGCCGATGACGATCGACGCGAGGTTCGTGAGCAGCACGACGGGGCGGGCGGTGACGCGCAGGTCGACGAGCGGGTCGGCGGTGCGCAGCTCGAACCAGCCCCACGCGAGCAGCACGACGACCGCGCCGACGAGCAGGGTCAGCGTGGTGCCGCTCGTCCACCCCCAGTCGGTGCCCTTCGACACGCCGAGCAGAAGGCCTACGAGGGCGAGGCCCAGGCCGACCGCGCCGATCGGGTCGAAGCGGCCGCGCGCGGTGACCGGGGTGGCGGGGATGAAGCGGTGGATGAGGACCGCGATCATGACGGCGAGGGCGGTCGCGCCCCAGAACAGCATGCGCCAGTTCGCGTACTCCGCGACGGCGGCGGCGACGGGCAGTCCGAGGGCGCCGCCGATGCCCATCGAGGCGCTCATGAGCGCGATCGAGGTGCCGAGCCGCTCGGCCGGGAGCAGGTCGCGCATGGCGCTGATGCCGAGCGGGATGAGGCCCATGGCGGCGCCCTGGAGCGCGCGGCCGGCGATCATCGGAACCACCGACGTCGCCAGCGCGCACACGAGCGATCCCGCGACGAGCAGCGTCGAGCACGCGAGCATGATGCGGCGCTTGCCGTAGAGGTCGCCGAGCCGCCCGCTGATCGGGGTGGCGACCGCCGCGGCGAGGAGGGTAGAGGTGACGACCCAGGTGGCGTTGGACGCCGACGTGTCGAGCAGGTGCGGCAGCTCGCCGATGAGGGGGACGACGAGCGTCTGCATGACCGCGGCCACGATGCCCGCGAGGGCGAGGACGCCGACGACGGCATTGGGGCGGACGGCGGGCGTGCGGGTCGACGGCGACGTGCCGGCCGGTGGTTCGGGGGGTGAGGTCATGATCACGATGTGCATCGTACATAGAATGTGCATGACGCACAAACAAGGTATGCTGCATGGTGGGGCCCGCCGACCGCGCCGGGCCCGGTGCCGGGCGGCGAGGAGGAGGACGACGTGGCGAAGAGGCTGGCGCGACACGAGGCCCTCGAGCTCGAGACGATGCTGCTGTCGCGATACCTGATCCCCAACCGGCGCTTCTCCGGCCAGCACTCCCGGGCGCTCGAGCGCAGCTGGTACACCCTGCTCAGCCGCCTCGTGGCGCAGGGACCGATGTCGCTCGGCGAGCTCAGCGATGCCCTCGGCCTCGACGTCTCGACGCTCAACCGGCAGACCGCGGCGCTGACCAAGGCCGGTCATCTCGAGCGGGTCCCCGACCCCGAGGGTGGCGTGGCCCGCAAGTTCCGCGCGACCGCCTCGGGCAGGGAGCATCTCGAGGCCGACCGCCGCGCCAACGCCGAGGGCCTGCGCAAGGTCGTCTCCGGCTGGGCGCCCGACGACGTCGATGCGTTCGTCACGCTGCTCCGGCGCTTCAACACCGATCTCGAGAACCTCGACGGCCGTCCCTGGCCCCGCAGCTGAGCCCGGCCGGACTTCCGGACGTATGCCGTCCGGCCTGGCGCCGACCTCGTGCGCCGGGATGATTCGGCCGGTATTACTACCTTTGTCCGACTTTCGCCTAGTACCGCTGTTGCGGTGTGCTCGGGTCGTCGCACCGCCAGGTGCGCATCGGCACGAGAACTAGGGGCACCATGCGAAAGACGACTCACGGACTGCTGCGCGGAACGGCCGTTCTCACTGCCGGCGCCCTCCTCGGCCTCAGCCTGTCGGGGGTCGCCACCGCCAAGGGCGGCGAGCCCGGCGAGGACGGCACCGGCGGCACGACGGCCGGGAGCTCGGCCGGCAACTATGCCGTGACGGTCAACGGCACGACCTACGACCCCGCGCCCGGCAAGGACTCCAAGGTCCAGGGCGTCGTGCGCGGAGTCGTGAAGGTCACCGGCGTGCACACGACGTTCACCATCGACCCGGCCACGCTCGGCGTCTACGACTACGCGCTGACCGGTGCTCTCGCACCCGACCGGATGGTCACGAGCCCGACCGTGGTGTTCCAGAGCAAGGTGCCCACCCTGACCGCGGCGCAGCTCGCCGGCCCGGTGCTCGAGCTGCAGGTCCGCGACGACACGCTCGTCGCCCTGTTCCGCACCGCCGCAGGCAAGCTCAAGGTCCAGGCCAAGGACTCCCCGCAGGGCGGCATTTTCCAGATGGAGCCGGAGTTCGCCGGCAACGTCACGCTGACGCACACGCTCGGCCCGACGCTCTTCTACTTCGTCAACCCGTTCACCGGGAAGGTCAACTTCGGCAACGGGATCGACGCGGTCTCCGCCGCCCAGAGCAGCACCGGCTACCACCAGATGCTGCTCGGCAAGGACAGCCCGCAGGTCGCCACGAAGACCCTGCAGACCGGCTCGCTCACGACGTGGTCGGTCGCCTCAGGCGGCCGTCTCGGCGGGGTGCTCGGTGAGGACGCGATCGAGCTGAGCCAGGGAGCGACGAGCTGCACGCAGAACTGCCAGGCCCAGAACCGCATCCGTGGCTCGCTCCCGGTTCCGCCCGACCCGACCAGTCCGACGCCCATCGGCGGCTGACCACCGGGGGTGCCTGAAGGCCGCTCGAGTCCGCGGACTCGGGCGGCCTTCTCACTGCAGGGGGAACGGCGACTGTGTCCACCACGGCCGTGTGTCCACGCTCACCTCCGAGACCCACTTGACCCACCAGAAACCGCGTCGTCCGGGGGCGACCAGCCGGACGGGTCCACCGTGGCCGGCTGAGAGCGGGGCGCCACCCATGTGCGTGGCAAGCATCAGGGTCGAGACCTCCGCGGCCGGGAAGCGCCGGGTGTAGCCGGTCATCGAGCGCACCACGATGGACCCGTGGTCCAGGGGCCCCAGCGGGCCGAGCACCGTGTCGAGCCGGACGCCGCGCCAGGCCTGTTCGGACCACCACCCGCCAGTGCAGTCGATCACCACTGCCTCGGTGGTGACGGCCGCCGCGACCAGCGCGTCATACGAGAGCTGTTGTCCCGGCTGGCCCGGGCGCTCGATCCGCACCGCGAAACCGGTTGGGTCGATGTCGGGAACGCCGTCGGTGAACCACTGCGTGACCGGGACGGCCGTCGGGTCGCCGGACCCCACCTCGTAGGAACCGGTCTCGCGACGTCGCGAGCCCGGCAGGCCGGCCACCGCGGTCGCCCACGACAGGGCGGCGTACGCGAGCAGTGCCGTGCCGCCGAACGCCATGGCCCGCAACGCCGTTCGTCTCGAGAGGTCGCTCACGCGTACGCGTTGGGGTCGACGCAGGACATGGCCGAGGGCAAGCGGAACGACCACGACGGCGAAGGCGACGTGCAGCGCGAGCACGTTCACCCCGACGACGCGCAGCGGCCCGAACGTGGAGTGCACGATGCCGGCGACCAGGCTTGCGGCCAGGACGAGCATGAGCGCGACTGCGGCCGTGTGCCGGCGGTGGCGCCGCAGGCCGCGTCTGACGATGATGCTCTTCCACGGCGCGAGCCCGAGGATGCCGAGACCGAGCGTGCCGTGGACCACCGTCGCGACCCTCGACCCGGGCGCCACCCCGACCCCGAAGGCCAGCCAGCCGGTCAGGAACGAGCCCGCGAGCAGCCCCAGGAGCGCGAGGTTGGTCCCCCGGCCAGGCCGGGTCGATGCGACCATCCACCCAGTGTGCCCGCCACGTGCCTGCCGGCCGAGGCTCAGTCGTCCATGGCCTCGATGCCGAGCTCGGCCAGCTCGCCCGTGCGCCCCCGGATGTGGGCGACGATCTCGGGCGCGGGCGGCTCCCAGCCCGTGACCTCCTCGAGCACCCGCAGCGGCTCGGTGGTGCGGTACGACCGGGTGGGGTTGCCGGGGAAGCGCTTGTCGGTGACGTTCGGATCGTCCTCGATCGGACCGAGCGGCTCGACCCGGTACACCCGGCCGGGGCCGTCGCCGCGAGCGAGCTCTGCCGCGAGGGGCGCCCCCTGCTCGCTGGCCGTGATGTAGATGTGCTTGGACTGACGCCCCGAGCCGTAGTTGGAGCGCCATCCCGGAGTGAGCAGGTCACCCGGACCCACGTCGGCCTTGGTGCCGTGGAAGAACGGCCCGACGTCGTCGACGACGCGCGGCGTCGGCGGGGGGTCCTGGAGCAGGCTGTCGAGCCGCGACATGAGGACCGAGACGCGGCTGCGCCCCTTCGCCACCCGCGGGTAGCGCGACAGCACGTCGAGGACGACCGGGGTGGCGCGCTTGGCGGCTGCGGTGACGACGTACTCGGCGACCACCGGGTCGTCGCCGCGCGCGAGCTCGGCCGCGCGCGCCGCATGGACGGCCGAGCCCAGGATGTGGCGCACCTGGGTCGCCTTGGCGATGGGGTGGAGGTATGCCGCAGCCGCCGCGGCGCCAGCAGCGGTCGCCGCGTGCCGGGCCGCCTCGGACACCGCGTCCTTGGCGGCCCGGTGGGCCTCGGTGGCGGACGTGCGTTGGAGGTTCGAGCGGGGCGCCCCCTCGGCGAAGGCCCGCGCCGCCCGGAGCGCGGCCTCGGGGCGCGGGTCGTCGGGGTGGTCCCGCTGGAAGAGCACCAGCATGGGCTCGGCGCACGCGACGGCATACGCGGTGACAGCCCGCAGCTCGTCCGTCGTCAGCTCGAAGTCGCCGGTGCTCGTCTGCATCACCCCAATCTGGCACACTCCGTCGCAGTCGCCGCGAACCGACCTTCCCGCACGGAACGGGCCGTTTTCGTGGTTCTAGCACCAATGTCTCATTGCCTCTGGTATGGGCGCGACGGAACGCTGGGTATGTCCCTGAAGCGGAGGGCACCCACTGTTCGGGGTCTCACAAGGAGAGAGTTCATGAAGAAGCTCGCGGCCATCGGAATGTCCACGATCGCGGTCATCGTGCTGGGTGCCGGCGTCTCCGCCGCCAGTGGTGGGAGTGGCGGCGGTGGCAGCTCGTCCGGCACGTGGCCGACCGCCTACCCGCTGCCCACCAACCCGGGTCGGGTGGTCTCGCAGGGGTCGACCACGGCCGTCGTGCGCTCGACTGACAGCGTCGCCGCGGTGCAGTCCAAGCTCGACAGCACGTATGCCGCCAAGGGCTGCACCCGCAAGCTGGCCGTGAACCGCCCGCGTGACTACCTGTGCCGCAACGCATCGACGGGCAAGACGGACGAGGTCTGGTTCACCTTCGCCGCGCTCGACCCGACGGCGAGCGACCCGTCGCGTTCACAGATCAACGCCTTCCTCGTCAAGGGCTGACCCGGCCCGTCCAAGCGTAGGAAACTGAGCACTCGACCAGACCTGCTGGTCGAGTGCCCACTTTCCGATCCGGCACGGCGTCGGGAGTTGAGCACTCGACTGGACGGTCCCTTGCGTCCTGTCCCTTCTCATCGAGTGCCCACTTTCCGACACGAGCTGGACGTCGGGAACTGAGCACTCGACAAAGAGGTTTGCATTCCCTCGCATCGAGTGCGCACTTTCCGACGCGGCACCTCGATCAGGCGGGGGTGAGGGTGCTGACTCCGGGTGCGAGCTGGACTGCCTGGCCGCCGACGACGAGACCCGTGCCGCCGTCCTCGTCGAGGCTCGGGCGGAAGTGGATCGTGCCGTCGGGGTCGACGGCCGCGATCTCGGCCGAGGCCCAGTCGAGCCGGCGACCGGCCACGTTCAGCCCGAGCGGCGGGATGTGGCCGCAGTCGATGGTGCTGGGGCCGCTGGCCAACGTGCTCGCCGACGACTGCCTGCGCCGCTGGTTCTGCGCCCCGGAGGTCGAGGGCGTGCTGCGCCCCGTCGTGGCGGCGCGGCAGATGCCGCTGACCTGAGCCCGCTCCTCCCGGGTCGAGGAGGTCCTCCGGCACCCAGCGCCGACAGAACTCCACGACCCACCTCGGCGACGGTCGTACGCTGGTGGTGGCCGGCAGACGAGAGGCGGTGCAGCGGACGTGTCGCAGTGGTTCGAGGGCTGGTCGGAGGCCGATCTGGCCACGCTCCGGCTGGGCCCGGTCTGGGTGCTGAGTGCCCTCACGGGGCGCATGACCTTCGACGAGGACGAGCGGGGCGCGTTCTGGGACGCCGTCACCGACGCGGCGCTGCGCAGCAGCGGGGCAGGTCGTGCCGTGTTCGAGACGGCTGCCTCCGAGCGTCGTTGGCTCTTCGACGAGTTCGCCCTCGACGGCCGGCCGGTCGTCTCCGGCCTGCTCGCGGTGACCCGTCTGCTCGAGGGCATGTCGGCCGAGGGCCGCGACGACGTGCGGCGTGGCATCGTGCGTGTCGGTGCGGCGGTGGCTCAGGCACGGGGCCCGTTCGGGCGTCGCATGTCGATCGAGGACGAGCAGACGATGGTCCTGATCGAGCAGCTGCTCCAGACGAACGCCGAGACGACCGAGGACAACCCGCTCAACTCCCCCGCCGCCATCTGAGGCGGCAGGACCGGCCGCAGCCGGTCAGCCGAGCTTGGCGACCGTGAGCAGCACGGCCGAGTCCTCGAGCGCCTCGAGCGAGTGGCGCGCCTGGGGCACGACGAGCAGGTCGCCCGGTGCGCCCTCCCACGTGACGTCGCCGGTGCTCAGCCGCACCCGCCCCCGCAGCACCTGCACCGTCGCCTCACCCGGGTTCTCGTGCTCGGTCAGGGACTGTCCGGCCGCCAGCGCGATGACGGTCTGTCGCAGCACGTGCTCGTGCCCGCCGTAGACCGTGTCGGCGCCGCGGGCACTGGAGGTGTGCGTGGCGTGCTCGAGGAGCTCGCGGGCGAGGGCGGTCAGTGACGACTTCTCCATGGGCTCACCATGGCACCTGCGACGGCACTCGTCGACGGCTCCTCCGCGACGGCGCGGGAAGGTCGCTCCGGGCGGTGCCGCCCACCGAGGGCGTATGCCGGGTGGCCCGGCTCCCGGTTCAGCGCGGCCGGCGGAGGTGGTCGGGTGCCGGCATACGGCGCACGTCGACGCTCCAGAAGCGGATGACGAACGCGTAGGCCGGCCCGAGCGTCACCCGGTGCTCGAACCCGCCACCCTCGGCGGCCACGACGTCGGAGTCGACGACCTCGGCCGCCACCTCGACCGCCCTGTCCAGGTGCCGCCGCGTCGTGTGGAGCACGACCGCGCCGACGTAGGTGAGGGTCGCGAGCTCGTGCCCGCGCTCGGTGTCGCCGGCGAGCAGCGTCCACGTGAACGAGTCGCTCGCGATCGACCATTCCTGCACCTGGGCGGCGAGCAGGTCGACCGCCAGCAGGTCACGGATGTCGTCGGGCAGGTCGGCGTCGGTCACCCGCACCATCCTGCCGTCCACCGGCCGCCGGCGCCCTCGTGGTCACCCCGGGCGTGCTCGCCCTCAGTCGAGGTCCTGGACGTCGGCCCGCTTGGCGATCGTCGCCGTCGCCCGCCGGCACGCCAGAACAGGCACCCGGGGCACGATCTCGTCGAGGAACGCGAAGCGTCGTCGCAGTGAGCGGTGGTACGCGTCGCCGCTCGTGTCGCTGACGAGCGCGGTCCACCAGTCGGCGAGGTCCCCCCAGCCGGGCGCCGCGAGCGAGCCGCCGTACTGCTGGAGCGCCAGCCCGGCGCACAGGGTCGCGAAGGTCATCCGCTGCTCGAGCGGCCACTCGGCGAGGGTGCCGACGAGCAGGGCGGCCCCGAAGACGTCACCGGCCCCGGTCGGGTCGACCTCGTGCACGCGCAGCGACGGCACGCGCACCTCCTCGCCGGAGCGGGCGTCGATGCCGAGCGCGCCGTTGGGCCCGTCGGTGACGATGGCGACGGGCACGCGGTCGGCGAGGGCGTAGACGGCCTCGACGGGTGAGCTCGTGCCGGTGTAGGCCATCGCCTCGACGGCGTTGGGCATGAAGACGTCACAGCGGCCGAGCCGGTCGAGCACGTGCGGCGACCACTGCTCCTTGGGGTCCCAGCCGACGTCGGCGAAGACGATCGCACCGTTCTCGCGGGCCCGGTCGACCCACGTGGGCCCGTCGGCGCCGAAGGCCTCGTCCTCGGCGAGGTCGACCATGACCGCGCGCGACCGTGGTGGCGTGCCGATGAGCTCGCTCGCCGGCACGGGTGACGGGTGCCCGTGCGACACCATGCTGCGGTCGCGGTCGACCGACATCGAGATGGTCACCGGGCTGTGCCAGTCGGTGAAGCGGCGGCTGCGGGCGAGGTCGATGCCTTCCTGCTGCTCGAGCGTGCGCCAGCAGAAGTCGCCGTAGTCGTCGTCGCTGAACGCCGCCGCCAGGCCGGTGCGCAGGCCGAGCCGCCGCGTGGCGACGGCGAGGTTGGCGATGCCCCCGGGGCACGAGGCGAGTCCCTCGGCCCACACCTCGGTGCCCGGCTTGGGCGCGCTCGGCATCCCCGCGAAGATCATGTCGAGGAAGACGGTGCCCCACACGAACACGTCGAGCGGTGGGTCGTCGTCGGTGCGACGCGACGCCAGCGGGTCGAACGACTGTCGATGGGGCACGCGCCCATGATCCCGCACGTGCGCTCGCGACTCACCGGGATTACCTGCCACGTATGCGGTCCTGTGAGTCCATCGGCCCGGTCGGGCGAGTGCTTCGCCCCACCTTGGTACGGTCCGAGGGTGGTGCAGCCATGAAGCTGGTGATCCTCGGCGGGGGCGGGTTCCGTGTGCCGCTCGTGCACGGCGCGCTGCTGCGTGACACGGCCGAGCGCCGGGTCACCGAGGTCGTGCTGCACGACACCGACGCCGCGCGACTCGACGTCATGCGCCACGTCCTGGGCGCGCAGGCCGGCGCCCACGTCGATGCGCGTCCCGGCTCGCTGAGCCCGCCCACGGTCTCGGCCATGACCGACCTCGACGAGGCGCTCGCCGGGGCCGACTTCGTCTTCTCGGCGATGCGGGTGGGTGGCCTCGAGGGTCGCACCGCCGACGAGCGGATCGCCCTCGACCTCGGGCTGCTCGGTCAGGAGACCACGGGGCCCGGCGGCGTCGGCTACGGCCTGCGCACCGTGCCCGTCGCGCTCGACGTCGCCCGACGCGTACGCCGCCTGGCCCCCGACGCGTGGGTCATCAACTTCACCAACCCGGCCGGCCTCGTCACGCAGGCGATGCAGTCGGTGCTCGGCGACCGGGTCGTCGGCATCTGCGACTCGCCGCTCGGTCTCGCCAAGCGAGCCGCTGGCGCCCTGGGCCACGACCTCGCCGACCTCGAGATCGACTACGCCGGGCTCAACCACCTCGGCTGGCTCACCGGACTGCGCCGCGACGGGTGCGACCTGCTGCCAGGCCTGCTCGCCGACGAGGCCGCGCTCGGCACCATCGAGGAGGGGCACCTCTTCGGCACCGAGTGGCTGCGCGACCTCGGGTCCCTGCCGAACGAGTACCTCTTCTACTACTACTTCACGCGCGACGCCATCGCCCAGATCGCCGGGGCGGCGCAGACCCGCGGGGAGTATCTCGTGGCGCAGCAGGCCGAGTTCTACACCGCCGTCGCGACCTCGCCCGGTGAGGCCTGGCAGCGGTGGGACGCCGTTCGGCGCGAACGCAACGCGACCTACATGCAGGAGACCCGCGAGAACGGCGACGGCGACACCCACGAGCGGTCCGAGGCCGACGTCGAGGGCGGCGGCTACGAGGGGGTCGCGCTCGCGCTGATGGCCGCGATCGCCCGCGACGAGCCGGCGAGGCTGATCCTCAACGTGCGCAACGGGGGCGCCGTCGCCGGCCTGCCCGACGACGCGGTCGTCGAGGTGCCGTGCACCGTCGACGCCGGCGGGCCGGTCCCGGTGCGGGTGAGCCCCCTGCCCGGCCACGCCCTCGGGCTCGTGCAGCAGGTCAAGGCGGTCGACGAGATCGTGATCAGGGCGGCGACCGAGCAGTCGAGATCGCTTGCAGTGCAGGCGTTCGCGCTCCACCCGCTCGTCGACTCGGTCACCGTCGCACGCGAGCTGCTCACGGCCTACGGTCGGCGACTGCCCGACTTCTACTCCGGACTGACGTAGACGCGCCGGCGCCGAAGTCGGGCAACGGTGGCCCGATCGCCGCCGATCCCGGCAGGATCGGCGCATGCACCTCGACCTCAACGCCGACGTCGGCGAGTCCTTCGGGGCGTGGACCCTCGGCGACGACGCCGCAGTGCTCGACGTCGTCACGAGTGCCAACGTCGCGTGCGGCTTCCACGCGGGCGACCCCCTCACGCTGCGCACGACGTGTGCGTATGCCGCCGAGCGGGGTGTCGTCGTCGGGGCGCAGGTCGGCTACCGAGACCTCGCCGGCTTCGGGCGACGCTTCGTCGACGTGCCTCCGGACGCCCTCACCGCCGACGTGATCTACCAGCTGGGCGCCCTGTCGGCCATGGCCCACGTCGCGGGCACGAAGGTCGCCTACGTCAAGCCGCACGGCGCCCTCTACAACGCGATCGTCCACCACGAGGCCCAGGCCCAGGCGGTGGTCGACGCGGTGGTGGCCGTCGACACCTCGCTGCCGATCCTCGGGCTGCCCGGGAGCGTGGTGCTCGCGCGGGCCACGGCCGCCGGGCTCCGGGCCGTCAGCGAGGCGTTCGCCGACCGGGCCTACCTGCCGGACGGGCGTCTGGTGCCCCGGACCGAGCCGGGGGCGGTGCTGCATGACGTCGAGGAGGTCGCCGCGCGGGTGAGGCGGCTGGCCCTCGAAGGCGTCGTCACGGCCGTCGACGGCACCGACGTCGGGGTCCGGGCCGAGTCGGTGTGCATCCACGGCGACACCCCCGGCGCGGTCGAGATGGCGCGTGCGGTGCGTCGAGATCTCGAGGCCGCCGGCGTCGAGATCCGCCCGTTCGCCGGCTGACCGGCACGACGATGGACGCGCGGTTGCTCCCGATGGGCGGGTCGGCCCTGCTCGTCGAGGTGGCAGACACCGAGGCGGCCCTGGCCCTGCGAGCCCGCCTCTCGCGCTTCTGCGCGTCGTCGGGTGGCGCCGCCGCCAGCGGGTCGGGGGCCGAGGGAGCGCGGTGGGGGTCGGCCGTCGAGCAGCTCGTCGTCGGTGCCCGGACGGTCCTCGTCGTGCTGCGGGAGGCCCAGCGCCGCGACGAGGTGGGGCGCGCCGTCCTCGAGCTCGCCGCCGCTCTCGACCCCGTCGTCGAGGCGGGCAGCGGCGAGCCCGTCGAGATCGCCGTCCGCTACGACGGCGAAGACCTGGACGACGTCGCCCGGCTGACCGGGCTGTCCCGCGACGAGGTCGTGGTGGCACACACCGGCACCCCCTGGCGCGTCGGCTTCGGTGGCTTCGCCCCGGGCTTTGCCTACCTCGTCGGCGGCGACCCGCGTCTGCTCGTGCCGCGGCGAACCGAGCCGCGCACTCGCGTCCCTGCCGGATCCGTCGCCCTCGCAGGCGAGTTCAGCGGCATCTACCCGCAGGACTCGCCCGGCGGTTGGCAGCTGCTCGGGTCCACCGAGGCACTCCTCTGGGACGCCGGCCGGAACCCGCCCGCGCTGCTCGCCCCGGGCATGACGGTGCGGTTCGTCGACGTCGCTGGCCAGGGCGCACGTCACGACATCGCCCCGGCCGCGTCGAGCGACCGCGTGAACGTCGCGACTCCGTCCCAGCTCGCCCCGGCGGGTGGCCCGACCGGCGTCGAGCGGGGCCTGGAGGTGGTCTCGACGGGGCCACTGACCCTCGTCGAGGACCTCGGCCGACCGGGGCTCGCCGACGTGGGAGTGGGGCGTTCGGGCGCGGCCGACCCGGCGGCATACCTTCTCGGGCTGCGGCTCGTCGGGCACCTCCTCGGGGATCGAGGCGGCGAGGGGGGGAGCGCTCCGGCGCCGGCCTCGCTCGAGGTCACCCTGGGCGGCCTCGTGGTGCGCGCCCGCGGTGACCTGCTCGTGGCCCTCACCGGTGCCCGCTGCCCGGCCGACGTCGATGGGCGACCGGTGGCGCACGCTGCACCGGTGGTGGTCGCCGACGGCCAGGTGCTGACTCTGGGCAGGCCGGCGACGGGCCTGCGCACCTGGCTGGCCGTGCGCGGCGGCGTCGCGGTGCCAGCGGTTCTCGGCTCGCGGTCGACCGACACGCTCTCGGGCGTCGGGCCGCCCGTTCCGGGCATCGGCGACGTGTTGCCCATCGGCCCTGCGCCAGAGACGTTCCCGGTCGTCGAGGTCGCCCCGCACCCGGGGCCGACCGGCCAGCGAGACGAGCCCGTCGTGCTCGAGATGGAGCAGGGCCCGCGGGCCGACTGGTGCGACCGGGACGACCTCACGGCCGAGGTGCGCACGGTGTCGGCGCGAAGCAACCGGGTGGGAATCCGCTTGGAGGGAAAGGCGGTCCGCCGCCTGCCGGCATACGTGGGCATCGAGCTCCCGAGCGAGGGGATGGTCGTCGGCGCCGTCCAGGTGCCTCCTGGAGGGGAACCCGTCGTCTTTCTCGCCGACCACCCCGTCACGGGCGGCTACCCCGTCGTCGCCGTGCTCACGTCGGAGGCGGTGGCCCGGGCAGCGCAGCTCCGGCCCGGCCAGCAGGTCCGCCTGCGGTGGAGGCGTCCCTCGAGCTGATGCCCCGAACAGTCTCCTGGTCGAGTGCTCAGTTCCCGACGGGTGGTGGGCGTCGGAAAGTGGGCACTCGATGAGACTTCGGGGTCGAGTGCTCAGTTCTGGACGCGCGTTCGCCAGCCGGCCCGGGTGCCGGCAGGCGTCGCGACGGCCTCGGCGGAGGTACCGAGCCCGCCCGTCACCGCAGCCGGGGCCAGCACGCCCTCGGGGCGCAGCGGCAGGATCATGGCCACGTCGGCACCACCCCACTGCGAGACACCGAGCTGCACCCAGCCGCCGCGCCGGGTGGCCACGTCGCGCACCAGCGAGAGCCCGAGGCCCGTCTGCGACAGGTCGTCGCGCACGCCGTCCATCGTCAGGTCGGGTCCGTGCGTCGTTGCCGATCGCAGCAGGTCGCTGCTGAAGCCGCGCCCCGAGTCGGCGACGCCGACGGCGACCGCGTCCTTGAGCGGGCGCGCGTAGAGCACCACCGTGTCGTCGTCGTCGTCGGTGTAGCGCAGCGCGTTCTCGATCATCGTGTCGAGGCAGGCGCGCAGGCGCTCGCTCGCGCAGGTCAGCACCTCGGCCGTGGGCTCGACGTGCCAGCGCCGTGTGGCGACGGCCGACCAGCGCTCGGCGGTCTGGCAGAGCAGGCTGTCGAGGTCGACCTCCGTCACCTCGAGGTCCGCCCCGAGGCGCATGCTGCGCACGAGGCGCTCGCAGACGCGGGTCAGGCGCGCGAGCTCCTCCTCGACGACCTGAAGGTCCTCGAGGTCGTGCGTCGGGCGGTGGCGGTCGCGCATCATCTCGAGGTAGCCGCGGGCGATGGTGAGAGGCGAGCGCATCTCGTGCGACGTGCGCAGCGTGAGCAGCTCACGCATCGTCGACTCGGCCCGCTCGCGGGCGGCGCTCGTGGTGAGGTCGGCCAGGGCCTGCTGGCGCCGCCGCACGTGCCAGATCATCAGCGCCATGAGCAGCAGCATGAGCGGGATCTCGGCCGTCTCCTGCCAGTCGAGCACGTCGGTCGCCGCCCGGTAGACGATGATCGCGCCGGTCACGAGGGTGAAGACGCCGAGACCGACCCAGGTGGCGCGCTTGCTCCACTGCTCGAGGCCGAAACAGAGAGCGAACGTGGCCCAGGCGATGTGGTACGGCACGGTCTCGCTGCCGGGCAGCAGGATCATGAGCACCGAGCAGATGGCCGCGACGATGCTCCATGACACGACCATCCGGTGCCGCATCACGGCTCCTCGTAGAGGCCGTAGCCGACGCCGCGCAGCGTCTCGACCGGGATGTGCTGGCCGAGCTTGCTCCGCAGGCGCCCGACGCACACCTCGACGACGTTGCTGCCCGGGTCGAAGTCGAGGTGCCACACGTCGTGGAGCAGCTCCTCGCGGCGGCACACCTGGCCCTTGCGGCGCATGAGGTGCGCGAGCAGGCTGAACTCGCGTTCGGTGAGCGACGCGCTGACGTCGTGGAAGGTCGCCCGGCGCCGGCCGAGGTCGAGGCGTATGCCGCCCGCGCTGAGGAAGCGGTCGTCCGGCTCGGCCCTCGTGGCGCCGACGTTGCGGCGCACGCGTGCCAGCAGCTCGGTGAGGCTGAACGGCTTGGCCACCACGTCGACGGCGCCCCGGTCTAGGGCCTCGACGCGGGTGCCGACGTCGGTGACCCCCGACAGCACGATCACCGGTGTCGTGCCGTGCCGCTCGTGGATCGCCTCGAGCACGGTGAGGCCGCTCGCGCCGGGCATCACGAGGTCGAGCACGACGAGGTCGACGTCCGTCACCGCCAACCGGTCGATGGCCGCGCGGGCCGTCGCTGCCGTGATCACCGAGTGTCCCTCGGACGACAACGACCGCGTCAGCAGTCCCCGCACGCGCTCTTCGTCGTCGACGACCATGACCTTGGCCATGTGCGTTCCTTCCCCCAGCAGTCCCCGGGCCTTCCCCAAGCCTGCCGCCCAGTACAGCAGGGTGAGAACACGGTCGGAAGCGATGCCCGACAAGTCCCTTTTGCGACGCGGACGAGAGGGGACGAACCGGGACAGTTCCGGGCACCGACCTGACGGAAACATGACAGGAGCCTCAGTGGCGGCTGACACGAGGGTGAGCCGTCGTGCACCTGTGACGTGACAGTTCGCTGAGCGGAGGGCCGATCCCGCCGCGCGGCCGAGAGCCGCAGTGCGACGGTCGCCTGACGACGGGCTCGCACGGGGCCCGCTCGGTCCTCAGATGGGGGTTGCCGTGATCTCACCCAAGACGTCCAGGCGCTCGTTCTCACTCATCGCCGGTCTGACCGCGCTCGCGGTGTCCGGCATGGCGCAGCTGGGCGGCCCGCTCGCCGCGGCGGCCGTCGCCGCCCCGGTCCCTGCTGCCGTGGCCCCGGCGGCTGCCGCGGCCCCCGCCGTCGCCCCCGCGGTCACGACGGTGGGCGCCTGCCAGCCGGTGACCGCAGGCAAGGGCTGCATCTCGCTGGGCGTCACCAGCGCACGCACCGTCGCCCCCAACACCACCACCACCACCACCAGCACGAGCCGGTTCATCCAGAAGGGCGACAGGGTCGTGACCTACCACTGGATGATCAACGAGGACAGCACCGGCAACCCTGGCACCGACGCGAGTCCCCTTCTCGACCAGTGCCTCCCGTCACGCGCTCCCGGTGGCAGCACCAAGCCGTCGTCGACGACCGCCGGGGACCCCACCGAGCCGTACGCCGACACGTGCCCCTGGCCGTCGGTGCGCACCACCTCGGGCCACTCGAAGATCGTCGCCCAGGGTGACGAGAGCGACCTGTCCGCCGGGACGAAGCTGCAGGGCCTGGCGCCCGGCAAGTACCTCGTCTCCGTGACGGCGGACGGCTACAAGATCGACGGCGCGCACTTCTCCGTCGTGGACGGCCGTGAGACCGCGGTGGCCGTGCAGATGCAGCCGCTGCCCCTCCCCCTGGCCACGATCAAGATCCAGGTCTTCGACGACAGCGTCCCTGCCGACGGCACCTACGAGGCCGACGCCGAGCGCGGCCTGGCCGGCTTCACCGGGAACCTCACCGACGTGCTCGGCCCGGTGACCGTCGACTACTACGGCAACGCCCTGTGCACCGTGTACGTGCACGACTCCACCGGGCGGATGAGCTTCGTCGCCGGCAAGCCGGTCGTCGACACCGCCCGCTCGACGGGCAAGTGCACCAGCGACGCTGCAGGCGTCATCACGATCCCGAACCTCGGCCCCAACCGCTACGGCGCCACCGTGTCGCCGCCCGCCGGTCAGGCCGGCTGGGTGCAGACCACGACGCTCGAGGGCGGCCACGACCACGACATCTGGGTGCAGGAGGGCGACACCGGCCTCGACACCGAGTTCATCAAGGGCGCCGAGCCGGTGCCGGCGACACAGTTCGGTTTCGTGCGGGTCAAGCCGATGCCGACCTCGACGGCCACCGGCGAGGTCAAGGGCGTCGTCGTGGCAGGGCTGCCCTACATCGGCGGCCAGAACGGCCAGGTCGTGCCCGAGACCGGCTGGGCCGGTGCGAAGTCCGCCGGGCCGATCGCGTCGCCGTGGCTCGCGCTCTCGGACCTCGACGGTGGTGACGGGGTCGTCTACGTCGGCCGCGGTGCCGCCAACGGCTCCTTCGACATCAAGAACGTCCCCGACGGCAACTACCAGCTGACGGTCTGGGACGACGCGCAGGACTACATCCTCTGGAGCTTCAACGTGGAGGTCTCCGGCGGCGGCGTGTCCGACGTCGGCAACACGATGCTCGTCGGGTGGTTCACCCACGTGCGCGGCACCGTCTTCGTCGACGACAACGGCAACGGCAAGCGCGACCCCGGCGAGCAGCCGGTGCCCGGTTTCACCCTGACCGTCCGCGAGCGTGACAACACGCTCATGGACCAGTACACGAACCTGACGAACACCGGCGACGACGGCGTCTACGACATCAAGGAGGGCTACCCGCTCGGCAAGTGGCTCGTGCTCGAGGCGTTCAACACCCGCTACCGGACGACCGGTGTCACCTACCAGGCCGACAACGAGGACACCGAGACCACGAAGCTCGGCGGTCTGGTCGACATCAACTTCCTGCCCATCATCGGCCTCTCCGGGCGCATCGACTGGGGCGTCGAGCCGTATGCCACCAACCAGAACGGCGGCATCGCGGCGACGGTCTCCTATGACACGACGCGCAACGAGCTCGACCCCGCCGACGCCGTCAGCGAGGACTACCAGCCCGGCATCCCCGACGTGAAGGTGCACGTCTTCCCCTCGGTGGCGTGCACGGCCACCACCGCCGCGGAGAAGGCGAACGCGTGCCGCCAGGGCAAGGCCATCGTGCCCCTGTCGGTCCCCAACCCCGCCTACGACGCTGTCACCAACCCGGGTGTCGACCCGACGGTCAAGAACCCCGACCCGCAACGTGGCGCGCTCCTCAGGGGGCCCGAGATCCAGGCCTACACCAGCGAGGAGTGGGCGCCGCCGCGCGGCTGCACCGCTCGCCAGTGGGACGGCTCCGAGCTCACCGACCAGCTGGCCCTGCCCGAATCAGGCGCCGATGCGAACAACCTCTGCGTCGAGGCCCCGATGATGGGCGTGCAGGTGGGTCCGTCGGACAGCACCCCCGGTGCGGCCGGCCAGACCGTGAACGGCAACTACGGCTTCGGCGACCTCCCCGCCGGCGACTACATCACCACGGTGGACGTGCCGAACGACCCGGTCGACGGCAAGCCGATGTACCAGGTGACCCGCGAGGAGGACGTCAACGTCTTCGACGGTGACACCTACCTCTCCCAGGAGAACTTCCCGCCGACCACGGCCGAGGCGACCTCAGACGGGCCTGGCACCGGCAACAAGGCGATCCCCCCGACCCAACCGCCCTCCCAGGGACCGGGCATCATCTCCGGGTGCGCGGGCGCGCTCCACACGGTCCACGTGACCGACCCGGCCTTCCTGGCCGCAGGGGGCAGTCCCTTCGAGAACCAGGATCGGCCCCTGTGCGACGCGAAGCTCGTCACCGTGCGCAGCGGCCAGACCGTGGCGCCGAACTTCAACCTCTTCACGCCCGTCCCGATCCCGACGCACTTCTGGGGTCTGACGATCAACGACCTGGGCCTGGCGCTCGACAAGCGCAGCGCGAACTACGGCGAGGCGCAGGGCCTGCCCCACGTGCCCGTCGGGCTCTACGACTGGAGCGGCCGCCTCGTCGACACGACGCACACCGACTTCAACGGCTTCTACGAGGCCCTCGAGCCCTCGACCGGGACCTACAACTGCCCGGTGCCGGCCGGCCCGTGCCCGAACATGTACCGGTTCACCGGCAACGACCCGGGCGCCCCGGGTGACCCGAACCCCGACTACGACCCGGGCTACCGCACGATCAGCACGAACTTCCAGGGCTGGCCCGGCCTCTACACCGTGACCGACACGGCGCCGACCCAGGCTGCCGCGACGGTGCTCGCACCCGGGACGACCGCGTCGAACCCGGCCCGCTGCAACCTCGGCACGACCGACCCGCAGCTGCTGGCCGTCGACCACCCGTACGTCCGTCCGACCGGCACCGGGCGCGTCGTCACCGTGACGGGCACAGGCTTCGGGGCGACCCGCGGCACCATCACCCTGACGAACAGCGCCGGGCAGAACGTGCCGCTGCCCACGACCTCCTACGGGCCGTGGTCTGACACGAGCGTCGCCTTCGTCGTCCCGAACGCCGTCGCAGGAACGCCGACCACGGCCGCCACCCGAGGCGCTCTGAAGGTGTCGATCACGAACGCCACCTCGAAGCGCTCGACCTACAACGGCATCACCATCTGGAACCTCGGCGCCGCCCCGACCGCGGCCCCGAGCACGACCGCCTCGACCGCGTTCAACCCGAACATCGCCGAGGTGGGACCGGGCAAGCAATTCGCCACGGTCCAGAAGGCACTGGAGTACGCGGCGCCGACGTCGGCCCGGAAGTACTGGCTGGTCGTGGTGTGGCCCGGTGCCACCTCGGCGCTGAACCCGCGAGGTGAGTACAACGAGAACCTCCTCGTGCACCACCGCGTGGCGATCCAGGGCGTCGGCCCCGGCGGCTTCACGAGCAACCCGGACGGCTCCACCCGGTGGGTCGCCGGATCGATCATCGACGGGTCCGGCTTCAGCCCCGACCTGCCCGCCGGGCAGGCGTGGATCGCCCGGCTCGGCTCGCTGACCTACAGCGGTGAGCTCGACGTGCCCGACGCCGCCACGATCACGGTGCTCGACGACCCGCGGGCACCCGTGTCCGACACGGCCTACCCGGTGGCCATCGACGGGCTGCAGGTGACGGGCGGCTCGCAGGCCGACTTCCCCGGCAACGTCAACGTCCTCACCGGACGGGTCACGACGCCCTACGGCGCCAGCGGTGCCCTCGTCACGCAGGGCGGTGGCATCTACCTCCACAACAACAACCGCAGCGTCCGCATCACCGACGACCTCGTGGTCGGCAACAGCGGCAGCTACGGCGGAGGCATCCGGGTGGGCACGCCCTACACCGGGGACAACCGCAACTACGACACCCTCATCGCCGACAACCAGGTGCTCAACAACGGCGGCACCAACCTCGCCGGCGGCATCGGGCTCTTCACCGGCAGCGACGGCTACAAGGTGCAGCACAACGCCATCTGCGGCAACTTCTCCGCGGAGTACGGCGGCGCGCTGACGGCCTTCGGCTACATGTCGAACCCGAGCGGCAGCAACGGCGGCACGATCTCTGGCAACACCGTCTGGTTCAACAGCTCCTACGACGAGGGCGGCGCGATCATGCTCGCCGGCGAGCTGCCGGCGACCCCGACCGGACTCAGCCCCGGCACGGGCGCAGCGACGATCGACTCCAACGTGATCGACGCCAACCTCGCGAGCGACGACGGCGGCGGCATCCGACTGCTCCAGGTGGCCGGCACGCACGTCACCAAGGCGGACCCGCAGACGATCACGATCACCAACAACACGATCAGCAACAACGTCTCGGCCCACGAGGGCGGCGGCATCGCCCTCGACGACGCGCCCTTTGTCAACATCGTCGACAACACCGTCGTGGGCAACATGACGACGGCCACGGCGGTCACCTCCGACGGGCAGCCGGCACCCGCAGGCCTGTCCACGGGCCCGAACAGCGACCCGCTCATGGCACGCCTCAACAGCAGCGGCCTGTCCGGCTTCGCGCTCGTGAAGGTCGCCAACCAGTCGACCTTCAGCAAGCCGGTCCTGCTCGACGACGTCTTCAACGACAACCGGGCCGGCACGTTCCTCGGTGGCTACGTCTACGGCATCGGCGGCACCCTGCCCGACGGCAGCGCCAACTCCACCGACACCTGGGACATGGCGGTGGTCGGAGGTCAGGCCGGGGACTCGCTCCACCCCGTCTCGAGCGTGCTGCAGACGTCGACCGGCACCGACGGTGGACAGAACGTCACGATCACCGACACGGTCGGCTTCGTCGACCCGACGCCCGAGCTCACGGTCACCGTGCTGGCAGCCCGCACGTTCCCGGCCTTCCGCGAGGCGGCCATCGTGACGGCCCTGCTGCCGCCTCGGCTCCGTGCGGACTACCACCTCGCGGGCACGAGCTCGGCGGCATACAGCCGGGGTGCGGCGAGCACGACGGTGAACTACGGCAGCCAGACCGCCTTCGGGATGACGGCGCAGTGGAACGTCGTCGTCGGTGCAGCCGCGAGCGACGTCGACGGCCAGCCCAGACCACCCCTGACCAGCACGACAGGACGGTTCGACGCAGGTTCCGACCAGTTCGTCCGCTGATGGTCCCCCAGACCCCGGGGCGCTTCCTTCCAGGCCTGAAGTCCCCCTCTAGGCCGTCTCCCATGCGCCCCGGGGTCCTGGGACCACCACCCGGACCACCACCTCACCGGCACCTGCCACCCGACCCGACGAACGACCCACGGCTCGACCCCAGACCGCACATCGTCCGGCCACGACGCCGGACCGACCTCAGGAGCTCCTCATGACCGACGACCTTCGCTCCGCACCCCCGTCCCCGTCGACACCGGACGGCCTCGGCCGACGCGCCGTGATGCTCGGCGGCGCCGGTGCCATCGGCAGCGTCTTCCTCGGCACCCGCCTCGGCTTCGGGCAGCAGGCCCAGCGGCCGACGGTCGTTCGACCGGCCGGCTCGGGCCCGGCCAAGTCGGTGCACCTCGTCGGCACCGACGGCTGGGTGAGCATGCCGGCCGGTTCGCCGCCCGACCTCCCGTTCTTCCCCGACTCGCTCGCGCCCGACGGCTTCGACACCTACGTCTTCGGGTTCCGTGACGTGACGCAGATGTCGACGGCCGCCGAGGTCGCAGCCGTGCGCGGCAAGGCGCAGATCAGCGCCCCGATGCTCGCCTTCGACGAGGGCGACGAGGTGACGATCACGCTGTCGAACCTCGGTCTGATGCAGCGGCCGGACCTCTTCGACGGGCACACCCTGCACTGGCACGGCTTCGTCAACGCGATCCCGCTCTTCGACGGCGTGCCGGAGCTCTCGCTCGCCGTGCCGATCGGGCGCGACCTGGCCTACCACTACCGACCGCACGACGCCGGGACGTACATGTACCACTGCCACTTCGAGGACGTGGAGCACGTGCAGATGGGCATGACCGGCATGGTCTTCATCCGCCCCGCGCAGAACCGGGCCCCGGTCAACGGCCACCCCCTGGGCACGAAGTACGCGTACAACGACGGCGACGGGAGCACCCGCTACGACCGTGAGTTCGCCTTCATGGTCACCGAGCTGTGGTCGGCCGCGCACTACCGCGACGCCCACATCCAGGTCAGCGACTGGACCGACTACGCGCCAAGCTTCTGGCTGCTGAACGGTCGCGGCTACCCCGACACCGTCGCCCCACCCGGCGACCCCAGGACCACGGGCGCGGGCCGCCTTCAGTACCAGCCGATCTCGTCGCTCATCACGTGCAACGTGAACGAGACAGTGCTGCTGCGGCTGTCGAACCTCGGCTACCAGAACCACGCCTTCACGCTCGACAACGTCGACATGCAGGTGATCGCCAAGGACGCGAGCCTGCTGCGGGGGCGCGACGGCACGACGAACTACCAGGTCACCAACACCGTCGACATCGGCCCCGGCGAGAGCCGCGACGTGCTGGTCACCCCGCGCAGAGAAGGCGAGTACCTGCTCTACGACCGCAACTACGCGTACCTGGGCAACGGCGGTGGGACCGGCTGGGGCGGCATGATGACCGTCCTCCGCGTCGGTCCTGCCGCGCACTACGGGCCGCAGCTCGAGCCCAACACCTGATGAGCCGACGGAGGATGACCATGCGACTCAACCGACCACGACGTCCCGACCTCGTCGGCACCCTGCGACCGGGCCGACCCAGCCGACCCAGCCGAGCCAACCGACCCGGCAGCGCCCGGCGGCGCGTCACCGTTCTCGGTGCCGTCTTCGCCGTCGTCGCCGCGGTGGCCTTCGGGTCCAACGCCGGCGCGCAGGCGGCCACCTCGGAGGGGCTGCTCTGCGAGCAGGACGCCCAGCAGACCTTTTCCCTGACTGCCCGAACCGGCTACATCTCCACACCGGACGGCAACTCCATCTACATGTGGGGCTACGGCATGAGCGCGGGCAACTTCCAGCTGCCCGGCCCGGTCCTCTGTGTCACGTCGGGGCGGACCGTCACGGTGATCCTGCACAACGACCTGCCCGAGGCGACCTCGATGCTCTTCCCCGGACAGGCCGGGGTCAAGGCGGACGGCAACCCGGCCCAGCCGCAGTTCGACTCCGGTGGCTCGCTGACCTCGATGGTCCAACCGGCCGCTGCCGCAGGCGGGTCCGTGACCTACACGTTCACGGCGGGCTCGCCCGGCACCTACCTCTACTCGAGCGGCACCGACGTCACGAAGCAGCAGCAGATGGGTCTCTACGGAACCCTCGTCGTGCGGCCGAAGACGGCCTCGGGCCAGGTCAACGACCGCGTCGACTCGGCCTTCAACCCGCAGCACGAGTACGTCTACCTCCTCTCGGAGGTCGACCCCGACGTGCACCTGGCGGTCGAGCGCAACCAGTCCGTCGACTGGTCGGCGTACAACGCGCGCTACTACCTCATCAACGGCCGCAGCATGCCCGACACCCTGGCGCCCAACAACGCCTCGTGGCTGCCGAGCCAGCCGTACGGAGCACTCGTGCACATCAAGCCGTACGACGCGGTGACGAACCCGCTGCCGGCGGTCATCCGCTACCTCAACGCGGGCCGGGTCAACTACCCGTTCCACCCGCACGGCAGCGACGAGCGGGTCGTCAACAAGGACGGTCGGGCGCTGCAGGGCACCGATCCCACTGCGCCGCAGGACCTCTCGTACCTGAAGTACGACATCGACGTCATGCCGGGCCAGACCGTCGACGCGCTCATGGACTGGCGCGACGTCGAGCACTGGGACCCCACGACGAACCCGATCCCGACGGAGATCCCGGTCATCACCGACCAGCTGCTCGTCGGCGCTGACACCTGGTTCAGCGAGAGCCCGTACCTCGGCCAGAAGGGCACGTTCCCGGCGAACATCACGGTCAACAACGAGTGCGGCGAGTACTACCACGTGGCCCACAGCCACGCGCTCCAGCAGGCCACCAACTACGGAGCAGCCTTCGGCGGCATGATGACGGTCTTCCGCATCGACCCGCCCGCCGGCTGCCCGGCGAGCTGAGGACGATTCCGATGACCTCTCGACCAGTCAGCATGCGGCGCCGGCTCGGCGTCGCAGTGGCCGCGACCGCGCTCGCGACCGTCCCCCTCGCGGGATCCGCTCTCGCACAACCGATCCCGTATGCCGTCACGCCGGCCGGCGCGGCCGCGGCGCCAGCCGCTGACGCCCCGTCGGTGGCTCGGGCAGCGGCTGCGGGCAAGATCACGCCGTCGACCCCCGGCTGCACCGTGACGCCGGCGGCAGCGCCCGACCCGGAGATCGTCCGCTGCGATCTGTGGGCCAAGGCGGGCACGAACCAGGTTCTTGGGCAACCGATCCCGATCTGGGGGTACTCCCCCACCTCGGATGGCGCTGCGACCGCGCCCGGCCCGGTGATCGTCGCCAGGCAGGGTGACCGCGTCGAAGTGACCCTGCACAACGCGCTGGGTCAGCCGACCTCGCTGGCCTTCCCGGGCCAGCGGGCGGCCGACTTCATCAAGGGTCTCCCCACGCTCGCGCAGGACGCCGGCGTGGCGGACGGCGACACGGGCAGCTACACCTTCACCGCCTCTCGCGCCGGCACCTTCCTCTACGAGGCCGGGCACACCGCGAACGCGGCTCGGCAGCTCGCGATGGGGCTGTCCGGTGCGCTCGTCGTGCTCGGCGACGGGACGGCATACGGGCACGCCTACGACGACGAGGCGGTGCTCGTGCTCAGCGAGATCGACCCCGCGCTCAACGCGAACCCGACGGGCTTCGACATGCGCGACTACCACCCGGCCTACCGGCTGATCAACGGCAAGCCGTTCCCGTCGAGCGACCCCGTGCCGACCGACCCGGGCCACACGGTGCTGCTGCACTACGTCAACGTTGGCTCGGAGCTGCACTCGATGAGCACCCTCGGCGCCGGGCAGACCGTGCTGTCGCACGACGGCCACGCGCTGGCCTTCCCCGAGCCGTCCATCGTGGTGCCGGTCGACGCGGGCGTCACGGTGGACGCCCTCGTGACGGTGCCCACCGGTCCAGAGTCGAAGGTCGCGGTCTTCGAGTCCGCTGCGCGGCTTGACAACGCCGGCCAGACGGCTGGCCTCGACTCTCCGCAGGTGGCCTTCGGCGGCATGATGACCTTCCTCGACACGAACGCGCCGCCGAGCGACTTCAACCGCATCGGCCCCGTGTCGACGAACATCGCGGTGCACGACAACCCGGCCGACGGCACCGTTCCGGTGAACATCACGGCCACCGTGAGCGATGCGACGACGGGCGGACAGTCGATCAAGGGAGCCGAGATCGTCGTCGACGACGCCACTGCCGTGGGTGTCGGCTTCGGCCTCGCCATGACCGGCGCCTTCGGGGGGCCCGGTTCGAGCACCACCGTCACAGGGACGATCCCGGCCTCGGCCTCAGCTGCCGATTGCGCATCCACCGCACCGCCCGTCGACCTGCACTGCCTCACATCGGGCAAGCACACGGTCTTCGTGCGCGGCCAGGACGCCTCGGACAACTGGGGCGTCGTCGGGTCGGTCATCCTCAACCTCGCCAAGGCGGGCCCACAGACGGTGGGAGCCACCGTCAGCCCCAAGCCGGCCAACGGCGCCGGCGCCGTCACCGTGAGCGCCACGGGCGACGACACCGCCGCGGGGGGCACCATCACGGGCGCCGAGTTCTTCATCGGCACCGCCGGCGCCAACGGCACCGGCACGGCGATGATGCTCAACCGCGCGGCCATGAAGGTCGCCGAGACCGGGACCATCCCGGCCGCGACGGTCAAGAACCAGGGTGAGGGCACCACTCAGGTGTGGGTGCACAGCCGCAACTCCCAGAACATCTGGGGCCCGGCCGTGCCCGTCGACCTCGTCGTCGACCTGACGGCACCCGGCGTCAACGCCTCGACTGTCGGGCCGAACCCGACGAACGGCGTCGTGGGCTCGAAGTCTTACCCCGGCAGCCTCGTCATCTCCGCCGACCTGGAGGACCGTGACACCGGTGGCGGGCTACAGAGCAACATCGTTGCCGCGGAGGCCTTCGTCGACCCGGCGACGACCACACCGGCCGGCGGCACGGGCCTCACGCTCATCGCCGTCGACGGCAAGCTCGACTCCCCGAGCGAGCAGGTCTACGGGCTCATCCCGCTCACCCAGGTGCGAGCCATGGCTGAGGGGGAGCACAAGGTCTACGTGCGCGGCAAGGACGCCGCCGGCAACTGGGGCGACCTCAAGACGGCGAACAACGCCCTCGTGCGGCTCCTCGTCGACAAGACGGCGCCGATCCTGAGCGCGCCGAGCGGCACGCCCAATCCGACCACTGGGGCGTCGACGCTGACCCTGTCGGTCACCGCCACCGAGGCTCCGCCGACCGGATACGCCGGTCCGCGCTTCCAGGCGGCCGAGTACTGGACGGGCACGACCGACCCCGGCGCCGGCAAGGGCACCCGGGTGCAGGTCACCGACGCGAGCAACGTGGTGTCGGCGGCGATCCCGCTCGACGGCATCGCGGGTGGCAGCGTGCAGTTCAACCTGCGCGTGCAGGACGCGGCCGGCAACTGGAGCAACGTGGCGTCGAAGGTCATCCAGGTGGTGCGCGCCAACGCGATCTTCAGCGACACGTTCGACAGCGGCAACCTGTTGGCCTGGACGAGCGTCACCAACGCCGCTCGGGCCGTGGTCAACGCGGCTGCCGGCAACCCCGTCCGGAACGGCAACTTCGGCCTCGCGGTGACGCTGCCCGGTCGCACGTCCAACGGGTCGGCGTACGTCACGGACGACAGCCCGCTGAACGAGACGACCTACCACGCGCAGTTCTCCTTCAACCCCAACACCCTGGTGACCGGAACGGCCTGGGTGACGGTGTTCGAGGGGCGTACGGCCACCGGTCAGGCGTTCGCGGTGCAGTTCCAGCGCAACACCACCGCGGCGACGTCGGCGCGACAGCTGCGGGTCGTCATGAGCCGCAACGTCCTCGGCGGTGTCGGCACCACGACGGGCGCGTCGTACACCGCCGCCAACGCGGTCGGCGCGCACACCGTGCGCGTCGACTGGACCCAGGGCACCGGAGGGTCGCTGCGCCTCATCGTCGACGGCACGGCGCGCTCGACGCTGACGGGCAACAACACCGGCACCGCGATGCAGGTCCAGACGGCCCGCCTCGGCATCACCGCCGGCGTCATCGCCACCACCACGACGACCATGGCGGGCACGGCCTGGTTCGACTCGTTCGTCTCGACCCGGATCAGCATTCCCTGACCCGGTCCCACCTCGTGCCGGGGCCACCTGCCCGTGGCCCCGGCCGGCACATCGGAGGGCAGTCCGAATGAACACCACCACGTACGTCCCAACCCCCGACGCGGCTCCACCGAAGGAACCGCGACCCCCCTGGGTGCGGGTCGCCATCGCCGTCGCGGCGGTCGTCCTCGTCGCGCTCCTGGGCGTCGTCGCGGGCCGACTGGTCCGCGCCGGCGACGACCCGGGCGCCCAGCCGTTCCCGCAGTCGACCCAGATGGAGACCGCGCTCGGCGTGCGGTTCTCGCGGGTGGCCGTGGTCGGCGACGGAGGCCTCGTCACCGTCAGCTACGTCGTGCTCGACGTCGACAAGGCGACCCGCTTCCTCGGTGACACGAAGCACCCGCCGACGCTTCGCAGCGAAGCCAGGTCGGCGTTCACGACGCGGGTCTCGATGATGCGGCAGGGCCACATCAACCGGGCCGGCGCGACGTACTACTTCGTCTACCAGAACACGGGTGGCGCGCTCCGCAGTGGCGAGGAGATGACGATCGAGTCCTCCGGTCTCCGTCTCGAACACGTCCCGGTGCTGTGATGCGCTCCCCGCTCCGGTATGCCGTGGGCCTGGCTCTCGCGCTGGCCGTCGCACTCGCGCTCGTCGTGGGTGGCGCTGCCCCGCCCGCGTCAGCACACGCGTACCTCTCGTCGAGCAGTCCCGCCGACGGCGCGAGCCTCGCGCAGGCACCGCGCTCGGTCGAGCTGCACTTCACCGAGCACGTCGTCCTCGAGTCCACCGAGGTGGTCGTCACCGACACCCAGGGCCACCGGCTGCCGGCGACGAAGCTGACGCTCGTCGGCGAGGACGAGGACCGGGAGTCGCCCGCCACCGTCGTTGCGGCGCTCCCGCCCCTCGGCGTCGGGGCCTACCACGTCTCCTGGCGCACGCTGTCGGCCGACGACCTCCACGAGTCCGGCGGAGTCCTCGCCTTCGGCGTCCAGAGCACGGTGCAGGCCGCCGGCCCGAGCGAGGCCAACCCGGACCTGCTCGAGCTCCTCGGTCGGTGGGCCGTTCTCGGCGCGCTCGCGGCCGGGCTGGGCGTCGTGGTCGTCGGGCGGCTCCTGGTGCGGGGCGTACCCCGCGAGCGGACCCCCCTCCGGACGCCGGGTTTCGTGCGGCTGCGTCGGCTGGCTGCGCGCGGCCTCTGGCTGGGCGCTGCGGTTGCGCTGCTGGTGCTCGTGGCCGACCTCGTGCGGTTCGGCGGGCAGGCGGTGACGAGCACGTATGCCGTCCGGTGGGGTGCGCGCGAGCTCGCCCTCGCGGTCGCTGCGGTGGCTCTGCTCCCCCCTCGCTCGGCGGGCCGCCGGTCGGAGCGACGTCGGGATGTCGTTGCCGCCGCTGCCCTCGTAGCCGTTGGTCTCTCGACCGTGCTGCTCGGGCACACCGGCCTGCGCGGCGGCCTCACGTGGGTGACGGCCTCCACCGCGCACCTGCTCGCGGCCCTGCTCTGGCTCGGGTCGGTGGGCGTGCTGGCGGTGCTGGCGCGCCGCGCCCCGCGGTTCGACCTCTCTCGCGCCGAGCTCGGGGTGCTGCTGCGCCGGTTCGCCGTCCCGGCCACGTGTGCGGTGGCGGTCGTGGCGGTCTCGGGTGTCTACCTCGCGAGCGACGTGGTGGTCTCCGTCGACGCGGCCCTCCTGACGACCTACGGCCGGATCTTCCTCCTCAAGCTCGTCGCGGCAGCCGTCGTCGGGGTGCTCGCCCTGGCCACGGTCCGCGCCACACGTGCCCGCACGACCGAGGCAACCGAACGCGTACCTCGGCTGGGCCGCGAGGCCGTGGGACTCGCTGTCGTCGTCGCCCTCGGGGGCCTGCTGGCGACCGGCCAGCCCGCGACCGCCCCCCAGCTCGTGACGCGCGACGAGCCGAGCGTGGTCGACAGCCGCCCGGTGGCCGACCTCCAGCAGACGGTCGCCCTGCGGCCCAACCGTCCCGGAGCCAGCGTGGCCATGGTCGACGTGTTCGACACCCGGCGACCGTCGCCCGGGCCGGTCACCGCCGTGACGGTCGCCCTGCGCGACGGTGTGGGGCCGGCAACCGCATCGACGACCGCTGGTCGTCCTACGCCGGTCGCCGCCGAGCACGTGTCCGGCGCGCGGTGGGCCGCGGGACTGGACCTGCCGACGGCCGGCCCGGTGGAGCTCGTGGTCACGGTTCACCGGCGGGGACTCGGCGACGTGCGCAGCACGGTGCGGTGGGTGGTGGCACCGAGCACCCCGGTCGTGGCCGTCGTGTCGCGGGCGCCCGTCGCCACACCGCTCGTCTGGACGGCCGTGCTGCTCGCTGCACTCTGCGGACTCGCCGCAGCCATACTGGTCTGGACCCGAGGCCGCTCACGTCGGGCACGGTCGACGGCCGGCCGAGTGGCAGGCGGGTCAGACAAAACGGATTCGCGGGCGCCAGAGCGGCTTTCGCGTTCTACTTGAGACAGACGTCGCGGGCCCGGGGGGTCGGGCCCGCAACAGCACGGGAGCACGAGAGATGCATCAGCGGATGGAGCGCCTGGTCGCGGCGGGGGTGGCCGCGGGTCTGGGCTGCGCGCTGCTCGGCGCCGTTCCGGCTCGCGCCGCCGACGACGGGTCGACCGCAGCCACCCCCTCGCCGACGGCGCAGCCGAGCCTCGGCTTCGGCCCGGCCCTCGGGGGCGCCGCTGCGCCCACACCGACCGCGACCGGCGGGTCCGGCGAATCGGGCGGGTCAGGCGGGACCGGCGACTCACCGAGCCGGCCGGCAGACCAGCTGACGACGCTCGGCGGGCTCGGCGGTGAGCTGGTCACGCCGCTGTTCGAGCGGCTCCTCCTGACGGCCGGTGCGGTGCTGACCGCCCAGCAGGCCAGGCCGGCCGGACCGGGCGACCCGACCCAGTCCGACTCGGGCACGCCGGCCGACCCCGCGACGCTCCAGCCCGGCGGAGGCACGAGCGCCACCTCCTCGACGTGGCAGCCGAGGGCCGACATCCAGGTGCCGACCGCCGTGGCCGTGCCCCGGAAGGGCTCGGGCAACGGCCCCCTGTCGAAGGAGCAGATCATCTGGGCGGCCTACACGTCCGCCGCGGCGAAGAAGAGCTCGTGCCGCATCCCGGTCATGCTGCTCGCGGCCATCGGCGAGGTCGAGTCGTCCTCGCTGCGCGGCCGCCGGCTCGACGCGTCGCACGACGCGGTCCCGCCCGTCCGGGGGCCGGCCCTCACCGGCGGCAACTACGCCGCGATCCGCGACAGCGACGGCGGCCGTTACGACGGCGACCCCGTGTGGGACCGAGCCGTCGGGCCGATGCAGTTCATCCCGGCGACGTGGCGCATCTGGGGCGCGGACGGCAACGGCGACGGCATACGCGACCCGCACAACATCGAGGATGCCGCGCTCGCGGCCGCAAACTACCTCTGCGCGGGCGGCCGCGACCTGTCGCAGGCTGCCGAGCTCAGGGCCGCGGTGCTGTCGTACAACCACTCGCAGCGCTACCTCTCGACCGTGGTCGGCATCATCCAGGCCGTCACGTCCGGGGCGCTCGCCGGCCCCTGATCGCTCGCGAACCCCACCTCTCCCATCGAGAAAGCAATCCGTCCGGACGGATCGCTTTCTCGATGAGAACGAGGGGTCATTCGACAACTCCCACCCATCTGGTGGGGATGGATCGGATGCCGGACCTGTTTGGGTCAAGATAATCGTCGGTTATACATTCGATCACATGACCGTCACCGACTCCTCCACCGCGACCGAGCCGAGCGGGCCCGCGCGCCCCGGCACCCGGCCGCCCCGCGGCGGCCGTTCCAACGGCCAGTGGGCAGTCGACGGCACCGAGCCGCTCAACGGCAACGAGACCTGGAAGCAGGAGGACAACGGGCTCAACGTCCGCGAGCGGATCGAGCAGGTCTACTCCCGTGAGGGCTTCGACTCGATCCCGACGCAGGACCTCTCGGGCCGTTTCCGCTGGTGGGGCCTCTACACGCAGCGCAAGCCCGGCATCGACGGCGGCCGCACCGCCCAGCTCAGCGACGACGAGCTCAGCGACCGCTACTTCATGCTCCGCGTCCGCAGCGACGGCCAGGCGCTGACGCCTGAGCGGCTCCGGGTCCTCGGCGGCATCTCCACCGACTTCGGCCGCGACTCGGCCGACATCACCGACCGGCAGAACATCCAGTACCACTGGATCGGTATCGAGGACGTGCCCGAGATCTGGCGCCGGCTCGAGGCCGTCGGGCTGCAGACGACCGAGGCCTGCGGCGACACCCCGCGAGGCTTCCTCGGCAGCCCCGTCGCCGGCGTCGCTGCCGACGAGATCATCGACCCGACGCCCGTCATCCAGCGCATCACCGAGAAGTACCTCGGCGACCTCGACCTGTCGAACCTGCCGCGCAAGTTCAAGACGGCGATCACCGGGCACCCGAGCCTCGACGTCGTGCACGAGATCAACGACATCTCCCTCGTCGGCGTCGTGCACCCCGAGCTCGGCCCGGGCTTCGACCTCTGGGTGGGCGGCGGCCTCTCCACCTCGCCGCGCCTCGCCGAGCGCATCGGCGTGTTCGTGTCCGAGGACGACGCCGTCGACGTCTGGCACGGCGTCATCTCGATCTTCCGCGACTACGGCTACCGCCGGCTGCGCAACAAGGCCCGCCTCAAGTTCCTGATGGCCGAGTGGGGTCCGGCGAAGTTCCGCGAGATCCTCGAGACCGAGTACCTGGGGCACCCGCTCCCCGACGGCCCTCCCCCCGCGCCCGCCACCGGTCCCGGCGACCACGTCGGCGTGCACCTGCAGAAGGACGGCAACTACTACGTCGGCGCCGCGCCCACCGTGGGTCGCATCAGCGGCACCCTGTTGACCCGCCTCGGTGACCTCGTCGAGGCGTACGGCGCCAGCGCGGTGCGGCTCACCGCGCACCAGAAGCTCGTCGTGCTCGACGTGCCGGCCGACCGCGTCGACGCCTTCGTGGTGGACCTCGAGGGCCTCGGCCTGACGGCGAAGCCGAGCCCGTTCCGCCGCACCACGATGGCCTGCACCGGCATCGAGTACTGCAAGCTCGCCATCGTCGAGACGAAGCAGACCGCGACCGACGCCATCGCCGAGCTCGAGACCCGCCTCGCCGACCTCGTCGAGGACGGCTCGCTCGACGCCCCGATCCTGCTGAACATCAACGGCTGCCCCAACTCGTGCGCCCGCATCCAGACCGCCGACATCGGGCTCAAGGGCCAGCTCGTCACCGTGGACACCCCGAACGGAGCCGAGCAGGTGCCCGGCTTCCAGGTGCACCTCGGCGGCGGCCTGGCCGCCGTCGACCGCGACGAGGCCGGTCTCGGGCGCACCGTCCGCGGCCTCAAGGTGACGGCTGACGACCTGCCCGACTACGTCGAGCGCGTCGTGCGCACGTTCGTCGACCAGCGTGAGAAGGGCGAGACATTCGCCGTGTGGAGCCACCGTGCCGAGGAAGGAGCCCTCCAGTGACCACAGTCCCCCTGGCCACCCCGAAGGTGCCGCGCAAGCGGCGCTCCGAGGCCGAGCTCAGGGCGATCGTCGACGACTTCAACGCGACGCTCGCTGCCGACCCGGCGCACGAGCCGACCGCCGACGAGGTCGCCGCCTGGGCGGCCTTCCACTTCGACGGCTCGCTCGCCGTGGCGTGCTCGATGGCGGATGCCGTTCTGCCGCATGTCGTCTCGCGCTTCGCACCCGGCGTCGACGTGCTCTTCCTCGAGACCGGCTACCACTTCTCCGACACGATCGTGACTCGCGACATCGTGGCCGAGGACCTCCCGATCACCCTCGTCAACGTCATGCCCGAGCTGACCGTGGCCGAGCAGGACGAGAAGTACGGTCCGCGCCTCTACGAGCGTGACCCCGCGCTGTGCTGCCAGATGCGCAAGGTCGAGCCGCTGGCGCGCACCCTGCCGCTCTACGAGGCCTGGGTCACCGGCGTCCGTCGCGAGGAGGGCCCCACCCGCGCGGACACCCCCCTCGTCACGTGGGACGACAAGAACGGCCTCGTCAAGATCAACCCGCTCGCCGCGTGGACCTTCGACGAGCTCCTTGCGTATGCCGCCGACAACCAGGTCGAGGTCAACTCCCTTCTCTCCGAGGGCTACCCGTCGATCGGCTGTGAGCCGTGCACCCGCCGGGTCGAGCCCGGCGAGGACCCCCGCGCCGGCCGCTGGGCCGGCTTCGCCAAGACCGAGTGCGGACTCCACACATGACAACGACCACGAAGACCCTTGACACCCAAGCCGACTCGGCGACGTCGGTCGACGACGCAACGCAGCCCGCGGCATACCGAAGTGACTCGTCAGCCGACAGGCGACTGAGCCAGCTCGACGCGCTCGAGGCCGAGGCGATCCTCGTCATCCGCGAGATGGCCGGCGAGCTCGAGCGCCCGGCGCTGCTCTTCAGTGGCGGCAAGGACTCTGTCGTCATGCTGCACCTGGCGACGAAGGCCTTCTGGCCAGCGCCGATCCCGTTCCCGGTGCTCCACGTCGACACGGGCCACAACTTCCCCGAGGTCCTCGCCTACCGTGACGAGACCGTCGAGCGGCTCGGGCTGCGGCTCGTCGTCGCGAGCGTGCAGGACTACATCGACGACGGCCGCCTGCGCGAGCGCGCCGACGGAACCCGCAACCCGCTGCAGACCGTGCCGCTGCTCGACGCCATCAACGACAACCGTTTCGACGGTGTCTTCGGCGGTGGTCGGCGCGACGAGGAGAAGGCGCGCGCCAAGGAGCGGATCGTCTCTCTCCGTGACGAGTTCGGCCAGTGGGACCCCAAGAACCAGCGCCCTGAGCTGTGGAACCTCTTCAACCCGAGGCATCGACCCGGCGAGCACGTGCGCGTCTTCCCGATCAGCAACTGGACCGAGGTCGACATCTGGCGCTACATCGAGCGCGAGGACATCCCGCTCGCACCGCTCTACTACGCCCACGAGCGTGAGGTCTTCCGCCGCGACGGCATGTGGCTCGCCGTCGGCCCGGTGAGCCAGCCGCGCGATGACGAGCCGGTGGAGACGCGTCTCGTGCGCTACCGCACGGTCGGCGACATGTCGTGCACCGGGGCCGTCGAGTCACCGGCGACGACGAACGCCGACATCGTGATCGAGGTGGCCGCCTCGACCCTGACGGAGCGTGGGGCGACCCGCGCCGACGACCGCATCTCGGAGGCCGCCATGGAGGACCGCAAGAAGGAGGGCTACTTCTAAATGGCCACCACCACCCAAGCTCCCGAAGTCACGGTCGCCGCGACGCTCGACCCCGCTGCCGTCGCAGGTGCGGCCCGCGGCACGCTGCTGCGTCTCGCGACCGCCGGCTCCGTCGACGACGGCAAGTCCACCCTCGTGGGCCGGCTGCTCCACGACACGAAGTCGGTGCTGTCCGATCAGCTCGCCGCGGTCGAGCGCGTGTCGCGTGACCGCGGGCTCACGGCCGCCGACCTAGCGCTGCTCACCGACGGCCTGCGCGCCGAGCGCGAGCAGGGCATCACCATCGACGTCGCGTACCGCTACTTCGCGACCGCGAACCGCTCGTTCGTGCTCGCCGACTGCCCGGGCCACGTGCAGTACACGCGCAACACCGTCACCGGCAGCTCGACGGCCGACGTCGTCGTGCTCCTCGTCGACGCGCGCAAGGGCGTGCTCGAGCAGACCCGCCGGCACCTCGCCGTCACGGCGCTGCTGCGCGTGCCGCACGTCGTCGTCGCGGTCAACAAGATCGACCTCGTCGACTTCTCGCAGGAGGTCTACGACCGCGTCGAGGCCGAGGTGCAGGCCGTGGCCCGCGAGCTCGGGGTCGAGGACGCCATCGCGATCCCGGTCAGCGCGCTCGACGGCGACAACGTGGCCGAGCGTTCCACGCGTACGCCCTGGTATGCGGGCCCCAGCCTGCTCGAGCTGCTCGAGGCGCTGCCGCCGTCCGACGACCCGGCCAACGAGGCGTTCCGGCTGCCGGTGCAGCTCGTGATCCGCCCGCAGGGCGCGGCGCGCGACCCGCAGTACCGCGACTACCGCGGGTATGCCGGCCAGGTCGCCTCTGGAGTCGTGCGCGTCGGTGACGAGGTGGTGGCGCTGCCGTCGGGAAAGCGCACCACGGTCACCGGCATCGACCTCGGCGAGGCCAGCCTCGACGAGGCCTTCGCGCCCCAGTCGGTGACGCTGCGGCTCGCCGACGAGATCGACATCTCGCGCGGCGACGTCATCGCTGCCGCCGCCGACGCGCCCGAGCCGACGCAGGACATCAAGGCCGTCGTCTGTTGGCTGGGCGACGCCCCGTTGCGTCCGGGCCAGCGGCTACTGCTCAAGCACGGGTCACGCACGGTGCAGACCGCGGTCCGCACGCTCGACGGTGCCCTCGACCTCGACGACCTCCACACCGTGCCGTCAGAGTCCCTGTCGCTCAACGACATCGGCCTCGTCTCGCTGCGGCTCGCCTCGGCGGTTCCCGTCGAGAACTACTCGACGTCGCGTCGTGGCGGGTCCTTCCTGCTCATCGACGCCCACGACGGACGCACGGTCGCCGCGGGCATGGTGGGCGCGACCTTGCCAACCGCGGCCGACGCTCCCTCCGAGCCCGAGGGTGACGAGGAATGGGAGATCTGAAGCCGGCGCTGCCGGTCGTCCTCGACCTGACCGGCCGCCTCGTCGTGGCCGTCGGTGGGGGCCCGGTCTCTGCCCGTCGAGTGCGTGCCTTCCTCGATGAGGGCGCCGTCGTGAGGGTCGTCGCGCCGTGGTTGTGCGAGGACCTTCGCGACCTCGCCCGCGCCCGCCGGGTCGACTGGGTCGAGCGCGACTACGCCGGACCCGCCGACCTCGACGGCGCGTGGTTCGCGCACACCGCGACGGGCGAGGCGTCGGTCGACCGCGAGGTCGCGGCCGACGCCGAGGCCCTTCGCGTCTGGTGCGTCGACGCCACCGATGCCGCCGGCACGACCGCGAGCGTTGCGGCCCGGGCCGACGTGACCACCCCCGACGGCCGGGTCACCATCTCCGCGTATGCCGCCGGCGACCCCGGTCTGGCCGTGACCGTCCGCAACGGGGTGGAGCGCGCGCTCGCCTCGGGCACCCTCGACCTGCGCCGCACCCGCACCCACGGCCGTGGCGGCTGGGTGGCACTCGTCGGCGGCGGGCCCGGCATCGACGGCCTGCTCACGACCCGCGGGCACGAGCTGCTCGCCTCGGCCGACGTCGTCGTCGTCGACCGGCTCGCCCCCCGTTCGGTCGTCGACCGGCTGCCCGCCTCGGTGCGCGTCATCGACGTGGGCAAGACGCCGGGCAACCACCCCGTGCCGCAGTCGCGGATCAACGACATCCTCGTCGAGGAGGCCCAGCGCGGCCTCGGTGTCGTGCGCCTCAAGGGCGGCGACCCTTACGTGCTCGGCCGCGGCGGCGAGGAGCGCGAGGCCTGCGCGGCACACGGCATACCCGTGGAGGTCGTGCCCGGCGTGACGAGCGCGGTCTCGGTGCCCGCGGCCGCAGGCATCCCCGTGACCCATCGTGGTGTCGCCCGCGGCTTCACGGTCGTCACCGGCCACGAGGACATCCCGGCGCTCCCGACCGGCGGCGACCACACGCTCGTGCTGCTCATGGGCGTCACCCAGCTCGCCCGCACCACCGACCTGCTCGTCGCGCACGGCCGTTCGGCGGACTGCCCTGTGGCGGTCGTCGAGCGAGGCTTCGCGCCCGACCAGCGCACGACGGTCGGCACCGTCGCGACCATCGCCGAGCTCGCCCGGTCGCGCGGTGTGCGTGCCCCCGCGGTCGTCGTCGTCGGCGACGTCGTGAAGCTTGCCCACGACTGGCCCCCCGCCACCCCCTGACCCGAGCACCCCGATCGAAAGAACACTCCGCAACCCGACGAAGCGTGCTCTGAATCAACAACCCCAATCGAGAGAACGCTGAGTTACCGAGGTCCCGCGTTGCGCAGCGTTCTCCCGATCATGAATCCCAATCGAAGTACGTGTAGTCACTCCTTGACGGGGTCAGGTGAGGGCAGCGGCCTGGGCCTCGACGATCTCGGCGAGCTCGGGCCACCGGACCGATCCGGCCCGACCCCCGAGCGCCGCGACCACGACGGTGCTGCCGACGACGCACCACACCGTGAGCGTGCGGGAGTGCTCGCCGTCGAGGACGAACGGCTGCTCCGCCGCCTGGACGTGGCCGGCGCCGGCCACCTCGGGCGGTGACGCGGCGCGCAGCTCGCCGACGTCGGAGAGCCCCTTGGTCTTCGGCATCGTGCGCGGCAGTGCTCGGAGCTCGTCGAGCCCGGCTCGCGCGTCCTCCGGCGAGGCGAACGGGATGACCTGGATGAACAGGTCGGCGCGGCCGACCTCCTGGTAGGCGCGCACGCTCGTCACCGACCGCGCGGCCCGGGCGCGCGTGATCGCGTCGCTCGTGCTGCCGCTCGCCCCGGTGCGATAGGTCCGCTGGCCCCGCGCGGTCCACGGGCCCCCGGGCAGGGCACCTGCTGCGAGACACGCGTTGCGCGAACCGATCGACCTCACTTGCGCCAGCATGATGCGCCCGATACTCGTCACGCGGTCACGATATGCCGACTCGAAGCAGTCAGAGCATCCGGAGCACCCGGCCGGCTCAGGTGACCGCGGTGAGGATCCGGTCGATGCGCGGCAGCGTCACGGGGTCGTCCGGGATCTCGCGGAACCACTGTGCGAGACGTGCCCGCTCGGCCTCCTTGGTCGCGCCGACCCAGCGTGAGCAGGCGAGCTGGCCGATGTGGGCCTGCTCGGCGACGAGCATCGTGAAGTGGCCGCGGCGGGTGACGTGGCCCGGGCCTCCGGCGTCGCGGTATGCCGTGTTGAGCCGACGCGCTCGCGCCGGGTCGTCGTCGCCGAACTCGAAGAGCACCATTGCGAGCTCCTGGCTCGGATCCGCCGGGCCCATGTTCTCGTAGTCGATGACGCAGACGCGGCCGTCGGCGGACTCGAGCACGTTGTCGGCCCACAGGTCGCGGTGGCACATGATCGGCGACTCGTGCGGCTCGATGACCGACTCGACTGCGACGAGCTCGTCGACGAGAGCACCGAGCTCACCGGCGAACGGCGCGTCCTCGTCGACGAGTCGCCGGTGGAGCTCACGCCAGCTCGACTCGCCGAACCCGGTGGCGAACCAGTTGTCCACGGCTGCGGCGGAGGGCGGCCCGGCGCGGTGCAGGGCTGCGAGGGTGCGGCCGACGGCAGCCGGGTCGAGCTGTCGTGACCGCGATCGCAGGTCGACCCACTCGAAGACGCGCACGGCGGTGTCGTCGACGAGGGTCGCGACGTCGCCGCTCCGCGTCCGCACGATCCGGGGCGTGAACACCCCTGCGGCCAGGGCTGCCTCGACGAAGTCGGCATCGCGCGACACCTCGGCGAGATCTGGACTGGCGAACCACTCCTTGACGGCGTGGCTGCCGGCCCCCGTGTCGAGTCGCCACACCTGGCCGAGCTGCCCACGCGCCACCGGACCGCTCAACCTGACGGGTCCGGGGAGGTCGTAGGCGTCTGCGACCGCGTCGGCCGCCGATGGGGTCAGCACAGCAGTTCCGCTCAGCAGGCCCGGTTCACGGCACGAGCCGCCAGATGGTGACCCCCACGGTGGCCGCTGCGAGGGCCAGGGCCGCCCACCCGAGCGGGGACCGCCCGGCCCGGCCGCGACCGACGAGCAGCAGGAGCGCCGCGAGCACGGACAGCACCGCGGCGACCACCGTCTCCTCTGCGCCCGCGTCGATGGCGCGGATGGCGAGGGTGTCGCCGAAGCCCACTCGGGCGATGCGACCGAACAGACGCACGACGAAGAAGAGCCACCAGCCGACGGTGATCCAGAAGAGGGCCACCCCGACCTGTCCGATCAGCGGGTCGACCTCCCTGTCGGCCCAGGCGGTTGGCGCCGAGGTGGTGGGTGCTGCGGCACTCGGCGGGGGCCACCAGCCGGGCTGGACGGCATACGGACTCGGGGCGACGGGTGGGGTGAGCGGTCCAGGCGGGACGGCCGGCGCTGGTGTCGTGGGTGTCGCGATGGGGAGCTCACGCGTCCGCTCGGCCACGGGCAGCGCCTGGGTGGGGAGGGGCACGACGAACTGCTCGTCGGGGCGACCCGACCCTGGTGCGGACCCGGTCGGGCCCGGGGCGTCGCTCATGGCGACAACGTACCCCCGGGCCCGACCCGTGAACTCACTCCTGGGCGGCGGCGCGCTGCTCGTCGTCGAAGGCGATGAGCGAGGCGGCCTCCCGCATCGGGACTCCCGAGGCGACGGCCTGACGGGTGCGGCCGATGTTGCGCGACGTGGCTGCCATCGCGGCGGCAACCCGGCCGCGGCTGTAGGTCATCGAGTTGGCGGCGGCGACCCCGATGCTCGAGCCGACCTCGATGGCGTCCTGGTCGGCGCCCATGTAGAGGAACTGCCAGCCGTAGTCCTTCGTCTGGCGCTCGATCATGGCCTTGATCTGCGGGTGGGTCAGCTCGCGCGAGGCGTTCTCGTGGCCGTCGGTCATGATGCCCACGATGACGACGCCGGGCCGCTCGTGCTCGGGCAGGGCAGCGAGCCGCTGGCCGGCCTCGCCGACGAGGCGCCCGATCGAGTCGAGCAGGGCCGTGCTGCCGCGAGGCTGCAGCTGGAGCGGCGCCACGTCCGCGACGGGACGGTCGCGGAAGACCTCCTCGTACTGGTCGTCGAACTGCGCAAGCGTGACGCGGCACTCGCCGGCCTGCGACCGCTGCTCCTCGATAAAGGCGTTGAAGCCGCCCTCGGTGTCGTCCTTGATCGACTGCATGGAGCCGCTGCGGTCGAGCAGGAAGTAGAGGTGGGTGAGGTTCGGGTCGGTCATGGTGGGTCCCCTCTCTGGTGCGGTCAGGTGGTGGAGCGTCGGGCGCGGAAGCGCATCGGCTTCGGCTGGTCGGGCTGGTCGGGCGCCTCTCGGTGGCGCCCCTCCTCGAGGTCGTAGCGGGCCCTCTCGACGCCGGCAGCAGTGACGCGGCCGGCCTCGGAGCCGTATGCCGCCAACAGCCGGGTGCGGGCCAGGCGCGGGCCGACGGCGTTCTCCGACAGGCCAGCCAGTGCGCCGGCCGTGCGGATGGTGCCACCCTCGGAGACCAGCACGGCGGCCATGGCCTCGTCGATGGCGGCGGTGACGTGCTCCTGGGCGATGCGCAGGAGTGGCAGCGCGGCACTGGGGACCTCGGCGTCGGCGTCGGTGAGGGCCGAGCGGGCGGCGTCGATCGCCGTCCGGATGGTCTCGCTCGAGGTCGGGGACGCAGGGGTCTGCGGGTGCTCGCTGCTCATGCCTCCACCATGCCGCATTAACTGCGGCAGCGCAATAGCAGCGCCCCGCGAGAACTCCGGATGCTGAAGCATGCGGAAAACGCGCCAGGGCGCAGTTGGCGGTTGCGGCCGGGGTCTGTTGCGGCACGAAACTGCGCCGTGGCGGACTTGGCGGTCGCGGCCGGGGCCTCTTGCGGCAGGAAACTGCGCCGTGGCGGACTTGGCGGTCGCAGCCTGGACCCGTTGGGGCACGAAACTGCGCCGTGGCGGAGTTTGCGGGGTTGCTGGGAAGGCGATCCAAGGGCGTACGCGTGGGGCAGGGAAGGCGGATCGAGGGCGTGCGCGAGTCGGGCGGTCACGAGCCCCAGGCGGGGAAGCCGGGAGCGAGCTCGTKACCGCCCGACGAACGAGCGACCGGTTGTGCGGCGGTCAGGCGAAGCTGAACAGGGCGATCGGGTCGGAGGTGGGCTGGCCCGACCCACCGGTCGGCTCGAGCGTGATGCCGGCGCCCTTGGCCTTGCTGGCGTCGCCGTCGAGCACGACGACCTGGTCGGCGCCGGGCGGCATCACTCCGGCCGAGGCCATGTGCCCGGTCGGGTCCTCCAGCCACAGCTGGTAGACCTTGCCGCTCGGCGCGTCGGCCATCCCCGAGGTGACGATGACGGCCTTGTGGAGCGACTCGGACCGCCAGACCGTCGCAGTCGAACCGTCGGGGAAACGCTTCGCGCTCTGCGTCGCGTCGCCCGCGGCCAGCACCTGGTCGGCGATCGCCCGGGACGGGTCGGCGTTGATCTGGCGCCACACCGTGAAGCCACCGATGGCGAGCACCGCGACCGTGGCTGCGGCCACGAGTACCCTCCAGGGGCGTGCGAGTCCGCGTGCCCGGCGGCGGTCGGCCAGGTGGTCGACCCTGGACCCCGAGGCCGGGGCGTCGGGTGCGGCGAGAGGTGTGGGGTCGGAGGGCCGAGGCGTCCCGGTCTCACCGGTCGCGTCGATCGCACCGGACGCGGAGGTCGCGTCAGTCGACTCGGCTGCATCAGCCGCGTCGGCCGGGTCGGCCACGGTCGCCGAGAGCGGCGGCAGCGGCCGGACGTTGGCGATGTCCCCGAGGACCTTCGCGCGTAGGGAAGCCGGAGGGGTGGCCTCGGACAGCACCGACAGCTCCGATGCGGCGGCAACGAGGCTCTCGACCTCGGCCTGGCAGGCGGAACAGCCGGCGAGATGACGTTCGAACCGGGCCCTCTCGACGTCGTCGAGGGCGTCCACGGCGTAGGCACCGGAGAGCGCGTGGATGTCGTCGCTCACAGTGTCACCCCCAGCGTGTCTCGTAGTCTGATGAGTCCATCACGGATGCGTGTCTTGGCGGTCCCGAGCGGCAGCTCGAGCATCGAGGCCACCTCCGTGTGGGTGTAGCCGCCGAGGTAGGCGAGCTCGAGCGCCTGTCGTTGGGCCTGGGTCAAGGTGTCGAGGGCCCGATGAACCCGCTCCGCATCCAGCCGGTCGACGACGGCCTCCGACGTGGAGTCGTGGGTGACGTCCTGGGTGCTGGCGCCGTAACCCTCGTCGCGGTGGCGGGCGGCTTCCGCCGACCGGACCCGGTCGACGGCCTTGCGGTGAGCGATCGTGAGCATCCACGAAAGGGCGGCGCCCTTGTTCGGGTCGAAGCGTGCGCTGTGCCGCCAGATCTCGAGGAAGACCTCCTGGGTCACTTCCTCGGACTGGGCGGGGTCGCGCACGACCCGACGGACGAGGCCGAAGAGCCGGGAGGAGACCGCGTCGTAGAGCTGCGCGAACGCGGTCTCGTCACCGGTCGCCGACCTGCGGAGCAGCTGCTCCAGCGGGACAGGGCGGGCGGTCCCCTCCGGCGACTCATCGCCGGAGGGAACCACCGAGAACCGTGACATGGGGTCCATTGTGTCGCCCGTCGTCGTGGTATGCGTCAGCCTGGTCGGGAGACGATCAGGGCATCAGGACGCCGTCGATGATGTACACCGTGGCGTTGGCGGTCGGGACGTTGCCGCAGATGACCTTGGCATCCATCTTGCCGACGGTGAAGTTCTCGCCGGAGCCCTTGACCGTGATCGTGGTGCCGGCGAGGGTCTTGTGGTCACCGGCCAGCATGTCCGGTGCGATCTTGCCGGCCACGACGTGGTTGGTGAGGATCTTGGTCAGGGTGGGCTTGTCAGCGAGCACCTTCTTGAGGTCGGCCGCCGGGATCTTGGCGAACGCGTCGTTGACGGGCGCGAAGACGGTGATCTCGGGGGCCGAGTTGAGGGTGTCGACGAGGCCGGCGGTCTTGACGGCGGTGACGAGCGTCGACAGCAGCGGGTTGTTGCTCGCGGCGGTCGCTACCGGGTCGGTGGCCATGCCGTTGAACGAGCCCTTGCCGTCCTTCGGGACGGCCGCGCAGCCCGCGCCGAAGACGGCCGAGGAGGCGTCCATCGAGGCGGACGAGCTCATCGTCTCCGACGGAGTGCTCGTCATCGTGTCGGCCGGCGTGCTGGCGGCAGGCGTGCTGCCGGCGCCGGGCGAGGTGGTGTTGTCGGTGGAGCTGCCGCAGGCGGCGAGGCTCAGGGGCAGGGCGATCGCGAGTGCGACCAGGCCGGTGCGGGTCTTCAGGGACGTCATGTCAGTCACTCCTTGTGGCTGTGTGGTGCACGGTCAGTGGGGGTTCGGTGCCGCGGTTGCGGCGGATTGCTTGCACGAGAGGTTTTTCCGTGGGTGCTTCGTCCGTATGCATTCACGCGACGGTCACCACCACCTCCTGGATCCCGCTCGAACCGCTGGGGAACGGCGTGGCTCGCTCCGTGAGCTGCAGGCGGCCCTGTCGGTCGGTGGCGCGGACGGAGATGCGGTGGAGGCCGGGCTGCGCGTCCCACGGGAGGAACCACTGTCGCCAGTAGTCGATGCCGACGTCGGGACCGAGTTTCGTTGCCTGCCACGGGCCGTCGTCGATCTTCACTTCGACCTTGCCGACGCCGCGGTGCTGGGCCCAGGCGACCCCACCGATCGCGATCCGACCCGCATTGACCGTGGAGAGGGGCGCCGGCGTGTCGATGCGGGCACTGGTCTTGATCGGTGCGTCGGTCGCCCACTGGCGCTTGGTCCAGTACGCCTGCTCGGCGGCATACGTGGTGAGGGTGAGCTTGGTCAGCCACTTCGTGGCTCCGACGAAGCCGTAGAGGCCGGGTGTGATGAGGCGTGCCGGGAAGCCGTGGGCGTCGCTGAGCTGGGCGCCGTTCATCCCGATCACCACCATCGCGTCGCGGCCGTCGCGCACGGCGGCCAGGGGCGTGCTGATGGTGAAGCCGTCGACGGCCGTGCTGAGCACCTGGTCCGGCGAGCCCTTGATCCCGGCGCGGTCGAGCACGTCGGTGAGGCGCACCCCCAGCCAGCGGGCTGCGCCGATGTAGCCGCCGCCGACCTCGTTGGAGACGCACGTCATGGTGATGTCACGCTCGATGAGCGGCATGGCGGACAGCTCGGCGAAGGTCATGGTGAAGGGCTTCTCGACCATGCCGTCGACCTCGAGCGTCCAGGTGTCGACGTCGACCTGCGGCACGACGAGGTTGGTGTCGACCCGGTAGAACTTGTCGGTCGGGGTCCGAAGCGGGGAGATGCCCTGCACGGACGACTCGAGCCCTCGGGGCAGCGGCTGCGCGGGGTCCTTCGGCTTCGGGAGGACGATCTGCCGCGCCTTCTCGGCGCCGGCGCGCAGCTGGCCGCCCGCTGCCGCGAGCACGGAGAGGGCGGCAACCCCGGCCGCCCCGCCGAGGAACCTGCGTCGGGCCGGTCGGGTGGCGGCGCGGCTGGAGGCGTCCTCGGCGCGGACGCGCATGACGGCCCCGCGAGGCCCCGTGGCGACACCGGGCGCTCCCGACTCGACCCCCTCGCCGGCGGCCCGTGCGGCGAGCCTCCGCAGCACGAGCAGCCCGGCGACACCGACGGCCATGGCCGTGACGGAAGGAAGTGCGTCGCGCGGTGCGGCTGTCGGCCGCAACAGGGCCGCGGCCCCGGCCAGCCCGGTGAGCAGCACGATCAGTGCCACACCCACGGACGGACGTCGGCGCGCCAGCAGCCCGGCGACGGCGGCGAGCACGAGCGTCCCGACGAGCACCGACCCCTGCAGCACCGCCTTGTCAGCGGTGCCGAACGTCGAGATGGCCCATTCCTTGACCGGGGTCGGCGTCAGGTCGATGACGGTCGACCCGACCGCGAGCACCGGCGATGCGGCGGGTGACAGGAAGGCCGCCACGAGGTGGCCGGCAGCGATGCCGGCCACGGCGGCGAGGATCCCGCACAGGGCAAAACGTAGGCGCGTCATGCACCGTGCTTCGGCGCGGTCGCTCCGATCGGATGGTCAGCGCGGGCTCGCGCCGGATGAAGCGTCCGTGCCGGACGAGGCGTCGGCGCTCAGCCGCGCAGCAGGCGGCGGATGGTGGTGGCGTACGCGAGTCGCGCGACGAACGCGACGACGGGGTCGAGTACGCCAGGCAGCGGCCACACCCGGATGACCTGCTCCCACTCGACCCGCGAGCCACCCGCCGTCGGTGTCACCGCCACATCGATCTGCCCGCGAACCACGTTGCCCTCCTTGCGGATCCGCGCTGACCCGCCCCCTCCGGACTGGGGCGGCGTGATCTCGTCCACGACCATGCGGTCGTCGAAGCCCACCGGCCCGACGGCAGTGCGAGCCACGAACCGCGACCCGGCCCGCAGCCCGTCGGCCGTCAGTACCTCACCCCGCAGGGTCGTCAGCGGGATGGCGCGGGTGTGGGCGCGCAGGTCGAACAGCCGCCGCCACGCCTCCTCGGCGGACAGCTCGGTCTCGACCTCGACGATGAACCGTGCCATGCCGACAGTCTGGCCCACCACGTCGTTCGCGCACGGCGCCGGCCGGGCATGACACCTGTCACGGGCAGGTCGTGACCATTGCCCCTGACGCCGGCCGCCGGCGCTTGGGAGAGTGGCACCGTGACCACACCGACCACAGCGAACGCGCCGGCCATCGAGCTGCGCGACCTCGTGAAGACCTTCCCGCCCCAACGTGGCTCGCACGACCGTGAGGTGCGTGCCGTCGACGCGATCGACCTGCGCATCGAGCCCGGTGAGATCGTCGCCTTCCTCGGCCCGAACGGCGCCGGCAAGACCACGACCCTCGACATGGCGCTCGGGCTCACCGAGCCCACGAGCGGCACCGTCGAGGTCTTCGGCCGACGCCCGCGTGAGGCCGTCGTCTCGGGCGCCGTCTCGGCCGTCCTCCAAACCGGCGGCTTGCTGCGCGACCTCACCGTCCGCGAGACGGTGCGCATGATCGCGTCGACGTATGCCGTGCACTCGCCCGTCGACGAGGTCATCGAGCGCGCGGGGCTGACGACGCTCGCCGGCCGCCGGGTGTCCAAGTGCTCCGGGGGCGAGCAGCAGCGCCTGCGGTTCGCGCTCGCACTGCTTCCCGACCCGCGACTGCTCATCCTCGACGAGCCCACTGCGGGCATGGATGTCACGGCCCGCCGCGACTTCTGGGACACCATGCACGCAGACGCCAGCGCCGGCCGCACCGTCGTCTTCGCGACGCACTACCTCGAGGAGGCGGACGCCTTCGCCGACCGCATCGTCCTCATCGCCGGCGGGCGCATCGTCGCCGACGGCACGACCGCCGAGATCCGTTCGCGCGCCAGCGGTCGCACCGTGTCGGCGACCCTGCCGGACGGTTCAAGGGACGAGGCGATCGCCGTCCTGCGAGCGGCCGACGGCGTGAGCGCGGTCGACGAACGCGGATCCCGTGTCGTCATGACCGCGACCGACTCCGACGCGGTGGCCCGCCTCCTCCTGGGCGACCTCGGCGGCAGCGACCTCGAGATCGTGACCGCAGGCCTCGAGCAGGCCTTCATGGCCCTCACCGGCGACGACCGCGAGGCCCGCGACGACCCCAAGGCCAACCACCCCGCCCACCCGGCCCACCACGATGAGGAGCTCGTCCGATGAACGCGACCTTCACGCTGCTCGAGATGCGCCGGATCACGCGCGACTGGGCCGGCATGTTCTTCACCGCCGTGCTGCCCGCCTTCTTCTACCTGATCTTCGGCGCGACGGTGAACGCCAAGGGCGCCGACATCGGCAACGGCAACGTCGCCATGTACGTGATGATCAGCATGGCGGCCTACGGCGCCGTCACCGCCACGACGAGCATCGGTGGCAACGCCGCCGTCGAGCGCGTGCAGGGCTGGGGTCGCCAGCTCGGTCTGACGCCGCTGGCCGACGGCTCCTACATCGCGATGAAGGCGCTCATCGCGATGACGGTGGCGGCTGTGCCGATCCTGCTCACCTACGCCCTCGGCGCTGTGACCGGCGCCAAGGGGTCCGCAGGTGCGTGGGCTCTCAGCGCAGTCCTGGTGCTCGTCGGCTCGTCGGTCTTCGCCCTCTACGGCCTGCTCATCGGCACGGCGTTCCGCTCCGAGGCGGCCGTCGGCGCCGCCGCGGGGACCCTCGTGATCTTCGCCTTCCTCGGCAACCTCTTCATCCCCCTGTCGGGTGCGTTGCTGTCGTTCGCCAAGCTGACCCCCCTCTACGGGTATGCCGCCTTGGCCCGCTACCCGCTCACCGAGGGGTTCCTGCCCGACGGGTCACGTGACCCGCTGTGGCTGCCGGTCACCAACGTGGCCGTCTGGGCGGTGGTCTTCGGTGTGCTGGCGACGGTGCTCGTGCGGCGCGGTCGGGAGCGCCAGTGACCGCACCCGAGACGCCGGTGGCCGGGCAGCGGACGACCAGCGACCCCGCGGTCAACCCGTGGGAACGCTGGTCGTGGGTCATCCAGACGGTCTGGCTCGTCTTCCTCGTCTTCCCGGTGCTCGCGGTCGTCGGCGAGCCCCGCCCGCTCTGGCAGGTCGTGCTCGGGCTGGCGCTCATCGTCACCTTCGGCCTCGTGTACGCGTTGGGCGCGCAGCACCTGCAGCGGCTCGAACGCGCGTGCCGGCCGTGGACGGGCCGGGGCGTCGCCTACCTGGCCGTGCTGGTCGGGTGCACGGTGGGCACGGCGACCCTCATCGGCGCCGGCAGCCTCGGCTTCCTGCCGTTCGTCGTGTCGTTCGGGATGTTCGCCCTGCCCATCGTCTGGTCGATGGTGGTCGGGGTCGTGTGCGTCGTCGTGGCCGGCCTGACCGCGCTGTTCATCGACCGGGAGGAGGGCTCCTGGGTCGTGGCGATCATCGTCTTCGCGGTCGGTGCCATGACGGCCGCGATCCGCCTGATGACCGACCGCGGCGCGCAGTACGAGGCGATGTCGCGCGAGCTGGCGCTCGTCGCCGAGCGCGAGCGCGTCGCCCGCGACGTCCATGACGTGCTCGGCCACTCGCTCACCGTCGTCACGGTCAAGGCCGAGCTGGCCGAGCGGCTCGTCGACCTCGACCCCGAGCGCGCCAAGGGCGAGCTCGCCGAGATCCAGGCCCTGAGCCGCCAGGCGCTCGTCGAGATCCGGGAGACGGTCGGCGGCCTTCGACAGGCGCGGCTCGACAACGAGCTCATCTCTGCGAGAACGGCGCTCGCGGGTGCGGGCATCGAGGCCCACGTGCCCGAGGACCCCACCGGCGTCGACCCGAGGCACCGCACGGTGCTGGCCTGGGTGCTGCGCGAGGCGACCACCAACGTGGTGCGCCACAGCGACGCCGACGCGTGCTGGGTCGAGCTCGACACCGACCGCCTGACGGTGCGCGACGACGGGAGGGGGCTCGGCGGGCGACCCGAGGGCAACGGCATACGTGGTCTGCGTGAGAGGGTCGAGGCCGCGGGCGGTCGGCTCGCGCTCGAGACCGGCCCGGAGGGCCACGGGACCGTGCTGGAGGTGACGCTGTGAGCGAGTCGATCAAGGTGCTGCTCGCCGACGACCAGGCGCTCGTCCGCGGTGCCCTCGCCGCCTTGCTGGCCCTCGAGGCGGACCTCGAGGTCGTCGCCGAGGTGGGCCGCGGCGACGAGGTCGTCGACGCCGCCCGACGCTCCGGCGCCCACGTGTGCCTGCTCGACATCGAGATGCCCGGCATCGACGGCATCGCGGCGGCGGCCGCCGTGCGCGAGGCGCTCCCCGGCGTGCGCACGCTCGTCGTGACGACCTTCGGCCGGCCCGGCTACCTGCGCCGCGCCCTCGAGGCCGGCGCCTCGGGCTTCGTCGTCAAGGACACCCCCGCGCGGCAGCTCGCCGAGGCCGTCCGCCGCGTCCACGCCGGGCTGCGGGTCGTCGACCCGTCGCTGGCCACCGAGTCGCTCGTCGACGGGGCGAACCCGCTCACCGAGCGTGAGCGCGACGTGCTGCAGGTGGCCCTGCGCGGCGGCACGGTGGCGGCCATCGCCGAGGTGGTGCACCTGTCGTACGGCACGGTGCGCAACCACCTCAGCTCGGCCATCGGCAAGACCGGCACCTCGACCCGCGCCGAGGCCGCCCGCGTCGCCCAGGAGCGCGGCTGGCTCTGACCCTCCCCACGCCTCGTCGATTCGCGTTTCGGCCGGCGTGAGGGTGGATGCTGATGGTGCAGCCCACTGCACGCACGACTGAACCCGTGCGCGGTCTCACGGCGTTCAAGGTGTGGAGGTTTCCCACGGTCATGTGGGTCCTGCCCGGACGGAACCAGTACCACTTCATCTCGTGGTCCTACGGGCACCTCGCCCTCGTGCTCGTGCAGCACTCCGACGGGGGTGATGGACCTCTGATGGCCTGTGACGCAGTGACGCACGCGTGCGACCGGCTCGCGCCCCGCGGGGCGGTGCTGCTGCCGGCTTCATGACCCACGCCGGAGCGCGCTGGTGCGAGATCTTTCGGGAATCGAACTGTCGGTGGTGGCCCATGCCGATCGACGTCGTGGTGGAGGCTGGGACCGACCCGGCCGGCAGACGAAGGAGAGAAACGTGCGCTACCTGATGATCCACAAGATCGACGAGGCACGCCCCGAGGCGTGGAACCCGAGCCAGGAGTTCCAGGACGCGATGGGTGCGCTCATGAGCGAGTACGCCGAGTCGGGCGTGCTGCTCGCCGCCGAGGGGGTCACCCAGACCAAGGACGGCGCGATCGTGCGCAAGACCGAGGGCGCCGGTGTCGCCGTCACCGACGGCCCGTTCAGCGAGGCCCGCGAGGTCATCGGCGGTTTCGCCCTCGTCAACGTGTCGAGCAAGGAGGAGGCCGTCGAGCTGGCCTCGAAGTTCGCGTCCCTCTTCGACGAGGTGTCGGTGGAGGTCCGCCGCGTCTTCGAGTTCGAGGACCTGCCCCAGGGCTGAGGGCGTGGCTGAGGGCCTCCCCATGGCGTATGCCGTCAGGCGGGCGCGGGACGAGGAGTCGAGGCGCCCGGCGTGCGCGCACGCCGGGCCATGAAGGCCGTGACGAGCTCGGCCACGCCGATGAGCACGAGCATGATGCCGGCCAGCCGGGCGAGCAGCACCAGCGACGAGCCGGGGAAGATCGCCACGACGAGCCCGCCGAGCACCGAGACGACGCCGCTCGCGATGAGGAAGGTCCGGGCCGAGGCCGAGCGTCCCGTGCGCAGGCCCTGCGCCAGCGCGGCGACGCCCTCGGAGAGCCACCCGGCGGCGATGACGATGGCGATGACGAGCAGCGACGTGCCGGGGCGGAAGAGGCAGATGACACCGGCGACGATCGACAGGGCGCCGAGGGCCAGCGAGACCGGCTTGAGCCACCCGGGGTCGCTGGACAGCATGCGGCTCGTCGAGATGCGCAGGGCCCCAGCGACGATGAGCTGCAGGCCGAAGACGATCGCGACGACGAGAAGGGTCACCCCGGGCCAGACGAGCACCAGGACGCCCAGCACGATCGAGAGGACGCCGAGCGCGACGAGCGGCATCGTCCAGCCGGAGCCGGACTCCTCGAGGGTCATGCGGTGCCGGCCGCGGTCGCTGTGGCTGCCGTGGTCGTCGAGGCGGCCCGGCTCGGCGGGATCGGGTGACGCGGCGTTCGGGACGGTGGTCGACATGGTTCCTCCTGAGGGGGGAGGTCGGCCCGATGTGCAGCCCTTGCAGTCTCGCCCCGACAGCGACCACGAATGGCCCAAACGACGCAGAACGCGCCACACCCACGCAGCCGCGAGGCGTGGCGTCCTCACAGGCCTACCGATAGCGTCGGCGACGTGAACATCATCTTCGTGGAGCCGTCGTTCCCGGCCAACCAGCGCCGCTTCGTGCACGCGCTCGCCTCGGTGGGCGCCAACGTGTACGGCATCGGTGAGTCCGAGGAGGGGCACCTGGGCGATGTGCTCGGTGACCTGCGCGGCTACTACCGCGTCGGCTCGGTCACGAACGTCGACCAGATGGTCGAGGCGGTGCGCTACTTCCAGGACAAGGTCTGGATCGATGCGCTCGAGGCGACGGTCGAGGCGCACACGATGCCGGCGGCGCAGGTCCGAGAGATCTGCGGCATCCCCGGCACGAGCGTTCGCACGACATGGCTCTGCCGCGACAAGCCGTCGATGAAGGAGGCGCTGCGCCAGGCCGGCGTGCCCACCGCGGCGAGCGCGGCGGTCGACTCCGCCGGCGAGGCACGGGCCTTCGCCGAGCGCGAGGGCTACCCGCTGATCCTCAAGCCGCGCGCGGGCGCCGGAGCCCAGGGCACGGTCCGCGTCGACAGCGACCGCGAGCTCGAGCAGGCGCTGCAGGGCTACGCGCGCGAGGGCGCCACGTCGATCGCCATCGAGGAGTTCGTCGAGGGCCACGAGGGCTTCTACGACACGATCTCGCTCGGCGGGCGGGTCGTGCACGACTGGGTCACGCACTACTACCCCAACGTCCTCGAGGCGATGCGCCACCGCTGGATCTCCCCGCAGTTCATCACGACCAACCGCATCGACGAGCCCGGCAACTCCTTCTACGCCGAGGTGCGCGAGCTCGGTCGCCGGGTCATCGACGCCCTGGGCATCGAGACGTCGGCCACGCACATGGAGTGGTTCTACGGCCCGAAGGGCCTGAAGTTCAGCGAGATCGGCTGCCGGCCGCCGGGTGTCGGCGCGTGGGACGTCTACTCCGCCGCCAACGACGTCGACGTCTACCGCGAGTGGGCGCACGTCATCACCCACCGCGCCCCGGAGCAGCCGATGAAGCGCACGTATGCCGCCGGCATCGTCGCGCTTCGCCCCGACCGTGACGGGTCGATCATCGGCTACAGCGGCATCGACGAGATCCAGTCGCGCTACGGCGAGTGGGTCATCGACGGCCACTTCCCACCAGTGGGCCACGGCACGCAGGGCGTCGAGGCCGGCTACATGGCCAACGCGTGGGTGCGGCTGCGCCACCCCGACTTCGACACGGCCAAGGCGATGCTCGACGACGTCGGCCGCACTATCCGCGTGCACGCAGGCTGAGCGCCCGCGCTCCATGACGACGATCCTGCTCGGACCCCAGCGGTTCACGACGACGGTGGGCTCCACCGTGCGCGCCCTCGGCGTGGACGGACCCATTGCCATGGTCAACTCCGGCTGGGAGGAACGCGAGTCCGACGACGCCGAGCTCGCCGGTCACCTCGACGGCCGCGGCGTCAACCTGCGCCTCTACCAACGGGCCTACGAGCTGCTGGGGGCCGAGCCCGAGCTGCGCGACGTCGTGCTCGACCATCGTTCGCGGCACGACGAGCTCCGCGCCTTCTACGGCCTGCGCCTCCAGTCGGCTTGGGACACCGTCTTCGCGGTCCGTCACCGCACGTCACGGCACGGCATCGGCGAGGGTGCCGAGCGGGCCGCGCTGCAGGCCCTGTCCGACGTCGACGACTGGTACGCGTATGAGGTGGCCCGGCTCGTCGAGCAGACGGCGGCCACCGACGCGTTCAGGGGCAGCCCGGCGCTCGCCGCCCAGCGCACCGAGGTCGCCGAGCTGCTCACCTCCGCGGCCGCCGTCGTCGTGGCCGGCGGGCACGTCGGCCTGCTCATGGAGACCCTCCGGCTCTTCGCCGTGTCGATCCCGGCCACGACGCCGGTCATCGCCTGGTCGGCGGGGGCGATGGCCGTCTGCGACCCCGTCGTCCTCTTCCACGACTTCGCGCCCCACGGCGTCACGGCGCCCGAGGTGCACGACCGCGGCTTGGGACGGGTGCGCGGAGTCGTGCCGCTCCCGCACGCACGCCGTCGTCTCGCCCTCGACGACCGCGACCGGATGGCGGTCTTCGCGGCGCGCTTCCCCGCCCACCGCCTGGTGCCGCTCGACGCCGGCACGGTCGTCCGGCTCGGGCCGCGAAGCACCGACGCAGACGGACGCGCGGTGCTCCCCGAGGGCACGCGCGTGCTGTCCACCGCGGGCACTCTCGTCACCGAGGGGGCCGCGTGAGCACCCAGGCCCGCACGGCGCGGCTCGCCGTCAACAGCCTGCGCGAGCGGCTGCCGCTCGACGGCCCGACGATCGACCGCTTCCTCGAGCGCTTCGGCTGTCCCATCATCGAGGGCGAGCGCGCCACGTTCCTCTACCGCGGTGACGTCGACGAGGTGTGGGTGCGCCACCGCGTCGTCGGCCTGCCGGACCCGTTGCCGCTCAAGCGGATCGGCGAGTCCGACCTCTGGTCCGTGACCACCGTGCTGCCCGAGGGGTCGCGGGTCGAGTACCAGGTCGAGATCCGCAAGGGCGAGCACTACGAGCGCTTCAACGACCCGCTCAACCCGCGCCTGGCACACAGTCCGATGGGGTCGTCGTCGGTGTGCGCAGCCATCGGCTACCGCGTGCCCGACTGGGTGGCGTTCGACCCCGAGGCGCGACAGGGCACGCTCGTCGAGGAGCAGATCCGCAGCAAGGCGCTGCGTCGCGACCAGCCCGTGCAGATCTACCTGCCCGCGCGCTTCAACCGGGCCCAGCGCTACCCGCTCCTCGTCGTGCACGACGGCACCGACTTCCTCGAGTTCGCGGCGATGAAGACGGTGCTCGACAACCTGATCCACCGGCTCGACATCGACCCGCTCGTCGCGGTCTTCGTGCCACCTCGCGACCGGCTCAAGGAGTACCCCAACCACGCGCCGCACGCCCGCTTCATCGCCCGCGAGCTCGTGCCGCTGCTGACCGAGCGGTTGCCGCTCATCGACACCCCCGAGGCCCGCTGCCTCATGGGCAGCTCCTTCGGCGGCATCGCGTCGCTCTCGACGGCCGTGCGCTACCCCGGCTACTTCGGATCGCTCATGCTGCAGTCGGCGTCGCTGGTCTTCACCGACATCGGCTTCGACCACGGCGGCGGGCCCGCCTTCGACCCGGTGGTGAAGTTCGTCAACCGGTTCCGCGAGAAGCCCTCGGCCGTCGTCGACCGCATCTTCATGACGTGCGGTGTCTACGAGCCGCTCATCACCCCGAACCGCTCGATGGTGCCGGTCTTCCGTCACACGGGCATGAAGGTGCGCTACACCGAGGCCCGCGACGGCCACAACTGGGAGAACTGGCGCGACCGCCTCGGCGACGGCCTCTCCTGGATCTTCCCCGGACCCCAGAAGTTCGTCTACGAGTGACGGGCGCAACCCAAGAAGGCAGGCAACCCATGAAGGTGACCGACCGGTGGCACTCCGACCGCCTGGGCCAGGACATCACCGTCGCGCGGTGGGGCACCTATGGCGTTCCGGTGCTGCTCTTCCCGACGGCAGGTGGTGATGCCGAGGAGGTCGAGCGGCACAAGATGATCGCCCACCTCATGCCGCTCATCGACGCCGGCCGCGCGAAGGTCTACTCGTGCGACAGCGTCGCCGGCAAGGCCATGGCCGAGTCGATCGGGTCGACGGAGTACCGCATGGCCCTGTTCAACGCGTTCCACGACGCGGTCGCCTCCGAGATCATCCCGGCTATCCACTCCGACGTCGGCGGCCAGCTGCCCGTCGTGGTGGCTGGTGCCTCGATCGGGGCCTTCAACGCCCTGGCGATCACCTGCCGCTACCCGCACCTCGTCGACTCGGCCGTGTGCATGAGCGGCACGTACGCCATCGAGAAGTTCATCGGCGGCCGCTTCACCGACGACATGTACTTCAGCTCGCCACTGCACTTCCTGCCCGACCTCGGTGGCCACACCCTCGACACCCTGCGCCGGCGGATGATCGTGCTCGCCTCTGGAAGTGGCCAGTGGGAGGACCCGGGCGAGGCGTGGGCCGTGGCCGAGGTGCTGGGCGCCAAGGGTATCCCCAACCGCGTCGACGACTGGGGTCCTGCCTACAAGCACGACTGGCCCACGTGGTGGGAGATGCTCCCGACCTACCTCGACGACCTGCTGCCGTGAGCCGCCGCCCCTTCCTGCTGCTCACCTCCCGCATCGACGACGCCCTGGCCGAGCAGGAGCGCGACGCCTTCGCGCGCCTGACCGGCCTCGGCCGCGACGACGTGGTGCACGTGCGGATCGAGCAAGGAGCGTTCCTGCCGCTCGACGTGACGGCGTACGCCGGTGTGGTGCTCGGCGGGAGCCCCTTCACCGTCAGCGAGCCGCGCGACTCGAAGACGCCGACCGAGCGTCGCGTCGAGGAGGAGCTGACCGACCTCATCCGTGAGCTCGTCGACCAGCAGGTGCCCTACCTGGGCCTCTGCTACGGCATCGGGGCGACGAGCCTCGCGCTCGGTGGTCTCGTGGACCGCACCTACGGCGAGCCCGTGGGCTCCACGACCGTCCGCCTGACCCCCGCTGCGGCCGACGACCCGATCTTCCGCGCGCTGCCCGCCACCTTCACCGCCTTCGTCGGCCACAAGGAGGCGGCCACCGAGCCCCCGCCGGGAGCGGTCGTCGTGGCCACGAGCGACCCCTGCCCCGTGCAGGCCTATCGGGTCGGCCCCTGCGCCTGGGTGACCCAGTTCCACCCCGAGCTCGAGCTCGAGACCTTCGTCGAGCGCATCCGGCCCTACGCGAACCTCGGCTACTTCCGCCCCGACGAGCAGGACACGATCATCGAGTCGGTGCGCACCGCCGACGTCTCGCCGGCGCACGACGTGCTGAAGAGGTTCGTGGCCGAGTTCTCCTGAGCCGAGGCTACTTTGGGGCGATGGAGGACCTCGCGGCCTCGGTGACACGAGTCGCCGACGAGCACGGCTTCTCCGGTTCGGTCCGTCCGACTACGTCGTGACCTCACGACGTCGTGGCCGAGCGCGTCTGCGCTCCGGCGGGACTCGCGCACACGGCGGACGCGTCGTCCCCGAGCGCTGGGTCGCCGAGATGGTGCGGCCGCGCAGCGTGTCGCCTGACGACGGGCGACGCCTCGGCCTCGGCCTCTGGCTCGCCCCGACCGGCGACGGGCTGGTCATGAACGGCTACGACGCGGGGGTCTCCGCGTGCTGCGCGCACGAGCCCGGCAGGTCGCTCACCTGGACGGTCGTCTCGAACGAGAGCAACGGCATACGCCCGCTCGTCCGGCACCTCGCGGAGCGCCTGGACGCCTGAAGGCCCGCGAGCGACCACGTCGTTCGGCTACCCACCGGTCACCGGCCGAGCGGGAGATCCGCGCTGTCCGGCTGTCGCCCAGTGGATTGACACATGCGTGATTTTGCTCAATTCTGTGTCCGGTCGCTCACAAACGAGCAGCACGCGGAAGCGACGACGCAGCACGACCCGCCCGACGATGTGCCCGGTCCCCAAGGAGAAGTCCATGCGCAGCACCCGCCTCTTGGCCGTCACGGCCGTCCTCACCCTCGGCCTGACCGCCTGCGGAAGCTCGAGCGGAGGTGGGGCGCCCGACGCCCAGCCCGAGAGCGGGCCGGTCACCATCAGCTACGGGATCTGGGACAAGAACCAGCTCCCGGCCATGCAGAAGATCGCCGACGAGTTCCACGCCGCGAACCCGAACGTGACGGTGAAGATCCAGGTGACGCCGTTCAAGCAGTACTTCACGACGCTGCAGACCGCGGCCTCCGGTGGCGGCGCCCCCGACGTCTTCTGGATGAACGGCCCGAACTTCAAGCTGTATGCCGCGAACCAGCAGCTGCTGCCCCTCGAGAAGACCGTCAGCACGGCCAAGCTCGACCTCGCGAAGTACCCCAGCGCCCTCGTCGACCTCTACACCTGGGAGGGCAAGGCGTACGGCATCCCGAAGGACTTCGACACGATCGGCGTCTGGTACAACAAGGCGCTCTTCGACGCGAAGAAGGTGCCCTACCCGAAGGACGACTGGACCTGGGCCGACTTCCAGTCCGCCGCCCGCGCCGTCACCGACAGGGGCAAGGGCGTCTACGGCGCGGCCGCCCCGGTCGAGGACCAGGCCGGCTTCTACGACACCATCCCGTCGGCCGGCGGCCAGGTCATCGACGCCGCGGGCACCAAGAGCGGCTTCGACTCGCCCGAGGCGCTCAAGGGCATCGAGTTCTGGACCTCGCTCGTCAAGGACGGCGCGTCCCCGACCGTCCAGCAGATGACCGACACGAGCCCGGGCGACCTCTTCAAGGCCGGCAAGGTCGGCATGTACTGGAACGGGTCGTGGGCCGCGGTCGAGTACAACGACGTGCCCGAGCTGAAGAACACCGTCAACGTCGCGCCGGTGCCTGCCGGACCGAAGGGCCAGATCTCGGTCATCCACGGTCTCGGCAACGTCATCTACGCGAAGACGAAGCACGTGGACGCTGCGCAGAAGTTCGTCGGTTTCCTCGGCGGCGAGCGCGCGGCGCAGATCCAGGCCGAAGCCGGCGCGGTGATCCCGGCCTACGAGGGCACCCAGCAGGCCTGGGTGACCTCGATGCCGCAGTTCAACCTCAAGGCCTACGTCGACGAGGTCGCCACGGCCGTGCCCTACCCGGCGTCGAAGAACACCAAGGCGTGGACGACCCTGCAGACCGACCTGCTCACCAAGGTGTGGAACGGCGAGGTCGACGCGGCGACGGGCCTGAAGGACCTCGCCACCCAGATGAACGCAGCGCTCGCCAAGGAGAAGTGACCGTGACGTGCGTCGTCACGCAGTCCGAGGCCGGTTCGGGGGCCGCGGGTGCCACCCCCACCGGTGGCCTGACGTCGAGGTCGGGAGGCCGGGGCGACACCCCGGCCCCCCGCCGCGGGGCGATGTCGAAGATGCGCCGCAACGACCTCTTCTGGGCGGCCGTCTTCATCCTGCCGACGCTGCTCGGCCTCGTCGTCTTCTACCTGTGGCCGGTCGTGCGCACCCTGCTCATCTCCTTCACCGAGACGGGCCCGTTCGGCGGCTCGGAGTGGGTCGGCCTCGACAACTACACGAAGCTGCTCGGCGACGTCCGGCTCTGGGAGACCCTCCTCAACACGGTGAAGTTCACCGTCGTCGCCCTGCTCGGCATCCCGATCGCGCTCGTCATCGCGGCGCTGCTCTCGACAGAGGGACTGCGCGGGGTCCGCGTCTACCGGGTGCTCTTCTTCCTGCCGGTCGTCACCATGCCCGCGGCCGTCGGCCTCATCTGGCGCACCCTCTACAACGGCGACGTCGGGGTCGTCAACGCGATGCTGCGGGCGGTCGGGATCGAGGGCACCAACTGGCTGTCGAACCCCGCAACCGCCCTGTATGCCATTGCCGCAGTGGGCATCTGGCTCGGCCTCGGCACGCAGATCGTCATCTTCCTCGCCGCCATCCAGGGCGTGCCGAAAGACCTCTACGAGGCGGCCTCGCTCGACGGCGCCGGCCGCATCCGGCAGTTCTGGTCGATCACGCTCCCGCAGATCAGCCCGAGCGTCTTCTTCATCTCGGTGCTCGCGGTCATCGGGGCGCTGCAGACCTTCGACCTGATCTTCGTCATGACCGGCCCGACGAACCCGGCCTACCCGGCGACCGAGACGATCGTCGCGCAGTTCTACCAGCGCGGCTTCGTCGAGAACCAGCAGGGGTATGCCGCCGCGATCGCCCTCGTGATCCTCGTGATCATCGTTGCTGTCACGGCCCTCCAGTTCCGGCTCCAGAAGAGGTGGGTGCACTATGTCTGAGCTTGCGACCCGTCTTCCCCGCGCGCGAGGGCGAAAGCGTCTGCGCCGCAGTCACATCGGCGTCCACGTCGTGCTCATCCTCGGCTCGGTCGTCATGGTCGGCCCGTTCTTCTGGGAGGTCATGACCTCGCTCAAGACGCTCGGCGAGACCCTGACCGTGCCGCCGACGATCCTGCCGAAGAGCCCGCAGTGGTCCAACTACGGCGACGTCTTCGACACCCTGCCGTTCGGGCAGATGTTCTGGAACAGCACGCTCCAGACGGCCGGCCGCGTGCTGGGCCAGCTCGTGCTCTGCTCGATGGCCGGCTACGCGTTCGCCCGGTTCGAGTTCCGGGGGCGTGGCCTGCTCTTCGGCCTCTTCCTGTCGGTGCTCATGGTGCCGAGCCAGCTGTTCCTGCTACCGCAGTACGAGATCATCTCGGGCCTCGGCTGGCTCAACTCGATCCAGGCCCTCATCGTGCCCGGCCTCTTCAGCGCCTTCGGCACGTTCCTGCTGCGGCAGTTCTTCCTCAGCCTGCCGCGCGACCTCGAGGAGGCGGCCAAGCTCGACGGGGCCAACCACTGGCAGATCTTCACCCGCATCATGCTGCCGCTCGCGAAGCCCGGCCTCATCGCGCTCGCGGTGCTCGACGTGCTGTGGTCGTGGAACGACCTCATGTGGCCGCTCGTGGTCAACAACGACCCGACGAAGATGCCGCTATCGGTCGGGCTCGCCTCGCTCATCGGCCAGTTCTCCGTCGACACGACGACGCTCATGGCCGGCTCGGTCCTCGCGACGCTGCCCGTCCTGCTGCTCTTCGTCGTGCTGCAGAAGCAGTTCATCCAGGGCATCGCGTTCAGCGGCTCCAAGGGCTGAGACTCGAACCACCACCCCGAAAGGCGACCGACCTTCATGACCAGCGCGACCAGCACGACCGGCACGACCGGCACGACCGGCCTGACCAGCACGCCCGACGTCCGCATCGGCATCATCGGCTTCGGCCTGCGCGCCAGCCTCGCCCGCTACGCGCACCGCCCCGGCGAGGGCAGCCGCGTCACCGTCGTCTGCGACTCGGCCGAACGCGGACGGCGCGACGCCGCCGAGCGCATCGACGGCGTACGCCTCGTCGACGGTGTCGACGCCTTCCTCGCCCCCGAGGTGCGCGCCGAGGTCGACGCGGTGCTCGTCCTGACCCCCGACCACGCGCACACCGAGCACGCCGTGCGCACCCTGGAGGCCGGCATACCGACGTTCGTGGAGAAGCCGCTCGCGACGAGCGTCGAGGACGCCGACCGCGTGCTCGAGGCGGCCCACCGCACCGGCACCCGGCTCTACGTCGGGCACAACATGCGGCACATGCCCGTGGTCCAGGCGATGCGCGAGGTCATCGAGGCGGGGACGATCGGTGAGGTCAGGGCCATCTGGTGCCGGCACTTCGTCTCGGCCGGCGGCGACTACTACTTCAAGGACTGGCACGCCGACCGCCGCAACACCACGGGACTGCTGCTGCAGAAGGGCGCCCACGACCTCGACGTCATCCACTGGCTGGCCGGTGCCTACACGCGCCGTGTCAGCGCGGTCGGCGACCTCGCCGTCTACGGCGCGGTCAGCGACCACCGCGACAACAGCGACCGGCGGATGGCCGACTGGTACTCCCTCGACAACTGGCCGCCCACCGAGCAGCGCGAGCTCAACCCGGTGGTCGACGTCGAGGACATCTCGATGGCCAACCTCGTGCTCGACGGAGGTGTCCTCGCGAGCTACCAGCAGTGCCACTTCACGCCCGACTACTGGCGCAACTACACGGTGATCGGCACGAAGGGACGCCTCGAGAACTTCGGCGACGGACCCGGCGCCCTCGTCAAGGTGTGGACCCGGCGCACGGACGCCTACCGCGAGGACGCCGACGAGGTCATCGAGATCCCGGCGGCCGACACGACCGGGCACGGCGGCGCCGACCCGCTGCTCGTGGCCGAGTTCGTCCGCTTCGCCCGCGACGGCGGGCCGACCATGACCTCGCCCGTCGCGGCCCGCGAGGCGGTGGCTGCGGGTGCGTGCGCGACGACGTCGCTGCGTACGGGAGGTGGCGCGGTCGAGGTGCCCGCGCTCGACCCGGAGGTGGTCGCCTGGTTCGAGGGCGGCCAGGTGCAGCGGGAGCCGCAGCCGGTCACCACGGCATGAGTCGTATCAGCGCTTGGGTGCGCTCCCTCTGAGGGCAAGGCCTGTTCGCGGGGCGGGCCATGCTCCGAAGGACGTGCCACCCATGAGCGTCACCGACGTCTTCCCTCTCATCAAGGCACCAGAGGCCTGGCCGGTGCCGGTCGTCGCGACGATCGCGATGGTCTTCCTCGCGGGTCTCGACCTCGCCGGCGCGGTGCTCGCCAAGGAGTGGGCCGAGAACGGCAGCGTCAGGGCCCTGGTGCTCGGCGCCGGAGCCTTCCTCGTGCTCTTCTGGGTGTACGCGTCGTCGCTGCGGTATGCCGAGCTCGCCCTCGTCACGATGGGCTGGGTCGTCATGCTCCAGGTGGGGCTCGTCCTCGTGGACCGCTGGCGCTACGGCGTGGAGCTCCCTGTCGGCAAGTGGGTTGCGATCGGCGTCGTCCTGCTCGCGCAGGCCTACCTCGTGCTGGCGCCGAGCGCCTCGCAGGCGGGGGCGACGGCCGCCGGCGGCTAGACTGCCGGGACGAGCAGGGGCGGACCGCGGTGCTGCGGCGCCACCTGCCGTTCGTGTTCCTGCCTGCCGTTGCAGCCCCTATACACCCGTCCGGCGTCCTTCGAGGGCGTCCTCGAAGGAAGCCCATGCGTCGTCGTCCTGCCCGCCCCGCCCTGGCGGCGGCCGTCGGCGTGCTCACGCTGGCAGCGGCAGGCTGCACCACGAGCACCGCCCAGCCCTCCTCGACGGGCGGCACGACGCCGGGGACGACATCGACGGTCTCGACCGCGTCGGCCACGTCCACCGCCGAGCAGAAGCCGCTCGTCGTCGGTGCCGTCTTCGACCACACGACCCTCGACCCGACCCGCCAGTTCGACCGCACCGGCGCCATGCTCACGCACGCGCTCTACGAGACCCTGACGACGCTCGACCCCGAGGACCCGACCAAGGTCGTGCCCGGGATGGCCGAGTACACCCTCTCGCCCGAAGGTCGCTGGCTCACCATGCGGCTGCGCAAGGACCTCGTCTTCTCCGACGGCACGCCGGTCACCACCGACGACGTCATCTTCACGATCGAGCGGGCCCAGGGCCTCGGCGGCACCACCGCGTCGATCCTCGGCACCGTCACGGTCGTCAAGGTCGACGACCGCACCTTCACGCTGACTTCGCCGTCGTCGAACTTCGCGCTGCCGGCGATCCTCGCGAACCCGGCGATGGGCATCCTCAACGCCGCCGCGGTCAGGGCCCACGGCGGCACGATCGGCCCGGGCGACCAGGCGAGCGGCTACCTCTCGCAGCACTCTGCCGGCTCCGGCCCCTACGTCATCGAGAGCGTCCGCGGCACCTCCGAGGTGAGGCTCGCCGCGAACCCCATGTGGCGCGGCGCCGCACCCCGGTTCCCCGCGGTCGTCGTGCGCAACATCGCACCGTCACAGCAGCTGGAGGCAATCCGCACCGGTGACGCCGACGTCGTGCTCGACCTCTCGCCGAGCCAGGCTGACCGGGCGGCGGCCCGGCCGCCGGCGAAGGCAGTCACCGTGACGTCCATGCGCTCGAGCACACTCACCTACCTCGCGCTCAACCAGAAACCGACGGTGAATGCGTGGACGGCCAACCCCCGGTTCGTCGAGGCGGTCCGCCGCGGCGTCGACCGTGAGGCCCTCGGCGCGGCGGTCCCCGGTGCTGAGCCCGCTCCCGGCCTCATCCCGGCCGGCATCGTCGGCGCACTCGACGACCTGCCCAGCGCGACCGCCGCCGCCGGGTCCACGGGCACGCCCTCGGGTGCCGGCTCCTCGGGCACGCCGGTCCCCACGACGACGTCGTCGGCAGCCTCGGCACCCCCGAGCGCGGGCGGCGCTGACACGACACCCGGCGACGGCACGACCACCGGCGCCGACGGTCGGCCCACCCCGGTGGTGACCCTGCCCGTCGTCCCGGTCCGCGACCTCGCGGCGGCGCGCGCCGCCCTGCGCAGCTCGGGCTACAAGGGCCAGCAGATCAGCCTCACGTATGCCGCCGACCTGCCCATCCAGGGCCTGCCCGCGTCGTCGATCGCCGCGGTCGTCGCCAAGCAGCTCGGCGAGGTGGGCATCACGGCGCGGCTCGACCCGCAGCCCGCCCGCCAGGCGCTCGCGGCCTATCGCGCCGGCCGCACGGGCCTGAGCCTGTGGGCCTGGAGCCCCGACTACCCCGACCCCGAGAACTACCTTGCCTTCGGTCCCGGCGGGCTCGTCGGCGCCCGCGCCGGCTTCCTCACGGGCCGCGACCCGCTGGTCGACGCGCTCACCGACAAGGCGCGCGACTCGATCGGTGACGACCGGGCCACCGCGTACGCCGCCTGGCAGCAGGCGATGAACGAGCGCGGCCCGTTCGTCCCCCTCATCCAGCCTTCGACCCGCTTCGCGAGCAGCGACCGCGTCGCGGCCGTGCCGGGCAACCCGGTCTGGACCGTCGACCTCGCCCGCATCACCTGACCCCCAGCCCAATCGAGAGAACACTCCGTCACCCACCCCCTCGATCGAGAGAACACTCCGTCAGGCGCACTTCCCAACCGAGAGAACACTCCGTCACGCGACGTGTCCGACCGAGAAAGCGATCCGTCCGCTGGGGGTCTAGGACAGGACGCTGACTGGGTCGTCGACGAGGCGGTGCAGCTCGACGAGGGCGGCACCCGTGGCCCCCGCCGCGGGATCGTCGGGCGCGACGACGACCTCCGGGGTGGCCCAGTGAGCTGACAGGACTCGACGCGACAGCATCGCCTCGACGTCGGGTGCGAGCAGCTCGCCGACGTGGGCAAGATGGCCGCCGAGCACGACGGTGGGGATGTCGAGCACGTTGACGACGCCGGCCAGCGCGATCCCCAGCGCCCGTGCCGCGGATCGCACTGCGGCGCAAGCCTTCTCGTCCCCAGCCTGCGCACGCTCGGCCAGCACCGTGGGGTGCGTCGACGGCTGGAGGCCCGCAGCCGACAGCATCGCGAACCGGCCGGCATACCTCTCGAGACAGCCGGTGGAGCCGCAGCGGCACGCAGGGCCGTCGGGGTCGACGCACACATGGCCGATCTCGCCGGCCCAGCCGTACCGTCCGGTCATGACGTCGCCGTCGACGACGACCGCGCCACCGATCCCGACCTCTCCGCTCAGGTAGACGAAGGTCGCCGGGTCGCGCTGCCGGCCGGGTGCCGGATGCGCGAAGGCGTGCGCCGCGAGGTCTGCCTCGTTGCCGACGCGCAGTGTCAGTCCCCCCAGCGTGTCGCCGAGTGCAGAGGCAGGGGCGACGTCCGCCCAGCCCAGGTTGGGTGCGCTGAGCAGCCGGCCCCCGGTGGTGTCGACGATGCCGGGCAGGGCCAGGCCAGCGCCCACCACCGTGACGCCGGATGGCGCCTCGGCCAGCACCCGCCCCGCGAGCGTGCGCACCCGCCGCAGCGTCGGTGCAGGCTTCGAGCCCGTCAGGTCGATCGGCACGGTCTGCTCGGCGATGACGGCACCTGTCAGGTCGACGAGCCTGGCGGCCAGGTGGCTCACCCCGACCTGCAGACCCAGCGCGGCGAATCGCGCGCCGGCCGCACGCAGTGGGGTGGACGGCCGGCCGGGACGACCCACGCCGCCGGCGCTCGACTCGACCTCGTCGAGCAGCCCGCCGGCGACGAGCTCGTCGACGAGGCGCGACACCGTCGACCGGGTCAGGGACGTCGCCCCCGCCACGTCGGCGCGCGAGGGCGCCTCGTCGGCAGCGAGGACGGTGCGCAGCACGAGGGCGAGGTTGGCGTGGCGCAGGCTCGCCTGGCGCAGGTTGGCCATGCCTTGACCCTAGTGGTTCGCGCAGATAAGTTGCATGGAACAACAAACCCTCGCAAGGAGTCGCGACGATGCGCCAGCCCACCCGAGACGACCGTTTCTCCTTCGGCCTGTGGACCGTCGGCTGGACCGGCACCGACCCGTTCGGCAGGCCGAGCCGGCCGGCGCTCGACCCGTGGGAGTACGCCGACAAGCTCGCAGAGCTCGGTGCCTGGGGCATCAGCTTCCACGACAACGACGTGTACGCGTTCGACGCCTCCGACGCCGAGAAGTCGTCTCGCTGTGGGCAGCTCAAGGACGCGGCCGACCGCGCCGGGCTCACCATCGAGATGGTCACGACGAACACCTTCAGCCACCCCGTCTTCAAGGACGGCGGCCTGACGGCGAACGACCGCGGCGTGCGCCGGTTCGGTCTGCGCAAGGTCCTGCGCGCGGTCGACCTGGCCGCCGAGATGGGCGCGACGACCTTCGTCATGTGGGGTGGTCGAGAGGGTGCGGAGTACGACGGGTCGAAGGACCTCCATGCGGCCTTCGACCGCTACAAGGAGGGACTCGACACCGTCGCCGGCTACATCAAGTCGCAGGACTACGGCCTGCGAATCGGCCTGGAGCCCAAGCCGAACGAGCCGCGCGGCGACATCTTCCTGCCCACCGTCGGGCATGCGCTCGCCCTCATCGCCGAGCTCGACCACGGTGACATCGTCGGCCTCAACCCCGAGACGGGTCACGAGCAGATGGCCGGCCTCAACTACACGCACGCCCTGGGCCAGGCGCTGTGGAGCGACAAGCTCTTCCACATCGACCTCAACGGCCAGCGCGGCATCAAGTACGACCAGGACCTCGTCTTCGGGCACGGCGACCTCATGTCCGCCTTCTTCACCGTCGACCTCCTCGAGAACGGCTTCCCGGGCGTGCCCGACGGGCCGCGCTACACGGGCCCGAAGCACTTCGACTACAAGCCGTCGCGCACCGAGCACCTCGACGGCGTCTGGGAGTCGGCGAGCGCGTGCATGACGACCTACCTCGCGCTCGCCGCCAAGGCGGCCGCGTTCCGCGCCGACCCGCGTACGGCAGAAGCCTGGGCGTATGCCGGCGTGCTCGACCTCGCAGAGCCCACCCTTGCCGAGGGCGAGACGGTCGAGGACCTGCTCGCCACCGACGACGGCTTCGACCCGGAGAAGGCGGCCGAGCGCGACTACGGCTTCGTGCGCCTCAACCAGCTCGCCCTCGAGCACCTCATCAGCTGACCTCCCACCCGTTTGAGGTAGACGCGCCGCAGTTCCTGCCGCGCGTCTACCTCAAACCGGTGGAGTGGAGAGGCGGTCAGTCGACGCAAAGGCAGAACGGGTGGCCGGCCGGGTCGAGGAAGACGCGGAACGACTCGCCCGGCTGGTGCTCGTGCTTCGTGGCACCGAGCGCCACGACGGCCGCCTCGCCGGCGTCGAGGTCGTCGACCATGACGTCGAGGTGCACCTGCTGCGGCACCTGCTGGCCGGGCCACTGCGGGGGCGTGAAGTCCTCGACCTGCTGGAAGCAGATGCAGTTGCCGGTCTCGGTGTCGCGGATCTCGGCCCAGTCGTCGGACGACTTGACCGGCCAGTCGAGCATGGTGCCGTAGAAGGTGGCGAGTGCCCCGGCGTCGGGGCAGTCGATGACGAAGCTGGGGTATCGGGCGATGGCCATGCACCGACCGTAGGGGCCCATCCGGACGATCGGCGTCCTCGACGTGCCAGCACTTGGTCATCGTCGGACCAGCCGTCTCCCAGTCTTCGGCTCTACCCTCGGAACATGGGCGCCGTGGACTTCGAGCTCGAGCGACGCGTCAGTGCGCCACCGGCGGAGGTCTTCGCGCGGTTGGTCGACATCGAGGCGTACGACCAGTGGATGCCCCACAAGGGCAGCATCCGTCGGAAGTCCCGGCAGACCTCGGAGGGGGCGCCCGAAGTCGGGACGACCTATCTCGACCAGACGCTGTTCGGCCCGACCCCCGGCGAGATCTCCGAGCTCGACGCCCCGTACGTGCTGACCTACCACTGGTGGGACCGCACCAAGTCGGGGCGCCTCAACATGGAGGGCTGGCCCGGCTACACGCTGGAGGCCGCCGATGACGGAGCGACGCTCGTGCGCCACCACGTGTCGATGCGCACCCACGGCCTCTACCGCCTGGCGACCCCGGTGCTGCAGCGGATCGCCCGGCGTGAGCGCACGGCCACGCTCGCCGCGCTCGAGGCGTCCTTCCGCTCGCAACGGTGACCCGACTCCGGGAGGATCAGGTCGAAGAAATCTGAGCTGGGCTGTCGTATCGGCCGAGACCCGTTCGACGAGTGGGTGAAGGTCGGTCGACCGGACCGCCCCGAAACCAAGGAGAACTGGGATGTCGCACTACCTGCTCGCCGTGCACGGCCCCGCCGAGATGAACGAGTTCGGCAACTACGACTCCAAGGAGGACATGGAGCAGGCGTTCGCCGACACGGGCGCCTTCAACGACAAGCTGCGGGCAGACGGCTTCTGGGTGTTCGCCGGCGGCCTCGAGCCCGTGGCCGCGGCGGCCGTGGTCGACGGCCAGGGCGAGAAGCCCGTGGTGACCGACGGCCCCTACCTGGAGAGCAAGGAGGTCATCGGCGGTTTCTGGGTCATCGACGCACCCGACCGTGATGTGGCGCTCCGGCTCGCGGCCGAGGGTTCCAAGGCGTGCCGTGGAGTGGTCGAGGTCCGACCGTTCGGCGGGCTCGCCTGACGGCTATCTCCTGAACCGCTCCTGGAGGTCGGCGTAGCTGATCGCCCCGTCGAGGAAGCCGAGCGTGCCGGTGTCGAGAAGCTCTCGGCCGGCTCGCTCGAGCAGGCTCAGGGTGGCGCGAGCGAGGCTGCCGCCGAGACTGACGCGGGCGACGCCGAGCGAGAAGAGTGTTCGCGCGTCGATCGTGTTGGCGAGCCCGGCCACGATGTTGAGCGGCCCCGGAATGGCGGCCGCAAGCCGGCCGATGGTGTCGGCGTCGACGACTCCGGGCACGAACACGCAGTCGGCGCCGGCCTCGAGGTAGCGACTCGTGCGCTCGACCGTCTGGGCGAAGACGTCACCCTCGACACCCGCGAAGTACGTGTCGGTGCGCGCGTTGAGCACGAACGTGCCGCGGGGTGCCGCGCCGCGCGCTGCTGCTACGCGGTCGACGGCCTCGTCGACGGAGAACAGGCGCCCGTCGCTGATGTCCTCGAGGTTGGCGCCGACGGCGCCGGTCTCGAGGGCGAGCGCGACGGTGCGGCCGACCTCCTCGGCCGTGTCGCCGTAGCCCGCCTCGAGGTCGGCGGTCACGGGCACCTCGACGGCGGCGACGATGCGGGCGATGTGGTCGAGCATCTCGTCGCGGCCGAGCGCGCCCCCATCGGGGACTCCGCACGACCAGGCGATGCCGGCACTCGTCGTGGCGACCGCGGGGAAGCCGACCTGCTGGAGGATGCGGGCCGAGCCGGCGTCCCAGGCGTTCGGCAGCACGAAGCCGGGTCCGGAGTGCAGGGCGAGGAGGGCGGCTGCCTTCTCGGCCGCGGACCGGGAGGTCACGAGAAGGTCCGGCGCATGACGCAGTTGAACTGGCCCTTGCTGCGGATGTGCTCGAAGCCGGCCCGCTCGAAGAGGGCACGGGTTCCGCTGTAGAGGACGGCCTCCCGCTTGCCGCCCTTGTCGTGGGGGTAGCCCTCGACGGTGCCGCCGCCGGCCGCCGCGATGAGGTCGACCGCACCCTGGAGGGCAAGGTCCGACCCGAACTGGGCCCAGGCGACCGCCTCGTCGCCGTCGAAGACGAGCGCGGCGTGGGCGCGGTCCTCGTCGACGAGCCGCTGCTTGAGGGCCCGGTTGCCGTCGTAGCTGAACTCCTTCTCGCCGCTCATGGTGTGGAACCACGTGCACCAGCAGCCCCCGAAGACGCCGTTGTGCCGCTCGAGCATCGCCGCGTAGGCGTCCCAGGTGTCCGGCGTCAGCGCCCGGATCTTGTAGTCGGACAACCGTTCCTCCTCCGTCAGACCGCGGCGCGTCGTCGCGCGTCGTCGCGCGTCGTCGCGCGTCGTCGCGGTGTCACCGTGTCCACCCAGCATGCCGCCCGACGCGGACGATCCGGGGTCGCAAGGCGTCGGTGGTTGGATCGGGCCATGCGCATCTTCTTCACGGGCGGCAGCGGCAAGGCCGGCAAGCACGTCGCGCCGTTCCTCGCCGAGCAGGGCCACCAGGTCACCAACGCCGACCTCGTCCCATTGCGACATCCGGCCGTCGACGACCTCATGGTCGACCTCGCCGACATCGGCGAGACGTACTCCGCCCTGGCGGGGCTGGCGCGCTTCGACGAGCTCGAGCTCGCGACCACGCCGGCATACGACGCCGTGGTTCACTTCGCCGCAGTGCCCCGGATCCTGCTCACCTCGGACGCGAAGACGTACGCGACCAATGTGCTCAGCACCTACAACGTGCTCGAGGCGGCGACGCGGCTCGGCATCCGCAAGGTCGTCTTCGCGTCCTCGGAGACGACCTACGGGGTGTGCTTCGCCCAGGGCGAGCGGAAGCCGGTCTACGTGCCGGTCGACGAGGAACACCCGACGGTGCCTGAGGACTCGTACGCCATGTCCAAGGTCGCGGGAGAGGTGACGGCGCGCTCGTTCCAGGCCCGCACCGGCGCCGACGTCTACGGCCTGCGCATCAACAACGTCATCGAGCCGCACGAGTACGCCGACATGTTCCCGCCGTTCCTGAGCGAGCCTGCGCTGCGGCGGCGAAACATCTTCGCCTACATCGATGCTCGCGACCTGGGCCTGATGGTGCAGCGCTGCCTCGAGGTCGACGGGTTGGGCTACGAGGTCTTCAACGTCGCCAACGCCGACATGTCCGTTGCCGCGACGACCGACGAGGTGCGTGAGCGCTTCTACGACGGGGTGGAACTGCGCCGGCCCATGGGTCGCAACGAGACGTTCTACTCGATCGACAAGGCCCGCGACCTCCTCGGCTACTCGCCGCAGCACTCGTGGCGCGACGTCCTGACGGACCCCCGCGCGTGAAGGCGGTCGTCTACGACGCCTACGGGCGTATGCCGGTGCTCACAGACGTGCCCCCGCCTGGGTGCCCGGACGGCGGGGTCGTCATCGCCGTACGGGCCACGGGCGTATGCCGTTCCGACTGGCACGGGTGGAAGGGCCACGACCCCGTGTCGTTGCCTCACGTGCCGGGTCACGAGCTGGCCGGAGTCGTGGCCTCGGTCGGTTCGGGGGTGCGGGACTGGGTGGTCGGCGACCGCGTGACGGTGCCGTTCGTGTGTGGTTGTGGGCGCTGCTCGTGGTGCGAGGCCGGCGAGGCGCAGGTGTGCCCCGACCAGACCCAGCCTGGCTTCACGGGGCCCGGGTCGTTCGCCGAGCTCGTTCCGATCCACGGCGCGGACACGAACCTCGTGCGGCTTCCGGACTCCGTCGACTTCGTGACGGCCGCGTCGCTGGGGTGCCGGTTCGCGACGGCGTTTCGTGCCCTGACGACGCATGGTCGGCTGGGCGCGGGCGAGTGGCTGGCCGTGCACGGGTGCGGAGGGGTCGGGCTGTCGGCGGTGATGATCGGGGTGGCGCTCGGTGCGCGGGTCCTCGCCGTCGACGTGAATTCTGCTGCGCTGGAACGGGCTTCGTCGTTAGGGGCATCGGCTGTGGTCGACGCTGGCGGGGTGGCAGACGTGGCCGCGTCAGTTCGGGATGTCACGGGAGGCGGTGCGCACGTCTCCATCGACGCGTTCGGGTCTCCGGACTCGGCAGTGGCCTCGGTGCGCAGCCTGCGTCGCCGCGGCAGGCACGTGCAGGCCGGCCTGCTGCTCGGGCCGTCGTCGACGCCGCCGCTGCCGATGGACCTCGTGGTCTCCCAGGAGCTCGAGATCTACGGGTCGCACGGCTTGCCTGCCCGCGACTACCCCGCGATGCTCGCCCTGATCGAGGACGGCGCCCTCCGCCCCGCCGAGCTGGTGGGTCGGGTCATCGGCCTCGAGGACGCTGGACCGGCCCTTGCGGGCATGGACCGCTCGGCTGCCGCAGGGATGACCGTCGTCCGCCTGTGACTCTGGCTGATTCGAGATGTCGCCGCTCGTGTCCGGCGCATCCTTGGGTGAGGAGGTTGCCATGGGTCAGAAGGGCAAGCACCAGGGCAAGGGCGGCACGTCGGGGCACTACCAGTCCCCGGGCGTGAACATCGAGGAGGTGTCCTCGGGCAGCAGACCGATCGAGGCGGTCGGGACCTCGGTGGCCGCCTTCGTGGGTTTCTCTCCATTCAGCCCCGCGCGTCTGGCGAGGGCCGTGGTTCTGGCCGCGGGTCTGGCGTTGGTGGTCCGGCGACTGCGCTGACCCGGGCGGCCTAGCCGTCGGAACTGAATCCTTTGTCCTGCCAAGCGTGCTCGGCGAAGCTGAAGAGCCGCTGCGGGGTGATCCGCAGCCAGCAGGCAGCCCAGGCAAGGGTGTCGCCGCGGTTGCGCCGCTCGGTGAGGCTCCAGAGGTCCTCTGGAGCGCTCGCCTGCACCTCGGCAGGGCCTTCCATGAGGACCGCGGCGTGCGTGTCGTGCTCGCCCTCGACGACGGACAGGGCCAGCCACGGGTTGGCCCGGACATTGGCGATCCGGGCGGCGTTGCTGACGGTGGGGAGCCAGATCGCCTCCGCGTACGGGGTGAACAGCGTCGGTGCGGCGTGTGCGCGTCCATCGGGTCGGGTGGACGACGCAACTGCGTAGGTCCGGCGCTGCAGGTACGACTCGAGCTGAGGTCCGCTCATCCGCCGGCGCGGCGGGTAGGCCTTGCGCACGGCAGCGCCGGCCCGCTCGAAAGACGCATCCTGCAGCTGGCCCAGCCAATCCCCGAGGACCGCGGGCTCGTCCGCCGCCGCTGAACCCTGTCGGTGGCCGGCGGCGCCGGCTCCATCCATGGGCGTCACTCCCCACGAAGGCCGATCGGGTTCCCGTCCCTGTCGGTGAGCGCGCAGACTCGCGCGCCTGGCGCGACCTGACGTGGCGCGTCACGCTCCACGGCCCCAGCGGCGAGCAGGGTGTCGCGGGTCGCGTCGAGATCCTCGACGTCGGCAAACGCCACCGGGCCACCACCTTCACCGGCCGGGTTGAGAGCGACCTCGAAACCGTCGGCGTCGTAGCCGACGTAGTACGGCTCGTCGGTGTGCGGCGCGCCCAGCAGTGCGGTGTAGACCGCCTTGGCCGCGTCCAGGTCGGTCACCGGGATCACCAGACTTCGGATCGTGGGGCTCATTCACGTCTCCTCACCGAAAGGCGGTCACGACGGCCGCTCCATCACCTCTGGGTCAACGGTACGGGCCCGTCACGGTCCGGTGCCTTCTGATTCGGGGTCGATCCCGCGAGGGCGAGGGCCGCCGTGCCGAGTGCCCACGCGACACCGGCGCCGGTCCACCCGCTCCCGCGGGTCAGGAGCAGCAGGACGGCGACGAGCCCCTGCAGCACGACGAAGACCAGGCGGAGGTCGCGGTAGCGGCGGTGCAGCCCGGCGGCGAGCCCCAGGAAGGTGGCGGCGAGCAGCACGCCCAGAACTGCGATGACCGCGCCGATCACCTCGCCGAGCCCGGACCACATGCCCGTGTCGGGGGGCCGCTGCTGACTGATCAGTGTCCCGGCTCCCAGACCGGCGATCGCCAGACCGGCGACGCCTTGAAGCGTGGCCACGGCAACGATCACGGGTGCGATCCGGGGAGTCGCCCGGGGTGGCGCGGCGTCCTCGGGCTCACTGCGACCGTCGTGGCGTTCCTGGCCCGCCCCCGCGTCGCCCGCGTGAAATCGAGCCGGCGCGCGGAAGAGTGCGATGACGGCGATCGCGAAAGGCGCGGCGAGCACGACGAGCACCGGCAGGTCCGCACGAGCCGTCGCACCGAGGGCGAGGCAGCCGGCCACGACGGTGCCCGGGACCGCCACCCGGGACCACGCCCGGTCCCACGGCAGCGCCGCGGCCACGAGCAGGTAGGCGTAGGGGATGACGAGCAGGGCCGTGAGCCCCAGACCACCGGACACGGAGCCGGCCGCGCCTGCACTGGCGAGAAGCGGTCCGACGAGCAGCAGCACGGCCTGCCCGGGCCGAGGTCGCCACACGGCGGCAGCCGCGACAGCGGCGACCGCGATCGTGACCACGGCGTACAGCCACGTGTCGCTCATCTGCTCCCCTGTCGCTGGTCGACCCGCGTACGCGAGTGGTGGGCCCAACTCTGGACCAGTCAGACCGTACGCGCGTGAGTTCCGCTGCCTAACACGCCCTTCCACAGGGTGCCGTCCGTCGACGCGCTGGCCGGCGCGTTCGCGGTTCTGTCAGGCGTGCCGGCGTCCCGGGCGTCCTCGGTAGGTCTCGATGGCCACCAGGGCGATGCCGACGCTGACAGTCGCGATCCAGAGGCCGCTGCGCCGATGCCGGCGACGAGCATGAAGGCGCCGGCCAGCATGAGAGCCACGGCGATCCAGATCAAGGTGTGCCTCATGACTGATGCCTCCTTCGGTGTCTGCCCTTCCATGCTTCCGGCTGCGGTCGGAGGGCCACCAGAGGCTTTCGTCCTCGGTGTCCCGCGCCTTGATCCCGTGTCGTCAAGCCGAGTCGTTGCGGACGTGTCTCGTCCGTAGTCCTCTCTAGGGTGGCGGCATGACGGACACCTTCGGCTTCACCCCCGGCCGGCCGCCGGAACGGGACATCGACCGTTTCATGCGCGGCGACGAGCTCGACACGGCCGTGATCACCCTGGAGCGCAACCGGCGTACGTTCGCCTGGAAGTGCGCCGATGTCGGTGCAGAGGGGCTGCGTCTGCGGCTGGGCGCGTCGTCGGTCACGCTGGGGGGCCTGCTCAAGCACGTGGCGTGGGTCGAAGAGCTCTACTTCCAGACACGGCTCGCCGATCGCCGGCCCATGGAACCCTTCGCCGACCTCGATCCCGAGAACGACTGGGACGACTGGCCGTGGAGCACGGCAGCGGACGACACACCGGAGGAGCTGCGTGCTCTGTGGGCTGACTCGGTGCACCGCTCGCGCAAGGCGCTGGCCGAGGCGCTGTCTCGCGGTGGGCTCGCGCAGACCAGCCCTGACGGGATGAGCCTGCGCCGGCTGCTGGCCGACATGATCGAGGAGTACGCCCGCCACACCGGGCACGCCGACCTGCTGCGTGAGCAGGTCGACGGGGTCACCGGAGAAGGCCCGCCGCCCGACTTTCCGGTGCCCTGAGCTCTCAGCGTTCGCTGGGGTGGCCACCCCGGTCGGGCGCCCGAATCGCAGATGTATCGAGCGTTTTCGCCACCGACTGCTAGCGTCGTTCCCGGCTGCCGTCTCGGTCCACCAGTTCGGACCGGGCACAGCGGGTCGCTGCGCGAGGTTTAGCGTGTGGCGCCGCGTTGTGACACATCGGCACTCTGAGGTCTCCACACGGGGGACCTCGCTGACTAGAAGAGGCAACACCAGTGGCAACAGGCACCGTGAAGTGGTTCAACAGCGAAAAGGGCTTCGGCTTCATCGAGCAGGACGGCGGCGGCGCCGATGTCTTCGTTCACTACTCGGCCATCGAGAGCGGCGGCTACCGCGAGCTGCAGGAAGGCCAGAAGGTCGAGTTCGAGGTGACGCAGGGTCCGAAGGGCCCCCAGGCCGAGAAGGTCAAGGGTCTCTGACCCACCCAGAGCATCGGGCAACCCCGGTATTCAGCGAATCCCCCGACCAGACGGTCGGGGGATTCGCCGTTTCTGTCCCCCCGGTTCCCCAACCGTGAATCTGCTCGTGACCGTGCTCCGTCGGGGTACATTGCCGCAGACCTACAGGGAGGTTCGAGCACAGTGAGCGACCAGCAGGGGTGGACCGTCCCCGGCGCCATGCCGCGGCCGCAGGGCAGCGCCTACCCCCCGCCGGGACCCGCAGGCCTGCCCACGCCGGGCGCGGCCTTGCCGCAGGCGGCCGCCCCGGTCGCCCCGGTCGCCCCCGCCGGCTATCAGCCGCCGGGCTGGGCCCCGCCGCAGCTGGCACCGAAGCCCGGGATCATCCCTCTCCGGCCGCTGACGCTGGGCGAGATCTGGAGCGGCGTCATGACCGCAGTCCCGGGCAACCCGACCGCCACCATCGGCCTCGCGCTCGTCACGCAGCAGAGCGCTACCGCCGCGACCTCGCGTGGCTGGCCCGCGACCGCAGGCTGCGCGACGCGATCCTGCGTCGCGAGAACTGAGCTGCTGACCCTGGCGGTTGGGCTGGGGCGTCCCGCCTCCCCTCAACGACGGGTGAGGACGACGTCGACCAGCAGGCCGGGGTGGTCGGTGGTGCCCTGCATGTCGATGATCGAGCGCGATCGCAGCGCGGCACCGGGGCTCACGACCACGGACTGCAGGCCGCCGTCGTCGGTGCGCTGGTAGCCGCTCGGCAGGCACGACTCCGGGCTGGGTGAACCGCGAGCCGAGAGGTTGAGGTCGGCGCCGAGGATGGTCGGGCCAGCTCCGTTGCCGGGTCTGATGCCCGGGAGTGCGGAGTCCAGCAGGTAGCGGCACTGGCTCAGCGCGGCGGTCGGGTTGCCGCTGGTGGCGTGCGTGGTGCAGGCCGTGAACCGTGTGGCCAGATCGATGCAGACCCAGACGCGTCCCTCCGGGTCGTCGGGGCCCTGAACCGGGTAGAACCCGCTGTAGGTGCGGGATCCAACCGCCGGGGCCGGGACCGCGACCAGGACGCCGTCGCCGAACTCCTGCCCGTCCTGGCAACGGACCGGTGTCTGGGTCGGACGGTCCTGCGCGGCCGCGAACGCCGAGGCGACCTCCGCCGTGGGGAAGGTGGACGACATCGCCTGCTTCAGGACGCGTACGTCGTCACGGCATACCTCGTTGAGGCTGACCATGTCGGGCCGGCGCTCGTGGATCAGTGCGACCGCCCTGTCGACGGCACGCCCGCCGGAGTAGCAGTCGGCGCGGCCGCTGTTGCAGAGGTTCATCTGCAGCACGCGCACAGGCGTGTCGAGCGGACCGATCGTCGGGCGGCTCACGGTGGCTGGGTCGCTCGCCGCGCGACCGGCGTCGCAGCCCGCGAGAGAGCCGACGGAGAACATCACGAAGCACGTTGCCGCGGCAGCCCACCGCGAGCCGCGGACGAGCCGAACGCGCATACCCTGAATGGAACCCCGGCAGTTGAGGGACGCGCAATCGCTACGGGCGTGTCCGCAGGCGCGAGGCTCGAGTGCCTCTTCCGCTTCCCAGCTCATCGCGAGCGCACCGAGGTACTGTCGCCGGCAAGCCGCTTCACACCGTGGAGGACGCGTGTCGCACAAGGTGCTCGGTTTCGTGGTCGCCGCCGCACTGACGGTGCTCGGCGGCTGCGGGGCGAGCGAGCCCTCCGCGCCGGTCACCTTCGCCTCGGCGGCGCCCTCGAAGGTGACCAAGCTGCTCGTGTTCGTCGTCGAGAACCACGCGCTGGACCAGATGCGGGCGGACATGCCCTACACGGCAGCCCTGGGCCAGGAGTATGCGGTCGCGACGAGCTACCGGGCGATCACGCATCCCTCGCTGCCCAACTATCTGGCGATGACGGGCGGCAGCACGTTCACCGTCACCGACGACGCCCCGCCCTCCAGCCACACGATCGACCAGCCGTCCGTCTTCGGCCAGGCGCTGTCGCTCGGCAAGACGGCGAAGGTCTACGCCGAGGGAATGCCCGCCAACTGCGCCACGGAGGACTCGGGGGCGTATGCCGTCAAGCACAACCCCTGGGCGTACTACCTGAGCGAGCGCTCCGCCTGCGCCCAGGACGACGTGCCGGCCAGTGAGCTGAGCACGGACGCCGCCGACGGCCGGCTGCCCAACGCCGGGATGGTGATCCCCGACCTGTGCAACGACGCCCACGACTGCGACCTCGCGGTCGCAGACCGTTGGCTCCGGACCCAGATTGAGGCGGTGATGGCCGGAACCGATTGGCGTGCAGGGCATCTCGCGGTCGTGGTCACCGCCGACGAGGACGACCGCCAGCAGGACAACCTCGTCCTGACCGCCGTCGCTCACCCTTCGATGCACGCCGCCGTCGTCTCGACACCACTGACTCACTACTCGCTCGCACGCCTCTACAGCGAGGTCCTCGGAGCAGCGCCGCTCGGCGAGGCAGCGGCCGCTCCCTCGATGGCCACGGCCTTCGGACTGGATCTCGTCGGCCGTTGAGGGCAGCTGTCCCGGCTGGAACCCGGGTCGCGCACCCCTCGATGCCCTAGTGCGACAGGACGAACGGACCTAGTCTCGCGGTGTGCCCGAGTTCAGCTGGCGACCGGCCAACGACGCCACGACCGAGGACGTCGAAGCCGTCTTCGAGGCCGGCGGCGCCTGCAAGTGTCGCTGCCAGGCGCTCAAGGTGCCGGGCTGGATCTGGCGCGACACGACCCAGGAGGAGCGCGACGTCGCCCTCCTCGAACAGGCCGGGTGCGGCACGAGCGGTCCCACGTCCGGCCTCGTCGGCTACGTCGACAGCGAGCCGGCCGGCTGGGTCGCCGTCGAGCCGCGCGAGAACTATCCGAGGATCTGGGCCCGGCAGAAGGCGTGGATGCGCATGGAGCCTGAGCTCGAGGGCGTCTGGTCGGTCACCTGCTTCGTCGTGCGCAAGGGCTTCCGTCGACAGGGTCTGATGTATGAGCTCGCCGCCGCCACAGTCGACTACGGCAGGCAGGTCGGCGCTCGCGTCCTCGAGGGCTACCCGACCGAGTCGCCTCCGGGGAAGACCGTGATCTGGGACGAGGCGTCCGTCGGGCTGCTCCAGGTCTTCCTCGATGCCGGCTACGAGGTCGAGGCGTCTCCCACGCTGCGTCGCAGGGTGGTGCGACACCGGCTCGGCGCGTCCTCCTGACGTCGGCCCCGCTCCTTCGATGGGGCCGAGACCTACTTCCTGCACGACGTCGACCCCGAGGTTGCGGCCGAGGGTGAGTCGTATCAGCGCGCCGAGGCCGACATCGCCTTCGAGTCGGTATGTGACTTCACAGTGTGGTCGGCCACCAAGATCCGTGTCCTCGCCGGCGCTGACGACCGCTTCTGCCCGATCGGCTTGCAGCGCAAGGTCGCTCGTGACCGGTTGGGCGTCGAAGCCGACGTGGTTCCGGGCGGGCACCTGCTGCCACTCGTGCAGCCTCGGCTGGTGGCCGACTACCTGTTGCACACGAACCCCGGCGACGCCCGCTGACTCGCCGGAAGGGATCAGGCGGGCGGCGCGAAGAACTCGAGGGCGATCCCGTCTGGATCGCGGAACGCGAGCCCGGACCCGTAGTGGGCGTCCTTGATGTCGCCGTGCGCGATGTCGAGCTCGTCGAGTCGGGCGGCCCACTTCTCGAGCTCGTCGCGGCTCGTGACGGCGAAGGAGACGTGGTCGAGCCCGACGCGATACTCACTGAAGGTCTCGACCGGCGCGGGGGTCGCGTGCTGGTGCAGCCCGATCATCGACTGGGTGCCGACCACCCAGACGGTGTGGTGGAAGTTCGGGTCGGTGTCCTCGTCGATCACCGGGTCGACGCCGAACAGGTTCGCGTACCAGAGAGCGCTCACGCTCAGGTCGCGCACCGTGATCGCGACGTGGCCAAGGGGCGGAAAAGTGGTCATGACAGTCCTTGCTTCGATGGAATAGTGGATTCACCGAGTCTGCGTCCGAGCGCTCGTGCGTCCGATGGCCGGGCGACCGCGATGGATAGCAGAAACCCCGAACCTTCGAAGGGGTGGGCGACGTGTCGGTTGCGGGCGGGGGCGTGCCTGCTCTGGTGGTGAACTCGACGCTGGAGCAGCTGCGCCTGGAAGGGGCGATCTTCTTCCGGGCCGAGTTCACCGATGAGTTCGCGTTCGAGTCCGCGCCGCTGAGCTTCGCTGCCGCGCTCACCCCTCGTTCCGACCGCATGATCCTGTTCCACATCGTCGTCTCCGGCGTCTGCTGGGTCGCCGTCGAGGACGGGGTCCGGCACTGGGCGACCGAGGGTGACGTGATCGTGATGCCGTACGGCGGTCGCTACGCGCTCGGGGGACCCACCCCGGTCGACGTGCCGAGCAGGCTCGACCTGCCGGGACCTCCGCCGTGGCAGGACATTCCCGTGGTGCGCCAGGGCGGCGGCGGCGAGCGGACCGACGTCGTCTGTGGATACCTCCATTCCGAGCATCCGTTGTTCAACCCCTCGATGAACGCGCTGCCGCCGGTGTTCGTCGTCCGGCTGCCTGCGGGGCCGGCGTCGACGTGGGTGCAGGCGAGCATCGCGTACGCCCTCGAGGCGACCACCCCCTCGAACCACAGCTCTGCGGTGCTCGCCACCCGCCTGCCCGAGCTCGTCCTGATCGAGGTGCTGCGGGCGCATCTGTCCGCGGAGCCGTCCGGCGACCGCGGATGGCTCGTCGCGCTGCGCGACCCGGTGCTGGCACCTGCGCTGGCGCTCATCCACGCCCACCCGGAGCACCGGTGGAGCGTCGGCGAGCTCGCGACGCGCGCGGCAGTGTCGAGGTCGGTCCTCGACGACCGGTTCCGCCTCGTGCTGGGCAGGCCTCCGATCCGCTATCTGACCCAGTGGAGGATGCACGTGGCCGAGACCCAGCTGGGCACCACCGATCTCACCGTCTACGACATCGCGCGCCGAGTCGGCTACCAGTCAGAGGAGGCCTTCAGCCGGGCGTTCAAGCGCGAACGCGGACAGTCACCCACCCACTGGAGATCCGCCCGTCGCTGAGCGGAGCCCGCGTCAGGGCGGCGCTGTCGTCCTCTTCGGAAGATCCAAGAAGCAAATAGGACATTTCGGGCATTGTGGGTATGGGGACCTTGACGGCGCCGCCACTTGGTCCCAACCCCAATCCCGGGGAACCCCTGAGGCGGCGCCGCCCTCACGCGTACGCGTACGCATCCGGCCGTTCGCGCCATCCGGAGTCCTGGCGAGGTCAGACCCATCCCAACGCGCCCCACGTCTCTTCGGGGCGCAAGAACGCGTTTACCGGGTGCGATCCGAGGGCATGTGGGGGGTATGCGACTGCGGGACCACAACAAGGGAGACCTCGCCCTCACGGCACTGACCGTGACGGTCGCCGCGGCGGCGGCTGCCAGTGAAGCGGCCCGCTGGGCAGCCCGCCATCACCGTGGACGCCCTTCCTCCAGGCGTGTGCTGCGGCGCACGCCAAAGTAGTCGCCCGCGTGGGCGCCACGGCACGCCTCGAGCGCCCGAAAACGCGGGGCGGTCACTGGCATGGTCGCGGGCTTGTTGCCCGTGCCGACCACACGCAGTACGCGGTGGCCGCGCAGCGTTCCACTTCGGCAGTCGGGCGTTCACGGCCGGATGAGTCGCGATGACGCCATCGATGTCCGCGAAGCGGAAGTAGGGGCTGCTGCGCGAATGGGTGCCGCGTGTCCGGGGTGAAAGTAGATTGGCGGCATCCAGGCTGCGAACGGGGATGATGCCGATGTCCACCGACGACAACAAGCGGATTGTGGCCGAGTTCGTCCACCGGTGTCAGGCTCAGCATGACCTGGCCTACGCAGATGAGGTCTTCCACTCGGGGTTCGTTGACCACTACCGGCCCGAGGGGCGGACCACTCCGAGCACGGAACGACCAGCGAGCGGGTTCCAGGCCTTCTACGGGCAGTTGCTACAGGCCTTTCCGGATGCCCGCATGCAGATCAACGACCAGATCGCCGAGGGCGACCTCGTCAGTACGCGGAAGACGTTGCACGGCACGCATCGCGGCGAGCTCTGGGGGCTGGCGCCGACCGGGAACCGCGTCGAGTTCGAGTTCATCGACACCTTCCGAATCTCCGATGGCCAGATCATCGAACACTGGACGTCCATGGACCTCGGCGCCTTGAAGAGCCAGATGCGTGGGAAGACTGCTTAGAACGTTCGTGGCCCTGGACAGACGAGCCGCGACATCGCTGGCGGTGGTCAGACGCATCGCTTCGTCTGCGGGTGCCTACTGGGTGACCGCGGGAAGAAGGCCGGGGTCTTCATGGTTGCACCGGTATGGCCACACTTGTCGACCGCACCATCTCGGCGCTGCGTGCCAACCACGACACCCTTGCCGAGCTGGTGCCGACCTTGTCCGAGGACGATCTGAGCGCGCCCAGTGGGGCGACGGGGTGGAGCGTCGCGCAGGCGCTCTCACACATCGGCAGCGATGCGGAGATCGGCCGCAAGCCGATCGCCACCGCCGCGGGCGAGCGGGTCGAGGTTGAGGACAACCAGGCAATCTGGGCACGGTGGAACGCGGCTTCACCGGCCGACCAAGCAGCTGGATTCGTCAAACACGACGAGGCGTACCTCGACACCATCGAGTCGCTCAGCACCGAACAGCGCGATAGCTTGATGATCGACCTGGGCTTCCTTCCCGAGCCGGTGCCGCTGTCGGTCGCGCTCGGCATGCGGCTCAATGAAGTTGCCAACCGTGCGTGGAACGTGCGCGTCGGAGTCGACCCGTCAGCGACCGTGGAGCCGGAATCTGCCGAACTGCTCGTCGAGCAGTTTCGCGGGCCGTTGGGCTTCCTGCTGGGGTTCTCCGCAAAGGCGGATGCGATCGAACGGGAGGTCCGTCTGGTGATCCCAGGTGGCGCACTCGAGATCACCGACGCGGTCACCGTGACCGAATCGGTCGATCATCCAACGGCCACGTTCAATGGTCCGGAGGAGGCCGTGGTGCGGCTGCTGAGCGGACGGCTCAGCCCCGAACACGCCGCTGGTGCGACCGTCACCGGAAACGTCACGCTGGACGAGCTCCGGAAGGTCTTCCCCGGCTACTAAACCGAGCGTGCGCCCGGCAGGGGGCGGAATGTGTCTTGTCTCCTCAGACGCCCGCGACGTACGCGGTGAGGAAGTGGACGCCGTGCCGGTCCAGGTTGCCTCGGGCCCGGTCGTAGTGCTCGGTTGTCCGTGGGTCGCCGTGCCGTGCCAGGATCTGCGCGTCGCGCAGGGGCACGCCGGCGTGCCCCGATGATGTGCCGGAAGGGCCCTCGGCGCTTCGGTCAGGCGCCGCTCGCGGCGAGGGGGCCGCGAATGCCCGAAGCGGTCGCAGGTGCTGGCACTCGCGTCCTGGGGACGGGAGTGCCGTGAGCACCGTTAACTGTTCCCCCGTTGGTTCCGTGAACGTCTACGCCTGATGGCGCCAGTGGACTGGGCCGGCCTGGATGGGTGGGTCGTTCGGGGTAGGGGCACTCGTTCGGTGTACCCGCACCTGCACGGGCGTCGCGGATCGGGCGGTGCCGCCGCGCAGCCGGTCGTAGTCGGCGCGCCGGGCGGGGTCGCGGAGGACCTCGTAGGCCGCCAGGACTTCTTGGAGGGCCATGTCGGCAGCGCCGGCTCGTCGGGGGCCGACAGGACGGGTGTCTGGGTGGTGCTGGCGAAGCAGGCCTCGGTAGGCGCGACGGAGCTGGTCCGGACTGGCCTGCGGTGTCACGCCCAGAATGGCGTACAGGTCCATAGCTGCTGTCCTGATCATCGTGTCCGCTCGTGGTGGATGGTGAGCCCGGCAAGGGGTGGCCCCGGCCGCCATGGCGGGCGGGGCCACCGTGTTGGAATCGGTGTTCGGAGGGGCTGGCGTGCCGGCCGGCGAAATGGATGCGCCGCGGGCGCGAGCGTCGCGGACTGGTGCGTCAGACGCTCAGGTTGAAACGTGCGGGCGAGCACGACAGTCACCTCGGGTGGGGCGTCTCACGTGTGGCCATCACCTGCCTCTCGTGTCCATGGGTTGTCGCAAGCCTCGCTTCAAACGGGGGGTGATCGTTGCCTGGTCCGATCGTCGATGCCTGGGTGGTGTGGTCGGGTCGGCTGGCCCGCTCCGCCGGCCCTGTGTCGGCGAGGTTCGCCTCCTGGGTGCTGCGCGGGTGCGCGGCCCTCGGCTGGCTCGGCCGGCTCGCCGGGTGGGGGCTCTGGCCATTCCGCAGCGATGATCGCGTCGAACTCGGCCCGGAGCAGGTCCTCATCGGCGCACAGCAGGTCAATGAACTGCTCGTCCGTGCTCGTCGTCGAACCCGCGCTGGCAACCTGCAGGATCTGGGGCATCCGTCTCACCGCTTCGTCTCACGCGTTGATGGCCTGCCGGTCCTCACCCTTGCTGGTGATGGAGATCTTGCGCGGCTTGGCCTGCTCGGCCACGGGGATCTGCAGGGTGAGCACCCCGCTGTCATAGCTGGCCGTGATGTGTTGGGTGTCGAGGTTGTCACCGAGGATGAGCTGGCGGCTGAACACCCCGCGCGGGCGTTCGGCGGCGACCAGCTCGGCGTCGCTGGCCCTGGCCGGGCGCTCGGCCTTGACGGTGACCACGTTGCGTTCGACGTCCAGATCGATCGAGTCCGGGACCACGCCCGGAAGGTCGAACTCGACGTGGAAGGTGTCACCCTCGCGCCACGCGTCCATCGGCATCACCGACGGGCGGGCCAAGGTGCCGAAGGTCCCGTTCGTGCCGAACATCTGTTGGGTCAAACGGTCTAGATCACGGAAAGGGTCGGTGCGCATCAGCATCGTTTCCACCTCCATCGTGTCGTCCTCTGATGCTCCTTTGTGGTCCACTGATCGCGATGCGCGATCTGTGGGGTGCGCTATAGATTTGTTGTAGCACCCGTGGGATGCTGGGGCAAGAGGTATCCGGCCGAGAAATCCTGCGCATGGAAGGGACGTTTGATGGGTCAACCAGCACCGGAGAGCGACCAGGGCGTGTATGGCATCTCGACGGCCGCGGAACTGGTCGGCATGGGTGTGCAGAACCTGCGAGCGTACGAGGCCCGTGGCCTGCTGGAGCCCCATCGCACCGAGGGTGGCACGCGCCGCTACAGCGCTGACGACTTGGACCGGCTCCGCCGCATCAGCGACCTCTTGGGGGCCGGGCTCAATCTGGCCGGCATCGGCATGGTCCTGGACCTCGAGGCCCAGAACACCCAGCTTCGAGCGCGACGAAGGAGGGGCGGCAATGGTTGAGCACCCGATCGAGCCGATCGAGGAGGTCCCCGAAGCGGACCTCCTCGAACAGCACGCACCACTGGTCCCGGACGAGCTGGGCGACGAACCTGCGGCGCTTGCCCCCGATTCGTCAGCGGACATCGCCGACGAGGCAGATTGGCTCGATCAGCAAGCCACCGTGCCCGACCACGACGAGGAGGACTACCTCCACGAGTAACGCACCACTGGTCCTCCACGTGGTTGCCCCAGTCGACCCCGCGACAGGAGGCTTGGGTCCGAGTAGGTCCAAGCGGAAGGAACCGTGGACCGAGTGCGTCCGCGAAGCGCCAACGGAGGCCACCTCGGCCGGGCAATCCGGGTTGGCTCGATGCCGTATTACGCCGGCCGCGACAACCACGTTTGTTGTTGCTGGTCTCGGCTGGGCCTGCCGAGAGCCCGTTCGAGGGATTCACGACGGGGTCGGCGGATGAGGAGCCGCCCTTGGCGCGCGACGTGGGATTGCATCTCCCGCCCGGCATGCACTGGTACTTTCGCAAGAACCCCTTGCTGATGCGCAAAGGTGCTGCGACTTCACGCTGACGGTCTCGGGCTCCTCGCAGGCGTTGGCGTGGGTACCGGCCGGAGCGTGGACGACAGGAGATTGTCCCGTCACGGGTTTAGTGGAGGCTCGGAACTGACGTTTCGACGGTAGCCGCCGCGTGGTTCTGACGGTAGTGCTGGTCCTCGAGCTCGACGGGTGGGATGAGCCCGATCTCGCCGTGGAGTCGTCGGTGGTTGAACCAGTCGATGTACTCCGCGACCGCGATCTCGAGGTCGTCGATCGCCACGGACCCCGGTTACGGATCAGCTCGGCCTTGAAGAGGGAGTTAACGCCTCGGCGAGGGCGTTGAGGCCCCTATGTCAAGCGGCGTGTTCGAGGGCTTGGTCAGCACTCAGTGCGGCCCGGATGATGCCGAAAGTCTCGCGGGCGATGTAGCGCTTGAGGACCCGCAGAGTGTCGTTGCGGCTGTCGCCGGCTGTGCGTCGTCGCGCCGCGAACTCGCGCGTCCGGCTGTCGTGGATCAGCCGGTTGTTGGCGATGGTCCACAGTGCATTGTTGGCGGCCCTGTCGCCGCCGCGGCTGAGGCGGTGGCGGTGCTTCTGCCCGCTGCTGGCCTGGACTGGACTGGCACCGCACAGCGCCGCGAACGCTGCGTCGCTGTGGAGCCGTTCTGGGTTGCCGCCGGCGGTGATCAGCAGTTGGGCGGCCGAGTGGATGCCGATGCCGGGTCGTACGACCAGCTCAGGGGCAGTCCGCCGGATCAGCGCACGGATCGCGACGTCGAGGTCGAGGACCTCTTGATGCAGGTGCAGCCACCGGCGGCCGAGGCTGGCGATGGCTGCCCGCTGGCCGTCGATAGGGGCCAGCTGACTGGCTCTGGTGGCCAGCTGCAGCAGACTCTGCACCCGGAGATCATCGCGCAGCTGCTGGTCGGCGCCAACGAGGAGTGCCTTGATCTGGTTACTCGCGGTGGTGGTCGCCTTGACCGCGCTGTTGCGGGCAATCGTCAATGATCGCAGGGCTTCTACGGCACCTTCGCGGTTCTTCGGAACTGCGGTGGCTTGACCGGCCAGGACCGCACGAGCGGCTGCCTCGGCATCGACAGGGTCGCTCTTGCCCTTGCGTCGCCGGTTGGCGCGATCGGGCCGGTTGACCTCGAGGACGGTGAGGCCGGCTCCTTGGAGTCCACGAGTCAACTGGTAGCCGTAGCTGCCGGTCCCCTCCACGCCGGCCGTCATCGGCGTCCCGTGCTCCTGGCTCCAGGCCAGCAGCTGCGCTGTACCGGCGTCGGTGGCTGGGAAGCTCAGCGCGTCCTGGTAGCGGCCGAGGCCGTCGAGGATGACGGCGACGTGAACGTGCTTGTGGGTGTCGATGCCCAGGACGCTGTGGTCGTGCGCTGGCATGCGGTGCCTCTCTGGTCGGTGGTGCACGAGTGAGGCTGGGACGGGTGCCGGACAGGACACTCAAGGTGCTGAGGCAAGGCCCCTATTGGGTCACGGCAGTCCACGGCTCAGGGTGTGGGCGGCGGGATGCGGAGTCGACAGATCAACGCGTTGGCAGGCAGGGCGCCGCCAGTCGTATGACGGGTCAGGACATCCGCAACCGGCATCGAGAACCTCGAAGCTGACGAGCACGTCCGCCGCCCACCCCGTGATCATGGACTGAGTGTCGTACGAGTCGCCGGTCGAGCCGACCGAGGCGACCGCGCCGGCGTCGGCGAGGCGCTGGGTGTAGCGGATGGCGAGGTATTGAACTCCTTTGTCGGAGTGGTGGATCAGCCCGGTGGTGTCCCGGCCGACGCGGGCCCGGTCCCACAAGCCCATCTCGAGGGCGTCCAGGGCGAGGTCGGTGCGCAGGTTCTTCGACAGCTGCCAGCCGACGACGCGGCGGGAGAAGACGTCGATGACGAACGCGGCGTACACCCATCCGGCGAAGGTGCGGCAGTAGGTGATGTCGGCGACCCACAGCTGGTCCGGGGCGGTCGCGGTGAACGCCCGTCGCACCAGGTCCGGTCGGGTGTCCGGTCCGCTGCCCGGGATCGTCGTACGTGGCCCCTTCGCGCGGCTGACCCCATGGAGGCCAACGGATCTCATCAACCGGTGCGTCGTGCAGCGAGCCACCAGATGGCCCTGCCGGCGTAGCTCGGCGTGGACCTTCCGGATGCCGTACACGCCGTAGTTCTCGGCGTGGATCGTCACGATCTTCGCCAGCGTCACCGCGTCGCTAACGGCCCGCGCTGACGGCGCCCGCTTCTTGGCCGCGTAGTAGGTGCTTGGGGCGATCTGCGTGCCTGCCTCCGACAGGACGGTGCAGATCGGCTCGACCCCGAACCGGTCGCGGTGCTCGTCGATGTACTCCACGAGCACCGCGGTCGGCACGGTGCTGCTTACTTCAGTTTGCGGTCGAGCTCCGCTGCGGCGAAAAACGCGGAGGCCGTCCGTAGGATCTCGTTCGCCCGGCGTAGCTCCTTGACCTCCCGCTCGAGCTCGGCGATCCGCTTCGCCTCGGCGGTCGTCACGCCCGGCCGGTGGCCCTCGTCGACCTCGGCCTGCTGGACCCAGTTGCGCAACGTCTCTGAGTTGATCCCGAGCTGGTCACCGACCCGCTTGAGCGCGCCCGACCTGGTGTCTGGGTCACGCCGCAGCTCGACGGCCATCCTGATCGCTCGTTCCCGAAGCTCGTCCGGGTACTTCCTCGGTGCTGCCATGACTCTCATCCTTCCGTGGAATGAGAGCCTCCATCAGACCCGGAACGGGACAGGTCGCGTAGGCGGCGGGCGGGGTCTGGTCCGTAGCTGGTCGCCGCGTGAGGTGACTCCATGCCCACTCCTACAACTCTGCTTCCGTTCCAGCCCGCGGCAATGTCCACGTCCCAACTGGCGGCAGTCTCCTACTTGGCCCGCTACTCCGGCCGGACTCACGCCCTGTACTCGTTCCAACTGCGCGAGTGGTTCGCCTGGTGCGAGGCCAACGGGCTGGACGCGTTGGCTGGAGTGCAGCGTGCGCACGTCGAGCTGTACATCCGACACCTGGGTGACCGGGGGCTTATGGACTCCTCCGTCGTCACGATGATGCACGCCGTCCGCGGCTACTTCCGGTTCGCCCACATCGACGGGCTCATCGCCGCGGGCTTGCCCGAGTGCACGCAGGAGCCGCAACTCCAAGACCGCGGTGGCCCGATCTGGACGTGTTCCCCGGTTGAAGCAAGGTATTGGTCGTCTTTGACAACAGCGATCCGGGCCTCGTCGAGGCCACCCTCTGAACTGCTCGGCCCTCTAGGCGGGCCACCCGCACGGAGGGGCACGACCGACCGGCGGCAAACCCGGACATCTCCCAAGCGGGGCGCTCCCACCGGCTCTCAAGGCTAGTGTCTGGGGTTAGTGAGCGTGAGGAGCGCAACCTCGAGCCCCAGTCGGTGGCACGCTAATAAGCAGGCGCGACGGCTTGAAGGAGCGGCCATGAACCTTCGAGGCATGATCCGGCGCCTGAGTGCGCACCAGCCCGCCGCGAGCAACTCGCAGGCCCAGGTGGCCATGGACGTGGCTCGATACAAGTACCTACTCCGCGTGTCATCACCGCAGGTGTTCGACCTGGTCCACACCGAGGTGTTCGCCCGGCTCCCAGTCGCGACGCGTGAGGCGCTGTACCAGCGCTTGTGTCGGGATTTGTCCGAGGAGCTCCGGCCGACGAGTCCCGATCCGGTGGAGATGGCCCGTGCCGCCGCCGCCGCGCAGGACGACGACCCGGTGTACCTGCTTCGGGCCCTCCGACGGCCGGGCGCGGCATCTGGAACGACGCCGGAGCCAGCGGGCAAGCATGGCGCGCCTCCCAGTACCTATGGCGCGTCCGTGCTCGAAGCCGTGGCGAGTACCGCGGCCGCGTCACCAGCTGCTGCAGAGACACTCCTCGGATTCGACACGTCGATGGAGGCCGCCCAGGTCGACCCGACACACTCGGTCCCTCGGCAGCGGGGCGTGGACCACAGCCCGCCAACTGGGGACTGGCTGCCGTAGTCGCAGCCGAAACTCGTAAGGACCTCCCCCTCCGGCGTTCGCCCCTGCAAGGTAGCTGAAGTCGACGTCCGCCCCTCGGCATTTCCGGGGAACAACGGCCTGCTCGTCGAGGCCGCCTCGCGGCGGTGTGATGCACGTGAGCCCGGTTGGGGATACATGCTGCTGCCCTCTGCGGACATTCGAACGCTGCGGGCCGGCGGGGCGAGGGCTAATCGTGCTCGGGAATCGCTTGCGACCAGGCCTCGAGCAGGTGGGCGGCTGGCGAGTTCGGCTCTACAGCAAGGCCGATGACTTCGCGGGTGCTGCCCTTGTGCCGCATCTCGGCGTGCTCGGCATCCATCGCCACCGCGAGCGCGTCGAGGCCGCGCCAGTCGCGCTCGGCGAGGAAATCTCGGCGCAACGTGCCCGCATAGATCGGTTCGACATCGCCGGTGCCGTCCGGGCGCACGACGAGTACCCGTATCTCGGTTGCACCGACAGCCACCGCGAGAGCCTCCTTGGCCGTCGCGAGGACGGTCGAGGCGATTGATGCGGCGTAGAGGGCGTTGCGGTCCGTCTTGGTGCGCTTGCGCAGGGTCGGCTTGCCGCCAGGTGTCCGGTCGGCCCGGTGCTCGGGGACCAGATCGATGTTGCCGTAGGTGACGACGGCGGTGAGGTAGCGGGCTCCGGTCTCGGGGACGGTGCCGGCGTCGACGCAGGTGGAGTCGCTGGCGTTGTCGGCGAACGCGTCGTCGACAGTCTCGATGACCGTGAGCGGGTGGTGGTTGCGCAGCGCATCCCATTCTTGGTCGAGCTGGGACTGTTCCCATTGCCCGCTGACCAGGGCGCCTGTGTGGCGCCGTCGGGCCTCTTTGGGCGCTTGCTGGTTCGCCCAAGCCTTCGCCTTCTTGCGCTCCTCACGTTTCCAGATCGGCACGCCAGCGGTGGCCGTCTGGTAGAGCTCGCGTCGTGCGGTCTCGACGTCGCCGGCCGCCGGCGCGGCCGGGATAGGGAGGGTCTGCCGGGTGGGCGCGGCGAAGGCCGTGTGGTGCAGGCTGGTCAGGGACCGTTCGAGTGCGGCGACCTCGGCGACCTGCTGCGCTCGCTCGGCGGCCCGCGCCTGAGCTTGCAGCTGGGCGACCGTGGGTTGTCGGGGCCGGGGCGAGGCTCCGGTCGAGCGCGTCGAGGAGGACCGCGAAGGAGCCCGCCGTGTGCCATCTCCGAGTGTGGTGGACAGGGTCATCGGTCCCGCGCCGGTCGAGACACGCGTGCGGCCGGCGCCGACGTGGACGCGTGCGGCGCGGGGGCCGACGCTCGCGCGGACGCCGCGGCTCGAGGCTCGGACGCGGACGCCTGGCGCGATCTTGAACGAGACTCCGAGCCCCATCTAGCGCACCTGCCCGGAGGCGGGCGCAGGCGGCATGGTCAGGCTGGGTGATGTCATCGTCGTCTCCTCAGGCCGATCGCCAGCGGGCGCGGGTGTCGCCAGCCTTGTACGAGCACTGCATCAGCGTGCCCTTGTTCGTGTAGCCGAAAGCCCCTGCCGGGGAGCAGAAGGACCCGGGGTGCACTCCTTGGACGGGGGACGGGCTCGCGGGCTTGGGCGCCGGTTTCGCCACTGGCTTGGGCGCCGGCTTCACCACCGGCTTCGGTGCGAGTTTCGGCGCCGGTGGCGCGTACAGCGGGAACCCTCCGAGTTTCGCCACCGTGACGGCAGGCGGCGTCGTGGCGGTGCAGGTGCTCAGGGTCGTCACCATCGCGGCCTGCTCGGCTGAGGTGACCGCGAGCTGGTACTTGACCTTGACGGCGACCTGCCGCGCAACGTATGCGCACCGGTACGCCTTGGCGGGCGGCAGCCACGTCGCGGCGTCACCGCCGCGCTTGGACGCGTTCGCTGTCGATGAGACGGCGACCAAGTTGAGCGTGTCGTTGGCGAACGCCGTCCGTCGGGGCTGAGGCCATTGGGCGGCGCCCTTGGCCCAGGCGTCGGCGAGCGCGACCACGTGGTCGATCTGCACGGGAGAGGTCCGGGCTGTCCGTGCGAAAGCCACGGAGGCGTCGGTGTACGGGTCCTTCAGCGTGCCGGTCATGACGGCGCAGCCGTTCGTGCCGGCCTTCAAGGTGACCGCACGCAGGTCACGTCGCAGGGTGTCGTTGCGCTGGTCACAGCCGTTGCGGTCGATGTCAGTCCAGGCAGCACCGAACGCGGCCCGGGAGTACCCAGTCATCGGGCCCCGCCCCTGGACGACGAGCGTGCCGGCCATCGCGAGTGCCGACCCGGGCGGCGCTGAACGGATCGCCGTCCGAACGGGGTCCGTCTCGGTGGTGGTACTGACCGTCTCGGTTGGTGTGCCAACTGCGCTAGTTGCCACCGGGGTCGCCGAAGTCTGTGTCGTTTCGGTGGCCGATGTGGCGGGCGGTGCCGGCGTCTGAGCCGGCGCAGGGGTCGCAGAGGTCGGCACGGCTGGGATGTTCGCCGCACCGATCGACATGACGACGATGGACGCGACCAGCACCGCTGCCCCCGAGGCGCGGGTTGCCAGGTGCGCCCAGCCCACGCGGCCGCGGGCCAGCGCCACGACGGCGACCACGAAGGCGAACAGTCCCGCGAACAGCAGCGCGCCACCGACACCGGACGTGAGACCGAGCAGGGCACTGACAGCCAAGCCGCCCCAGCCCCACAGCTCGGCCTTCCGTGCCAGTGCCTGGCCGCCGCGGACAGCGGTCGTGGCCTGCGCAGTCCGAGCCAAGCTGGGTGCGGGCGTCGAAAGACCCCCGTTCTGCCCGTCGAGCCACGGCGGACGCACGGATTCACCGCTCCCGTACGTGGTGCTGTCCCCCGCGGCGTCCGTTACAGGTGCGGCCCATGATGGGACCGGCGCTCCCTCTGGGGTCTGGGACACACGAGTCCAGAACTCCCAGCCGGGCGGGGCCGGCGGCCAAGACGGGTCAGGCAGCCACCCAGAAGGCGGCTCCCAACCAGGAGCAGGAGCGGGCCACCCCGGCGGGGGGTTGAAAACAACAGCCATGTGCAGTCAGCAGTCCCTGTACGAATCGTGGCGAGCTTTGCTTGCCGCCGCCGGCACCGTATCCCGGGCCTGCCCGCTTGTCCCCGATTCGCGCAGACCGCCTGGTTCACGTCAGGCCTGAACCGGCTCCGAATCGCTTCGGCATCGCGCGTCTGTCGGCCCCGCGAAGGCAGACGACGGGGTCCCGGTCGCCGAGTCGGCGCGCAGCCGGACCTTACGACTCGCGACTGGTCATCTACGCGGACCGCGATGCGATCCAGCCTCCACGCCGCCATCAAGACCCCATGGCGCCTCCGGCTGCGAAACTCATTTTCGTGACTGTTCAGAAATGGGAACGACGCCCCGAGGTACCGCTCATCCTGCTCGCCCTGGCGTTCCTCGTGGCATACGCCTGGCCGGTCCTGGACCCTCGCCTCGACCCCAGCACGCGCAACATCCTGGATGCTCTTTCGTGGACGGTCTGGGGGGCGTTCGCCCTTGATCTGCTCACCCGGTTGGTCCTTGCGGACAGCCGCCGCGCGTACGCGCTGCAACATTGGTACGACGTGGCTTTGGTGGCGCTTCCGCTGCTTCGTCCACTGAGGCTTCTTCGCCTCCTTGCCTTCGTTCGGATCCTCGACCGCTCCGCTGCGAACAATCTCGCCGGTCGAGTGCTCGTCTACGTGGCAGGGGCGGCATCGGTCGCCGTCGGTCTGGGCGCTCTCGCCGTTCTGGACGCCGAGCGATCAGCAAAGGGAGCCAACATCACCACGATCGGCGACGCGCTCTGGTGGGCCTGCACCACCGTCACAACGGTCGGCTACGGAGACAGGTACCCGGTGACGGCAGAAGGGCGAGTCGTCGGCGTGGTCCTCATGGTGGCGGGCATCGGCATTGTCGGAGCAGCCATTGGCTCAGTCACCTCTTGGATCTTGGCTCGGGTCGAGGCGGAGCGAGCCGAGCGCAACGTCTGAGGCCTTGGGGAAAACGAGCCGACTCCTTGACGGCAGTACCGAGGTTCTGCGGCCTCCGCTCGGCGGTCTAGCGGCGGAGAGACACACCTCGCGGTGCTCGTCGTGCAGGCGTGACGGTGCTCGTGGCGGCTGGACTGGCGCGGCAGCGGGAGTCGAATACCGGCGCTGGCAATGCTGGGTAGCCGAGGGGATTATCGAAAGATGGCTGGGGTGTCGGGTGGGTCGGTGTCGATGGTTTTCACCGACATCGAGAGTTCGACGCAGCTGCTGCTGAGTCTTCGCGAGCGGTACGTGGATGCTCTCGAGCTGCATCGCCGGGTTCTCCGTCGGGCGTGGACGGCATACGAGGGCAAGGAGATGGGAACCGAGGGCGACAGTTTCTTCGTCGTGTTCGAGGATCCGTTGGCCGCTGTGCACGCGTGCTTGCAGGCCCAGCGTGAGTTGGCGACCCAGGACTGGCCTGCGCACCGACCGGTACGTGTGCGGATGGGGGTGCACACCGGCAATCCGATGCCTTACGGGGACGGGTTCGTCGGGGCTGACGTGCATCTGGCTGCCCGTGTGTCGGCGGCGGCACACGGCGGCCAGATCGTCCTTACCAGAGCGACGTTCGAGCCGGTCGCAGCGCTAACCGGGGTGGATGGTCGCGGTACCGACCTCGGATGGCATCGCTTACGGGGGTTCCCAGAGCCTGTTCACCTGTACCAGCTGACCGTTCCCGGGCTGAAGTCGCAGTTTCCGCCGCTGAAGACCCTCGGGGCGAAGGCCTCGCTGCCCCCCATGGACGCCGGGCCGCTGCTGGGGCGGGATGCCGACCTGCAGGCGCTGGCTGCCCTCATCTCGAAGCCCTACACGTGTCTGACGCTGACCGGGCCGGGAGGTGTGGGCAAGACACGGCTCGCGGTGGCATTGGCAGCCAAGGTGTCGCTCGACTTTCCCGACGGCGTCTTCTTCCTACCGTTGGCAACGGTCACCACTGCCGCCGGGCTGTGGCGGGGCCTCGTCGAGGCTCTGGGTGTTCCGGGCGAGCCAACGACGAGCTCTGGCTTCCTCGAGCGGTTGGCACAACAACGAGCCCTTGTCGTGCTCGATAACCTCGAGCAGATCGTAGACGGTCCGGAGGCCGTGAGCGCCCTGCTTAGAGGGGCGCCCGCTCTTGGCGTGATAGCCACATCTCGCCGTCGACTCCACGTGCGCGGGGAACGCGAGTACGTGGTGAGACCGTTGGGCGTACCCGATGGCGGCGATGCCGAGATGCTGAACGCCTCGCCGGCAATCGAACTTTTCTGTCAACACGCGAGAACGGCCCGTGCCGGGTTCAAGCTCACGGATGAGAACGCGTCGGACGTTGCTGAAATCTGCCGGCGGTTGGACGGACTCCCGCTGGCGATCGAGATCGTCGCGCGGCGCACTCGGATCATGTCTCCGGCGGTGCTGCTCCGAGAGGTGACGGATGCCTTGGATGTCGTCGACCCGCTGGTGGGCAGACCTCCTCGCCAACAGACGCTTCGCCGGACCGTGGGCTGGAGCTACGACCTGCTGACGACACGCGAGCAGGCCACCTTTCGCCGTCTTTCCGTTTTGGTCGCGGGCGGCTCTGTCGATGCGTGCTCGGCGGTGGCCGGTGTCGACGCTTCTCAGGACGTATTGGCCGATGTCGAGTCGCTGGTGGAGGGGAGTCTGGTTTTGGTCGACGACGACCCCCTGGGGGAGCCGAGAGTGCACATGCTCCAGACCGTGCGTGCGTTCGCAGGCTCAGTGCTCGAGGGATGCGGGGAGGCCGACGGGGCCAGACGGCGGCAGGCGGAGTACCTCCTCCACTTGGCCACGGACTTCTGGTTCAGCAGAGGCACCCCCGACACGCCTGCAAGGCGCCAACGCCTGCAGATGGAGTCAGCCAACCTGCGCGCCGCCCTCGCGTGGGCTCTCGACGCTGCCACCGACAAGCGGTCTGCACAAGACACCCGCCTCGGCGTTCGGCTCGCCGCATATCTCGGCTCGTTCTGGTTCGGTATCGGCGCCTTCGCGGAGGGCCGAGCATGGCTGCTGCGTGCCCTCGACATCGACACGGGCGAGCCCACACCCGAGCGAGCGGCGCTCTTGTGCAGTGCGTCCGAATTTCTCGGCCCGGCCGACAACCAACGACGCCCAGCCCTCGAGGAGGCGGTCAAGATCAGTCGCGCTTTGGGTGACCCGAGACTCGAGTCGGAGGCAATGACCGCACTAGCCCGTCACGCCACCGATGCCCACGAGTTCGATCGAGCCGACCAGCTGGCCCGTCAATCGGCGGCATTGGCCACGGCCCATCGTGATTGGAACCACCTCTGGGGTGCGCTGCAGGCACGAACCTTCCTGGAGCTTGAACGAGGAGACTACGCCCAGGCCCTCGACATCCTGACGAGCGCGCGGTCCGTTGCCGCCCGGGCCGGCGACGAACTCGGCTTCATCCTGGCGGAGGCATGGTCCGTTATGTGCCTGGCTTACCTTGGCCGGGTCGACGAGGCCGCAGTTCGGCTCGTCGACATGGTCCGTGCGGCCCCCGCCGTGGAACAACCCTTGTGGGCGCTCAACGTTTCGAGCGTGGGCGCGCATGTCTGCGCGCTCTTGCACGACCACGCCCGGGCCGCGAGGCTGGCAGGCGCGTACTGGGGCGCATTGAAGCGCGCCGGAGATGTTCTCGATTCGGAGGCGGAGGAGGAATGGCTTCGGGAGACCTCGCTGGCCGCAGCCAGGACTGCCCTTGGGTCCCAGCGGTGGGGCGCCGCTGTCGCAGAGGGCGAGAGACTCACCATCACGGCCGCGCTAGCCGAGGCAGCCCACGCCGGCGCGGGCGACACTGACTGACACGTCGGAATGTGACCGCCGGTATGCGCAGATAGACGCGTCCCGCCGGATGCCAGGACTGGTCGCCCACAGGCCGGCTAGATCGGAGAAATGGACCTTGCTCACCGCATCCTCAGAAGCGGGTTGTGCCCGCCCTATCGTTGCTTGCCGGCCACGAAGAGGCCGACCGCCTTGTCGATGCGTCGCTGGCGAGTCTCCGGTGCCTTGGCCGCGTTGATGTTGTCGACGTGGTACCGCTGCAAGCTGTTCGCGAGGCCGTCGAAGAACTGGCGGGCTGCTTCCTGACCATCCATGGCAGCTGCGAAGTCGGCGGGCACATCCACATCGCGCGGAGTGTCCGCGACTCTCAGGTTCACCGAAATCGGGTCGCCGCCTCCCAACCCCGTGGCGGCGCGAACGGCAGAACTGAGACCAATGAGGTACTGACCGCCCATGACGGCGACCGTGCTGCGGTATTCATAGCCGTTCACGCTGACTAGCACTGGAGGGCGCTTACCGCGCCCCAGTTGCTCAATGACCTCGTCCGGCACCGGGATGCCGGTGTTGTTGCCACTTGCCCTCACCGTCGTTTCGAAGGTCACACCTTCGTGCTCGTCAACCGCCATTTGGCCCCCTCGGCCTCATCGGTCATGGTTCCAAAATCCTATCGCCGGCAGGCGCAGTCATCGCCATGTCGGGTGAGCGGCACGCTCCGCCCGGCCGACTAGCGGCGTTGTGACGCAACTCGCCACTCAACCGGTCACGGGGGCGACCGGATCCGTCTGACCTGGCCAAAGTCCATGGGATGGGCGAGATGGATCGGTCCTTGCTGGTCCGGGCGTCTGCCTTGTGGCGGCCGGCGAACTGACGGGCGGTCCGAGGTTGCTAGACGGTGACCAGTTCGGCGACCTTCTTGGCGATGTCCTCCATGGAGTCCTCGGCCGTGCTCAAGCCGTTGCGTGAGCCGAGGAGCGGGCTTACCGACCGAATCTCGTCATAAGTAACGCCGTGAGCGACCGGGATCAGTAGGTCTCTAGACAGGAGTTCTGAGAGCTCCTTTTCTGACACGCCTCCGCTCTCGATACGTCTGAGGAACGCAGGGGTGATCAGGACGAGGCCGATTCGTGTCTTGGCCAGTCCCTTGTCGATCTCTCGCATGAAAGGCTGGCCGAGGACGATGTCCTTTTCGCTGAACCAGACAGAGACATCTTCGGCTTCGAGGAGGTTGTGCAAGTCAGTTGCCGTCTCCCTCCGATCGTCCCAGGCGTGACAGAGAAACAGGTCGTACGACTCCGCTCTCGCTCCAAGTGCCTCGACCTTGTTGCGATAACGGTCCAGCGCCGAGACCTCGTCCACGGTGTAGGTCACCCGCGAGGTCGCCGGCGACCACCTGGGCCGCGCGGATCGACTACCACCGCCTCCGCTCGAGGAACCGCCACGGCGGGAGGTTGGGGTGGGCGACGAGTAGTAGGACGGCGGCGAATAGTAGGACCGGTATGACGACTGTCCCCCACACGCGGGGCAGTTGGCGCGACCGCTTGCGGTGCGGTGACCTTCGCGAGGAGCTGTGCACTGAGCCATGCGGCGAGAGTACGAGCTAGCCCCGACAGCCGGGCTCGCGCCACGTCGCGCGACGACCACGGTTCGTTCCTCCCCAGCGTCTGCAGGATCGCTCTGTACACATGAACGTGGCGGAGTGACACGCCCCAAGCGGGCGGGGGGATGCGGGTCGTCGCTAAGGGCTTGGCGGCAACAGCGGCCGGCTTCGTGGGTAGGTTCACGAATATGAGCGACCTGGAGAATGGCCCCCCCGCGGCCGCGGTGCATGGGCGAGCTGCTCACGTGCGCGGTCTCGTCCTTGCAGCTGGGGCTGGACGGCGGATGGGCGGTCCGAAGGCCCTGGTCCGCCGGCACCCGGACGAGCCGACACTCGTCGAGCGCGCCGTGAGTCTGCTTCATGCCGGTGGGTGCGCGGGCATCACGGTCGTCGTTGGCGCTGCCGCCGACGAGGTCACCGCGATCGTCACCGCCCTCGGCCGCGACGTCGACGTCGTCCGCTGCCCCGACTGGGAGGAAGGCATGGGCGCCTCCCTCCGCTCCGGGCTCACGGGGCTCGCCCGAGCCACGCACGAGGGTGAGGGCTGCGTCGATGCGGCCCTCGTGACCCTCGTCGACCTGCCCGACCTGACACCAGAGGTGGTCGCTCGGGTGCTCGACACGGCACGGCACGTCGACAACCTCCACTCCCCACATCCGGACCCCGACGCGCACGCCGTCGAGGTCGACGAGCCGAGCGGCCCGTCGGCCGCCGACCTGCGCGCGACACTCAGGCGGGCGGCATACGAGGGCGTCCCGGGGCACCCCGCGCTCATCGGGCGCGACCACTGGGAGGGCGTCATCGCGACGGCGGTGGGCGATCACGGCGCGCGACACTACTTCCGCACCACGGAGCACGAGCTTGTCGAGTGCGGCGACCTGGCCACCGGCCGCGACGCCGACACCCCTGACGAGCTCAACACGACCCGCTGACCCCAGCGCAGAACGGCCCCGCCGCTTCCACGAGCCTCGATGATCAGCGATGCTCAGGGCATGGATCACCTGTTCGCGAGTGCCGACGACGTCACGACCGCCCTCCGCGGCACGGGCTACCTTGCCGACGAGGCGCTCGCGACCGTCACCTTCCTCGCCACCCGGCTGAACCGCCCGATCCTGCTCGAGGGCGAGCCGGGCACCGGCAAGACGGCGCTGGCCGAGTCCCTCGCGCAAGCACTGGACCTCAAGCTCATCCGCCTCCAGTGCTACGAGGGCATCGACGCCACGCAGGCCCTCTACGACTGGGACTTCCCGCGCCAGATCCTGCACCTGCGCACCGTCGAGGCGATCAGCCGCGACGAGCGCCGCGACCCCAGAGAGCTTGAGTCCGAGCTCTTCGACGAGCGCTTCCTCCTCGCCCGACCGGTGCTTCGGGCCCTGCGCGTGGCCCCGTGCGTGCTGCTCATCGACGAGATCGACCGCGCCGACGACGAGTTCGAGGCGTTCCTCCTCGAGGTCCTCTCCACCTGGCAGGTCACGATCCCCGAGCTCGGCACCGTCAGCGCCGCAACCCCGCCGATCGTCGTGCTCACCTCGAACCGCACCCGCGAGCTGCACGACGCCCTCAAGCGCCGCTGCCTCTACCACTGGATCGACCACCCCGGACTCGCGCGCGAGCTCGAGATCGTCCGCACCCGCCTGCCCGAGGTGAGCGCAGCCCTCGCCGAGCAGGTGGTCGCCCTCGTCCAGCGCCTGCGCACCGGCGGCGAGCTCATCAAGCCGCCGGGCGTCGCCGAGACCCTCGACTGGGCCCGCGCCCTCGAGACCGTCGGCGCGACCCGACTCGACGCGGAGGTCGCGGCCGCGACGCTCGGCGCAGCCCTGAAGTACCGCGAGGACTCCGAGCGCATCCGGGCCTCGCTCGACAAGCTGCTCACCGCCTGAGGCACGGGCCACAGACCCATGACCAGCACCGACCTCGACCTCGCGCCCGACGAGCTGCTCCTCGGCTTCGCCCGCGCCCTGCGCGCCGCCGGCCTCGCTGTCACGGCCGACCGCGAGCGCACCTTCCTGCTCGCCGCCGCGACCGTCGGCATGGGCGAGCGCGCCGGCATCTACTGGGCCGGGCGCTCGACCCTGACCGCCACGCCCGCCGACTTCCCGGCATACGACGAGGTCTTCGAGCGCTGGTTCGGCGGCGAGGCCATCCCGCGCGGACAGCGCGTCGACATCGTGCGGCCCCCCGTCCGCCAGGCGCCGCTCGACAGTGGCGAGGGGGAGGGCGGCCCCGACGACGACACCGACACCGTCCAGGCGCGAGCCAGTGCCCAGGAGGTGCTGCGCCACCGCGACATCGCGACCCTGAGCGCGGCCGACCGCGCGGCAGCAGCCCGCCTCTTCGCCTCGCTGGCCCCCCGCGCCCCCCTCCGCAGGGCGCGCCGCCACGTCCGAGCGACGACAGGCGCCGTCGACGGGCCCGCCACCCTGCGCGAGCAGCTGCGCCGCATGGGCGAGCCCGGGCGCATCCACCACCGCCGTCGCGGCGTGCGTCCCCGCCGCATCGTCCTGCTCATCGACGTCTCCGGGTCGATGAGCCCGTATGCCGACAGCCTCCTTCGCCTCGCCCACGCCTTCGTGCGCGCGGTGCCCCACGTCGAGGTCTTCACGATGGGCACCCGCCTCACCCACGTCACGCGGGCCCTGACGGAGCGCGACCCCGACCGGGCGCTCGCCGCCGCCGGCCGCGTCGTGCCCGACTGGTCGGGCGGCACCCGCCTCGGCGACTCCATCGGCGCMTTCCTCGACCGCTGGGGCCGGCGGGGTATGGCCCGGGGCTCCGTCGTCGTTGTCTTCTCCGACGGCTGGGAACGCGAGGGACCGGAGGTGCTCGGTGAGCAGATGCGACGCCTCGCGGCCCTCTCGCACCGGGTCGTCTGGGCCAACCCGCACCGCGGCAAGGCCGGCTACGAGCCGGTGCAGCAGGGCATCGTCGCGGCCCTGCCGCACATCGACGACTTCGTCGCGGGCCACTCGCTCGCGGCGTTCGAGGAGCTGATCGAGGTGGTCTCCCGTGCGTGAGGTGATGGACGAGCTGATGCAATGGTGGTCCGCCGGCGAGACCATCGGCGTGGGCACCGTCGTCGGCACGTGGCGCTCGGCCCCGCGCCAGCCCGGCGCGTCGATGCTCGTCGGCCCCGACGGCGAGGCGGTCGGGTCGGTCTCCGGCGGGTGCGTCGAGGGCGCCGTCTACGAGCTCGCCCAAGAGGTCGTCGGCAGCGGACACCCGGTGCTCCAGCGCTACGGCGTGAGCGACGACGACGCGTATGCCGTGGGGCTGACGTGCGGGGGCATCCTCGACGTGTTCGTCGAGAAGGTGAACCGCGAGACCTTCCCCGAGCTGGGTGCCGTCGCCGACGACATCGAGGCCGGACGTCCCGTCGCCGTGGTCACCGTGATCGAGCACCCCGAGCCCGGCTGGGTCGGGCGGCGTGTGGTCGTGCACCCCGAGACCGAAGGCGACGAGACGGCATCCGTCCTCGGATCGCTGGGCAGCGGCCGAGCGGACGACGCCGTGCGCGACGACGCGAGAGGGCTTCTCGCGCAAGGGCGCTCGGCCATCCTCACCTACGGGCCGGATGGTGAGCGACGCGGCGAGGGCATGCGGGTCTTCGTAGCCGCCCACGCGCCGAAGCCACGGATGCTCGTCTTCGGCGCCATCGACTTCGCAGCGGCCGTGGCTCGCGTCGGTGGCTTCCTCGGCTACTACGTCACGGTCTGCGACGCCCGGCCCGTCTTCGCGACGAAGACGCGCTTCCCCGGCGCCGACGAGGTCGTCGTCAAGTGGCCGCACGACTACCTCCAGAACGAGGTCGACGAGGGGCGCATCGACTCGCGCACCGTCATCGCTGTCCTCACCCACGACCCCAAGTTCGACGTGCCGCTGCTCGAGGTCGCGCTGCGCCTGCCCGAGGTGGCCTACATCGGGGCGATGGGTTCGCGGCGCACCCACGAGGACCGCCTCGAGCGGCTGCGCGAGGCCGGGCTCGCCGACGACGAGCTCGCCCGGATGAGCTCTCCGATCGGCCTCGACCTCGGCGCGCGCACCCCCGAGGAGACGGCCGTCTCGATCGCCGCCGAGATCATCGCGCTGCGCTGGGGCGGAGCCGGCGAGCGTCTCGCCACGACCGACGGCCCGATCCACCACCACCATCCCGCCCACGACACCCCCCACGACTCCGAGCCGCAGCACTGACGATTCTCCGAAGCAACCTAGAGGACACTCCGTCCTGACAGCGAGACCGTGCGGTCGCGCTCGGTGCGGACGGAGTGTTCTCTCGATCGGGCGGGCTCAGTTCAGTTGAGGCGGATCCACTGGTCGCCGGCGCGGCCGAGCCGGGCGCAGCCGCCACCGTCGAGCACGGTGTCGAACGCGTTGTAGCGCGTCGTCGTCGGCCGGTAGGTCGCCGTGCACTTCGCATCGTCGGCGGCGGTGACGGTCACCCGGCCGTCTGGGGCGACCGACAGCCGACCCTTGCGGTTCCGGTCGACCTGAGCCGGGTCCCGCACCTCGTACTCGCCTGTGCCCGTGATCGTGAGCACCCGGCCGGTGCCCTGCAGCAGCCAGGTGCCCCTGAGGACGCCGACCCCCTTCACGGGTGTGGCGGGTCGCGCCGGCCAGACCGACGTCAGGGCTTCGCTCGCCGGCGACAGCGGGGAGATCCGGGTGAGGTCCAAGGGGTCGCCCTTCTGGAGGTCGCACATCCGTCCCTGGGTCGGCGTGCTGGTCGCCACGGTCGCGCGCAGGTGCCCCTCCGGTGAGATCGAGGCGTCGAAGCGCGTGGTGCAGTCGGGCGCCTCGGTGTCGGTGATCGTGAAACCACCCGGGACCAGGGCCAGCAGGTGTGTCGCCTGCGGGAGGAACAGGTCGTCGGGGCCGCTGTCGATCGCGAGGCCCTGCGGAGTGAAGCTCCAGAGGAAGCCGGACGGGTCCTGCCCCTGCTGGGGCTCCTCGCGCCAGATGCCAGCGAGCTGGGTCATGGTCGGCGCCGGGGGCGCGACGGGCACCGGCACCGTCGGGGGCCGGGAGCGCAGGGCGAGCGCACCGAGCACCACGCCGGTGACGACGCACGCCGCCACGGCCGCCTGGACGATCCTGGTCCGTCGCCGCTGGCGCGCGGCCTGGTCCTTGGCCTGCTTCTGCTCGAGCTCGCGCCCGAGCCGGTCGATGTCATGGGAAGTCATCTCGAGTCCCTCTCCGTACGCGCGCAGCAGCTCGCTGACGCGGCGCTCGGTCGCGCTCATCGTGATCCCTCCAGTCGTGCCTGCAGCGTGGCCAGACCGCGGTGTGCATGTCGTTTGACCGAGCCGATCCCGATCTCGAGCAGGGCTGCGGTCTCCTTCTCGCTGAGCTGGAGGTAGTAGCGGCAGGTGATGACCTCCCGCTGACGCCGGGGCAGCTGACGCACCTGCCCTGCGAGTCGGCCGGCCTCGTCGTGCGCGACGACCTCGGCTGACGCGTCAGGCACGGGTTGCCCCCACGTGAGGCTGGCTCGAAGGAGCGGTTCGCCTCGCCGCGCGCGGATGGCGCGACGCTGGTCGGACCGGCACTGGTTGATGACACCCGCGCGGAGATAGGCCACGGCCGACTCCTCATTGCGCGGCGGCCAGGCACGGAAGAGGGTGAGGAAGACCTCCTGGACGGCCTCCTCGGCGCGGCCGCGGTCGCCCAGCAGGAAGTAGGCGAGACGGACGAGCTCGACGCAGTGCGACCGGAAGAGCCCGGCCAGGGCCTGCTCCCTCGTCCCTGTTGTCACCACTGAACCCGTGCGAGTCCCGTCCGTCGCCATGTCCACCTCCGAGCAACCGTGTGTCAGAGGTGAAGTCGCTCGTCCTCCTCAAAGGTTGACACGGCCAGCGCAATTGTCGAGGGCCGTGCGTCCCTCACGCGCCGTACCGCCCTCGCCGCGCAGAACGGCGTCCGCACCGCGACATGTTCGGCGCCCTCGCTGGCCGAGCCACGGGACGACGCGTCAGGGGCGGGGGCGCCAGCGCTTCCAGGTCGCGGTCGCCTGGGCTCGCACCTTGCCGTCGAAGCACAGCTCGACCTCGACCGTCATCTGCGGCTCGGACGCCTCGACAACGGCGGCGAAGAGCTCGACCGGGTCGTGCAGCGGCGCGGGCCGCAGGTAGCGCACGTCGAGACCGGCGGTGACGTAGGAGAGGTCGGCTCCGGGCAGCGGCGGCCAGCCGCCGCGCTCGGCCTCGAGCATGACCGCGGCCGCGCTGTGGCAGTCGAGAACCGTGCCGATGATGCCGCCGTTGAGGTAGCCGAGGCCGTTGTCGTGCTCGGGCCAGGGTGTGAACGAGGCGCTCACCCCGTCCGCCGCGCTCTCGCCGAGCGGGAAGCTCTTGAGCTGGAGTCCCTTGTCGTTGGCCTGGCCGCAGCCGAAGCAGGGCAGGTCGGGATACAGGCGTTCCTGGATGCTCAGTGCGGGCATGGCGCTCAACCTACACAGCGGCCTGGGTCACAAATTGGTCCAACCTCTTGATGAGTTGATGGGCCAGGTGTCATGGTGGCGCGCATGAGTCAGAGTGGATTCGGCCCCGTCGCTCGTCGTTCGGTGTCCGACGAGGTGTTCTCCGAGCTGCGCGACGCCGTGCTCACCGGCCGGTTCGCGCCCGGCGACTCCCTGCCGCCCGAGCGCGAGCTCGCCGCCTCGTTCGCCGTCAACCGGCACGCCGTGCGCGAGGCCCTCCAGCGGCTCCAGACCGCCGGGTTCGTCAAGGTGGCCCACGGCGGCGGCACCCGCGTGCTCGACGTCCGCAGCAGCGCCGGCCTCGACCTGCTCGCCCACCTCGCCCGCTCCGGCGAGGGCCTCGACCCGACGATCCTGCGCGACGGGCTCGAGATGCGCCGGTGCATCGGTGTCGATGCTGCCCGCCTGGCCGCGACCCGCGGCACGGCGGAAGGCCACCAGCGCATCGTCGCCGCCGCGACGGCATACGGCTGCCCCGACATCGACGACGCCGACCGCACCTTCTGGCTCGAGGTCGTCGAGACGAGCGGCAACTTCACCTTCCGGCTCGCCCTCAACTCGCTCATGCACGCGATCGACAGCGCGCCCGGGTCGCTCGACGCCCTCCTCGCGGCCGACCGCGCCGACCTCCTCCCTCACGCTCCGCTGGCCAAGGCCATCGCGGACCGCGACGGTGCCGAGGCCGCCCGCCTCGCCGACGCGATCCTCACCCAGGCCATCGACGTGTGGGCCTCCCTCACCGACGACGGCCGCACCCTCGACCACCTCACCCGGGGCGCGTGATGGTCAACCTCATCCTCACAGCGATCCCCTTCTTCATCGCGTTCATCGTCGTCGAGGTCGCCTCGCTGTGGTTCGCACCCGACGACGACGAGGTCGGCTACGAGGTGCGCGACACGGTGACGAGCCTGTCGATGGGCATCGGCAGCGTGGTCGTGGGCATCGGCTACAAGGCGCTGCAGCTCGTCGTCTACGGCGCCCTGTATGCCGTCACGCCGCTGCGCCTCGACACCTCGCTGTGGTGGGTGTGGGTCGTCATCTTCTTCCTCGAGGACCTCGCCTACTACTGGTACCACCGCTGCCACCACGAGGTGCGCATCCTCTGGGCCAGCCACGTCGTGCACCACTCGAGCCAGCGCTACAACTTCTCCACGGCACTGCGCCAGACGTGGACCCCCTTCGGCGGCATCCCGTTCTGGGCCCCGCTCGCGCTGCTCGGCGTGCCGCCGTGGGCCATCTTCCTGCAGCAGTCGATCTCGCTGCTCTACCAGTTCCTCCTGCACACCGAGCGGATCGAAAAGCTCTGGCGCCCAGTCGAGCTCATCATGAACACGCCCTCGCACCACCGCGTCCACCACGGCATGAACAACGGCTACCTCGACCGCAACTACGGCGGCATCCTCGTCGTCTGGGACCGCCTCTTCCGCTCGTTCGAGCCCGAGGGCGAGCGCGTCGTCTACGGCCTGACGAAGCAGCTGCGCACCTACAACCCGCTCGTCGTCGCCACCCACGAGTACGCCTCGATCTGGCACGACGTCAAGGCAGCCCGCTCCTGGCACGACCGCTGGGGCCACGTGCTCCGCGGCCCCGGCTGGCAGCCGAGCACCTGAGCGGATGCCGTATGCCGTATGCCCGGGTCCGGGTCCGCCACGTCACTGCTGCACGTGGCGCAGCAGTGACGTGGGGATGTGGGGATAGCGTGCCGGGACCGCGGCCAGGCGCGGCCCCGGCCACACGGCATACGTCCTCGGGGGTGTGGGTCAGTGCCTGGGTCAGTGGGTGCTCGACCGCTTCCAGAGGTTGATGCCGCCCTCGACGGCGTGCTTGTCGATCTTGTCGAGCTCCTCCGTGGAGAAGTCGAGGTTGCCGAGCGAGCCGAGGCTGTCCTCGAGCTGGGCGACCGACGAGGCGCCGATGAGCACCGACGTGACGCGCTGGTCGCGCAGGATCCACGCGAGCGCCATCTGTGCGAGGGACTGTCCGCGTGCCTTGGCCATCCGGTTCAGCGCACGCACGTGCTTGAGGTTCTGCTCGCTCAGCAGCTTCGGCGACAGCGACTTGCCCTGCGACGCACGCGAACCCGCTGGCACGCCCTTGAGGTACTTGTCGGTGAGCATGCCCTGCGCGAGCGGGCTGAACGCGATGCACCCGACCCCCTCGTCGCCGAGCACGCCGAGCAGGTCCTCCTCGACCCAGCGGTTGAGCATCGAGTAGCTGGGCTGGTGGATGAGCAGCGGCGTGCCCATCGAGCGGAGGATCTCGATGGCCTCGCGAGTGCGCGGGCCCGAGTAGCTGGAGATGCCGGCATACAGCGCCTTGCCCGAGCGCACCGCCGTGTCGAGCGCGCCCATCGTCTCCTCGAGCGGCGTCGTCTCGTCGAAACGGTGGGAGTAGAAGATGTCGACGTAGTCGAGGCCCAGCCGCTCGAGCGACTGGTCGAGCGAGGCGAGGACGTACTTGCGGCTGCCGCCGCCCTGGCCGTAGGGCCCCGGCCACATGTCGTAGCCGGCCTTGCTGCTGATGATCAGCTCGTCGCGGTAGCGCTTGAAGTCCTGCGCGTAGATGGTGCCGAAGTTGCGCTCGGCACTGCCGTAGGGCGGGCCGTAGTTGTTGGCGAGGTCGAAGTGCGTGACCCCGAGGTCGAAGGCCCGCCGGAGCGTGGCCCGCTGGCGGTCGAGGGGCACGTCGTCGCCGAAGTTGTGCCACAGGCCGAGCGAGACGGCCGGCAGGTCGAGGCCGGAGCGGCCCGTGCGGCGGTAGGTCATCGAGTCGTAGCGGCTGCGGAGTGCCAGGTAGTCGTCGGCGTGGAGAGTCATGCACGACAGTCTTGCGTATGCCGCCGGGTCGGCCCGGTGCGTCCGCCGGCAGCGGTCGCCACGGGTTCGCCCGGTGCCCTTGTGCAGCAGTCGACTCCGAGCCAGACTCACCGTGGGGAAGTCAACTGCAGTGCGGCAGGAGGACAAACAGCAATGACCCGTATCAATGTGACCGTCGACGGGGTGAGCTATTCCGACGAGGTCGAGCCCAGGACCCTTCTGGTCCAGTACCTCCGCGAGAACCTGGGCAAGACCGGGACCGTCGTTGGGTGCGACACGAGCAACTGCGGTGCCTGCACCGTGCACCTCGACGGCACGAGCGTGAAGTCGTGCAACGTCCTCGCCGTCCAGGCGGACGGTCACGAGGTGACGACGATCGAGGGGCTCGCCGCGGATGGCGAGCTCCATCCGGTTCAGCGGGCCTTCCACGAGACCCACGCCCTGCAGTGCGGCTACTGCACGCCGGGCATGATCATGCAGGCCTGCGACCTCCTCAAGGAGAACGCCGACCCGAGCGAGCAGGAGATCCGTGAAGGCCTCGAGGGCAACCTCTGCCGCTGCACCGGCTACCACAACATCGTCAAGGCCGTTCAGCAGGCGGCCAAGGACCTCAGCTCGCAGGCGGTGAGCTCATGACCGTCACCGAGGACCGGCCGGCCGACGCCGCCGACGCGCCCGCGCGCGAGATCGGCAAGGCGCGCACGCGCAAGGAGGACCAGCGCCTCATCACCGGTCGCACGCGCTGGACCGACAACATCCAGCTTCCCGGCATGCTGCACCTCGCCATGGTGCGCAGCCCCTTCGCTCACGCCACCATCAGGGCCATCAACACCGACGAGGCGCGAAGGGCGCCGGGCGTCGTCGGGGTCGTGACGGGCCAGGACATCAAGGACGGTCAGGGCCTGGTCATGACCGCCTGGCCGCTCAACGGTGAGCAGAAGTCCCCCGACCACCTGCCCGTCGTCATCGACCACGTCGCCTGCGCCGGCGAGATCGTCGCGGTCGTCGCGGCCCGCACGGCCGCCCAGGCCCGGGACGCCGCCGAGCTCGTGGACGTCGACTACGACGAGCTGCCGCCCGTGCTCGACCTCAAGGAGGCCGTCAAGGACGAGGTGCTCGCGCACCCTGACCTCGGCACCAACACTTCAGCGGTGTGGACCCTCGACTCCGCCGCCCAGGGGTCGGGCACCGACGTCGAGGACGAGATCGCCAAGGCCCGCGAGGACGGCATCGTCGTCGAGCGCGAGTTCCGCCAGCAGCGGCTCATCCCCTCGTTCATGGAGCCGCGCTCCACCGTCTGCGATCCGACCGGCGAGCAGATGACCGTGTGGTCCTCGACCCAGGTCCCACACATCCTGCGCTTCTTCGTCGCGGCCACCACCGGCATACCGGAGTCCAAGGTGCGCGTCATCGCGCCCGACGTGGGCGGTGGCTTCGGCGGCAAGCTGCAGACGACGCCCGAGGAGTTCGCGACCATCGCGGTGGCCCGCCGGCTGGGGAAGCCGTGCAAGTACACCGAGACCCGCTCGGAGTCGCTGCTCTCGGGCCACCACGGCCGCGACCAGTGGCAGAAGCTGACGCTCGCCGCCCGCAAGGACGGCACCGTCACCGGCCTCAAGGTCGAGCTGCTCGCCGACCTCGGCGCGTACGTCGGGGTCGTCGGCGGCGGCACTCCGGTGCTCGGCGCGTGGATGTTCAACTCCATCTACAAGTTCGCCGCGTACCACTTCACGGTGCGGACACTGCTCACCAACAAGACGTGGGTCGACGCCTACCGCGGGGCCGGTCGCCCCGAGGCGACGTTCGCCATCGAGCGGATGATGGACGAGCTCGCGGCCGAGCTGGGCCGCGACCCGCTCGAGGTGCGCGAGCAGAACTGGATCACCCACGACGAGTTCCCCTTCACGTCGGTCGCGGGCATGACCTACGACTCGGGCAACTACGAGGCAGCCACCGCCAAGGCCAAGGAGCTCTTCGGCTACGACGAGCTGCGCGCAGAGCAGAAGCAGCGTCGCGACTCGGGCGACCCGGTCCAGCTGGGCATCGGCATCTCGACCTTCACCGAGATGTGCGGCCTCGCCCCGTCCCGGATCCTCGGCGTGCTCAACTACGGCGCCGGTGGCTGGGAGAGCGCCAGCATCCGGATGCTCGCCACGGGCAAGGTGGAGGTCCTCACCGGGGTCTCGCCACACGGTCAGGGCCATGAGACGGCGTGGAGCCAGATCGTCGCCGACCGGCTCGGGGTGCCCTTCGACGACGTCGAGGTGCTGCACGGCGACACCCAGATCTCGTCCAAGGGCATGGACACCTACGGCTCGCGCTCCCTCGTCGTGGGCGCCGAGGCCGTCGTCCGAGCGGCCGACAAGGTCATCGAGAAGGCCAAGGTCGTCGCCGCCCACCTGCTCGAGGCGAGCCTCGACGACATCGAGTTCGCGGCCGGGAAGTTCGCTGTCAAGGGCACCGACAAGGGCATCTCGATGCCCGAGGTCGCGCTCGCGACGTGGACCGGCCACAACCTGCCCGACGGCGTCGAGCCGAGCCTCGATGCCGCCGCGACCTTCGACCCCGAGAACTTCTCGTTCCCGCACGGCACCCACCTGTGCGCGATGGAGGTCGACACCGAGACCGGGGCCGCGTCGATGCGCAAGTACGTCTGCGTCGACGACATCGGCACGATCATCAACCCGCTCATCGTCGAGGGGCAGGTGCACGGCGGCCTCGTCCAGGGCATCGCGCAGGCACTGTGGGAGGGCGCCGAGTACGACGACCAGGGCACGCTCGTCACGGGCTCGTTCGTCGACTACACGCTGCCGACGTCGGCCGACACGATCAGCTTCGTCACCGACCACACGACGTCTCCGTCGACCTACACCAAGCTAGGCACCAAGGGTGTCGGCGAGGCCGGCGCCATCGCCTCGACCCCAGCGGTCGTCAACGCGATCGTCGACGCGGTGCGCCACCTCGGCGTCGACGACATCGTCATGCCGTGCACGCCGGAGCGGGTGTGGAAGGCGATCCAGGCCGGTGCCCCGGTCAACACCGAGGGTGAACGCGACGCTGCACCGCACTTCGACGAGGGTGCGCCCAACCAGGATCCCGGCGCCGCGAGCGAAGGGAGCGACCAGTGATCCCCGCACAGTTCGACTACCTGGCACCGACGTCCGTCGCCGACGCAGTGGCGGCACTCGCCGAGCACGGCGACGAGGCAAAGGTGCTGGCCGGTGGCCAGTCGCTCCTGCCGATCCTCCGGATGCGCCTCAACGCACCCGGCGTCGTCATCGACCTCGGGCGCATAGCCGAGCTCCAAGGCATCTCCGAGGACGGTGACCACCTCGTCATCGGGGCCATGACCACGTATGCCGCCGTGCTGGCCTCCGAGGCCGTGTCGACGCACGCGGCCCTGCTGTCCAAGGCGATCGCCACCGTGGCCGACCCGCAGATCCGCCACAGGGGCACGGTGGGCGGTGCGCTCGTGCACGCCGACCCGGCGGGCGACGTCGGCGCTCCGGCGCTCGCCCTGGGGGCCGATCTGGTCATCGCGGGGTCTGGTGGCTCGACCCGCACGGTCGCGGCTGACGACTTCTTCGAGGACCTCTTCACCACGGCTGTCGGCGAAGATGAGCTGCTCACGCAGATCCGCATCCCGAAGCACACCGGGTGGGGGGCACACTACGAGAAGTTCGTCCGCGTCAGCCACCAGTGGTCGATCGTCGGCGTCGCGGCCACGGTGCGCAGCGAGGGCGGCTCGATCGCCGAGGCGCGGGTCGGCCTGACCAACATGGGCTCGACCCCGTTGCGGGCCAAGGCGGTCGAGGAGGCGCTCGTCGGCAAGCAGGCCACCGACGAGGCCGTGCGCGCCGCCGTCGCCTCGGTCGCCGAGGGCACCAACCCGCCCTCCGACCTCAACGGCGACGCCGACTACCGCAAGCACCTCGCCACGGTGCTGACGCGGCGCGCGGTCCTCGCCGCAGCGGGAGCGTGATCGCCGGATGGAGCTGACGCACTCCTTCACCGTGCCGACCTCGGTCGACGACGCGTGGGCCCTCTTCATGGACCTCGAGCGGGTCGGCGGTTGCTTCCCCGGGGCGACCGTGACGGAGGTGACCGACGACGGCTTTTCCGGCACGGTCAAGGTCAAGCTGGGCCCGATCGCTCTCGTCTACTCCGGCTCCGGCTCGTTCGTCGAGCGCGACGACACGGCCCATCGTGCCGTCATCGAGGCGAAGGGCAAGGACAAGCGGGGCAACGGCACCGCAGGCGCGACCGTCTCGATCCAGCTGGCTCCCGATGGCGGCGGCACGCGGGCCGACGTGACGACCGACCTCGCGGTGACCGGTAAGCCGGCACAGTTCGGCCGCGGCGTCATGCAGGACGTCTCCGACAAGCTGCTCCAGGCCTTCGTCGCCTGCATCGAGAAGCAGCTCGGGGCGGCCGGGGGCGGGGGCGAGGCCGCGGCCACTCCGGCGGCAGCGGGAGCGGCCGCGGCGTCGGGCTCGGGCGTGCCGGCTGCAGACGACTCTCCCGCAACGGGATTCGTCGAGACCGGCTCCGACGCGCTCGCGGCCGACACGCGTCCGCGGGTGGCGACGGCGTCGTCATCAACCCCGCGCCGGGTCACCTCTGAGGTCGAGGAGGACGCGCCCCTCGACCTCGGGTCGGCGGTCATGCCGGTGCTCATCCAGAGGTATGCCGGCTACGCCGCGGCCGCCGCCTTCGGCGTCGTCCTCGGCTGGCTCATCGGCCGCAGCTCCCGCACCTGACCCGCCCGTTCCCCAATCGAAAGAACACTCCGTCACCGGCCCGTGCGTGACGGAGTGTTCTCTCGATCGGGGGAGTGCGGGTCACGGGTGGATGCGCGTGGCGACGAGGACGCTGATGTCGTCGTACTCCTCGCGCGCTGAGTCCCACCGGCCGCCACACGTCGTGAGGAAGAGTCGCTCGGGCCCATCCGTGTCGTAGACGTGCTCCGACGCGACGATGCGCGGGTAGTCGCGCTCTGCGTCGACGGCCGGCCACACGCGCTGCACCCGGTACGAGCAGACGGACCCGTCCGGCTGAACCGTCTGGATGAGCTGTCCGGCCCGCGCACGCATCGGGAAGTCCTCGCCGAACACGGCAGAACCATCGCGGTAGGTGTGGCCGTCGAGCAGCACCGTGCCGGAACCGCTGCCGGGACGGGGACCAGCGGCGTACCACCCGATCCGGCCGGTGTCGGTGGGGTTGCCGAGGCGACGCACTCCCGCGGCGCCGCGGTCGAGACCGATCCGCTCGACCTTCGCGTCCACGCCCAGGGCGGCGTAGACGACGCGTTGCGGTGCACCCGCACGGCAGCCGGGACCCTCGGCGCCGGCCACCGGGGCCCGAGGCCTGGCCGCCCCCTGCGCGGCGGCGCCGGCCTGGGCGAGCGGTCGGTCGACGAGGAACCAGGCTCCGCCCCCGACGAGGACGGTGATGAGCAGGGACATCGCCGCGCGAGCGGCAGCCGCGCGACGATGCCTGCGGTGTCGGCCGCCGATCAGTCGACCTCGGCGGTGCTTCGCCCGCGACGGCGAGTCCGCACGGTGAACAGGACGCCGGCCAGAATGAAGAGGCCGAGGCCGACGATGACATCGAGCGTGCTCGTGCGGTCCGCCGCCTGGCCCGTGCCGCCGGTGTCCGGCGCGCCATCGCCGAGGGCCGGAACAGCGGCGAGCGCGACGGTCGCAGGTGCCTCGACGCCACCCACCCCGCCGACCACGGCCTCCGTCGCGACCCGCTGGGCGGCCGTGGTGATGGTCGAGCCACTCTGGACAACGGTGCTCGTGACCGGCGCTGCGGGAGTGGCAGCAGCGGTGGTGGCCGGCGTGGTGGGCGCGGCGCTGACGGTCGTGCGCGTGCGAGCGACCGGACCTGCGGCCGACTCGGGTCACGGTCGTCGGGCATGCGGTCGTAGGTGCCGCGGCGTCGAGCGAGACCACGACAGAACGGAACTGGCCGTCGGAGAAGGTGTCGCCGAGTGCGGGTGCGACGCCTCGGTCGTTCGTCAGAGAGGCTGCGTCGACGTGGATGGGGTTCTTGCCCCGCTTGAGCACCTCGTCGGCCCCGGGCTTCTGGACGTACTTGCAGACCCACACCTTGTGGGGGTCCCGGGCGGTTGCGGACGCCGACTGGAGGCTGAGGCTCCAGTCGCCTGCTGCGGCGATCGTGGCGACGACGAAGAGGGTGGTGGCGCGTGAGGGTGCGACGACATGGATGGTTCTGGGCATCAGTGAGTGCGCATCCGGGCAGGGCGGCGCACAACCAGTCAGGTCACGAGCCGCGAACGTGGAGGGTGTTGCAACGCAAGGAAACTCAGTGACCGTGAGGGCGGCCGGCGAACCGTGGCGAGGCGGCAGGCGCCTCAGCCGAGAGAGAACCTACACGAACGCGAAGGCCCTGACGCTTGGAGAGATCGTCGGTTTCGCCACTCTGCCCTCGGGTAGTTCCGGTGTCGCTCTGCGATGGTGGAGTCATGTCACGAGTTCTCATCATCGGCGGCCACGGCAAGGTCGCACTTCTCGCCGCCCCGCTCCTCGTCGCCGACGGCCACCACGTCACGTCCGTGGTGCGCAACCCCGACCACGTCGCCGACGTCGAGGCGACCGGTGCGACCGCTGCAGTGCTCGACGTCGCATCCGCGACCACGGAGCAGCTCACCGACCTCGTGCGCGGCAGCGACGTCGTCGTGTGGTCAGCCGGCGCGGGCGGTGGGGACCCAGCGCGTACGTACGCCGTCGACCGCGACGCCGCGATCCGCTCGATGGAGGCGACTGCCGGGGCAGGGGTCGACCGCTACGTCATGGTCTCGTACTTCGGTGCAGGCCCCGATCACGGTGTGCCGCAGGACAACCCGTTCTACGCGTACGCCGACGCGAAGACGGTCGCGGACGGCTACCTCGAAGGAAGCGACCTCTCCTGGACCCTCCTGCGTCCGAGCGCCCTGACGCTGGACGCCGCGACGGGACACATTGAGGCCGGTGACGGGGTCTCGGCCGGTCAGGTCTCGCGTGACAACGTGGCGCACGTCATCCGGTCGGTCGTGGCGCATCCCGAGACGACGTCACGTCGCGTCATCGCCTTCAACGACGGGCTGTCCCCGATCGACGAGATCGTCACGGGCGCCTAGGCGCTCGGCTCAGAGCCGGGCCACGTGCTCGGCGATGACAAGGTCCTGCCACGCCATGCCGACGCTCTTGAAGACGTTCGGTCGGTCGCTCGCGCGCTGGACCTTGCCCAGCACGACGTCCTGGAGGGTGTGCACGTCGTCCCAGTCAAGGGCGCCCTGAGCCGCCGCGAGGATGACGTCGCCGGCCTCGCGGTGCGCCGTGGTGAGGTCTTCGACGACGACGAGCGACCGCCCCAGCAGGCCCGAGCCCAGCTCGCGTCGATGCGCCTCGTGGGAGCCGATGGCCACCACGCACGCACCGTCCGCCACCCAGTCGTCGCCGACCACGGGCGTCGCCGCTGACGTCGCCGTGACCACGACCTGCGCGTCGCGCACCGCAGCCTCGACCGCGCTGTCGTCCACGGTCAGGGCGGTGACGTGCAGACGCGTGGGGCCCGTGAGGCTCGAGACCCGTTGGGCCGTGGCTCGCGCGGCCTCGCCGCGACGCCCCACGACGGTCACCGACGACGTATGCCGGATCGCGAGGAGCGCCTCCACGTGGCCCACCGCCTGGGGCCCGGTGCCGAAGACGACGGCTGCCTCCGCGTCAGCGGGAGCGAGCGCGTCCATCGCGACGGCCGAGACGGCCGGCGTGCGCAGGGCCGTGACCGCCGACCCGTCGATGAGGGCCGAGGGCGTCAGCGTCTCGGTGTCCATCAGCACGTAGATCGCCTGGATGCGGTCGAGCCCACGGGCCGGGTTGCCGGGAGCGACGGACAGCACCTTGACCCCTGCCGCCTGGCGATTGGCCGACGGCATGACGAGCAGCTGTCCCTCACCGGCGGGCACCGCCTGGCGGAGCGGGTCGGCGGCGGGGTCGAGGCCGTCTGCCAGGGCTTGCCGCACGAGACGGCGCGCGCGATCGGGAGTCAGCGACCGGCGTACGGTGGCGGCATCGACCCAGCGTGGTTGCGGCATTGCTCGACTCTAGGTGGCGGCCCACCCAGCCGCCCGGCAGGCCCCAGCCTGCAGGTGTGTGCGGGCTCGGCGCCGCTGGACGTACGCTCGACGGGTCCCCACACCCCCGGGTGACAGCCGTCAACGACGACACGAAGTCAGGACACCATGGCGCTCAGCGTTTTCGACCTCTTCTCGATCGGCATCGGGCCGTCGAGCTCGCACACCGTCGGACCGATGCGCGCTGCCGCGATGTTCGCCGAGCGGCTGCGCGACGAGGAGGTCCTCGACCGCGTGGCGCGGGTGCGTTCGCAGCTGTTCGGCTCGCTGGGAGCGACGGGTCACGGCCACGGCAGCGACAAGGCGGTGCTGCTCGGTCTCACGGGTGAGCGTCCCGAGCTGTGCGACCCACGAGCCGTCGAGGGGCGCCTGGCCGAGATCCGGGCGCACCGCCGCGTCTCCCTGCTCGGGGTGCACGAGATCGACTTCGTCGAGGACGAGGACCTCGTGCTGCACCGCCGCAAGACGCTGCCGGTGCACCCCAACGGCATGACGTTCACCGCGGTCGACGCGTCGGGTGCGACCCTCGCCGAGCGCACGTACTACTCCGTCGGTGGCGGCTTCGTGGTCGGCGGCGACGCCGACGGCGAGACGAAGATCGTCGAGGACTCCACGCCGGTCGCGCACCCCTTCCGCACGGGTGACGAGCTGCTCGCCCACTGCAAGGAGACGGGCAAGTCGATCTCGCGGATCATGCTCGAGAACGAGCTGTCGTGGCGCACCGAGCAGGAGGTCCGCGACGGGCTGCTCGAGATCTGGCGTGTCATGAAGGAGTGCGTGCGCAACGGGATCTCCACCGAGGGCGTGCTGCCCGGCGGTCTGCGGGTGCGTCGCCGCGCGCCCGAGCTGGCCCGCCGGCTGCGACTCGAGGGCACGAGCGACGACCCGTTGCGCGGGATGGACTGGATCACGCTCTACGCGCTCGCGGTGAACGAGGAGAACGCGTCCGGCGGCCGCGTCGTGACCGCACCGACCAACGGCGCGGCCGGGATCATCCCCGCCGTGCTGCACTACTACGCGAACTTCGTCAACGGCGCCGACCGCGACGGCATCGTCCGCTTCCTGCTGACCGCCGGCGCGATCGGCGTCATCTACAAGGAGACGGCCTCGATCTCCGGCGCCGAGGTCGGCTGCCAGGGCGAGGTCGGCTCGGCCTGCTCGATGGCGGCCGGTGCGATGGCCGCCGTGATGGGTGGCACGCCCGAGCAGGTCGAGAACGCCGCCGAGATCGGCATGGAGCACAACCTCGGCCTCACCTGCGACCCGGTCGGTGGTCTGGTGCAGATCCCGTGCATCGAGCGCAACGCCATCGCGTCGGTCAAGGCCATCACCGCGGCCCGCACCGCCCTGCGCGGCGACGGCTCGCATGTCGTGAGCCTCGACAAGGTCATCAAGACCATGCGCGAGACGGGCGCCGACATGAAGGTCAAGTACAAGGAGACAGCGCGCGGCGGCCTCGCCGTCAACGTCATCGAGTGCTGATGCCGGTCATCGGTGGTGCGCCTCCGTCCAGCTGACCGGGTAGACCTGCCCCTCGACGAAGCGTCGGTAGTGGTCGGCCGTGCCGCCTCCCGCCCGCACGACCTCGGCGAAGAAGCGTCCCGAGTCGCGGACGGTGCGCTCCTGGGTCTCGTAGTCGAGGGCGACGAGCCCGAACCGCGGGACTTCGCCCTCGTTCCACTCCCAGTTGTCGACGAAGCACCAGTGGTAGTAGCGGTCGACCGGAACTCCTTCTGCGCGAACGTCGCTCAGCACGCGCAGGTGGTCCCACAGATAGCGCGACCGGAACGCGTCAGCCGCATCGGCCGTGCCGCTTTCTGTCACCCACACCGGCAGGCCGTAGGTCTCCCAGGCCCACCTGGCCGTCTCGCCGAGCCCGGCGGCATACACCTCCCAGCCGAGGTCGTTCACGGGCACGCCGGGGGGCGTGCCGTCGTCGAACCGGGTCACCGTGGTGCGGGAGTAGTAGTTGAGCCCGAAGAAGTCGGCATACCGTGCCGGGCCCTCGCCATCGACCCGCTTCGGTATGCCGGCCGGCCGGCTCAGCGGTGCCGTGAACTCCCCGGTCGTCATGGCCCGGACGATGGCGCCCTGGAAGAGGTGCCGCATCGTGGGCGTCAGCACGCGGTGCCACGGATTGCGCGGGTTGCCGGGCCGGAACGGCCGCAGGTGGTGAGCCACCCCGACGCGCGTGTCGGGCCCGGGCTGCAGGGCGTGGATGAGGCCGTACGCGCGCAGGTGTGCGGCCGCGAGGATCGAGTAGACCCGCATGCCTTCGCGCAGTGAATGGTGCCCCGGCGGGAAGTCGCCGAAGACGTGGGCGCCGGTGACGAAGACGTTGGGCTCGTTGATGGTGACCCACTCGGTCACGAGGTCGCCCAGCCGCGTCACGACCTCGGCGACGAACCTCTCCCACGCCCACAGGGCGCCCGGCCCGAGCCAACCGCCGTCACGCTCGAACCACAAGGGCTGGCTGAAGTGGTGGAGGGTCACGAGCGGCCGGATCCCGTTGTCGCGCAACAGGTGTAGCTCGTCGCGATAGTGCTCGAACGCAGCACCGTCCCAGGCGCCTGGACGCGGCTCGAGCCGTGCCCACTCGACGCTCATCCGGTAGACCTGCACGCCGAGCGACGCCATGAGCTCGGTGTCCTCGCGCCATCGCTTCCAGTGGTCGGTGGCGCGCCGCGGTGACGAGCCGTCTCGGATGGTGCCCGGGCGGTCGGCCCAGTCGGTCCAGCTGCTGGCCACGTCGCCGCCCTCGATCTGGGTCGCGGCGGTGGCGACGCCGAGCAGCACCCCGTCCAGCCGGAAGCCGTCCACGGTCGCCATGCGCCTCAACGTACCGGCCGCGCATGCGCCAGACTGGCGCGCGTGGGTCACGTACCGGTCGCCGATCACCGTGCCGCCGTCGAGCGGCTCGTCGGCGACGGCGTCCTCGAGAGGGTCGCCCTCGACCGTCACGCAGCCGGTCGGCGGCTCGCCGGCGACCTGGTGGCCGCAGACGACCTCCCGCGCTTCGACTCCTCCGCCATGGACGGGTATGCCGTCCGCCCGGCGAGCGTGGACCAGCGCACCTACGCGGTTGTCGGCGACGTGCCGGCCGGGTCTGCGCCGGACTTCGAGCTGACCGAGGGCCAGGCAGCGCGCGTGATGACGGGCGCCAGAGTGCCGGCGGGCACGGTCGCCGTCGTCCCCGTCGAGCGCACCGACGCCGCCCCGACCGGGCCCGCCCCGGCCACCGTGACCATCGAATCCGCTCCCGACGACGGCCAGCACGTCCGGGCACGAGGTGAAGACGTGTTCGCCGGATCCGTCCTCGCCGCAACGGGATCCGAGATCACTCCTGCCCTCGTCGCCCTGGGCCGATCGGCCGGCTGCACCGCTGTCGACGTCTGGACAGCGACCCGGGTCGCCGTCGTCGCGACCGGCGCCGAGCTCGTGCGTCCGGAGAACGACCCCGGGGCCGGTGGCATCCACGAGTCGAACTCCGACATGGTCGCGGCCCTCGCCGACGAGGCGGGCTGCGCCGTGGTGCGGGTCGAGGTCTGCTCGGACGAGCCCGACGAGCTGCGTGCACTGCTCGACGCCCTGGACGCAGACCCCGGCGTCGACCTCGTCATCACCACGGGCGGGGTCAGTGCCGGCGCCTACGAGGTCGTGCGCCAGGTCTGCTCGCCCCTCCCGGCCTTCGCCTTCGTGCACCTGGCGATGCAGCCCGGCGGACCCCAGGGCCTCGGCCGCTACGGGTCGACACCGGTCATCTGCCTTCCCGGCACACCGGTCGGCGCGTTCGTCGCCTTTTACGTGCTCGTGCGTCCGGCGCTCGACCGCCGCCACGGCGCGCCCACCCGACGACCCGACCGTGCGGCATACGTCGGCAGGACCCGCCGCACCCGCACCGGCCGCGTCCAGTTCGTCACGAGCGTGCTCGCTGCGGACGGCACCGTGCGCGCCCCCGACGCGCGGCACCTGACGGCCCTCGCCGCCGCGAACTGCCTCATCGAGGTGCCCGAGGCCGTCGACCAGCTCATCGCCGGCGACGACGTCGTCGTCCACCACCTCTGACCGGAGCACCGTCGGATCGCCTCTAGGCTGTCGGGCGTGAGCGCGACCCTCGTGGCCAAGGACCTCGCCGGGGGCCACGCCCACCGGACTCTCTTCGAGCACCTCGACCTCACGGTCGCACCGGGTGACGTCGTCGGGGTCGTGGGTGCCAACGGCGCGGGCAAGTCGACCCTGCTGCGCCTGCTCGCCGGGGAGGACCAGCCCCTGGCCGGCTCGGTGACGACCGCGCCGTCCGACGCCTTCGTCGGCTGGCTGCCCCAGGAGCACGAGCGCATCCACGGCGAGACGGTGGCGACGCACATCGCCCGACGCACCGGGGCGACCGCCGCGACCGACGCGATGGAGGCCGCCGCACACGGCCTCGGCGGCGACGACCCGAAGGCCGACGACGCGTACGCCGTCGCCCTCGACCACTGGCTGGCGAGCGGGGCGCCCGACCTCGACGAGCGCATCCCGCCAATGCTCGCCGAGCTGGGTCTCGACGTCGGTCCGGACGCCCTCATGACCTCGCTCTCGGGCGGCCAGGCTGCCCGCGCGGCGCTCGCGGCCCTACTGCTGAGCCGCTTCGACCTCGTGCTGCTCGACGAGCCGACCAACGACCTCGACCTTGCCGGCCTCGAGCGGCTCGAGGCCTTCGTCCACGGCCAGCGCGGCGGCGTCGTGCTCGTCTCGCACGACCGTGAGTTCCTCGCCCGCTGCGTGACCCGCATCGTCGAGCTCGACCTCGCCCAGAACGCGGTCGCGGTGCACGACGGCGGCTACGAGTCCTACCTCGAGGAGCGGGAGGTCGCCCGACGTCACGCGCGGGAGGCCTACGAGGCGTATGCCGGCACGAAGTCCGACCTCGAGGCGCGCGCCCGCACGCAGCGGGAGTGGTCGTCCAAGGGCGTGCGCAACGCGATGAAGAAGGCCCCCGACAACGACAAGAACCGCCGCGCGGCGAGCATCGAGTCGTCAGAGAAGCAGGCCCGCAAGGTGCGCCAGATGGAGTCGCGGATCGCCCGGCTCGACGAGGTTGCCGAGCCACGCAAGGAGTGGGTGCTCCAGTTCAACATCGCAGCCGCACCACGGTCGAGCACGGTCGTGTCGACGCTCAACGCGGCGACCGTGTACCGCGGCGACTGGACCTTCGGCCCGGCGTCGCTGCAGGTGGAAGGGCGACGCCGCATCGGCATCACGGGTCCCAACGGCGCCGGCAAGACCACGCTCCTGTCACTGCTCCTCGGACGCATCGAGCCGGCCTCCGGCAGCGCGTCCTTGGGCGCGTCGGTCGCCATCGGCGAGATCGACCAGGCCCGCACCGGTCTGCGTGACGACCTGCCCCTCGGTGACGCGTTCGGCGAGGCGGTGCCCGACCTCGCGCCCGCCGACCGTCGCACGCTGCTCGCGAAGTTCGGGCTCAAGGCCGACCAGGTCGGGAGCGCGGTGGGGCGGCTGTCACCGGGCGAGCGCACGCGGGCCGCGATGGCGCTGCTGCAGGCCCGCGGCGTCAACCTGCTCGTGCTCGACGAGCCGACCAACCACCTCGACCTGCCGGCCATCGAGCAGCTCGAGGAGGCGCTGGAGTCCTACGACGGCGCCCTGTTGCTCGTCTCGCACGACCGGCGGCTGCTCGAGAACGTCCGGCTCGACGAGCGCTGGCACGTCGAAGCCGGCCAGGTCACCCGCCTCTGACCCAGCCGCGCCCCGCCACGCCATTCAGTCGAGTGCGCAGTTCCCTACGTGGGGAAAGTGGGCACTCGACCAGGTGGGGAAGTGGGCACTCGACCAAGAGGGGCGTGGGGATGGCGGCCGACCACTGGGCGTGACCCAAGGTCCAGTCGAGTGCCCAGTTTCCTACGTCGGGAACTGAGCACTCGACTCTGAGGACCGGGGTCGGGCACTCGACTCTGAGGACCGGGGTCGGGCACTCGACTCCGAGGACCGGGTTCGGGCGGTCACCACGTGCCGCGGTGGACGACCTCGTCGAAGGGACGTCGGTTGAGCCGCTGGATGACTGCCAGTGGCTTGTCGGCCGGGTAGCCGACGGAGAGGACGTACGCCAGGAACTTGCCGTCCGGGAAGCCCAGCACCGCCTTGGCCTGATCCTGGTCGGCGGCCGCTGCGTGCCCGGTGCCCACGGCGAGGTCGGCGGCGGCGACCGTCATCGCGTAGGTCGCCTGCCCCAGGTCGTACTGCAGGAGCGCCGACTGACGGTCGTCTTCCGGCTGGGGCGCGACGATCGCGATCGCGGCGGCCGCGCCGGCCACGTGCCTCGCACCCTGCCAGACCTTCGCCAGCTCGACGAGCTGAGCCCGGTCGGTGACGAGCACGAAGTCCCACGGCTGCCAGTTGCCCGCCGACGGTGCTCGTCGCCCGGCCTCCAGGATCCGGTCGAGATCGTCGCCGGGCACCGGCTGGTCGGTGAACTGCCGGACGTTGCGCCGCGCCCTCAGGGCGTCCCAGGTCTCCACCCAGTCATGGTGCGCCTGCCAGGTGGCTCCCCGCCACCATCGCAAACCTCAGACCGGTTCGCCGGCTACGGCAGGTCCGGCCAGGCCGCGAGGTCGACCAGGTTGCCGGAGGGGTCGGCGAGGGTGAACCAGTGTGGGGCGTGGGAGTCGTCCACGACGCGACCGCCGGCCTGCACGGCTGCCTCGATGCGCCGGGCCACCTCGGCGGCGGACGTGCTGAGGTCGACGTGGATGCGCGCGGGCGCGTCGCGGCCGTCGTTCACCGCCTGGTTCCACACGCCCGGGCCGCGGCGGAGCGGGTCGATGATGTCAGCGTCGGCGACCTGCTCGTAGCCCGTCACGGCCTGCCAGAACGGGACCGAGTCCCGGCCGCCGTCGATCGCGATCTGGACCGACTGCAGGTGCGAGACGTCCGCGGTCAGGCCCAGGTCTGCGGCGACCGCAGAGACCGAGGCGGCCAGACCCGCGGCGGCGTCGACCAGCCCACCGGCGTCCCACGTGGACGCGAGCCGCACGGTGATGCCGGCAGCCCTGAGCTCGAGGTCCGGGCCGTAGCCCTCCGGCGCCAGCTCCACCACTCGCCTCGCGAACTCGACTCGGCTCCGGGCGTCGGAGCACAGGTAGTGCGCCAGCGCCCCCTCGAACGTCAGCCGCCACTCGTCGGCGGACGCCACCGCGTAGAACTCGCTCGCACCGATGACCATGCTGCCTCCCGCGACTCGATCCCGCACGTCAACCTACCCGGGCGATCAGGCGGCGAGGGCGAGCTCGAGGGCGCGTTCGAGCGGGCTGAGCCGGTCTGGCTCGGGAGGTTCACCGGGCGAGCACGCACGCCCCAACCCCACGTCGAGTGCCCACTTCCCGACGTCGGGAAGCGGGCACTCGACTGGGCTGGGGAGGCTGAGAGCCTCGCGCCGACGTGTCGATTCGCGGGCGGCTCGTTCGTCATGGTTGTGGCGGCTGTCTGTCCGGTGGTCGCGAACCAACGGAGGTCCTCATGAACAACCCGATCGTGCACGCCGAGATCCGCTCCAGCGACCCCGACGCCACCCGCGCCTTCTTCGGCGACCTGTTCGGCTGGACCTATCCCGCGGAGGGGGCCTTCCCCGGCTACACCTTCGTCGAGACCGGTGTCCCGGGCGCCCTCTACACGGCGATCAGCCCGCTGCAGGGCGACAGCGACCTCGTCACCTTCTTCGTCGGTGTCGCCGACATGGCCGAGGCCATCACGAACACCACCCGGCTGGGCGGCCGCGTCGTGCAGGAGCCGGTCACGGTCCCGGGTGTCTCGTTCGCACTGATCGCCGACCCGCTCGGCCATGTCGTCGGCCTGGCCCAGCAGCTCTGAGCGGCCCGGTGGGATGCAGGGACTCGCCTCGTCGCCTCAGCCCGGGGAGTTGGTCGGGTCGGCCACCCACGGGCCGAGCGGCGGGTCCCAGGTGCGGACGACCCGGCGCAGCACGTAGCCGCCCAGCCAGTACGGGTCCTGATCGAACGTCGCGGTCAGCTCGTCGAGGGAGTCCGCGGAACAGACGATCAGTGCGGCGTTGTCCGGCTCCTGGTCGGTCGGCTCGCCCTCGCTCACCTCGTCGGTGCCCGGCTGGTACATGCCCGCCACCAGCAGCCCCGACAGGCCGCTCAGCCACTCGCGGTGCTCGGGACGGATCGTCAGCATCTCGCTGGCGTCGTCGGGATACGTGTAGTGGACCGCGAAGATCGGCACGCTCGGTTCTCCAGTCGCTCGGGTGGTCAGGTGGTCGTGATCCGGTGCCCACCGGCATACACGTTGAGGCGGGCGTCGCGCACGAAGCCGAGGAGCGTCATGCCGGCGTCGTCGGCGCACTCGACGGCCAGCGACGACGGCGCCGAGACGGCAGCAAGGACGGGTATGCCGGCCATGATCGACTTCTGCACGAGCTCGAAGGAGGCGCGCCCCGAGACGACGAGCACGCAGCCGGTGCCGGGCACGCGGCCGTTCTGCAGCGCCCAGCCGACCACCTTGTCGACGGCGTTGTGCCGCCCGACGTCCTCACGGACCACGAGCAGCGCGCCGTCCGCCGTGAAGAGCCCCGCCGCGTGCAGGCCGCCGGTCTTGGCGAACGAGCGCTGTTCGCCCCGCAACGCGTCGGGCAGCCCGGCGACCACCTTGGCGGCGACCTCGACGGGGTCCGTCCGCACGTCGAACGCCGACTGGGCGCGCAGCTGCTCGATGCTCGCCTTGCCGCACACCCCGCACGAGGAGTTGGTGAAGAAGGCCCGCGTGGCCGAGGCGGAGGGCGCGGGCACGCCGGCAGCGAGCGTCACGTCGATGACGTTGTAGGTGTTCTCGTCGAAGCCGCTCTCGCCCGAGACGACCGCACCCTCGCAGTAGCGGGCGAGCGCGATGTCGTCGACCGAGCGGATCAGACCCTCCGCGAGCAGGAAGCCGTGCACGAGCTCGATGTCGTGGCCGGGTGTGCGCATCGTGACCGTCAGCGGCGTGCCGTTGACGCGCAGCTCGAGCGGCTCCTCGACGGTCAGCGTGTCGGGCCTCGTGCTCGTCGACGGCGTGGCGAGATCGATCGTCGTGACCTTGCGCCGCACAGTGACCCGTCCCATGGGCCCAGCCTAGGTCCGTGCCAGACTCCGAGGGTGCCGAGGACCCCAGCGCCGAAGGACCCTGTCGTCGTCGTGCTGACCGGCGGGGCCTCGCGGCGGATGGGCTCGCACAAGCCGGCGCTCGACGTCGCCGGGCGCCCGCTCGTGGAACGGGTGCTCGCGGCCGCCGGCCCGCACCCCTCGCTCGTCGTCGGCCCCGGCCAGGGCGTCCCGGACGGGGTGCCCGTCGTGATGGAACGCGTCCCGGGCGGCGGGCCGGTCTCGGGGATCGCGTATGCCGTCGAGGCCGTACGCGCCGGCAGCACCGGACCTGACGCCGTCGTCGTCCTCGCCGCCGACCTGCCCTTCGTGACGTCCGAGCACGTCGAGCGCCTCCTCGCGGCGCTCGCGTCAGCCGACCTGGCCGTCACGGTCGACGCCGACGGCCGCACGAACTGGCTCTGCGCGGCCTGGCGCACCGACGTGCTGACGATCCGGCTCGCCGAGCTCGGAGACGTCGGGGACGCGTACGGCCGCAGCATGCGCGAGCTGTGCGACGGCATACGCACGGTGCACGTCGACGACCCCGACGGAGTGGCCACGGACGTCGACACCCCGGTCGACCTGGAACAGGCGCGGGCGCGTGCTCAGCGCCTCCTTGACGGCCCACCCGACGCCCTCCCCCGCGACCCTTCCTAGTCTCGACAGGGGCGCCGCCGGCCCGACTCTGGGAGGTCGCCCAAGTGGCGCCCAGCGGCGAATCCCATTGCCCCCAAGCGTTTTCCCAGAGTTGGCGCACATTTGGCAAAGACTTGGTAAGCCCCTTGACCGCGATTCTCGGCTGCTGCGAACGTCGCGCTCGTTCTCGCCGGAATCTCGGTCCGTGAGATGGGCGGAACTCCCTCCAGGCGGCCCACGAGCCGCATCCTGACAAGGAGTAACCAGTGAATCGACTGAAGTCCGGGCTGGCGACCGGAGGGCTGCTCGCCCTCGCTCTCGCCATCTCGCCGGCGATCCCGGCGGGCGCAGCGGCCGGGGCAGGACGCGACAACGCGCCCGCCCCCGAGTCGCAGAGCCTCAAGGCGACCGAGCAGTCCCGAGCAGCATCGTCCGCGAGCGCCCTCGGCCTCGCCTCCGGCGAGAAGCTCACCGTCAAGTCCGTCATCGCGGACGCCGACGGCGTCACCCACGTCCGCTACGAGCGCACGCTCGACGGGCTGCGCGTGATCGGTGGCGACTTCGTCAGCCACAAGGACTCCTCGGGTGCCGTCAAGAGCGTCACGTGGAACGTCCGCAAGAACGTCACCCCCGCGACGATGACGCCGAAGGTCTCCAAGAGCCAGGCCCACGAGGCCGGTCTCGCGGCGTCGAAGGCGAACAAGGAGACCGCCTCCCCGGGCGAGCTCGTCGTCTTCCAGTCGGCGGCCGGCCCGAAGCTGGCCTACGAGGTCATCACGGAGGGCATCAAGGCCGACCAGACGCCGACCCGCCTGCACACGATCGTCGACGCCACGAGCGGCGCCACCCTCACGAGCTGGGACGACGTCAAGAACGGCACGGGCAACGGCATCTTCGTCGGCTCCGTCACGCTCGGCACCACCGCCGGCACGACGTACACGATGAAGGACACCCACGGGAACTACGCCACCGACCTCAACCAGGCCACGACCGGCAACGGCACGACGTTCACCGACGCCGACGACGTCTGGGGCAACGGCCTGCAGAGCAACCGCCAGTCAGCTGCCGTCGACGCGCACTACGGCGCCGGCAAGACGTACGACTACTACAACACCCAGCTCGGCCGCGCCGGCATCTGGAACAACGGCACCGGCGCCCGCAGCCGCGTGCACTACGGCCAGAACTACGTCAACGCCTTCTGGGACGGCACGCAGATGACGTACGGCGACGGCTCGGGCAACGCGGCCCCGCTCGTCGAGCTCGACGTCGCCGGCCACGAGATGAGCCACGGCGTCACCGAGAACACCGCCGGCCTCGCCTACACCGGCGACGCGGGTGGCCTCAACGAGGCGACGTCCGACATCTTCGGCACCGGCGTCGAGTGGTACGCCAACAACCCGAACGACGTGCCCGACTACCTCATCGGCGAAGAGATCAACATCAACGGCAACGGCACGCCGCTGCGCTACATGGACAAGCCGAGCAAGGACGGCGGCTCCAAGGACTGCTGGAGCAGCTCGCTCGGCGGCCTCGACCCGCACTACTCCTCGGGCCCGCTGAACCACTGGTACTACCTGGCCTCCGAGGGCTCGGGCGCCAAGACGATCAACGGCGTCAGCTACAACAGCCCGACGTGTGACTCCTCGACGGTGACCAGCATCGGCCACCTCAAGGTCGAGAAGATCTGGTACCGCACCCTGTCGACCTACCTCACCTCGTCGAGCAACTACGCCGCGGCCCGCACGGGCGTCATCAAGGCGGCCAAGGACCTCTACGGCGCCGGCTCGGCCGAGTGCACGGCGGTCGACAAGGCGATGGGCGCCATCTCGGCCCCGGCCAGCACCGAGACCTGCGGCACCGGTGGGGGCGGCGGCGCTGCCCTGACCAACGGTGGCTTCGAGTCCGGCCAGACCGGCTGGACCGGCACGGCGGGCCCGATCACGAACAACACGGGTCGCCCGGCCCGCACCGGTTCGTACAAGATGTGGCTCGGCGGCAACGGGACCGCTGGTTCCGAGAACGAGTCGCAGACCTTCGCGGTCCCGGCCACGGCCACCAGCCCGACGCTGACGTACTACATCCGCATCGACACGGCCGAGACGACGACCACCTCGGCCTACGACACGGCCACGGTCGCGATCAACGGCGTGACCAAGGCCAGCTTCTCCAACCTGTCGACCCCGAAGGCGTCCTACGTCGCCAAGACGATCGACCTGACGGCCTACAAGGGCACGAACGTCACGCTGAAGTTCGCCGACACCGAGGACTCCTCGCTGCAGACGAGCTTCGTCATCGACGACGTGTCGACGAACTTCTGAGTGAAGGTCGCCTGACACACCTCTGAGGTCGGTGTGCCGCCGGGTCCGCCCGGTGGCACACCGACCTCTTGCGTATGCCGTGAGGTGGCGCGCATGGACGGTTGCGTATGCCGTGGGGTGGCGTCAGGAGTACGCCCCCGGGGTGGCGGGGGGCCGGGTGTGGCGCTGGCGTCAGGGCCCAGGCGCCACGACGGGCGCCGTCGGGGTGGTGCAGCGCGTCGTGGCCGGGGCCGACAGCGTCACGTCGGACACGAGGCCGGCGACCAGGCCGGCGATCTCGCCGAGCGACGGGTCGCTGAGGTCGATGTCGCGGGCGCGGTCGTCGGTGACCGAGATGGAGATGGGGTCGCTCTCGGGTGCCGTGCCGGGGTCGACCTGGGTGAACTGGTCGCTCGGCGTCTCGGGGAGCGGCACGCCCAGGCGCAGCGTGGCGAGCAGGGTCACGAGCTGGCGCTGCACCGGCCCGGCCAGGGTGCAGACCCGGCCGTGCACGGAGCGGGTCTCTACGCGCAGGCGCCCGTTGGCGTCGAGCTCGATGCGGTCGTCGAAGCCGGCGATGCCGCCGGTGCGGCGCAGCACGAGGGGGAACGCGGGGCTGTCGGACGACGTGACCGAGCCTGGGCCGCCCGCGCCGAAGCGCTGCTTGGGCGATGGCTGGGACGCCGCCGAGGTGTGCGCCGCTGCGCCGGGCGAGGCGTCGGCGTCGGACACGGCGACACCGCACCCCCCGGTCAGGAGTGCGGCAATGGCCATCCCCACGTACAGGCCGGTACGCCCCATGGGGACCATGGTGCGCCGTTTGCCTCGTCTGCGCACCGGGGACACGGTCGATTTCTGGCAACGCTTGGGTGAATGTTTCAAGTGGCGGGCCTCGGGATGCACGGGAATGCTCGGTGCCAGAGGTGTGTCGGGCTCGGGGCCGTCGACACCTCACCCGCAGGTGCGCCAGCGCGTCGATGGACCCATGTCGACGAGTCGGGCGCCTGCGGTCACCAGGCATACGAAAGGGACCCACGAGTGATACCCAACTCCACTCCACACCGATCACCCGCAGCACGACACGTGCGTCGGTCGCTCGCCTCGCTCGGCGCGGTCGCCGCCGTGGCGGCCGGCATGGCGATGGCCAGCCCGGCCGCACAGGCGGCCGACCCGACAGCGACGGTCGGCACCGACGCCGGCAGCCGCGAGCGCGCGTTCGCGGTCGCATCCTCCGAGTACGGCGTGCCACGCCCGGTGCTCGAGGCCGTGTCGTACGCCCAGACGCGCTGGGACTTCAACCCCGGGCACAGCTCGTCCGGCGGCTACGGCCCCATGCACCTCGTCGACGCCGACCTCGGCTCGGCGGCCGAGGGCAAGGGCCTCGGCGACGCGCCGGCTGCCGCACCGGCGCCCGTCGCCGACACGCTCGGCCGCGCGGCCGGCCTGACCGGGCTCGACGAGGACGCCCTGCGCACCGACGAGCTCGCCAACATCCGCGGTGGCGCCGCGTTGCTCGCCGCCGCCCAGCAGCGCCTCGGCCTGCCCACGGGCGCCGGCAGCAGCGCGGGTGACTGGTACGCCGCCGTGGCCGACGCGTCCGGGTCGGCGCAGGAGGACGTCGCCGCGGCGTTCGCCGACGACACCTACTCCGTCATCGCCTCCGGTGCCTCGCGCCGCACGGTCGACGGCAAGGACGTGTCTCTCGCGCCGTCGACCGCGACCCCCGAGAAGGGCCAGATCAACCGGCTCGGCCTGACGAAGAAGGCGAACAGCTCGCAGACCGACTGCCCGCCCGGGCTCGCGTGCGACTGGGTGCCGGCGCCGTATAAGGACCTCGGGGGCGGCGACTACGGCAACCACGACCTCGCGTCACGGCCGGCCTCGCCGAAGATCACCAACATCGTCATCCACAACACCGAGGCGTCCTGGGACACCACGCTCAAGCTCGTGAGCGACCCGACCTACCTCGCCTGGAACTACTCGCTGCGTTCGAGCGACGGTCGCATCGCCCAGCACCTCGAGCCCCAGGACGTCGGCTGGCACGCGGGCAACTGGTACGTCAACAGCCACTCGATCGGCCTCGAGCACGAGGGTTTCGCCGCCACCGGCGCCCAGTGGTTCAGCGAGCCGATGTACCGCTCGTCGGCGCGCCTCGTGCGCTACCTCGCGTCGAAGTACGACATCCCGCTCGACATGCAGCACATCTTCGGTCACGACCAGATCCCCGGCGTGGCCCCGGCCAACGTCGCAGGAATGCACTGGGACCCGGGCCCCTACTGGAACTGGGAGCACTACTTCCAGCTGCTCGGTGCGCCGCTCGACAAGGGCGGGAAGAAGCACGCCGCCGACCTCGTGCGCATCCTGCCCGGCTTCGACCACAACGTGCAGGCCGTGACGTCGTGCACGACGGCCGGCCAGACGTGCGCGCCGCAGGGCACGAACTTCGTCTACCTGCACACGACTCCGTCCGAGACCGCGCCGCTGGTCAACGACATCGGCCGCAAGCCCAACGGTGCGGCGTCGACGACGTCGGTCTCCGACATCGGCGCCCGCGCCCAGACCGGGTTGACGTTCGCCGTCGCCGAGCGGCAGGGCGACTGGACCGCGATCTGGTTCAACGGCGTCAAGGGCTGGTTCCTCAACCCGGCGAGCGATCCGACGGCCATCGCAGTGCGAGGCCAGTACGTCGTGCCGAAGGCGGGCCTCGCGGAGGTCCCCGTCTACGGTCGGGCCTACCCCGAGGCGTCGGCCTACCCCGCCGGCATCCCGGTGCAGGCGCTCGCCCCGCTGCAGTACCAGTTCACGGCCGGGCAGCGGTACGCCGTCGGTGACCTCACGATCCCGACGAACTACTACCGCGCGACGACGTACTCGCTCGACACCCCGAACGACCACGTCGACGTCGTCGGCCAGGACCGCTACTACCAGGTCTCGCTCGGCCACCGGTTCGCGTACGTGCGCGCTGCCGACGTCGACGTCGTCACCGCCAAGTAGCACCGCCCCCGCCCAACGGCAAAGTGCCCACTCGACGACAACGACCAGTCGGGTGGGCACTTTGCTGAGCCCCAACCCGTCGAGTGGGCACTTTGCTGAGCCCCAACCCGTCGAGTGGGCACTTTGCTGAGCCCCAAAGGAAGCTGACGATGAAGGGGGCCGACCCGGTCACGCCGTTGTCGCCCACCTCGTTGTAGGCGGCGATGGCGATGTCACCGCGGCCGGCGACCATCCAAGTGTGGGTGTCGGGTGGGTTCTTGGTGCCGAACTCGGCCGTGCCGGTCTTGGCGTACTCCACGCCGAGCGGCTTGAGCACCTTGCCCGAGCCCTCGTTGACGACGGCTCGCATCTCCTGGCGCAGGACGTCCGCCTCGGTGGAGGCGAGCGGCGTGGCCGGCTGGGCGAGCGCCGGGGCCCCCGCGACGAGTTGCGGCCGCACGGTCTGGCCCTTCATCACCGAGGCGACGACCACGGCCATGGTGAGCGGGCTCGCCTCGACGCGCCCCTGTCCGATGAACGACGCGGCGTGCTCGACGACGTCGTCGGTGGGCGGCACCGAGCCGAGGAAGCCGGTGAACGGCAGGTGGAGCTTCTCGCCCATCCCGAGCGACTGGGCGGCCTTGGTCAGATCGTCCTGGCTGACCTTCTCGTACTGGCTGATGAAGGCCGTGTTGCACGAGAAAGCCAGGGCGGTCTGCATCGGGATGTCGCCCAGGTTGTCCTTCGGGTAGGTCGTGTAGTTGCTGAAACGGCGCCCGTTGACCGTCAGGCTGTCGGTGCAGGGCAGCTTGGTGTCGGCGGTGGCGCCCTTGCGGATGTTGGCGAGCGAGCTGGCGATCTTGAACGTCGAGCCGGGAGCCACCTTGCCGGCCAGTGCGAGGGTCGTGCCGCCTGCGGCCGGTCCGACAGCAGCGGCGAGGATCTCTCCGGTGGAGACCCGAACGGCCACGAGTGCCGTGGGGTGCGTGGTCTGCTTGGCCAGGGCGGCCTCGGCGGCTGACTGCGCCTTCGGGTCGAGCGTGATCGTGAGCGGCTCGCCCTCGGTCGACTGCTCGGCGAACAGCTCGCGCTTGTCGAGGACGCTGCCATCGGCACCGCGCTTGACTGCCTGCACGGCGAGTCCGGGCGTGCCCCGCAGCTGCGCGTCGTAGCGGAACTGCAGGCCGTTGGTGCCCACGCTGTCACCCGCCTCGAGCGTCCCCTTGGAGTCCTTGACCTGCTCGGCCGTCGCCTCACCGACCGAGCCGAGGATCGGTGCGGCGAAGGTGCGGCTCGGCCCGAGCACCTTCATCGCGGGCACCGTGATGGCGCCCTTGACCTTGGCGATCGCGGTGCCGTTCTTCGCGATGATCGGGTCGGTCTCGCGCAGCGTCAGCGCCTCGACGAACGCCTTGGCGCCCGCGGCCCCGACCTTCGCCGCATACTTCGTCGGGTCGACGCCGAGGAGTGCGGCCAGCCGGCGGGCCGACGCGGCGGCCTCGGCGCCGGCCACCTTCGTCTTGTCGATGCCGACGACGGCGACCTCGCGCTCGGTCATGATCTTGCCGCCCGACGCGTCGACGATGTCGGCCCGCCGCGGCCACTTGCGGGCGATCGTGAGGGTCTCGTCCGACGCGAGCTGCGGCGCGACGAGGGCCGGGTTCCATGCCACCTGCCACGTGCCGTCGACGAGGGTCATCGCGACCTTCGACTGGTAGCTCCAGTCGGTGCCGGTCTTCGAGACGTCCCACCGGGTGAAGAGGGTGGCGGTCGCCTTGTCGGAGCCGTCGGTGTGGCTCACCTCGCTGAGCGAGACCGAGGGGCGGAGCGTGCCCAGCCCCTTGTAGGCGGCCGTGACGAACGAACCGGCCTTGGCGGCGGTCGTCCCCTTGAGGGGCACCTTCGTGAAGTCCCCGTTGGTGAGCGCCGCAGCGAGGGCGATTGCCGCGTCGTTCGGCTCGGGCGGTGACTCGAACATCGAGCAGCCGGCACCCAGCGTCGCGACGAGTGCACCCGAGAGGGCCGTGGCGATGGCCGAGCGGCGCCGCGGCCGGCGCGGTGATGTGTGGGCTGTGGTGCGGGGTCCCCTGGGCATGCGACGAGGGTACGTGGCGCCGCCGTCAGGCCCTGTCATCGCGTGGTTGCGTCGATTCGGTCGTCGGCAGCGGCAGCACTGGCCACGGCCGGACGCTGCCGGTCGGCTCCAGACCCTCGCGACGGGCCGGTGCGCAGCCACAGCACGTACGCGCCGACCAGGCCGACGGCCACGGCGACGGCATACGCCCCCCACGCCTGGAACTCGGGCTGGATGGCACGGAGGAAGACGTCGCGACTGGCCTCGACGTGGTCGCGCAGCCCGCTCGGCAGCCCGGAACGAGGACGCAGATAGGACGCGAGGTAGGAGAAGGCGGTCTGCGCGGCCGTGCACACTGCCACGAGCAGGAGCACGAGCGGCCAGACGACCACCCGCCACAGCGACCGCACGCCGACCGTTGCCAGCGTGAGGCCGACGGCGACGGCCGCGAGGGTGGGGGTCCACGTGAGCAGGGGCCGGCCACGCTCGAAGCCGAGCAGGGCGACGGCGAGCGCACTCGCCCACGAGCCGAGGGCGACGGCGAGCGGCGCGGCGGCCAGCGCCCGCAGCACCGGCCGGCCGAGCACGAGCACGAGCCCGAGGGCCACCCCGGCCAGGGTGCCGGCGACGGCAATGGCGAGCACCCCCACGAGCACCCGCTCGTCCCGGTCGAAGTCGCTGCCGAGCTGGCGCGTGGCACCGGCGGACTGCAGGATCGAGTAGGCGGCCGCGGCCACGGCGCCCAGGCCGGCGAGCGCCGCCACGGCAGTGGACGCACGACGCGAGTCGGGTCTCGGCGAGACCCACAGCACAGCGAGGGCTGCCGCGGCGCCGCCGAGGAGCGTGACCGTCAGCAGCAGGCCGAGCCGGGCCGTGGTGAAGGGGAGCAGCGTGATGTAGCCGTCGGTGGCCGAGCCGGTGGCGACGTCGAACGGCCAGTTGCGCGGTGACCGCGCGCCCAACCCGTCGACGATCCACGGCAGCGCTCCGACGACCCACCAACCGGCCGCCGCGAGGGGCAGCACGGGCCAGAGGCGTGCGCGGGCGTGCCGTCGGTGTGCCTCACTGCCGAAGCTGACGACGTTGTCCACGCGCAGATCCCAGCACGTCCGTCCGACATGCGCCAATCGCCCGGGTTGACCGACCGGGCGAGGCCGTGGCGACCCTAGCGCTCGGGCCTCCACAGCTGCACCGAGGCGACGGGCTCGAAACCGGCCCCCAGGAAGGCCCGCAGGGCACGGGCGTTGCCCGGCGCGCACGCCGCGACTACGACCTCACCCTCGTCGACGAGGGTCAGCGCGTCGCGCACGACGTCGGTGCCGCTGCGGTCCTTCGACGTGTCGGTCTCGACCCCGACCTCCGGCATGCCACCGATCCCGGTCGAGAGGGTCACGAGCGTGCGGTCGTCGGGAGCGGCGTACCCGAAGGTCGTGACCTCGCTGCGCACCGACGTCGCGTGCTCGGCCCGGGGGTGGTTGCGCAGGTCGCTGCGGGGCACGAGCGCGGGCTCGCCACCGAGGCCGCGGGCGACGAGGACGATGTCGAGCGCGTCGATCCAGCCGGTGCCGGCCAGTCGCGACACGAGCCGCGGGTTGCTGGCGCCGCCGAAACCGTCGGGCCCCAGGGGGCCGAGCGTGCCGTCGGACACGTCGTCGTCGACGGCGAGGTACGCGTGCCCGGTGAAGGCGACCACGCCCTCCACCCCGTCGCGCCACGGGGCGACCCGCTGCCACCCACCGTCGACGGCGGGGAAGTCGCCGCCGGACGCCTTGCTGAGGACTTCCGCGATGAGGTGCACGCCGTCCATCAAACCCGTCCCGTCGCCGGGCTGCCCGCCGGGGTCCACCTGTTGGCACGTCGAGCTGCGCCCGTCGGGCACGTCGAGTTGCGCCGCCGTATGCCGTGGCGCTGCCCTCGCGCTGCCGCGGCGCCACGTGCGCCGGGTAGGTTGTGGCCATGTCACGACCGCACGCGGCCGCCATCATCGAGGACACCGTCCACGAGCAGGTCGAGCGTGTGCTGCGCAGCCGCGGGTGGGGCAACCGCGTCATCACGCACGTCGGCTACGGCTCCTCCTCGTTCGTCCGCGTCTTCGGACGGATCCTGCTCGGGCGCAAGGGCCGCGAGGAGGTCGAGGGCCCCGAGAGCCGGCAGGACGCGACGGGTGCGATCAGCCCGGCCCACTACGACCGAGGCTGGCGGGCGTTCATCACCTCGCCCGCGACCGGCGTGCCGGTGAAGGTCACGGTCGGCGACCGTGAGGTGTTCGGCCGGTCCGACCGCGGCGGGCACGTCGACATCGTGGCCCGCGACCACGGCCTCCCGCCCGGCTGGCAGCAGGCGGTCGTCGAGGTGCAGGGGGCCGACCCGGTCGCCGCCGACGTCTTCATCGTCGCCGACGACGTGCGGTTCGGGCTCGTCAGCGACATCGACGACACCGTCATCACCACGATGCTGCCGCGCCCGATGATCGCCGCCTTCAACACGTTCGTCAGGCGCGGCAAGGCCCGGCACGCGGTGTCGGGCATGGCGCCGATGTACCGCCGCATCCTGTCCGCACACCCCGGAGCCCCGATCGTCTACGTGTCGACAGGCGCCTGGAACACCGCCGCGACGCTCAACCGCTTCCTCGTCGAGAACGGCTTCCCGCTCGGGCCGCTGCTGCTCACCGACTGGGGGCCCACCAACACGGGCTGGTTCCGCAGCGGCCAGGACCACAAGCGCACCTGCCTGCACCGGCTCGCGCGCGACTTCCCCGACATCCAGTGGCTGCTCGTCGGCGACGACGGGCAGCACGACCCCCAGCTCTACGCCGAGTTCGCCGAGGCGCGGCCCGACCGGGTCGATGCCATCTGCATCCGGCACCTGTCGCCGGCCGAGCAGGTGCTGAGCAAGCCGATGAAGCTCGACGCGCCGGTGCGCACGATGGGGCCGGTCAGCGTGTCGACGTTCTCGGCGCCCGACGGGCACCAGCTGCTCCGGGTCCTCGACGAGCACGGTCGCGTCGGCCCGCCGGTGGCCGCCGACGAGCAGCCGTCACGGCCGCTGCGACAGCCTTCCCGCTGACGCCTCTGGTTGGACGCCTCTGGCTGGACGCCTCTGGCCGACGCCGCTGGATGGCAGACTGACGCCATGCCTGAGCTCCCCGAGGTGCAGGCGCTCGTCGACTTCCTCGCCGAGCGCACTGACGGGCTCGCCATCACGAAGGTCGAGCTCGCGTCGTTCAGCGTGCTCAAGACGTTCAACCCGCCACCCCAGGCGCTCGAGGGCGTGCCCGTCGACGGCGTGCACCGGCACGGCAAGTTCCTCGACATCGACGCCGACGGCACCCACCTCGTCTTCCACCTCGCGCGGGCTGGCTGGCTGCGCTGGTCCGACCAGCTGCCGGCGACGGTGCTGCGCCCCGGCAAGTCGCCGATCGCCTTGCGGGTCAGGCTCTCCGACGGGTCCGGCTTCGACCTGACCGAGGCCGGCACGAAGAAGTCGCTGGCGGCATACATCGTCAAGGACCCGGCAGAGGTTCCGGGCATCGCGCGCCTCGGCCCCGACCCGCTTGCCGACGACTTCTCGCTCGACCGGTTCCGCTCGATGCTCGACGGCCGGCGCACCCAGATCAAGGGACTGCTGCGCGACCAGGAGTTCATTGCCGGTGTGGGCAACGCCTACTCCGACGAGATCCTCCACGTCGCCAAGATCAGCCCGTTCGCGATCGCGGGCACGCTCGCACCCGAGGTCGTGGACCGGCTGTATGCCGCGCTGCGCGAGACCCTGACCCACGCGGTCACCACCGCGTCCGGCAAGCCGGCGAAGGAGCTCAAGGACGCCAAGCGCGCCGGCATGCGTGTCCACGCCCGCACCGGCCAGACGTGTCCCGAGTGCGGTGACATCGTGCGCGAGGTGTCCTTCGCCGACACGTCGCTGCAGTACTGCGCCACCTGCCAGACGGGCGGCAAGCCCCTCGCCGACCGGCGGATGTCGAAGCTGCTCAAGTAGCGCGGCGAAACGAATTCGTCCGGAATGCAACGGTTCTGCTGACGTGGTTGTCTTCATCGTCATGAAGCCGATGAAGCTCACGACGCGACACCTCCCGCACGCGCCCGCCCACCCGCGCCGCCACACGCCGCGGATCGCGCTGCTCGCACTCGGCACCGTGCTCGTCACCGGCGCGTGCGGGCAGGCGGCCCCGGCCGGCAGCACGTCGACGCCTGCAGCTGGGGGCGGTGCCGCGAGCAGTGCGGCGACCAGCACGACCGCGAGCGGCAGCACGACGGGTGGACCTGGCGCTGCGACGCAGACGGTGACCGCCGGTGGTGTGCGCCTCGAGGCCGCGATGGCGCCGGGCGGGGCGGCCATCGCAGCCAACCCAGGCCTCGTCGTCGACTACACGCTGACCAACACGGGCTCGAAGCCACTGGTCGCCTACGACGCCGTGCCCGACGACCTCGGCAGCGCGACCCTGGCCAAGCCCGTCGACCTGCAGCACGCCTGGGTCTACGCGCAGTCCGGAGTGCTGCGTCTCAGCAAGCAGGGCTTCGCGACGGCGCCGAACGTCCGCTTCGCGGCCGCACCGGTGATGGGCGGCCACACGATCGCGCCGGGGGCGACGATCACCGGCAAGGCGTATGCCGCCACGCCGCCGAAGCTGGACGTGCCCGGTGAGTCGTTCGTGGCCCCCCGCAGCCTCGTCGACCCGGCGCTGAAGCAGTGGCAGCTGTGCATCCAGGTCGACGACCGCGCCATGCAGACTCGTCCCTCGGCCGTGGGCGGCGGTGTCGTGGAGGCGGCGTCCATGGCTCCGCAGGGCGAGCAGCTCGTCTGCACGGAGCCGGCCGCGATCCCGGTCTCCTGACGCGGGACCCTGCCTGCGGCTGATCGAGGCGGGCCGGATCAGAGGTGCATCGACATGTGGCCGCCGCCCACCGCCCCGAGGCAGCTGAAGAGCAGGAACGCTCCGGGCCAGATGACTGCGGCGAGGAGGCACCACGTCTTGGCGGCGCGCGAGGCCTTCTGGGCGCCGATCCAGTCACCCTGGGCCCACCGCGGCTTCACCTGGAGGGCCTTGACGATCGCGACGACACCGAGCGGCATGAAGCAGAAGATCGCGCAGACGACGGCCCAGCCGAAGTAGGTGGTCGGAGCCGGTCCGCTCTGGGGCGGGCCGGCCCACCCCGGCGAGGGGGTGACGGCATACGGGAGCAGTGGCGCCGGCGGCACCGGGGGCGGCACGGGATCGGTGCGGGGTGGCGGGCCGCTCGCCTGGGGGAGCGGCGCCGTCGGGGGGCTTGCGCCCGTCGCGTTCGAGACGGCCGGGCCCGTCGGCACGTCAGGCCCGTCGGGCGTGCCCGTCGTGCCTGAGGGCGGGTCGAGGTGCGGAAGCCAGGCCGACCAGCTGTCGTGGGTCGGGTCGGGGCTGCCGGCGCCCTCGGGGTCGCCGTCCGGGTCGCGGAAGCGCTCGTCCATCAGATGATGTTCGGCTCGCCGTCGGCCGAGAGCTGCTTGCCGGCGCGCTGCCACTCGAGCATGCCGCCCTCGACGTTGGCGACGTCGTAGCCCTGGTGGACGAGCCACTGCACGGCGCGGGCTGAGCGACCGCCCATGCGGCACACGATGGCGACCGTGTCATCGGTCTCGGGCAGCTCGTCCAGACGGCCCGGCAGCTCGCCGAGGGGGATGTGGATGGCGTTGGGGGCGTGGCCCGCGGCCCACTCGTCGTCCTCGCGGACGTCGACGAGGACGGCGTCGTCGGGCAGCGCGCCCACGGAGGTCGTGGGAATGCTCATGCCCTCATCGTGACACGGACTGCTGGGGGTGGGTCACGACCTGCGGGACGCGAGGGTGTTGAGCACGGCGGCTGCGTCGGCGGCGTCGTCGACGGTGACGAGCACGGGTGGCTCGCCGACCCGTTCGACGACGAGGGCCTCGCCCGAACGGGTGACGAAGCCGCGGCTGCCGTCCTTCCCAATGCGCCAGCCGTAGCCACCGAACTCGCGCAGCGGCGACACGCTGCCGGTGCGGGCCTCGGCCACCCGGTCGAGCGGCACGCGGCTCCACGTGAGGAACAGGCTGGTGACCCGCAGTCCCTCGGCGTCGATGACCACCCGGGCCGAGCCGGTGATGACGAGGAGGGCGACGATCGCTGCCGCGAGGAGCAGCAGCCACGGCATGCCGAGCACGGCGACGACGACGAGCGGCGTGATCGCGAGCAGCACGACGAGCAGCACTCCGACGTTCGGCAGGGCCGCATGACCCGTCCAGGCCACGCGGGTCGTGGCGGGGACGTCGAGGCGTACGGCGTCGGCCGGCAGGTGCCGCGGAGTGCTGTCGAGCGGAGGGGGTCGCAGGCGGCCCCATCGCCAGAGGGCGAGCCCCACGGCGGTTGTGAGCACGAGGGGCGGGACCAGCCAGACGGTCGGGAAGGCCTGGGCCACCTCGCCCGGCCGCTGCGAGGTGAGGCTGCCGAAGAGCAGACCGCCGAGGAAGACGGCGACAGCTCCGCCGAAGCCGGCGAGCGGGCCCCGCGCGCTCGGGTGCCAGGCCGCGCCGATGACGACGAAGACCAGCGGGAGCAGCGCTGTCATGGCGGCCGCGGTCACGGCGGCCTCGGTGAGGGACGCGAACCGGTCCGGCCCGCCGTCCGGCCCCCAGTGCACGGCGACCCGCTCGGGCAGACGGTCGCGCACGGCATACGTCAGCAGGAGTCCGGCCACCGCGAGAAGCGGGCCGACGAGGGCGCTCGCGACGAGGGCGTGGGTGGGGCGCCGGTCGGCGCCGGCGGAGGCGCTGGTGGCGGCTGGCGTGGTCATCGCTGGAACTCGCTCTCGATGAGTCGGGTGAGGTCGGTGGGGGTGGTGCCGGTGAGGCGGGCCTCGGCGACGAGGTCGGCCACGAGGGAGCGCAGGCGTGCGTCGCCCGCCGGGTCGGTGGCGGTGACGACGGCGCCGCGCCCACGGCGCAGGTCGATGAGGCCCTCGTCGCGCAGCGACTGGTAGGCGCGGAGGACGGTGTGGAGGTTGACGTCCAGCACGCCGGCGACCTCCTTCGCCGAGGGCAGCCGGTCGCCGCGCTCGAGACGGCCACCAGCCATCTCGCGACGCACGCAGGCGGCCACCTGGACGTGCAGCGGGGTGCTCGAGGTCGGGTCCACCTGCCACAACATAGTTCGATTATGACTAGAACTATGCCGTGTTTGCAACCACTAGGGTGAGCGGGTGAAGATCCTGTCGATCCAGTCCCACGTCGCCTACGGCCACGCCGGCAACTCGGCCGCGGTCTTCCCGCTCCAGCGGCTCGGCCACGAGGTCTACCCCGTGCTGACGGTCACCTTCTCCAACCACACGGGCTACGGCTCCACGCGTGGCCCGCTCATCGCCCCGGCCGACGTCGCGGCCGTCATCGACGGCGTCGAGGAGCGTGGAGCCTTTCCCGCGATCGACGCGGTCCTGTCGGGCTACCAGGGCGCCGAGGCGGTCGGCGAGGTCGTGCTCGACGCGGTGGCCCGCGTCAAGGAGGCCAACCCGGCCGCCATCTACTGCTGCGACCCGGTCATGGGTGACGTCGGCCGCGGCTTCTTCGTGCGCGAGGGCATCCCCGAGTACATGCGCGACCACGTCGTGCCCAAGGCCGACATCGTCACGCCCAACCAGTTCGAGCTCGAGTTCCTCGTCGGCCGGGCGGTGACGTCCCACGTCGACCTCGTCGCGGCGGCGCGACAGCTCGTCGCGCGAGGGCCACGGGTCGTCCTCGTCACCTCCGCCCTCACCTCGGACACCCCCGAGCGCTCGATCCAGATGGCCTGCGTGACGGCCGACGACGCCTGGCTCGTGACGACGCCGATGCTGCCGATGACGGTGCGCGGCGGCGGCGACGTGACGGCCGCCGTCTTCCTCGCGCACTACCTGACCGACGGCCCCCAGGTGGCCCTGCGCCGCACCGCGGCCACCATGTATGCCGTGCTCGAGCGCACCCACGCGAGCGGCTCGGACGAGATGCTCCTGGTCGCGGAGCAGGACGCCATCGCCTCTCCCGACGAAGTTTTTGAAATCTCCTCGATCGCTTGACCGTTTCGCTCGCAACCGCGTTATAGTCGCAACGCGCCGTTCCGCATGACCACCCCTGACCGTGCGGAACGGCGCTTTTTCATGTCCGAATTCGATGGAATCCGAATCAAGCCACTTCGGTTTCCATCGAGACGGTGCGTGGCGAGCTCGGGCCGCGACGCGCCGATGGCGCTCTCTGCGGATGTCTCGGATGAGGGGTAGAGAGGCGTATAGCCTCCGAGCGTGGACCCGATCACGAACCCCTACGCCCCCGGCGCGGGCCAGCGCCCACCTGAGCTCGCCGGTCGCGACGAGCAGCTGCGCACCTTCGACGTCGTGCTCGAGCGCATCGCCCGCGGCCGGTCGGAGCGATCCATCGTGCTGACCGGCCTGCGCGGCGTCGGCAAGACGGTCCTGCTCAATGCGCTGCGGTCGTCGGCCGTGCGGGCCGACTGGGGCACCGGCAAGTTCGAGGCCCGGCCCGACCAGCGGCTGCGCCGACCTCTTGCCGCGGCGGCCCACCAAGCGGTGCGCGAGCTCGGTCACCCGCGAAGCGACGACGTCGACCAGGTGCTCGGCATCATCAAGGCGTTCGCGCTGCGCGAGTCGCCGAACGGCGCCAAGCTGCGCGACCGCTGGCAGCCCGGCATCGACGCGCCCACGGTGTCGGGGCGGGCCGACTCGGGCGACATCGAGATCGATCTCGTCGAGCTCTTCACCGACATCGGCGGGCTCGCGGCCGACGTCGGCAAGGGCGTCGCCTTCTTCATCGACGAGATGCAGGACCTCGACCCCGAGGACGTGTCGGCCCTCTGCGCGGCGTGCCACGAGATCTCGCAGTCGGGCCTGCCGGTCATCGTCGTCGGCGCCGGACTCCCACACCTGCCGGCCGTGCTGTCCGCGTCGAAGTCATACTCCGAGAGGCTCTTTCGTTACTCACGCATCGACCGCCTGCCTCGCGACGCCGCCGACCACGCGCTCGTCGGACCCGCCTCCGAGGAGGGCTGCGACTTCACGCCCGAGGCGCTCGACGAGATGTATGCCGTCACGGCCGGCTACCCCTACTTCATCCAGGCCTACGGCAAGGTCGTGTGGGACGTCGCGCCGACCTCACCCGTGACCGCCCAGGACATCCGGGTGGCCGTGCCCGAGGCCGAGTCCGAGCTCGCGGTGGGCTTCTTCGGCTCGCGCTTCGAGCGCGCCACACCCGCCGAGCGCGAGTACCTCCGTGCCATGGCCGATGCGGCCATCGTGAACTCGCCTGAAGGCCATGCTGACTCGCACGGTGATGGTGCTGCTGAAACCGGCCCCGCGGCATACGACCGGGATGGCGTCCAGGAGCGTGAGGCGGTGCCGACGTCCGCCGTCGCCGACGTGCTCGGCCGCAAGCCGCAGTCGCTGTCGCCGGCGCGCGACGCCCTCATCAAGAAGGGCCTGATCTACTCGGGCGAGCGCGGCCTCATCGCATTCACGGTGCCCCACTTCGGGCGCTACCTGCGCACCCAGTCCTGAGGGCAGCCGGTCCACGGCGGGCTGCTCAGAGCCGGTCGAGGGCCGCGAGGTAGCGGCGCGTCATCCAGTCCTGCGCAGTTCGACCGAGGGGCCCGCCCAGCCTTGCCAGGAGTGAAGCCGGCTTCGAGAACCCCGACACCGTGAAGCGGATCTCTCCGTCGGCGTCGAGGTCGAGCACGAACCGCTCCTCGCCCGACTCCGGGTGACCGGGAAGAGTGCCGTAGGCGAACCCCTTGCGGCCCGGCTCGTCGACGACCTCGACGACCCGGCACGGGATGCGTAGCGAGAGCGGACCCGGACCGAGCCGCATCACCACGACGGTGCCGGGCTGGGCCGTGGCGCCTGAAGCGTGGACGCGAAGACCGGCCTTCTCGTGCATCCGCCAGCCCATCAGGTCCCGGGCCGCGCCATCGAAGTCCCGCCGCGTCAAGCGCGTCGTGGCCGTGAACTGCCGGTAGCCCGGTGGGAGTGCGTCGGTCCCCGTCTGACTGCTCGAGTACGACAGGGGCGCAGCCTGCAGGGCGGCGGCGTCATGACCCAGCAGCTGGAGCGGCATACCTCCATTGTCACCGCCCAGGCAGAGAGTCTCCTCTTCGAAGACGGAGCAGTTGCCGAACCCGTGACGCTCCCAATGTGCCAGCCAGCGCGTCACCAGTGCGTCCGATTCTGGGCACACTTGGTGGCGGCGGCCTCGCTGCTCGCCGACTTGCCAGACCGCTCAGCCCCGACCAAGGAGAACCGTGCCCAGCAACCTTGATCTAAGTCCGCCGTCCCTGCACGTGCCGGGGCCAACCGCGGCGGCGCACGTGGAATCATCGCTGGAAATCAGAGACTCGAAGGGACTGTGACCTGAATGCAGATGAAGCTGGAGCTGATCCCGCTGGCCGTGTCCGACGTGGACCGGGCCATCGCGTTCTACGAGGGCAAGCTCGGATTCACCAAGGACGTCGACGTTCGGCCGACGGAGGGCATCCGTGTGGTCCAGCTGACGCCGGAGGGCTCGGGCTGCTCGGTCGGGTTCGGGACGGGCCTGGACGTCTACGCAGGTGAGCCCGGCAGCGCCAGGGGCCTGCACCTCGTCGTCGAGGACCTCGAGGCGGCACGTGCGGAGCTCGTCGGCCGTGGTGTGGAGGTCGGCGACATCCACGACTTCGGCGGTGGCGTGCGCGGGGCGAACTTCTCCGATCCCGACGGCAACACGTTCGAGCTGCAGGAGATGGCCTGGCGCACGGGCGCCCAGTACTAGCAGCAGGGCGCAGTTCCGGCGGGAGTGTAGGGTTCCGGCGCGAGTGGTGGCTGCACGGCCCACCTCATCCGGAAACGTGCACCTCTGGCGGACGGGCGCACCCGTTGCGCGGTCGCCGCCAGCCGCTGTCAGCCGATGAGCTCCTGGAGCAGCTCGACGGCGCGGCGGGCGGCGCTGTTGCCGGCCGGGTCGCGCACGACGGCGGCGATGTGCCGCACCGGAGTGGGCGCCGTCAGGGGCAGCACCCGCACCTCGGGCGGAATGATCCGCGCGGCGAGCTGGGGCACGCCGGTGATGCCGACCCCGGCCTTGACGAAGGCGATCGCGGTGATGTGGTCCTGTGCCTGCACCGCGAAGCGCGGCTGGAAGCCTGCCGACTCGCACGCGGCGGCGAAGATGCGCGAGCACGTCGTGTGCGGAAGGTCGTTGCGGATCCAGGTCTCGCCGGCCAGCTGCGAGAGGCTCACCTCCTCCTCGCCCGCGAGCGGGTGGTCGGCGGGGAGGATCACGACGTAGGGGTCGACGGCGAGCGGCACGCGCTTCGACCCGCCCGGGTCCTGCGCCCCGGGGGTGTCGATGACGATGTCGAGGTCGAGTGTCGCGCCGCCGTACTCCGGGATCTCGGTGAGCACGAGCTCGAGGGTGAGGTCGGGCATCTCGGTCGTGAGCCGGCGGGCGAGCGTGGGCATCCATTCCGCACCGGCCGAGGCGAAGTAGCCGATCGTCAGCAGCCCCGAGCGGCCCTCGCGCAGGTCGTCGACGACCCGGTCGAGCCGGCTCAGCTCACCCATCAGCTCGTTGGTGTTCGCGACGAGGGAGCGGGCCGCCGCGGTCGGGGTCAGGCCGCGGCCCTCACGCTCGAAGAGCGTCAGCCCGGTCTCCTTCTGGAGGGTCGAGATCTGCTGGCTGATCGCCGACGCGGTGTAGCCGAGGTTGTCGGCGGCGGCCTGGATCGAGCCGCTGGCCATGACGGATCGGAACACCCTGATGCGGTGCGTGTCGAGCATGCATCGATACTACAGTCGAACTTAAGGGTTGTGAAGAAAGCATCGCTTGTGCTGAATAGTGCAAGGTTGGATCATAGAGGCATGACGACACGCATCCTCTCCCTCGACTCCCTTCGGTCCCTCGCCTCCTCCGCCCGTCGCGGGCACCTGGCCGGCAGCTCCTGGCTCGCCGGCGACCGTGACCTCGACCGCGTCGCCGGCCACCTTCTCGCCGTCGCGCAGGCCGACCCCGAGCGGCTCGCGGCAGTGACCGCCACCCGCGTGGCCGCCCCCGTCGACCTCGGTGCCCACCGTGCACGCGGTGCCCGCGCAGCCGCGACGGCCGCCCGCGGGTCTGCCACGGCCACCTCGCGCTCCAGCGCACCCCACGCACAGGCCAGCTGACCGCGTACGCGGGTCGTCGCGCACACGAGGAACGGCCGGTCGGGCACAGAGCCCGACCGGCCGTTCTGTGCGTCCGCGCATGACGAAAGGGCCGGGCCCCACCCGACCGCCAAGCCATGAGGGAGGGGTGGTGTGGCGATCGATCCCGGCCCTTCCGCTCGTCACGCTACGGGACGAAACGGGCCTGCGGGGACTTGCGGACCCGGCCGATCGGGGGACCCGGGTTTCGCAACACGAGCGTCCGGACGGCATGCTCGGGACATGCCCGCGCCCGTCGACCTCCTGCTCGCTGCCGCCGGCGTGGCGCTCCTCCTGCTCGCTGTCCGGTCGTCGAGAGCCGAGCCGCGACGCTGGCGCAGCGGGGTGCTCCTCACCGGATCCCTCTGGGCCGCAAGCGCGCTCGTGCTCGACCTGCTGTCACCAGTCCCTCCGGTCGCGGCCCTCTTGGCCCTGCCGTGGCTCGCCGCCGTGGTGCTCGGGTTGCTCTTCGCCGGTAGTGCCCTCTCGGCGTCCCTGCGGGACGGTCGCAGCATCGCCGGACTGCTCGCGCTCGCCCTGGGTGTGGCGATGGTCGCTGCGACCGTGCTCGCGACCGCTGCCGTGGCCACCGGCCACTCCCTGCCGGTGGTCGGCGTAGTCGTCCTGCTGCTGCCGGGCTACCCCGGCCTCGCCTTCGTCAGTTATCTCCTCTACTGCCTGCTCCAGAGGCGCGCCGAGCCGCGCCCCGGACCCGTGGCCGTCGTCGTGCTCGGGTCGGGCCTCGTCGACGGCACCGTCCCGACCCTCCTGGCCAACCGGCTCACCGCGGCGATCGAGGTCTGGCACGCCGAGCGGGAGGCCGGCCGCGAGACGCTGGTCCTGCCGAGCGGGGGGCAGGGCGAAGACGAGCCGATGGCCGAGGGCGTCGCCATGGCGGCCTACCTCGTGGCCCACGGCGTGCCCACCAGTGCGGTCGCCACGGAGGACTGCGCGACGACGACGGAGGAGAACCTCCTGCTGTCGCGCGAGATCCTGCGCTCGCGCGGCATCGACGACGACGGGCACCTCCGGGTCGTGACGAGCGGCTACCACGTCGGACGATCGGCCCTCATCACCCGCAGCCTCGGCATCGACGCGGACGTCACCGGTGCCCCCGCGGCGTGGCATTTCGTGCCGAGCGCGTTCCTGCGTGAGTTCCTCGCGGCGGTCACCTACCGCCCGCGCACCAACGTGGCCAGCCTTCTCCTCTGGGCCGGTTCGACCGCCCTGCTGGCGTATGCTGCCTGGCCGCGCTGAGCGCCCAACCCCAGTCAGCCCGTAGCCGGGTCACCCCCGACGACCTGCTTGGTCAGGTCGTCGCGGAGCACCCGCTTGAGCAGCTTGCCGCTCTGGTTGCGGGGCAGCCCGTCGACGAAGTGGATCGCCTTCGGCAGCTTGAAGGGCGCGAGCGAGCCGCGCGCGTGCTCGACGAGCTCGGACTCGGTGACGGACTGCCCCTCGCGCAGCACGACGACCGCGGTGACGGCCTCGACCCACCGCTCGTGCGGCGTCGCGATCACGGCCACCTCGGCCACGGCGGGGTGCGTGTAGAGGGCGTCCTCGACCTCGCGCGAGGCCACCATCACGCCGCCGGTGTTGATGACGTCCTTGATGCGGTCGACGACGGTGAGGTGGCCCTCTTCATCCCGGGTCACGAGGTCGCCGGAGTGGAACCACCCGTCGCGGAACGCCTCCTCGGTCTCGGCGGGCTTGCCCCAGTAGCCGGTGCACAGCTGCGGCGAGCGGTAGAGCAGCTCACCCGGCTCGCCGGGCGCCACGTCGCCCCCTTCGGGGTCGACGACGCGGGCCTCGACGAAGAGGACGGTGCGCCCGCACGCCTCCGGACGCGCCTCGTGCTCCTCGGGCCTCAGAACCGTGGCGAGCGGGCCGATCTCCGACTGTCCGAAGCAGTTCCAGAAGCCGAGGTCGGGCAGGCGCTGCTGCAGCCGGTCACGCACCGGCACCGGCATGATCGAGGCGCCGTAGTACGCCTTGCGCAGGGAACCGAGGTCGGCGCTGTCGAGCGCCGGGTGGTTCGACAGCGGCACCCAGACGGTCGGCGCGAGGAAGAGCGACCCGATGCCCTCAGAGGCGACCTTCTCGAGGATCGTCGGCACGTCGGGCCGGGGGAGCAGGTGGTTCGTCGCCCCCACGGCGAGGTAGGGCATGAGGAAGACGTGCATCTGGGCCGAGTGGTAGAGCGGCATCGAGTGGAGCGGCGCGTCGTCCTCGCGCAGGTCGAGCCCGACGATGCACGAGACGTACTCGTGCACGAGCGCCCGGTGGGTCATCATCGCGCCCTTGGGCTGCGACGTCGTGCCGGAGGTGTAGAGCAGCTGCACGAGGTCGGTGTCGGCCCGCTCGACGTCGAGGGTGGGCACGTCGCCGGCGCTCCAGAGCGGCAGTAGCGCGTCGTCACCGCCGTGCAGCAGCAGCACCTGCTCGAGCGAGGTGCCCTCACGCACCGCCTCGACCGAGTCGCGCAGCGCGACGTCCACCAGGGCCACGCGGGCGCCCGAGTCGTTCAGCAGGTAGGTGAGCTCGCGCCCCGTCAGCGCGTAGTTGACGGGCACGTGCACCAGTCCCGCGCGGGCGCAGCCGAGGAAGGCGAGCAGGTACGCGTCGGAGTTGAGGCCCACGGTCGCCACCCGGTCGCCTCCGGCGAGCCCGAGACCCAGCAGGTGCGCGGCCGCGCGCGACACGGCGTCGTCGAGGGCGGCATACGTCCACGTGCGGTCGTCGAAGACCAGCGCCGTGCGGTCCGGGCGACGCGCGGCGCTGCGTCGGACGATGTCGTCGACCGTGCTCGACTGGGTGTTCGAGAGGGTGACGTTCACTCGGTGGCTCCGTTCGGTGTGGCGAAGGCGGTGATCAGGGCGTCGGCCTCGGGGGTGGCCGACAGCCGCGCGATGGTCGCGGCTTCGTCGACGAGCTGGGCGGCATACGTCCGCTCGGGCGCCAGGCGCAGCAGGCGGGCTGCCTCGCCGACCGCCTCACGGGGCAGGGCGGCGAGGCCGGCGACGACCTCGCCGGCACGTGCGTCGAGGTCGTCGAGGTCGGCGACCTCGGTGACGAGACCCCAGTCGAGGGCCGTGGCCGCGTCGATGGTCGCGCCGGTGAGCAGGAACAGGGCCGCTCGCCGGGCGCCGACCGCTGTCGGGAGCAGCGCGCTCACCCCGCAGTCGGGCGACAGCCCCACCGACGGGTATGCCGCCACGAACGTCGCGTGCTCGGCGGCGACCACGATGTCGGCGGCGAGGAGCAGACCCACTCCCGCACCGGCCGCGGTGCCCTGGACGACGGCGACGACGGGCACGGGCAGTTCGCGCAGGGCCGTGAGGGCGTCGTGGAGCACCCCCGCGAGCTCCGCGACGAAGGCCGGCCGGTCGGGCGCGGCCGCCATGGCCCGCACGTCACCGCCGGCGCAGAAGAGGCGTCCGTCGGCGCGGAGCACGACGACGCGGACGTCGTGGGCCGTCCGGGCGATCTCGGTGACCGCGTCGCGCAGCGCGAGCGCGGCTGGCAGGTCGAGGGCGTTGCCGGCGTCAGGACGGCCCAGCCGGATCGTGGCAACGCCGTCCGACACCGACAGGAGGGGCAGCGTCGTCACCCGGTCATCCTGCCGCGCAACCGTGCCGGGGACCAGAGCCCGTCTCGGAACCGGGAGCCTGCCGGCCCGGCCCGCGCGGCTACCTGAGCAGCGCCGCGATGCCGATCGCGCCGAAGACGCCGACGAGCGCCACGACGGTGAGGCCGGCCACCCACAGGGCGCCGCGCTGCTCGCCGTTCATGCGCTCCTTCCAGCCCTGCTGCTTGGCGACCCCGCGGACGAGGTCGCGACCCTCCCCGGCGCGGAAGGAGTAGTCGACGACCTTGCCCATCGCGCCGGTGTCGGCGTCGACGCCGAACTCGATGCGCCGCGAGTAGCTCATGACGCGGCCCCGGCTGAACTTCTTCATGGCCGTGAGGCTCACGCCGCCCGCGCCCGAACCGCGGTAGCTGACCTGGTTGTCGACGTCGGTGATGCCGTAGCGGCCGTCGTCCTCGAGGTGCACCTCGTGCGTGAAGACGCGCTTGATCCCGTGCGCCGAAGTCAGCGTGAGCCAGCGCTGGCTGGTCACGTCGACGGTCAGGTCGAAGCCGTACGGCTGCTCCGTGACGGCATACGGCGTGCCCTCGGCGGCCCGGCTGACACCCTCGATGAACTCCTGCTTGCTGGTCATGAGCTCCCCTGTGGACGTGCGTGGTGCGGGCGGTCGCCCGACCGGCTCGCGGGCCGGCCCCGAGACTAGCCCTCGAGACCGGCCTCCAAGGCGGCGATGATGCGTGGGCGCATCTCGTGGGCTCCGATGACGGCGTCGACGGAGCCGACCGACACGGCGCGGTGGATGCTGTGCACGCCGTCGAACTCCGAGGCCACCTGGCCCAGCTTCTCGGCCCGCACCGACGTGCGCAGGTCGGCGAGCTCCGTTGCGAGCCGGGCCCGCTCGACCCCTGACGCCCCGGCGACCTGCGCCTCGAGCTCGGTGATGCGCGGGTCGGAGGCCGTGCGGGCGTCGACGTCGCGCGAGAAGACGACGGCAGCAGCCGGTGCACCACCGAGCACCGACGCGAACGAGCCCTCGACCGCGAGCACGGTCATGCGCGGGTTCAGCGTCTTGGAGAACACCACGAAGGCGCCGCCGTGGTAGCGCGAGACGACGGTGAAGACGATCGGGCCGTCGAAGTTGACGATGGCCCGGCCGATCTCGGCGCCGTACTCGAGCTGGAGCGCGCGCATCGACTCCGGTGACCCGTCGAAGCCCGAGAGGTTGGCCAACACGACGACGGGCCGGTTGCCGCTCGCCGCGTTGATCGCGCGGGCGACCTTCTTCGACGACCTCGGGAAGAGTGTGCCGGCCGTGTAGGTGTCGGGGCCGTCGGTGGGCGGGAAGCCCCGTCGCGCAACGGACTTGCTCTCGATGCCGATGAGCGTGACCGGGATACCCGCGAGGTGGGCGTCCTGCACGACGGCGGTCTCGGCGTCGGCCATGCCGGCCCACCGCTCGAGCGTCTCGTGGTCCTGGTCGGACACCGCGCGCATGACCGTACGGATGTCGAACGGCTTCTTGCGGTCGGGGTTGGTGAGCGTGCTGAAGATCTCGCCGACAGACGTGAAGTCCGAGCCCGGTGCGTCGTGCGGGAAGAGCGTCACGTCACGGTGGGTCGGGTCGCTGGTCGGCACGCGCCGCGGACCCGACTCCCCGGGGGCGACGTACGCGTGGTCGTAGTGCGACATGAGGATGTCGCGGGCGCCCGCGAGGTCCTTCGCCCAGTACTGCGCCTGGCCGTTCGGGCCCATGACGCGGTCGTAGCCGCCGATGCCGAAGTTGTCCTCGGCGGAGACACCACCGGAGAAGTCGAGCGACTGCTTGCCGGTGAGCACCATGGCGCTGTCGGGCGTCATGACGAGGATGCCCTTGGTGTGCATGAGCATCGTCGCCTCGGCGTTCCAGTAGGGCTGGGCGCCGACGTTGATGCCGGCGACGACGATGTTGATCTCGCCGCCCGCCTGCGTGAACTCGATGATCCGCTTGAGCGCGCGCGCCACCCAGTCCATGTTCTCGGTGCCGGAGTCCATCGAGATGCGGGCGCCGGCCGAGAGGGAGTACCACTCGAGCGGCACGCGCATGGTCTCGGCGAGGTCGATCGCCGCGATGACGCGGGCGCACTCGGCCTCGGCGACCGAGCCGAGCGACCGCAGCGGGTCACCCGACAGGACGACACGGGTGACGCCCTGGGGGTGGCGCACGGTGGGCGAGGTGACGACGGCGACGATGATGCCGGCCTTGTTGAGCCCCTGCGGCCGGTCGACCGGGACGAGGGCGCCGGTGTCGTCGAGGTCGTGCTCGACGACCGTGCCGCCGTCGCCGGCGATCATCGACTGGAGCTCGTACGGGTAGACGAGCCCGCGGCGGCGGGCCCGGACGACCTTCGAGGCGTAGTCGTCGAGCGGCTTGAGCGGCTCGGTGGGCGGGGCGCCGACGGAGGCGACCACGCCCGAACCCGGCTGGTAGTAGAAGCGGCCCGCGATCGCGAGCGGTGCGGCCTCCGGAGTGCCGGCGACCGTCGCCTGGACGAGGACCTCCTCGATGCCCGCGCCGGCCGTGACCGGGGCGATCTTGCTGCGCAGGGCGGTGAGCTGGCCGAGGTCGGCCTCGATGGTGGGCCAGATCTGCACCCACACGTGGTTCATGTCGAGCTTCGAGGCCTTGGCGCCGCGAGAGGCCCGCACGCGCCGGACCGCCTCGAGGCAGTTGGCGATGGCGCGCTCGACGTGCGGCAGGCCGGAGACCTGGCCGGCGTCGTCACGCACGACGACGATCTGGCGCACCTGGGCCAGGGCGATGAGCCGCGTGTCCTCGGGGTTGTCCTTGGCCACGCACTCGTAGAGCAGGACGTCCTCGGGGGCCTCGAGGCGCGTCACGTCGAAGGCGGTCAGCCGCCACAGGTTGAGGCGCCGACCGACCATCGGGTGCACGCCGCGGACGAGGCGGTCCTCGACGAGCGTGCCGTCGACGGGCCGGAAGGTGAAGTAGCCGACCGGGCGGTCCTGCCCGGCGCTCACCGCGACGGCGACGCGGCGTACGTCCTGGGCGAACGGGAGCTGCTGGAGCAGCGCTGCGAGCTGGTCGCTCGCCTCGTCGGGCGACTGCGGCTCCTGCGGCCAGCGCAGGTACAGGTCGACGACGGACTGGAGGCCCGTGGCGCGCGACCACACGTCGTTGGAGACGGCGGTGTCGAGGGCGCTGCCGGGGGTCAGCTCGTCGACCGAGCCGATGGTCGACGTGAGGTGCGTCGGGCGGTCGTCGAGCGTGTAGTCGGCGACGGCGAACTGCCGGTCGGCCTCGGAGAAGGTGCGCAGGCCGTGCAGCTCGTGCTCGCGGTAGTGCCGCTTGATGAGCACCTCGAGCATCGGCTCGTGCTCGGGCAGGCTGTCGGGCGACTGCTCGTGCAGGCGCTCGGCGAGGAAGCGCACGATCTGCTCGGGGATGGCCGCCAGCTCGTCGACGCGGGCCGCGTGGTCGGGGGCGTCAGGCTCTGCGGCGAGGGCGGCCAGCTTGGCGCGCACCCCGGCCAGCACGCTCTCACGGTCCTCGTCGACGAGGGGCTGGTCGAACCAGCGGAAGCGCACGCTGCGGGCGAGGTCGCCGATGACCGGGAAGCGCAGCTGGGTCGCGACAACGAGACGGTCGAGCGCGTCACGGGCCGCGACGTCGAGCGGCGCCTCGGGGATGGGCTCGGCGAGCCAGCGCTGGAGGATCGAGGTCGCGAGCTGCACCTCGGGGGCCGAGCGCTGCTGGGCGAGGAAGACGCGGAACACCGCCTCCTCGAGGTCGGGCGTGCGCTCGAAGTCGGCGACGCCGTAGTGGCGCAGCACCCGGGCGAGCTTGTCGCGGAAGTCCGCCGACAGCCCGGCCCGCTCGACGTCGAGGCTCTGGAGGTAGGAGTGGAAGTGCTCGCGTGGGCTGTGCACGAGCAGCTCGGTGTGGCGCTCCTCGGCGGCGGGCCGGTTGCGGCTCAGTTCGGCGAAGTCCGTGATGAGGTCGAGGACCGCGATCTCCTCGCCGAGCGGCACGGCACCGCCGGCAGCCAGCTCGTCGCGCGCGGTGAGATAGCCGGAGAGCATCCGGGCGTTGCCGGTCGGGTCGATGTCGAAACCGAGCACGCTCGCGGAGAGGTCCTCGATGCCGCGGTCGACCCGCTCACGGACGGTGGCGGTGTGGGAGCTCGCGTCGGGCAGGTCGAGGTCGACGCTGTCGGAGTCGGCGGTCTCGGCGACCTCCTCCTCGCCCGTCGGCTCGAGGCGCACGAGCGGCGCCCCGGTCTCGACCTGGCTGCCGACGGAGACGAGCAGCTCGCGCACCCTGGCCGCGAACGGCGCAGGCAGCACCGTCTCCATCTTCATCGACTCGAGCACGAGCACGGGGGCGCCGGCGGCGACCTCCGCGCCGGTCTGGACCGGGGTGGCGACGACGAGAGCGGGCGCGGGCGAGCGCACGACGCCGCCCTCGTCGCGGCTCACCCGGTGCGTCACGCCGTCGACCTCGACGAGGTGCACGGGGCCGTGGGTGGCGGTGACGAGGCGGTGCGAGCGGCCCTCGACGACGATGCGGCCGGCATACTCGTCGATGCGGTCGATGGTCGCGTCGACGACGTGCGGCTCGGCGCCGTTGGTGATGCTGACGCGATAGCGATGGCCGGCGGTGCGCAGCACCATGACCTTGTAGGCCGTGCCGCGCAGCTTGAGGTCGATGGCGCGGCCGACGGCGTGCTGGACCTGCGGGCGTCCACCGCGCGCGGACTCGAGCAGGCGCGCCCGCTCGATGGCCTCTGCGTCCTCGTAGGCCTCGATGCCGGCGGCGACGAGCGCGACGCCCGAGTGGCGGTGCGACACGAGGCGGCCCTCGGCGCGCACTCGGTCGATCCAGCCGGTGTCGGCCGAGCCGTCGATGATCTCGGGCTGGTCGAGCAGGTCGAGGATGAAGCTCTTGTTCGTCGAGCCGCCGTCGATGACGACAGTCGTCTCGGACAGGGCTCGGCGCAGGCGGGCGAGCGCCTCGTCGCGGTCGCGGCCGTAGGCGATGATCTTGGCGATCATCGAGTCGAAGTCGGCGGGGATCGAGTCGCCTTCTCCGACACCGGTGTCGACGCGGATGCCGGGGCCTGCCGGGAACTGGAGCAGGCTGATGTGGCCCGGGCTGGGTGCGAAGTCGCGGTCGGGGTCCTCGGCGTTGAGGCGGGCCTCGACGGCATGGCCGCGCTGGGTGGGGCGACCGCCGGGCAGGTCGGCGAGGCGACCCCCGTTCGCGACGAAGATCTGGAGCTTGACCAGGTCGGTGTCGGTGACGACCTCGGTGATCGGGTGCTCGACCTGGAGGCGGGTGTTGACCTCGAGGAAGGCGAAGAACCGGTCGCCGGGGTGGTAGAGGAACTCGACGGTGCCCGCCCCGGCGTAGCCCACGGCGATCGCGAGCCGCTCGGCGCTGGTGCGCACCTCGTCCTCCTGCTCGGGGTTGAGGACGGGTGAGGCGGACTCCTCGATGACCTTCTGGTTGCGGCGCTGCACGGAGCAGTCGCGCACGCCCACGGCCCACGCGGAGCCCTGGCCGTCGGCGATGACCTGCACCTCGATGTGGCGGGCTCCGGTGACGAGCTTCTCGAGGAAGACGACGCCGGAGCCGAAGGCGCGCTCGGCCTCGTCACGGGTGCGTTCGTACGCGTCGGTGAGGTCGTCGTCGGAGTCGACCCGACGGATGCCGCGACCGCCGCCACCGGCGGTGGCCTTGAGCATGAGGGGGTAGCCGATGCGGGCCGCGGCTGCCTTCGCGTCGTCGAGGGTGTCGACACCGCCGCGGCTCCACGGCGCGACGGGCACACCGACCTCCTCGGCGATGAGCTTGCTGCCGATCTTGTCGCCCAGCTTGCGCATCGCCTCGGGGCTCGGGCCGATGAAGGTGACGCCGACGCGCTCGCACAGCTCGGCGAAGGCGGGATCCTCGGCGACGAAGCCCCAGCCGACCCAGGCGGCGTCGGCCTTCGTCTCGCGCAGCGCCTTCTCGAGCACGGCGTGGTCGAGGTAGGGGCGTGCCGATGCCGGCCCGAGGTCGTACGCGTGGTCGCTCTCGCGGACGAACATGGCCCGCCGCTCGCCCTCGGTGTGCAAGGCGATCGTCTCGATGCGGTGGCCGCCGGGGCCTGCGCCGGCGTTGAGGTCACGCACGGCGTGGATGAGGCGCATGGCGGCCTCACCGCGGTTGACGATCGCGATCCGCGAGATCATCGAGGGGGTCTCCTTCGTCGTGCCGCCGCCCGGTAGGGCGCGTGGCGCTCGTCACGCCACACCCGCAGCCTTCCACTCATCGATGGCGACCCGCGAGTAGACATCGCGGAGGTTTGCCGACAGGCCTCGTGGAACCGTCTCTCGGTCGCCCACGTCTGCAAGACTGCGCCGGCCGGATCGTCGGCGACAGGGACGGGTCGGGACGACCCGGGAACAAGGGGACCGACCATGCTCAGACGCACCCTCGCCGCCGTGCTGCTCGGGGGCATCGCCCTCGCCGGTTGCACCGCGTCCGGCACATCGCCCGACGGCACGGGGACGCCGAGCCGCGCCGACGAGCTCTGGAAGCAGCGCACCGACTTCGTCGGCGACAACTCCCGCGTCATCTGGCTGACGCGGGCCGCCGGCTTCGGGCCCGACGGCTCCTACACGATCTCGCTGCAGACCGCGACGAAGCCGTACGGCCTCTCGGTCACCTTCGACAAGGGCGCCAAGGCCACCGAGGCCACCGAGGCCACCGAGGCCACCGACAAACCGTTCGACCAGACCGACTTCACCTCGGCGTCGACGCTGCTGCTCGGCACCGTCGCCAACCTCGACGCCGTGCACGTCAAGGCTCCCGGTCACTCGTTCGACCTGACCGCGGCGCAGGCGACGAAGCAGCTCGGCTACGACGTGAAGACCCTGGGCCGCGACCAGCAGAAGCTGACGGCCTACGTCGACGCCCTCGACGACTGAAACTCTCGCGACCGAATGAGCGGGTCGTCGCTACCTTCGGTCTCATGACCCGACCCGAGAGCGTCGTCCGGCTGATCCGCTCGGACGCCCTCACCGACACCGCCCCCTACGCGTATGCCGCCACGACCGATGGTCCCGCGCGCCTCGTGTTCACGGCGGGCGCGTGCCCGCTCGACGACGCCGGCGGCACGGTGTCGCCGGGGGACATCCCAGCCCAGGCTCGCCGGTGCGTCGACAACCTGGTCACGGCGCTCGCCGCAGCGGGCGCGACGCTCGACGACGTCGTCTACACGCGGGTGCTCGTCGCGACGACAGCGCGCGAGGATCTCGTCGCCGCCTGGACGGTCGTCCACGACGCCTTCGGCGAGCACGAGGTGCCGAGCACGCTGCTCGGCGTCACGGTGCTCGGCTACCCCGACCAGCTCGTCGAGATCGAAGCCGTCGCAGCGCTCAGCTGACGATGTGGACCAGGTGCTCGCCTGCCGTGCCGTTGACGACGAGGGCTGCTCGCTCCCACGGCCGGTCGGCGGCGAGGAGGGGCTCCTCCGAGGCGGAGTACTCGTCCCAGAACGCCTCGGCCTCGGCCGGCGTGCGGCCCAGCTCGACGTCGCGCCGCAGACCCCGCTCGCGCGCGAGGTCGCGGTCGGACTGCACCCACACGACGGCATCCGCGTGCTCGGCGATGGACGCGCGGCCCGCGCCGACGCCCTCGAGCACGAGCACGCGTACGTCGTCGGGAACGCTCACCTGCCCGTCACGCTCCTTGGCCACCCAGCCCGGCGGCCGGTAGGCGATCGACTCACCGCGCCGCCACGGCTCGATGACGTGCTCGATGGCCAGGTCGTCCCAGGCCGTCATGTCGTGGTGCCACGCGATGTCGTCGGCGTGCACGACGGCGCCGTCGAGCAGACGTGCTGCTCGCTCGGCGAAGGTCGTCTTGCCGCCTCCCGAGCGACCGTCGACGAGCAGCACGGCGCGGTCGGGCGGCAGCAGCCTTCGCAGCGCCGCAGCGAGGGTCGTGTCGTCCGTCGACTGCCAGGGTGCGGCTTCGGGCTCCTCGGGGTGCAGGTGCATGCCCGGGAGTATGCCGTCAGGGAGCGGGGTCGGGCTCGTGGGTGGTCACGATGTCGTTGGCGGCGGCCCAGGCGGTGATGTCGCGCTTCTCGATCGCTGTCGCCATGAGGTCGGGGAACCGGTCGGGCGTGCACGCGAAGGCCGGCACGCCGACCGCCGCCAGGGCCTCGGCGTGGTTGGCGTCGAAGCTCGGTCGCCCCGAGTCGCTGAGCGCGAGGAGCGCGACCATCGTGGCGCCCGACGCGACGATGGAGGAGGCGCGGCGCACCATCTCCTCGGCGATGCCGCCCTCGTAGAGGTCGCTGATCAGTACGAGGATCGTGTCGGCGGGCTGCTCGATGAGCCCCTCGCAGTAGGCGAGCGCCTGGTTGATGTCGGTGCCGCCGCCGAGCTGCACGCCGAAGAGCACGTCAACGGGGTCGTCGAGCTCGTCGGTGAGGTCGACGACGGCGGTGTCGAAGACGACGAGCTTCGTCTCGACCGACCGCAGCGACGCGAGCACGGCACCGAAGACGCTCGAGTAGACGACCGACTCGGCCATCGATCCGGACTGGTCGATGCAGAGGATGATGCGCCGTTCGACTCGGTGCGCCCGCCGGGCGTAGCCGACGAGCCGCTCGGGCACGACGGTGCGGTGCTCCGGCTGGTAGTGCTTGAGGTTGGCCGCGACCGTCCTGTTCCAGTCGATGTCAGAGTGCCGCGGCCGGCGGGTGCGTGCGGCCCGGTTGAGGGCGCCCGTGACTGCCTGAACCGTCTCGGCGCGCAGCCGCTCCTCGAGCTCGTCGGTGACGACGCGCACGACCGCCCGGGCCGTGGCGCGCGACCGCTCAGGGATGACACGGCCCAGGCCGACGAGGGTCGTGACGAGGTTGATGTCCGGCTGCACGGCCTCCATCAGCTCGGGCTCGAGCAGCAGCTGCGTCAGGCCGAGCCGGTCCATCGCGTCGGCCTGCATGACCTGCACGACCGACGACGGGAAGTAGCCGCGGATGTCTCCGAGCCAGCGGGCCACCCGCGGGGCAGACGCACCGAGCCCGCTGCGGCGCTCGCCGTCGTAGAGCTCGCGCAGCGCCTCGTCGCGCTTGAGGTCGTCGGCGTCGAGCGCGGCCGCCTCACGGATGCCGTCGGACTGCTCGCCGCCGAGGACGAGCCGCCAGCGGGTGAGCCGGTCGCGCGCGACGGTGGGGTCGGTGGTCTGCTCGTCGTTCATGACGCCGCCTCCAGGCCGAGGAGGCGGGCGACCGCGGCGATCGCGGGTGCCGCCCGGTCGAGGTCGACGTCCGTCGAGCCCACCGAGGACGTACGCGTGCCGCTCGCGAGGTCGCGCAAGTGGCCTCCGATGAGGCGGCGTTCGGCGGGCTGGTAGCGCGCGAAGGTGCGGCGCACGAGGGGCAAGAGGTCCTCAAACGCCTCCTCGGACGCATCGACCAGCCACTCGTCGATGATCGACAGCAGGTCGTCGCCGTGGACGAGCAGCAGCGCCTCGCCGGTGAGGAACCCGTCGAGCCACGCGGCCGCGGCGGGCGCCGGGGTGCCGGGCGAGAGCCGGCGGCTCAGCCGGGCAGCCGCGTCGGCGTGCTCGAGGAGACCGCCGTCGAGCAGCAGCCGGTTGACGCGGCCGGCGACTGCGCCGTGGATCACCTCGTCGCGCCCGACGGTGAGCAGCGCCTGGTGCCAGGGGTCGCGCAGGTCGTCGCGGTCGACGAGGGCGACGCCGCGGTGGGCCGCCTCGATGGCGGTGCGCATGCGGGCCGCGCTGTCGTCGTCGAGGCCGGCGCAGGCGGCGCGCAGGCCGACCGACGCGCGCACGACGACGGTCTGGAGCACGTGCGTCACGTCGGCGACGTCGATCCCGCGCACGTCGCCGTAGCGGCACGTGCGGGCGAGCGGCTCGACCGTCTCGAGGAGGGCCTGGGTGTCGTGCTGCCGGGCCGTGCGGTCGGCGAGGGCCGCGACGACGGCGCGCAACCCGTCGGGCAGGTCGGCGAGCAGGCACTGCTCGATGAGTCCCCCGAGGACTCCGAGGTCGGAGGCCGCCTCGGCCTCCTCTGCCACCTTCGACTCGGCGGCGCTGCGCACCGTCGTGCCGTGCAGGCTCGCCTCGATGACGGCGACGGCGAGCTCGGGCGTCCACTCGAGCTCCCACGCCTCCTTGAAGGTGCCCGTCGAGCGGCCGGCGTCGACCTGGCTGCCCCAGTGGACGTCGAGGATCGCGAGCCGGTGCAGCAGCACCGACCGGGCGAGCTGGGACTCGCGCCGCAGGTCGAGCTGGACGACGGCCGAGGTCGCGGAGACCTTGAGGCGCAAGGACCTCTGCTGCTTCGCGAGGTCGCTGGCGAGCGGGACCATGGGCGTCGACTCGGGCACGTGACCGAGCTCCTCGCCGATGACGAGCGTGCGGTCGATGAGCCGCAGCGGCAGGTCGGCGCCCTCGGTGAGCACGGCCCGGGCGGCGTCGGTGAGCTCGCTCAGCCCGACCGAGGGTCGACCCCGCACGGCGGCCAGCGCACCCGCGAGTCGCGTCGCCTCGACCACCGACGCCGTGGACGCGTCGAGGTTCTCGCCGCGCAGGGCTCGGGCCACGCGCACGAACCACGACGGCACGACCTCGTCGTCGGGGGTGACGAAGAGGTGCTGGTACCACCCCGGCGAGCGGACCCCGGCGCCGTAGCCACTGGCGTACGCGAGCCGCCCGGAGCTCCACGGTGCCCACGTCGCGGCGACCTTGACCTTGGGCAGCTTGGCGAGCAGGGCGTTGTCGCGGCTGGCCGGTGGGAACGACGCAGGGTCGAGCGCCGGCGCGTGGTAGGCGCCGCACACGAACGCGACCCGCTCGCGCCGGGCCTTGAGTTCGGCGCGGATCACCTTGCGCATGAAGGCTTCTCGCCGATCATCGTCATCGACGTCGAGGTCTCCGCGGACGCCCTGCATCGCCTCGCGCAGCTGGGCGAAGTGCGCGAGAGACGACGTGCGCCGGTGCTCGATCGCGTCCTCCCACCAGCGCTCGGGGTCGTCGTAGCCGGCCGCCGAGGCGAGCGCGGTGATCGGGTCGGGGCGCTCGCCGCGACGCCGACGTGGACGACGCTCGCCGCCGGCGTCCTCAGGCGCGTCGGCGAGGAAGTGGGCCGCGGGCAGGTCGGCGAAGCGGACGTCGACCCCGTGCGCGAGGGCCCACTGGAGCGCCACCCACTCGGGCGAGAACACGGCGAAGGGGTAGAACGCCGCGCGACGGGGCTCGTCGACGGCGTAGACGAGTCCCGCGACCGGTGGCACGAGCTCGGAGTCGGCGGCCAGGGGGATGAGGGCGTCGAGCTCGGGCGGACCCTCGATGAGCACGACGTCCGGCTGGAGCTCATCAAGCGCCTGCGCGACGGACCGCGCCGACCCGGGGCCGTGGTGGCGCACGCCGAGCACCTCCACGCGCGGCGCCGGGGCGGCAGGGGCAGCAGTCATGGTCAGCCCAGCTCGCGGCAGGCCCGGTAGAGGTCGGTCCACTCGCGGCGGTCCTTGACGACCGTCTCGAGGTACTCCTGCCAGACGATGCGGTCCTGGACCGGGTCCTTGACGACCGCGCCGACGAGCCCGGCCGCGACGTCGTCGGCCCGCACGATGCCGTCACCGAAGTGGGCCGCGAGCGACAGGCCGTTGGTCATCACCGAGATCGCCTCGGCCGTCGACAGCGTCGCCGACGGCGACTTCACCGTCGTGCGCTGGTCTGCGGTCACGCCCGAGCGCAGCTCGCGGAACACCGTGACGACGCGCTCGATCTCGGCGAGCGACTCGAGGGCAGCCGGCAGCTCGAGCGACCGCCCGAGGGAGTCGACGCGGGTGCGGACGATCTCGACCTCCTGCTCGAGCGAGTCGGGCAGCGGCAGCACGAGCGTGTTGAAGCGGCGCTTGAGGGCCGATGACAGGTCGTTGACGCCCTTGTCGCGGTTGTTGGCGGTGGCGATGACGTTGAAGCCCTGCAGCGCCTGCACCTGGGTGTCGAGCTCGGGGACCGGCAGCGTCTTCTCCGACAGGATCGTGATGAGGGCGTCCTGGACGTCGGCCGGGATGCGGGTCAGCTCCTCGATGCGCACGAGCGCGCCCGTCTCCATGGCTCGCATGACCGGGCTCGGCACCAGGGCCGCGCGCGTCGGGCCCTCGGCGAGCAGGCGGGCGTAGTTCCAGCCGTAGCGCAGCGACTCCTCGGGCGTGCCCGCGGTGCCCTGGACGACGAGCGTCGACGACCCGCTGATCGCGGCGGCGAGGTGCTCGCCCACCCACGTCTTCGCGGTGCCGGGCACGCCGAGCAGGAGCAGGGCACGGTCGGTCGCCAGCGACGCGACGGCGACCTCCATGAGCCGGCGCGAGCCGAGATACTTCGGCGTGATCTCGGTGCCGTCGTCGAGCGTGCCGCCGAGCAGGTAGGTCGTGACCGCCCACGGCGAGAGCCGCCAGCGAGGCGGCCGCGGGCGGTCGTCGGAGGCCGCGAGCGCGGCGAGCTCGGATGCATACGCATCCTCGGCATGCGCCCGCAGGACGGTTGCAGGCGTGGGGGATTCGCTCATCTGAAGGCCTCGGTGATCGATCGCTTGACGGAGTGGAACTGGAGGAGGTTGCGCAGGTTGGTGGAGAGCATCTGGTCGCCGCCGGCCTCGACCACCCACCGTTCGAGGGGGTCGAGCGCCGCGGGGTGCAGGCCGGTGAGCAGGTGGGGCATCGCCACCAGCACCATGGCCGACCCGACCTTCGAGGCACGCAGTCGAGAGAGGAGCGCGACGCTGAAGTCGGGCGACCAGGGCGGGTCGACCGAGCCGACGACGGCCCCGAGCTCGTGCACCCGGTCGGTCGTCGCGTCGACGCGTTGGAGGGCCACGCGCTCACGCGCCTCGCGCGGCAGGGCAGGCACGAGCGTCGCGTCCCAGCCCCGCTCGAGCAGCGCTGCCGCCCACACGGGGTCGCGGCGGCCCCGCACGGCACGACGTATGCCGGCCAGCAGGTCGGGCTGCTGGGCGTCGGTCAGTCGCTTCACCGCCGTCGAGGGCTCGGCTCCGGTCAGCTCGGACCACACCTCGAGAGGGGCGCCCGCGCAGATCTGCTCGAGCCACCAGCCGCGGGCGGACCGGCGTGGCGGCGGCTTGCCGAGCCCGTCGCGCACGCCCGCGGGGTCGGGCTCACCGGGCAGCGTCACGTCCACACCGCGGCCGAGCAGCCCGGTGCGATGCACGAGGGGGCGCAGCCGCTCGGCCATCCGGGCGGCGCGCCGCGACCCGGGCAGGGCGTCGAGCAGCTCGGTGGCGGCCTCGCGCACCGTGCCGGCCCGGTCGTCGAGCGCCGACTCGAGGAGCGCCTCGTCGTCGGCGCCGAGGCCGACCCGGAGCGTCTCGAGGTGAGCGCGACGGTCGCGGGCGGAGTCCGTGGCCCACGTCGACTCGACGAGCTCGCGACCGCGCTCCGCATCGACGCCGCGCACCGTGGCGAGCACGGCCACCCGGTCGGTCGAGGGGAGCCGCGCCCACTCGTCGGCCGACGGAACGATGCCCGACACCCGCGACGCCGTGTGCGCCTCCGCCCCGGCGGTCGCGTCGGCGACCCACTCCCACTCCTCGCGCAGGGCGGCGAGCCACCTCCCGCGCTCGCCGAGCACGGCGGCCGTGGGCCGGCGCAGCTCGCGCGACCCGGTCGCCATGCCGAGGAGCAGCGGCAGCACGACCGGGGGGACGCGGCGGTCGGCGTCGTCGGCGGCGCGGAGCCAGTGCACCAGCAGGCCCACGCGCTGGGCGGCGCCGGCGGGGGGCTGGGTGAGCACGAGCTCGAGCAGCTGGACGGCCCGCCGTGGTGCGACCGGGCGGGTGTCGTCGGGGGCGGCGTCGGGCGGCTCGGCGTGGTCGAGCCGGCGCCCGGCCCGCAGCGCCGCGCCGCCGAGCGCAGCCGCGTCGAGCAGCGCCTCCTCGCGCGGGCCGGGCACCGCGCGAGGACGCACCGCTGCCKGCCCGAGGTCKGGCAGGTCGGGAACGGCGCGACGGGCCGTGCCGAGCAGCGCGGCGTTGCCGACCTCGCGCCACCACGTGTCGACGTCGGTCGCCCGACCGGTCACGACGTCGGTCACAGGCCCAGCACCTCGCCGTCGAGGACAACCGTGAGCGGTCGCAGGCGGGACTCCTCGAGCTCGCCGAAGAGCTGCGTGGGCCGGCCGCCGGTGACGGCGAGCAGCGACCACACGTCGGCGTCGTCGGCGAGGGCGACGCTCGCTCCGTCGGCGTCGACCACCCGGTCGAGCCCGATCCGCGCGTCGGAGAGCACCACCGGGCAGCGCCGCGCCCACGGGTTAAGCCCCCAGTCGGCGGCCGCTGCGGTGCGAGCGTCCTCCAGGGACGCACCGGACGGCATACGCACGTCGGCGTCGGCGACCACGGGCTCGTCGACGAAGAGGGCGCGGCGCACGGCAGCACCGGGGTAACGCGCGAGAGTCGCGTCGAGGCACGACCCGACGATGCGCGCGACGGGGAGCACCTGCCCGCCCGCGGCGAAGTCGAGCACCTGCACGGTCTCTCCGCTCGATCGGCCGCGCAGCCACGTGCGCTGCTGCTGGAGCCGGCCGTCGTCGGTGCGGTGGGCGCCCAGCACGAGCCACCGGTCGGTGACCGCGTCGGCGCGACGCACCGACTCGGTGCTCACCGACCAGCCGAGGTAGGCGCGGAGGTCACCGAGCTGGGCGTCTGTCAGCGACTCACGGGCCGCCCAGGCCCGAGTGGCCGTCCACCACCTGCCCAGCGCGACGAGCAGCCGCTCGGCCCAGTCGGGTCGACCGCTCACGGCACCACCGACCGAGCGGACGTCGTCGGCGAGACCGGGCAGCTGCGCGTCGACGAGCCGCGCAGCGGTGCCGTCCCACCACGCATACGACTGCTGGCGCGCGGACGCCGTGCCGCTGCGCGCGAGGTCGGTGAGCCAGCGGGCGAAGTCGTCCATGCCACCGTCCATGAGCGCGAGCCGTTCCTCGAGGCGCTTCGCCGCCGCGGCGGGGTCGGGCGTACGCGTGGGGCGGCCTGCGTCGTCCGCGGCCTTCGCGCCCGCCCGGGCCGAGCGCTCGGCCGCCCACTCCTGCGCGAAGCCGGCCGCCTCGGCCGCGTCGGCGACCGACCCGGCCCCGTCGACCCAGAGGAGCAGCAGGGCGAGCCCGTGCTTGCACGGGAACTTGCGGCTCGGGCACGAGCAGCGGAACGCGGGACCGGTGAGGTCGACGCTCACCTGGTAGGGCGTCTTGCCCGACCCCTGGCACTTGCCCCAGACGAGCACGTCGGTCGACCCGGTGTCGGACCACGGGCCGGGGCGCGCGAGCCTGCGGGCAGCCGCCAGCGACAAGGCGTCGGGGGCCAGGCCGGCCACCTGGGCTGGAGTCCATCGGGTCATGACTGGCACATCATGACCCACGCCTCCCACAGCGGGGGCGCAGTCAGCGCACCGCGTCGGCCGTCCTCGACCGTGAGGGCGCGTCGCTCGCGCCGGGCAGCACCGCGAGGGCGACCGTCAGGGCCACGGCGGCGAGGCCGACGACGGACGCCACGACCGCCCCCCACCCCCGGTCCGACCACGCGTAGCCGAGCACCCAGCCGACGACGGCCGAGCCGCTGTAGTACGCGACGTTGTAGAGGGCCGTGGCCTGGGCGCGGCCGGTCGTCGCGCGGGCGCCGACCCAGGCCGACGCGGTGGCGTGGGCGGCGAAGAAGCCCGCGGTGAGCGCGAGCAGCCCGAGCACGACGAGGGGCAGGGAGCCCGCGAGGGTGAGCAACGCACCGGCCGCCATGGTCACCGTGCCGCCCACCAGCACCTGCCGCCGCCCGAGACGTGGCACGAGGCGACCGGGCAGGCGCGAGCTCACGGTCCCGGCGGCATACGCGGCGAAGATCAGCGACCCCACGGTGGCGGGCAGGCTGAACTCGGGTCCCTCGAGCCGGAAGGCGAGGTAGTTGTAGACGGCGACGAAGCCGCCCATCAGCAGGGCCCCCTGCACGTAGAGGGCGACGAGCGCGGGGTCGCGCAGGCTCACGCGTATGCCGTCGGCGACCGTGCGCGCGGTCGCGCCGGACGGGCGGTAGCCGCGGGGCCTCGGCATGAGCCGGAGGAAGACGGCGGAGGCGATGGCGCAGACGACGGCGACGGTGAGCAGCGCGGGACGCCAGCCCACGAGACCGGCGAGCGGGCCGGCGACGAGGCGCCCGGCCGCGCCGCCGATCGTCGTGCCGGAGATGTAGGCCGCCGCGGCCGCCGCCGTGTGCCCGGGGTGCACCTCCTCGTGGAGGTAGGTGACCGCGAGTGCCGGCAGGCCGCCGAGCGCCATGCCCTCGACGAGCCGGAGAGCCAGGAGCACCTCGATGGTCGGGGCGAGGGCAACGAGCACGCCCAGGGCGGTCGAGGCGATGATCGCGACCTGCATGGCGCGCAGGCGACCCACGCGATCGGCGACCCACGACCACGGCAGCACCGCGAGGGCGACGCCGAGCGTGGCCACCGACACGGACAGCGCGGCGTCGGCCGGGCTCACCCCGAGACCCCGCGCGAGCGTCGGCAGCAGTCCTTGGGGGGAGTAGAGCTGCGCGAACGTGGCGATGCCGGCCGCGCCGAGGCCGGCGAGGATGCGGCGGTACTCGCGGCTCGCAGGAAGGTGGCCGTCCCAGGACATGCGATCGACGCTAGGCGGATGCGACTCAGAGCACCAATGCATGTCACGTCCACGACTCATACGATCGAGGCATGAGACCGACCGAGTTCCGGGCCGTGGTGCGGCTGCTGCCCGTCTTCGTCGTCGTGGCCGAGGAAGGCCAGGTCACGACCGCGGCGGCCGTCCTCGGCATGCCGCAGCCCACCGTCAGCCGGGCCCTGGCCCGCCTGGGTGCGCTGCTCGGCACGCCCGTCGTCGAGAGGGAGGGGCGCGGAATCACGCTCACCGCCGCCGGCCGTGCGCTGCTGCCCTTCGCGCAGGAGGGGGTCACCGCGCTCGAGCGGGGCGTCGACGCCGTCACCGGGTCGGGCACCGTCGGCCACGGCACGGTCGGGCTGTCCTTCCAGACCCTGCTCGGCGAGGCCGTGGTGCCCGCGCTCATCCGACGCTTCCGCGACCGGTTCCCCGGCGTGCGCTTCGAGCTCTCCCAGGGCTCACGGCAGAAGGCTCTCGACGACTTCGGGGCCGGCCGGTGCTCGGTCGCGCTCGTGGCCTCGCCGCCGGACGTCGCCGGCGGGTCGAGCACGGTCCTCTACGACGAGCCGCTCGTCGTCGCCGTGCACCGGTCGCACCACGCGGCGGGGCTCACCTCGATGTCCGTCGAGAGCCTTGCCGCCGGGGGCCACGACGACCTCATCGTGCTCAAGACCGGCTTCGGCCTGCGCGGCCGGGTCGAGGAGATCTACGCCGACGCCGGTGTGCCCCTCCGGGTCGGGTTCGAGGCCGAGGACGTCCACACCGCAAGGGGACTCGTGGGTGCCGGTCTCGGAGTGGCGATCCTCCCGGCCTTCGCGCCCGAGGGTGACGTCGTGCCCGTGGCCCTCGACCACCCGCAGGCGCTGCGCACCATCGGCGTGCTCGTGCGGAACCCGACGCACGACCCGACGGTGGCTGCGTTCGAGGACTTCGTCGTGCGCTTCGGCCGGACGATCGCGCTCGCGGCCCTCAGCCGGCGAGCTTGATGACGAGGGTGATGAGGCCGGCGACGAGCAGCCCGGCGGCGGCGATACCGGCGACGGCGAGCGTGATCCGCCGGTCTCGGCCCTTTGGCTCGCGCGGACCGAGGGCCTCGGCCGCCTCCGGCAGCTCTCGGCCTTCACCGGAGGCCGCAGGCGGGTCGACCTCGAGGTCCTCGAGGTCCTCGAGGTGCTCGATGAGGTGCTCTCGGTCGGGGGATCCTGAGGTCATGGGCACTCCATCGATCGGCGGGGCTTGCGCGTGGCTGCACAAGGGGTGGCGCACACGTGTTGTGGCACAAGGAAAACGAGCCTAGCCCCGACCGCGTCACGCCGTCGGGTCAACCCGCCGTGGGCTCGCCCGCGACGGGCGCGGTGCCGACGCCGGGCACGGAGCCACGGCGCTCCTCGTTGAGCACGGCCGCGGCGCGGACGGGGTCGCTGTCGAGGTGCGTGGCGTCGCACAGGGCGCTGACCTCGTCGGTCGCGCCGGCGGCTGCGAGGTGCAGCGAGGTCGACTGGGCGATGCGGCGCAGAGCCGGTCCGTGCGCCTCGAACGCCGTGTGCTGGTGCGCGGCGAGCACCACAGCATCGGGCTGGAGCGTCAGACAGGTGACGGCGAGCTCGGTGGTCGGGGTGTCCGCCCCGAGGTAGCAGGTGCGCCAGCCGAGGCGTGAGAGTGCGAGCGACATTGCCATCAGGCCGAACTCATGGTGTTCGCCCGGCATGCAGGCGAGGACGGCGAGCGGTCCCTCGCTGCGAGCCTCGGAGTTCATGAGCAGCGAGAGCCGGGTGCGCAGGACGTTGCTCGCGAAGTGCTCCTGTGCGACGCCGATCGCCCCCTGCGACCATCTCTCGCCCATGGCGTGGAGGTAGGGGATGACGACGTGCGACAGAGCGTCCTCGAGGTCGAGCTCGGTGAAGACCTGGCTGAGCACGCGGTGACCGCCGGCCTCGTCGAAGCTCTCGAGGGTCTGCTCGAGCTGGTCGATCCACTCGGTGGTCGGGGTGCGCGCGGACATTCGCGGCGGGCTCCTTCGCGGGGGTGCGTCGTCTCCACGGGGCCGGCCCGGGACTTGGGCCGGGGCCCAACCGACGCGTCATACCCAGTCGCCCGCACGTCGTCACGCGCGGGCGGCTCGTCGGTCGAGCCCTAGAGGGCGCTCATCATCGCGTCGCAGCCGCCCCGCATCGGCATGGCGGCCTTGTGCCCTGTCGTTGCTGTCGGCAGGCGCAGGTCGGTGACGGACGTCGTCACGACGGTGGTCGACGGGGTGGAGGCCTTGGGTGCCGCGGCGGCCGACGATCCGACCGGGGCCGCGAGGGCAACGAGTGCCGAGGCCGCGACGGCGGTCAGGGCGCTGCGACGGGTGAGTCTGCTGCGCATGTCCATCGCTCCAGTCTGCGCCCGCCTGGAGGAGCCGTCCATAGCCACGGCTCGCCGAGGGCGAGGGACGGGCGATGGGCGGCTCCGGGGCAGGGGTGGTGCGGGTCAGACCTGGGGCAGCCGGGTGAGGGCGAACGTGGCGGTCTCGGGTGACGGCACGCCGAAGCGCGCGTTGACGACCCAGAGTGAACCGAGCGCGGCGGTCGTGGTCGACGGCACGTCCAGGGTGGCATCGGTCAGGGTCCTGACCCACGTCGCGCTCCACCTGTCGCCACGCCGCCGCATACGCGTCGCGACGACGTCGGCGCCGCCGGCACCACGCACGTTGTACAGGGTCCTGCCGACGAGCTCGAGGCCGTCGCCGCTCACGATCGGCGGACCATCCATGACGTGGATCCTGCGGGTCATGCCGGTTCGACCGTCGACCTGCCACAGGCCGCCGGACGTGCTGTGGTTGAGCACGAGCGCCCCGTCGGGCAGACGGCGTATGCCGTTGGCGTTGAACGCGCCAGTGCTTCCCGGCCACTCTCCTGTGAGGTTCACGAAGCGGGCAGCGGCACCGGTCGGCCGACCGTGGCTCGTCAGCCGGACGACGGTGAGCCGGTTCACCGAGGAGTCGGTCGCCCAGACGGCGCGACGGCTGAGCACGAGGTCGTTGAGGAAGCCGGCGCCCGGCACCATGGTGTCGCTGACGACGCGACCGGACCTGGAGCTGACGGCCCAGATGTGCCCGTCGGCGCCGACGCTGCCGACGGCCCAGACGAGCCCGGTGCGATGGTCGAAGAAGAGCCCGCGCAGGGAGCGGCCGGTCGCGCCCGCGAGGAGGGTTCGGACCATGCCGGTGCGCAGGTCGCCCTTGACGATGCGCCCGTCGGCGACGGAGCCGACGTAGAAGGTGGAGCCCGGGCCCGAGGTGATGCCCTCGGGCTGCGTGCCGTTCGGGAGGGCGACGGTGTGCGGGAGGTGGCCGTTGGAGCGGGCCTTGGCGGAGGCGACCGGGGAGGTCAGGGCGGTGACGGCGACGGCTGCTGCCGAGCCGAGGACGAGGCGACGCGAGGGGGTGCCTAGGTGCACGGCGAGGTGGTTGTCCATCCTCAAATGCTGGGCCGCGCCTTCGGCAGATGTCGAGACGTTGAGGCTGAACCTTTGACGCGGATGTGCCGTTACACGTGCGCGGCACACCCGCGTCGGCTGGACCGTGTGGTCAGCGGAAGAGGTCGAGCTTGTCGTGCTTCTCGGCGAGCAGGTAGTAGACGGTGACGCGGTTCTTCGTGCGGTCGCCCTTGAGCTTCTGACCGACCTCGGCGAGCGAGGCGTCGAGGTCGGCGTCGGAGTTGGTGAGGGCGAGCTTCTTCTTCATGAATCCGTCACGGACACGGTCGAGCTCGGTCTTGTCGCTGAACGAGACGAGTGACGAGTCGCGCTTGTGCAGGGCGATCCCGCAGTGGCGGACGATGCCCTTGATCGCGGCGTCGTCGGCGTCGGGAGAGTACTTCTTGACGTCTGCTGCCCAGTCTTCTGCCATGTGCGTCGTGCCCCTCTTCTTTGAATGGCGTGAACACGATCGACGCTAGACCCCCGCGCCCGCCGGAGGAGGTAAGACATCACATGTTCAGGTTGTCCACAGCCGGGCGCGACGGCGTCGGAAGGGGTCAGACGGTGAGCTTGGCCCAGGTGCGCGGTCCGGCGATGCCGTCGGCGGTCAGGCCGCGCGACCTCTGGAACGCCTGGGTCTTCGTCGTGGTCGTCGCACCGAAGGAGCCGTTGGCCGTGACGCTGTAGCCCCGGTGCGTCAGCAGCTGCTGCACTGCGACGACGGCCTGGCCGCTCGAGCCCTGCTTGACCGTGACGACGAGGGCGGTCCAGGTCTTCGGGCCGACGACGCCGTCGGCAGCCAGGCCCTTCGAGCGCTGGAAGGCGATGACCCGGCTCTCGGTCGTCGGGCCGAACGCGCCGTCGACGGTCAGGGAGTAGCCGCGGTGGCGGAGCAGGTGCTGGATCGCCGTGGTGCGGAAGCCGTTGGCGCCCCGCTTGACGGTGGTCCACACGATGGGAGCGGGTGCCGGAGCGCCGCCACCGATCCGCCGGGCGAGGGCCGCGAGCCGCGCGTCGCCGGGGCGCACGTTGATCTCGAAGTGCATCTCGTCCTTGCGGCCCGAGTAGTCGCCGCCCCAGCGGACGACGCCGTTGCACGCCGACACGATGGAGTGGATCTTGGTGCGTTGGGCCGCCGAGAAGGTGCCGGACTTGCCGAGCGGGTGGCGCGGTGCGTTCACGTCGATCGCGGTGCCGCTCGAGTGGTTCGACAGCGACGTGCTGCCGGAGATGACGCGGTAGCTGTGGCCCCAGCACCAGCCCTTGACGAGGGCCTCGACCTCGTTGTTGTACCGACGGGCCACGTAGCCCAGCACGGTGTGCACGTCGCCACGGCGCACGCCGGCCGGGAAGGTGGCGGAGCCGACGGACAGGGCGGCGAGCGGGATGGCGGACGACGAGCCGGCCGGCCAGCCGTTCTGCGACGTCGCGGCCTGGGCCGCGCTGCCGGTGACGGCGACGAGGCCGCCGGCGAGGAGGAGGCCTCCGGCGCCGCGGATGAGCGTGCGGCGGCCGAGTTCTGGGCTGGCGGTTTCGTGGAGCTCACACATGACTACCCCTGATCGAGTCGTTGGCGCGGGACTGGCGCGTGGATGGCACGGCCGCGGCTGCGTCCGCAGCGCCGAGGCTAGGGGCGGGTGCTCGGGCGGTACATGGGGAGAACTACCCGGGTCACGGTGCCGGCTGCTCCGTGCCGGAGGCGACGAGCGCGTCGCCGACGGCCGTGCGCCAGTAGAGCACCTCACGGCCCGAGCGTCGGCGCAGCACGACGCCGGCGGACAGCAGCACCTTGAGGTGGTCGCCGACCGAACCCACCGCGAGGCCTGTGGTCGCAGCGAGTCCGCTTGTGCTGGAGGGTGATTCGAGGGCGACGAGAAGACGCGCACGGTTGCGTCCGACCAGGCGTTCCAGGCCGTCTGGCGCCCCCGCGTCCACGCGAGCCAGCGCTCCCGCGACGGGGTAGTAGACGGCATATCTCCTCGGGAGCAGCCAGCCGACCCAGCGGGCGCGGTGGTTGACGGGCACGAAGAAGAGGTCGGCGTCGTCGGGCAGGACGCGCGAGGGCAGGTCGTAGTCGTTGATCCGCAGGTGGCCGTCGCCGACCCACTCGCGGTCGCGGCCGAGGTCGCGCAGGACGGCCGCCCAGCCCTGAGTGGCGAGCCGCGAGGTGCGCGCGACGACGTCGGCCCGGAGGATCCGCTCCCGGCGGGCCCAGTCGGTGGCGAGCACATGGGTCCAGACCCACTCGAGCAGCAGGATGCCGTGCTCGGTGAGCCCGTCGCGCAGCAGGACGTCGGGCAGGTCGCGAGTGGGCGAGCTCTCGGCGAGGTGGTCGCGCATGACGTCGTCACCGAGGTCGCGCACGTCGTCGAGCTCCTGCTCGAAGGTGCGCCCGCCGGCCGCTGGTGGAAGGCACAGCCAGTCGGAGATCCACTGCGGCTTCCAGCTGTGGTCGAGCACCGCCCGCCGCACGGGGTGCTCGTCGAGCATCGCCTGGAAGGCCTCGCCGTGGGCGGCGGCGAGCGCGCGCCCCTCGGGGTCGGACGGGCGGACGAGGTCGTTGAGGGCGCCGACCGTCTCGATGCGCGGAGACACGACGAAGCGGCTCCTGGCCAGCAGGTCGGCCGAGATCTGCCACGTCCCCATGTTTCGCCTCCATCCGAAACGTTAGCGTCCCGGGTGCCGCACCCGGCACGGTGAGGGCGTGAAGACGTACCGCCAGCTGTTCGCCGTGCCCGAGTTCCGCGTCCTCTTCCTCGTCCAGTGCCTCAACATCGGGGCGTATGCCGTCGCGTCCCTCGCGCTCGGCACGATCACCTTCGCGGCCACCGGGTCGCCGGTCCTCACGGCGCTCGCGATGTTCGGCGCACCGCTGATGCGCATCGTGGGGCAGGCGCTCTTCGGCTCGGGCTCCGACCTCGTGCGCCCCCGGACGGCCCTGGTGCTCGTCGCGTCGACGACGCTCGTCACGGACCTGCTCCAGGCGATCCCGGGACTGGCGTGGGGCTGGCGCTTTGCCCTGCTCGCGGCCGGCCCGCTCATCACGTCCGCCCTCGGCGGCAGCATGATGGCGCTCGTCTCCGACATCCTGCCGCCCGACGGCTTCATCCTCGGCCGGGCCACGATGAACATCGCGGTCGGCGGGATGCAGATCGTCGGCTTCGGCATCGGCGGCCTGCTGCTCATCAGCTTCACCACCACGCAGCTCTTCCTGGGATCCGCGGCAGCGCTGCTCGTGGCCGTCCTGCTCCTCCGCCTCGGGCTGTCCGACCATCCGCCGCGCCATGCGGGTGCGTCCGTCGTGAAGCGCACCCGCGAGGTCAACCGCCGGCTGCTCGGCTCGCGCGTCGTCCGCCCGATCTACCTCACGCTGTGGGTGCCGAACGGGCTCATCGTCGGGTGTGAGGCGCTCTTCGTGCCGTTCGCGGGCGAGCGGGCCGGCTACCTCTTCGCCGTGACAGCGGCGGGCATGCTGCTCGGTGACGTGGTCGTGGGACGGTTTCTCTCGGTTCCCTTGCGGGACAGCCTGATCGGCCCGTTCCGGTTGCTGCTCGCGGTGCCGTACCTCGCGTTCTTCCTCGTCCCGTCGCTGCCGTATGCCGCCGTGCTCGCCTTCGTCGCCTCCGCGGGCTACTCCGCCGGCCTCCCCCTTCAGGAGCGGCTGGTGACACACACGGACGCGAAGGCGCGCGGCCAGGTGTTCGGCCTGCAGGGCACCGGCCTCATGGTCGGCCAGGCCCTCGGCGCCCTCCTCGGCGGAGCCGTCGCGACCGCGCTGGGGATGGGGCCCGAGGCCGCGGCGAAGGCCATGGGCGTCATGGCGGTGGCCTCGGTCGTCGTCTCGGTCGCCCTCACTCCCGGCCTGCGCCGCTCCCGGCCGGGCGCCGGGGTGCTCGCGCCCGCCCTGGCTCCAGGGCCACGCTGAAGCGGGCTGCCCTCCGGCGTACGAAACGGGTGTGGAGGTCGGTCGGTGCCCCGGTGCGTGGTGGGGCGGCGGCGCGGTAGAACCACCGCTTCGCGAGCTCGACGAGCGCGAGGTAGGTGACAACCATCGCCACGAGGGCCGCGAACGGTAGGAAGAGTGACGCGGCCGACCGAGATGCCGACGTCGGCGGCATGCAGGGCGAGCGCGTCGTTGACGCTGTCGCCGAGGAAGGCGACGCCTCCACCCCCGTGCCGGTGAGCCCGGACGATGCGCGCCTTGTGCTCGGGGCTGACCCGGGCGAAGACGGTGGTGGCGGTCACCGCGTCGACGAGCTGCTCGTCGTCGAGGGTGTCGAGGTCGGTCCCGGTGAGCACGCCCTCTCCCGGCAGGCCCAGGTCGTGGCAGACCTTGGCCGCCACGACGGCATTGTCACCCGTCACGACCTTGACCCGGATGCCGAGCGCGGCGAGCCGCGCGAGGGCGGCTGCGGCGTCGGGTTTGGGCGGGTCGAGGAAGACGAGCAACCCGACCAGCTGCAGGTCGTGCTCGTCGGCGGGGAGCGGGGCTCGGGACCAGGCGACCGGGCGGGTCGCCACCGCGACGACGCGGTTGCCCGCCGCCAACTCGGCGTCGAGGGCGGCGCGGGTGGCCGGCGCCACCTCGGGGCACCGCGCGAGCACGGTCTCCGGGGCGCCCTTCGTCACGAGGTGGACGGCACCGGCGTCGTCGCGCAGGGCGACGGAGAGCATCCGCCGCTCGTGGTCGAAGGGAAGCTGGCCGACCACCTCGTGGCCCGTCAGCGAACGGCGTGCGGCGGCGGTGGCCGGCGACTCCCAGAGGGCCTGGTCGAGCGGGTTGCCGGCGACGGCGGCCGCCTCGCCCTGGACGTGGTCGGAGCAGAGCAGCCCCCAGCGCACCACGTCGTCGGAGCGACGCCCCACGACGGGCACGGCCCTCGCGAAGTCGATGCGTCCCGCCGTGAGCGTCCCGGTCTTGTCGGTGAAGAGCACGTCGACATCACCGAGGTCCTCGATGCAGACGAGCCTCTTGACGAGCACCTTGCGCCGACCCATCTGCCGCGACCCGGCGGCCAGGCTCGTCGACACCACCGCGGGCAGCAGCTGCGGCGTGATGCCCACGGCGACGGCGAGGGAGGCGGACGCGTCGACCGCCTCGGTCGTCTTCTCCACCGGTTGCGACTCGCCCGACAGCACCGACTCGTCGCATTCGAGGCCCGCGACCGTTACGAGGCGCAGGTCGGCCGGCACCACCTCGCCGAGGGTCAGCAGCACGACGTCACCGGGCACGAGGGTCGTGACGTCGACCCGGGCCACGTCGCCGTCGCGCAGCACCACGGCGTCGTGGCTGACCTGCGAGTGCAGGGATGCGGCGGTCACCGCCCGTCGTCGAGCCACCTCGTCCGCGGTGAGGCCGGTTGTCGGGTCGACGCCGAGGGAGGTCAACACCTCGGGTGTGGGTCGGCCCGCGGCGGTGCGGATGGACGTCGTCGCGTGGCTGGGTGCCGACACCCGCGAGCTCACACTCCATCGTGCGCCTGATCCGGGTGGGTCGGCGCCCCTCGCCGGGCGATGGAGGCGAACGTCACCCGCGCCGTCGAGCGCCGGGGCGCGCGTCGGTCAGTCGGTCACGATCCCCCGCCGCCGCGCGATGGCCGCGGCCTCGGTGCGACCGGACGCGCCCAGCTTGGCGAGCAGGTTGGAGACGTGCACGCTCACGGTCTTCGTGCTGATGTAGAGCTGCTTGCCGATCTGGCCGTTGGTCAGCCCCCTGGCCAGCAGCTCGAGCACCTCGAGCTCGCGGGGCGTCAGGTCGTGCGAGCCGCCGCCACCCGGGCCGGGACGGACCTCGTCGAGCTCGATGAGGAGCGGCTTCGCCTCGAGCCTGACGGCAACCTCTCGGGCCAGCTCGGCCTCGTGGCGTGAGCCGGCGTCGTCGCCTGCGCTGCGCAGGGCGGCGGCGAGCCGAGCCCGGGAACGAGCCGTCTCGAATACGTGGCCGTAGCGCTCGAAGGCCACGGTGCTGATGCGCCAGGCGTCGACGAGCTCGTCGGCGCCGGGTGGGTCGTCGAGCTCCACCGCGCGCCTGAGCCGGAGCACCTCGGCCTCGAGCCGGGAGGCCCAGGCCCAGGTCTCGCGGCTGGTGTCCTCGAGCGACTCGGCCGAGGCCCGTTCGAACTTGGGCCGGCTCGCCTTCTCGGCGGCTGGCCGCAGCTCGCCGATCACTCGGGCGCGCTCCAGCAGGGAGTCGACGAAGGCGACGGCGCGGTCACGCAGAACCGGGTCGGCGGCGGGGACGAGGCGCGCCGCCTGTCCGGCGAGCAGGGCAGCCAGCCGCACCACGGCGTGGTACTCGCCCCAGGCGGCGTCGAGCGTGGCGACGGCCGCCTCGGTGAGCTCGAGCAGGCCGCCGAGGTCGCCGGCGTCGCCGAGCACGTCGACGGCCGGCATCACCGTGAGCACGACGGCCAGGCCGTCGACCGGCCACCACTCGCGCAGCGCGTCGAAGAGGTCGGGGTCGACAGGCTCTCCGCGCCCGGCCTGGACGAGCAGCATCGCGCCGGTGAAGATGGTGCGCCCGGGCTGAGGCGCGGGCCGCCCGCCGAGCTCGAGCCGCCGCACGGCGCCGTCCCAGTCGCCGAGCTCGTAGGCCGTGAGGCCCCCGAGCAGCCGGCACTCCTGGCCCCAGGGTGCCCACTCGCGGTGCATGCGGCGGGCGACGTCGGCGCCGCGGTCGTAGAGGACGAGGGCGCCCGGGAGGTCGCCACGGCGGTGGGCCAGCGACGCGAGCTGGTGGAGCGCGCGGAGCAGCAGCGGGTCGTCGGGATCGATGTCGTCGACGAGGGCCTGCAGGTGCGTCTCCACGGCGGCGAGGTCCTCCTGGGCCTCGAGCACCCGAGCCATGATGGTGCGCACCTCGGCGACGGCACCGACCATGCCGAGGCGCTCGGCGAGGAGCGAGACCTCGTTGCCGACGACGGCCGCCTCGACGAACGAGCCCTGGTCGACGAGAGCCTGCACCCGTGCGACGAGAACGCGGACCCGCCGCTCGTCGGCCTCGTCGTCGAGCAGCCCCATGGCCTCGTCGGTCAGCGCGATGGAGTCGACCGGCAGGTCGAGGATGCGGGCCCGGATGACGAGCGTCGAGAGCAGGTCGGCACGCACGAGCGGGTCCTGGGCGGTGCCGGGGTGGTCGAGGCGGTCGCGCAGCAGGTCCATCGCGCGCACCGACTCGCCTGCGACCATCGCGGCCCGCGAAGCACGCAGGGTCACCTCGTCGCGCTCGGCGTCGTTCTCGTCGAGCCAGGTCAGCGCACGCTCGAAGTGCAGCAGCGCCTCCTGCGGTCCGCCGACGGCCATGGCCGCCTCGGCGGCCGCACGGCTCGCGCGCACGGCGGTCGGCAGGTCGCCGACGGCGGCAGCGTGGCGCGCCAGCTCGGAGGCGGGAGCGAGGTGGGGGCACTCGGCGAGCACGGCGGCATACGCCCGGTGGAGCCTGAGGCGCTCGCCGGGGAGGAGGCTGTCGGCGACGGTCTCGCCGAGGAGCGCGTGCCGGAAGGTGTACGCCGGGGGCCAGCGCGCCTCGAGCACGTGGTGCTCGACGGCGGTGGCGAGTGCCGCCTCGAGGGTCTCGTCGGGCAGGTCGAGCACCTTCGACAGCAGCTCGTGGTCGATGAACTGCCCGCCCTTGAGGGCGATGGCGCGGAGCACGCGCTGGGCGGTGTCGTCGAGCTGCTCGACGCGCGACCGGAGCACTCGGCTCAGGCCGCCGGTCAGGGTCTGGCCGGCCGCTGCGCTCGCGACGAGCTCCTCGGCGAAGAACGGGTTGCCCTCGGCACGGCGCGCGATCTCGGCCGCGGTGGTCGTGTCGGTGGGGGCGCCCTCGATGCCGGAGACGAGCTCTCGGACGGCGTCGTCGGGCAGTGGGGCGAGGTCGACGTGCTCGAGCCCGGCGATGCGGGCCCACACGGCGAGCGTCTCGTGGAGCGGGTGCCGCCGGTAGAGGTCGTCGGACCGGTAGGTCACGACGAGCCCGACGGCCTTGGTGAAGCCGCGCGTCAGCAGCAGGGTGATGAGGTCGCGCGAGGAGTGGTCGGCCCAGTGGACGTCCTCGACGACGACGAGGGAGGGCTGTGCGTTGCCGAGCGCCGACAGCAGGGCGTGCACGGCCTCGGCGACCTGGCCGGGGTCGGTGGTGCGGCCGGCCCGCTCGGGGTCGTGCGCCTCGGGGCGCCCCGGGAGCAGGTGGCCGAGGCTGGGGTGGGTGTCGAGCACGCGCTCGACGACCTCGGGGTGGCCGGCGTCGATGGCGCCGACGAGCTCGACGAAGGGGAGGTAGGCGAGGCTGCTGCCGGCCTGGCCGACGCAGTGGCCGAGGGCGGTGAACCAGCCGGCGTCACGGGCCTCGGTGACCAGCTGGCCGACGAGTCGCGACTTGCCGATGCCGGCGTCGCCCGAGAGCACGACGACGCCACCGGGCCGGGCACCCGGGGTCGGGCGCAGTCCGATGGCGTCGGCGAGATGCGAGAGGTCGGTGTCCCTCCCGATGAGGGGGCCGGTGCTGAGCGGCATACGCGGAATTCTCGCGTACTCCGCCGACAGTGGCGGGACGGTGGTCGACACGGTTCGTGCCGCCGTCATCACCGGGTGCGGCCCGGGTGGTTCTCCTCGTGCGAGACCCGGGCCAGCGTGCGCCGCATGATCTCGAGCGACGAGTCGCGACGGACGCGACGACGCTGCGGGTAGCGGGCCTCGATCTCGGCCTGGACGGTGCGGTAGTCGAGGTAGTGAGTGGTCACGGTCTTTCCTCTGTTCGTGCCGTTTCTGGACTCCTCCAGAGTCGGCTCCTGAGGTAGGACCCCACATCGGGTGAGCTCCCTATCCGTGCGCCCCCGCTACCTCAGATTCAAGGTGTCGACTACCTCAGACCGGCGCGAACCGATGCCAGACGAGATCCCTCAGCCGAGCACGAGGGTGGCGGCGATGGCGAACATCACGAGGGCGATGACGACGTCGAGCACCCGCCACGTCGCGGGTCGGGCGAAGAGCGGGGCGAGCAGGCGGGCGCCGTAGCCGAGGGCGGTGAACCAGGCGACGCTCGCGGTGACTGAGCCGGCGGTGAACCACCACCGTCCGCCCGCTCCGTGCTGGTTCGCGATCGAGCCGACGAGCAGCACGGTGTCGAGGTAGACGTGCGGGTTGAGCCAGGTCAGGGCGACGACGGTCGTGAGGGCTCCCCTTCGTGAGGTCGCGGTGCCGTCCGCCTCCAGGGCCTTCGGGTGGCGGGCGTTGCTCAGGCACAGCAGTCCGTAGCCGACGAGGTATGCCGCCCCCACCCACCGCACGACGGTGAGCAGTCCCGGGTGGGCCGTGACCAGGCCTCCCACCCCGAGCACCCCGGCCACGACGAGCACCGCGTCGCTGACGGCGCAGACCGTGACCACGAGTCCGACGTGGCGTCGGGTGAGCCCGGTGCGCAGCACGTACGCGTTCTGGGCGCCGATGGCGACGATGAGCGAGGCCATCGTGAGGAAGCCGGGGACGAGGGAGGTCACCGTTCGACGGTACGTGCCGCGAGAGATTCAGTGAAGCGAAGGATTCTTCAGCATCATTAGCATGGCTTCATGCGGCTCCAGCCCGAGCACCTCGCGACCCTCCTCGCCATCGTCGACACCGGCACGTTCGACGCCGCAGCCCGCCGGCTGCACGTGACCGCCTCGGCCGTGAGCCAACGGGTCAAGGCCCTCGAGGCCGAGGTCGGGCAGGTCGTCGTCGTGCGCTCCACGCCCTGCCGCCCCACATCTGCCGGCGAGGCCCTCGTCCGGCTCGCCCGCCAGCAGAGCCTCCTCGAGGCCGAGGCGCTCGCCGGTCTGGCGTCAGCCGGGGAAGGGCGTGTCGACCTGCCGGTCGCGGTCAACGCCGACTCGATGTCGACGTGGTTCGCGGCGGTGCTCGGAGACGTGGCCGCGTGGCCGGACGTGGTGATCCGGCTCCATGTCGAGGACCAGGACCACTCGGCACGCCTGCTCCGGTCGGGCGAGGTGCTCGCGGCCGTGACGTCGGACCCGACGCCCGTGCAGGGCTGCTCCACCGAGCCGCTCGTGACGCTGCGCTACCTCCCGGTCGCCACCCCACAGCTCGTCGAGCGGTTCAGGGTCGGCCGCGGGATCGACTGGGGCGCAATGCCGGTCGTCCGGTTCAACGACAAGGACGACATCCAGCAGCGGATCCTCGACCGGCACGGCGTCACGTCGTCGCCGCCCACCCACGAGGTGCCCGACGGCTCCGGCTTCGTCACCGCCGTGCGCGCCGGGCTCGGCTGGGGGGCGCTACTGACCTCCCAGCTCACCACCGTGCTCGACGCGGGCGAGCTCGTGCGACTCGGGGCCCGCGACCACGTCGACGTGCAGCTCTACTGGCAGCGGTGGCGGCTGCCGTCCGAGCACCTCGACCGGCTCAGCGACGCGGTCAGGACGGCTGCTGCAGCGGCGACCCCGCGGAGGCCTGCTCGTCCTGCCACACCCGCCAGGCGGCATACCCGCCGATGACGTCGGTGGCGCGGTGGATGCCGAGCTCCTGGAGGGCGGCGGCCGCGAGGCTCGAGGTATAGCCCTCCTGGCACAGCACGATGACGGGCAGGTCGTGGCTCGCGATCGGCAGCGAGGCGTCGCTCGCCGGGTCGAGCCGCCACTCGAGCACGTTCCGCTCGATGACGGTCGCGAACGGCAGCTCGCCCTCTGCCTCCCGCTGCGCGGCCGGGCGGATGTCGACGACGACGGCGCCGTCGGAACGGGCGGCGTCCGCCTCCTGCGGTGTCACGCGCTGCAGGTGGGTGCGGGCCTCGGCCAGCACCTCGTCGATGGTGCGCGGGCGGCGCGCCGGGCGCTCGGGGTGGCTCTCGGGGTTGCCCCCGGGATTCGTCGTCACCAGTCGACTCCGATCTCTTCCTGCTCCGCGACCTCGAGGATGCCGTCGACAGCACGGTAGTTCGTCATGGCCGTCAGCTTCGGCGCGTAGACGTGCAGGCTCACCGCAGGGTCCGACCCGGCGTTCGTCACGCGGTGCAGGTGACGCGTGCCGAAGGTGCGCTGGTCACCCGGGGTGAGCAGGATGCCGGGGCCGGTGACCCGGTGCGCACCGTTGAGGTCGATCGCGGCCTTGTAGCCGGCGACCTCCTCGGTGAGCACGCCCTGGAGGACGACGAACGAGCCGGCGCTGCCGCCGTGGTCGTGCCACGGCGTGCCCTGCCCGGGTAGCCACGTGAGCAGCCACGCCTCGTGGTGCTCGTCGGCGAGGAGGCGGGCGTAGTACCGCGTGATGGGGTCGAAGTCGACGACTCCCTGCCAGATCGAGCGCTGACGGGCGAGCCGTCGGGCGGTGTCGGCGAGGTCGACGGAGATGCGTTGGGCGCCGCGGGACATGGGTGAGGCCTTTCGGGGAGTGCGAGGGTGTGGGTTTGCGGCGGCGCTCGGGAGTCGGCAGCGTGGGATCCGGCTGGAATCAGGCTGCGCGGCGCCCGAGCGGTCGACAGGCACACATTCGCCCTGATCCACGGCTCCGGCGGCTCGGGGACACGATGGGTGCGGTGGAGGTCGGCTGGCGCGACCCGTCACTCACATAACCATGCGTTCTCATAACGAAAACGTTAACTTATGAGGTCTCGATCGGCAAGCGGGAGGTTTGCCATTAGGTAAGGCTTACCTATCTAATGTGGGCGTGCTCGTCTCCCTCCCGACCCCCACGGCTGCGCCGACCGGCGCTCCCTGGCTCGAGCTGCCCGGCGACCCCCGTGCCGACGCGATCGTGTTGGCCGACCGGACCGTCACCCGCGAGGAGCTGCGAGCGCTCGTCGACGACGCCGGACGGTCCCTGGCCGGGACCCGCCGCCTCGTCCTCGTCGCCATGGAGAACCGCCTCGAGCCGCTGGTCGCCTACCTGGCCGCGCTGCGTCAGGGGCATGCCGTGCTGCTGGCCGCCGGAGACCGGCCCGACGTCCTCGAGGGACTCCGGGGCGTGTGGGATCCCGACATCGAGGTCTCTGCCGAGGGCGCCGTGCTGGTGCACCGCGACGAGCCCGCCGCGCCGCTCCACCCCGACCTCGCACTGCTGCTCAGCACGAGCGGCTCGACCGGCTCGCCGAAGCTCGTGCGCCTCTCGTACGACAACCTCACGTCGAACGCCGAGCAGATCGCCGAGTTCCTCCAGATCCGCGAGACCGACTGCGCCGCGACGACGCTGCCGCTGCACTACTGCTACGGCCTTTCCGTCCTGCACAGCCACCTCGCGCGCGGCGCCGGCATCGCGCTGACCGACCTCGCCGTCGTCGACGAGTGCTTCTGGGACCTCGCGCGGCGTGCCCAGGTCACCTCGCTGGCGGGTGTGCCGTGGACGTTCGAGATGCTCGAGCGGTCGGGCTTCGCCGGCCTCGACCTGCCGCACCTGCGCTACGTCACCCAGGCCGGTGGCCGCCTCGACCCCGACCGCGTGCAGCACTGGGCGCGGTTGGGTCAGGAGCGCGGCTGGGACTTCTTCGTCATGTACGGCCAGACCGAGGCGACGGCGCGCATGGCCTATCTCCCGCCCGACCTCGCCCTGAGCAGCCCCGGCTCGATCGGCGTGCCCGTCCCCGGCGGAGCCCTCGAGGTCGTCGACGGCGAGCTGCACTACACGGGACCCAACGTCATGCTCGGCTACGCGGAGCGCCCCGCCGACCTCGCGCTCGGCCGCACGACCACACGCCTGCGCACCGGCGACCTCGGACGGGTCGGCAACGACGGCCTCTACGAGGTGACGGGACGGTCCAGCCGGCACGTCAAGGTGCTTGGCCACCGTGTCGACCTCGACGTGGTCGAGCGCCGCCTGCGTGAGGCGGGCCGCGACGTCCGGGTGGCCGGGCGCGAGGGGCTCGTCGCCGTGTCGGTCCGCGCCGAGGGCGGCGGCACCGCTGGGCGTGGCGGTGTCGACCAGGGCGCAGTGCGCCGCGCCGCTGCGACTGCGGGCCACGTGCCCCTCGGTGCCGTACGCGTCGTCGAGGTCAGCGATCACCCCACCCTCTCGGGGGGCAAGGTCGACCAGCAGGCCATCGTGGCGCTCGCCGACGGCAGCGTCGAGAGCGTGACGGCCACCCACTCCGTTGCGGCGGAGGGCGGTTCGGTCGCGAGGATGTATGCCGCAGCCCTGCACCGCGACGCCGTGCCCGCCGACGCGACCTTCACGTCCCTCGGCGGCGACTCCTTGAGCTACGTCGAGGTCTCGCTGAGGCTCGAGGGGCTCCTCGGCGACCTCCCGCCGTCGTGGCACGTGACGCCGGTCCGCCGCCTCCAGGAGCAGGCCGACGCCGCCCTCGCCGAGCAGGGCTCGACCAGGCGTGCGGACGGCGCCGCCGCGGCGGCCTCGAACGATGCTGGGGGCGGGACGCAGCAGACGGCATACGGCCGGGTTCGCCGTGCCCTCCCGGCCCGGCGACGCACCGTCGAGACGAGCGTGTGGCTGCGCGCGCTCGCGATCGTGCTCATCGTCGGCACCCACTCCGACCTCTTCTCGCTGCAGGGCAGCGCCAACGCCCTGCTCGTGCTCGTGGGCTTCAACGTGGCCCGTTTCGCCCTCTCCACGTCCGAGCGGGCCGCCAGGCTCAAGGCTCTCGGTCGGGGCCTCGTGAGGATTGTGGTCCCCACTCTCGCGGTCATCGTGCCGGCCCACTTCCTGCTCGGCGACTACCAGACGCGCAACCTGTTCCTGCTGAACTGGGCCTTCGGCGAGCAGCGGCTCGGCCCGCCCTGGCGCTTCTGGTTCATCGAGGCGCTCGTCTTCGCGCTCGTCGTGGCGATCGTGCTCACGGGTGTTCCGGCCGTCGCGCGTCTCGAGAAGCGTTGGCCCTTCGGGCTACCCGCGGCGCTGACGCTGGTCGCCTTCACCCTGCGCCTCCCACTCTTCGAGCTGCCGGTGCCGCGCATGCAGGGCTCGGCCCTCGTCGTCCTCTTCCTCTTCTTCCTCGGGTGGGCCATTGCCCGCGTGGCCACGCCGCGCCAGCGGTGGGCGGTGACCGCCGGGGCCGTGGTGCTCGTCGGCACGTTCTCCGGCAACCCGGCCCGCGACGCGCTCTCGCTCGCCTTCGTGCTCGCCCTCGTGTGGAAGCCCACGACCCGCCTTCCCGCGTGGCTCCTGCCCACCGTGCAGGTGCTCGCGGCGAGCTCGCTGTTCGTCTACGTCATCCACTGGCAGGTTCTCGAGCACCTCTGGGGGCGCCCCGTGCTCGCCTTCGTCGGGTCGATGGTCGTCGGTGTCGCGTACTGGCTCTTCTGGACGCGTGTGCTGCCCTGGCTGCGCGGGCTGGTCGTGGGCGCTCAGCGGCCGGAGCGTCATGAGCGTCCGGAGCCCGCGGAGCGCCCGGCGTGGCGGCATGTCGTGCACACCTGACCGGAAACCGTGCGGCGCGGTGTCGGTGCCGACGTCTACGGTCTGCTGGTGACCGTCGAATCGCCCGCCACCGTCGAGACCCCTGCCGCTTCCCGCCGCACGAGGTTTCTCGTGCTGGGTGCGGTGGCCGTGACCCTGCTGCTCTGGGCGTCGGCGTTCGTCGCCATCCGGCACCTGGGTCGTGAGGTCCCGCCGGGCGCGCTCTCGCTCGGCCGACTCCTTGTCGCCTCCGTCGCGCTCGGGGTCCTCGTGTTCCGCCGGCCTCGCACGTGGCCGGCCCGCCGCGACTGGCCGCTGCTCCTGCTGTGCGGTGTCGGCTGGTTCGGGGTCTACAACCTCGCGCTCAACGAGGCCGAGCGACGCATCGATGCGGGCACCTCCGCCCTCATCGTGCAGATCGGGCCGATCATCGTCGCCCTGCTGGCCACGGTCTTCCTCGGCGAGACGATGAACCGCTGGCTCCTCATCGGCATGGCCGTCGGCTTCGCCGGCGTCGTCGTCATCGCGCGCGGCTTCTCGTCGGGCGACTCGGGCGACATGGTCGGCGTGTGGCTCGCCGTGCTGGCCGCGATCACGTATGCCGTCGGCGTCCTCGCGCAGAAGCCCCTCCTCGGGCGACTGCCGGGGCCCGAGGTCACGTGGCTGGCATGCATCATCGGAGCCGTCGTCTGCCTGCCGTGGAGCGGCGAGCTCGTGTCGGTGGTGCGCGACAGCGACGCCGGCACGCTGCTCTGGATCGTCTACCTCGGCGTCTTCCCCACGGCCATCGCCTTCTCGACATGGGCCTACGTGCTGGCCCGCAGCGACGCCGGCAAGCTCACCCTGACGACGTTCCTCGTGCCGTTCATCGCGACCCTCATCGCCTGGGCGCTGCTGTCGGAGGTGCCGCCGCCGCTGACGTTCGCGGGTGGCGCGCTCTGCATCGCCGGGGTGCTGCTGACGCGACGCAAGCCGCGACCTTCCGCTCCCGCTGAGCAGTAGCCCGTCCAGTCGAGTGCTCACTTGTCGAGGTATGGGTTTGGGCACTCGGCCAGGCTGGCTCTCGTGTCGAGTGCTCACTTCTCGACGTCGGGAACTGGGCACTCGACCTCTCCGGACGTGCGTGACGCCGGGTCGGTCGACCCGGCGTCAGCGTGAAGGTTTCGATTCTGGTTGGTGGGGATGGTCTGGCACGATCTACGTCGTCAGTGGGCGACGGGGGTGTCGTGCAGGATGCGGACGAGATCGCGGTCGACCTCGGCGTCTGCGCCGAAGGGGGCGCGAGGCAACGAGAACGTCCGACGGTGGTGCGGCCCGAGGGCTGCGACGAGAACGACGATCATGGCGATGAAGAAGATGATGTCCATGGCAGAAAGTCTGCGCCCATCATGATTCCGCCACGAGTGGCAGAACTGACGACTGTCGACAAGATCCTGCCAACCGTGCCATCCTGACCGGATGTTGCGCACCATCGCTGTCATCGCCCAGGAGCCGGTCGCCATGTTCGAGCTGGGTGTGCTCTGCGAGGTGTTCGGCATCGACCGCACCGACGACGGGGTGCCGGCCTTCGACTTCCGGGTCTGCGCCGCTCGCCCGGGCGAGGTGCTGCGGACGACGAGCGGCATCGGTGTCACGGCCACCCACCCGCTCGATGCGGCGCGAGATGCCGACCTCGTCGCCATCCCCGGCGGCTCGGTGGACGGCCCCTACGACGCCGAGGTCCTCGACATCCTGCGGCACACCGTCGAGAACGGGGGCCGCGTGCTGTCCGTCTGCTCGGGCGCCTTCCAGCTCGCCGCCGCCGGACTGCTCGACGGTCGCGACTGCACGACCCACTGGCGGTATGCCGCCCGGCTGGCCCACGAACGTCCCCGTGCGTGCGTGGACCTCGACGTCCTCTACGTCGAGGACGGTCCCGTCCTCACCAGCGCCGGCACGGCGGCGGGCATCGATGCCTGCCTCCACCTCGTGCGCACCGAGCTCGGCTCCGAGGTCGCGACCCGCATCGCCCGCCGCATGGTCGTGCCCCCGCACCGCTCCGGCGGCCAGCGCCAGTTCGTCGAGACGCCGCTTCCGACAGAGCCCTGTGAGGGTCTGCAGGACGTCATGGAGTGGGTGGCCGAACGGCTCGACGAGGAGCACTCGATCCCGTCCCTGGCGCGGCGTGCGGCCATGTCGGAGCGCACCTTCGCCCGTCGCTTCACCGCCGAAGTCGGCACGACCCCGCACAAGTGGCTGACCAGCCAGCGTGTCCTGAGGGCCCGGCACCTGCTCGAGACCACCGAGTTCGACGTCGAGCGCATCTCCCGCGAGAGCGGCTTCGCCACCGCGGCCGTGCTGAGGCATCACTTCCAGCGAGAGATCGGCATCCCACCCGTCGCGTACCGCCGTGCCTTCGCGAAGCACCCCGCCTCTGCCTGAGGTGCGACGCCAGCCCGGCATCTGATGCCACCGGCCCGGGTCGATGTCCGCGTATGCCGTTCTCTCGCGGGGACGTTAGAAAGCCCGATACGCGTCCATCGGGCCTCATCTCGCCGCGACAGCCGTCCGGTCACGAATGCCCGAGCTGGGAGCGAGTTCTATTCGGCCCCGGCCGGCGTCGACGGCGCTCCCGGCACCGTTCTGCGGGCCGAGCCGATGAGCTTCTACCTCGACCCGCTGCGAACGATCCGCTCGACGGCCGCCGCCACCCGGGTCATGTACGCCACCCGCGACCGCACGGGATCGCCCATCGCGGTCACCGGCACGCTGCTCGTCCCGCCACTCCCGTGGGTCGGGCCGGGCCAGCGTCCCGCAGTCGGCTACGCCGCCGGCACCCAGGGGATGGGCGACCAGTGCGCACCGAGCCGGCAGCTCGCGGCGGGCTCGGAGTACGAAGGCGTCTTCATCTCGGGCCTGCTCGCCCGCGGCTACGCCGTCGCGATGACCGACTACGAGGGTCTCGGCACCCGGGGCACCCACACCTACATGGTCCGCGAGTCCCAGGCGCACGCGGTGCTCGACATGGTCCGCGCCGCCCAGCGCCTGCCCGGCACGGGCCTGCCCGCCGCCGGACCCGTCCTGCTCGCGGGCTACAGCCAGGGCGGTGGGGCCACCGCCGCAGCCGTCGAGCTCGCCCCGTCGTACGCCTCCGACCTCAAGGTGAAGGGAGCCGTCGCCGGAGCCGTCCCCGCCGACCTCGGAGCAGTCGCCACCAACCTCGACGGAGGCCTCTACTCCGCCTTCGCCCTGTATGCCGTCGCGGGGCAGTCAGCCGCCTACGGCCTCGACCTCGGCGACTACCTCAACGCCCGCGGCACGTCCGTGATCCAGGCCGTCGAGCGGGAGTGCGTCGCCGAGTCGATCGCCGCGCACGCCTTCACGCGTTCGAGCGACCTGACCAAGGACGGCCGCAGCCTCATCCAGCTGGCCGCGAGCGAGCCCTTCCGGTCGATCATCGACGACCAGCGCATCGGCCGGCTGAAGCCCGCCGTGCCCGTGCTCGTCACCCACTCAGTGCTCGACGACGTCATCCCGTATGCCGTCGGGCGCCGTCTCGCGAGGGACTGGTGCGCCCGTGGCGCCACCGTCGCCTTCTCGCCGAACATCACCCCGACCCACGTCGGAGGTGCAGTGCCGTCGTTCGCCAAGCAGTTCGCCTTCCTCGAGGCGCGGGTGGCCGGGCTCCGGCAGGTCTCCGACTGCTGGTGGCTCTGACCCGAGGTCCACTCCCGGAAGGCTTGGACGTCAGCGGTTCCGGCGCGCGATCGCTGCGGAGAGCGCGGTCGCGAAACCGCACCACGCGGCATACGGCGACAGGGCGACACCGGCAGTCCTGTTGACGCCCCCGGCCCGTCGGGCGAGGTCGGCGGAGCTCAGCGTGAGCAGCGCCGCCTCGGCCGCCGCGGCCCACGGCCGCCGCACCCTCCAGAAGACGACGCTCCACGCGGTGTTGAGGGCGAGGTTCGTGCCGAACGCCTTGAGATAGGCGTTGCGGCCGGCCCGGTCGCCGGCGCCGTCCATCTCGGTGAGCACGGTTGCCGAGCTCGCCGCGATGTCGGCATAGAGGGCCGTCCACACGATGGGGAACGCAAGGGGTGGCGGCTGCCACGCCGGCTTGTCGAGTGTCTTGTACCAGCGCGAGTCGGGCTGTGTCGCAAGCGAACCCGCGATGGCGCTCGCAGCAACTGCGGCCCCGGTGAGTGCGAGGTTGCGCCAGGCCGTGTCGGGCGGGACGTCGTCCATCGCCGACCGCACCGCCGTGTCGAAGTCGGTGAGACCACCCGGCACGTCCACGTGCTGCTCGATGTCGCGCTCCTTGGCGACGACCTCGTGCACGAGGCTGCCCACCAGCGGCTTGGCCAACCCGGCCGAGATGGGCGTGACGAGGCCGACCCAGTGGCTCGCGAGCCTGGGCGTCAGCACCGGAACCGTGACGACGAGAGGCCGCCGCTGTCCCGTGGCATCGGCGAAGCGGCCGATCATCTCGCGGTAGGTCAGCACGTCGGGACCGCCGATGTCGAAGGCCCGGTTCACCTCGGCCGGAAGGCTGCCCGCCCCGACGAGCAGGGTCACGACGTCCTCGATCGCGATCGGCTGGATGCGGTTGTCCAGCCACTTCGGCGCGACCATCGCCGGCAGTCGTGTCGTGAGGTATCGCAGCATGTCGAACGACGCCGAACCGTCGCCCAGCACCACAGCGGCCTGGAGCACCGCCGTCGGCACGCCCGAGTCGAGCAGGATGCGCCCCACCTCGACGCGCGAGGCCAGGTGGGGCGACAGCACCTCGTCGTCGGGGTGCAGCCCACCGAGGTAGACGATGCGCCCCACACCCTCCTCGCGCGCCGCCGTGCTGAACGTCGTCGCCGCATCGCGGTCGCGCTCCTCGAAGTCGGGCCGGTCGTCCATCGAGTGCACGAGGTACCACGCGGCGTCGACGCCGCTCAGGGCCTTGCGCATGTCGGTCGCCGACGAGACGTCGCCCTCGGCCACCTCGACCCGACCGCGCCACGGCCGCCCGTCGAGCGACGAGCGGTGCCGCGTCAGCACACGCACGGTCCACCCCTCGTCGAGGAGCCGCGGCACGACCTGGCCCCCGATGTAGCCGGACGCTCCCGTCACGAGGGCGGTCCTGGCCGTGTGGGTGGCGGTGTCGGTGGCGGTGTCGGTGGTGGTCCCGGGGTCAGCAGTCATCGTTCACCTCGTGAGTGAGAGGGCGGGTGGGAGGAGCAGGAGCATCCCCGTGGACCACACGACGTGCGTGATGATCGGCCCGAGGAAGCCGCCGGTGACCCGGCGTTGCAGCCCGGTGACGACACCGATCACGGCGGCGGCGAAGACGAGCAGCGGCACCCCGCTGCCGACGGTGGTCAGGGCGTAGAGCACCGTCGTCAGGGCGACGGGGTGCCGGGGGATCGCGGCGTAGAGGGCTCCGCGGAAGTAGATCTCCTCGACGACGCCGTTGAGGACCGTGATGGCGAGCACCGCCGCGAACGAGCCAAACCGGGCGTGGTCGAGCAGCTGGTCGACGGGCTCGCGCAGCGCCGGGATGCGGGCGACGACGAGCGCGCCGAGCAGGAAGACGGCGAGGAGCAGCGCCCCCAGCGCGAGCGACTGGACGATCGGACGGGTCTGCTCACCCCGACGCGTACGCCCCATGCCCGCGTGCAGCGGGCCCGAGAGCAGCGCCCCGACGATCCACGCGGCGGCGAGGGCGAGGGTGGCGACGTAGAAGAGCGGGTCGCCCGGCGTGATGCGCAGCGCCCACGCGAGCACGGCCGAGCCGACCACGAAGGTGACGGCCACGACGACCTGGCGCCGGCGGAAGACGTCGTCGGGGTCGCGGTGGTCGCGGTCGACCTTCTGGATGAGCGCCGCGTTGACGAACGCGCGCAGCTCGGCCACGGGGCCCCGCATCTCTCGTCTCCTGTCGGCCATGGTCGGCGATGGTCGGCGTTCGGCCGGCGCCTAGTGCCTGGCGCGTTCGTAGCGCGCCAGCGTCTCCTTGCGCTCGTCGTCGTGGTCGACCATCCGCTCCGGATAGTCGTCGTCGTACCCGTTGTCGTGCTTCCAGGGCTCGTGCGCCGCAGCCCCGCCCAGGTGGCGCAGCTCCGGCACCCACCGTCGCACGTAGGTGCCGTCGGGGTCGAACTTGCGGCCCTGCGTGACCGGGTTGAAGACGCGGAAGTACGGCGAGGCGTCGGTTCCGGTGCCGGCGACCCACTGCCAGCCGTGATTGTTCGACGCGATGTCGCCGTCGATGAGGTGGTCGAGGAAGTGCTGGGCACCCACCGGCCACCAGACGTGGAGGTCCTTGGTGAGGAAGCTGGCCGTGATCATGCGCACCCGGTTGTGCATCCAGCCCTCCTCGAGCAGCTGGCGCATCCCGGCATCGACGATCGGGTAGCCGGTGCGGCCCTCGCGCCACGCCTCGACGAGGTGGTCGGTCTCGGCACCCGAGTCGTAGGGCAGCCGGGCCAGCTCGGGCCGAAGGTCGTGCCAGGCCGAGCGCGGGTTGTGCCAGAGCACGTCGGCGTAGAACTCACGCCAGATGAGCTCCGTGACGTATGCCGTAGCGGCCTTCGAGCGACCCGCGGAGTGGGCGGCGATGTCGGCGAGGATCGTGCGCGGGTGGATCTCGCCGTACTTGAGGGGCGCGGACAGTCGGGACGTCGTGTCGAGGTCGGGCCGGTCGCGCTCGTCGTCGTAGGCCGTCAACCCGTCGTGCAGGAAGCTCTCCCACCGCTTGAGGGCGGCGGCCTCACCGGCCTCGATGCGCGGCGCCTTCGGCAGCGGGTCGCTGCGCACGTCGTCGCGAAGCCAGGAGATGCGCTTCGGGCGGGCCGCGGGAGCAGGCCGTCCGTGCTGGTGCCAGGCCTTGGAGAAGGGGGTGAACACCTTGTAGGGAGAGCCGGACTGGTTGACGATGCGACCCGGCCCGACGGCATACGGCGTGCCCGTGGCGACGAGCTCGCAACCCTGGTCGGCCAGCGCCTTCTCGACCGACTCGTCACGCCGGCGACCGTAGGGCGTCGTCTCGCGCGAGACGTGCACCTGCTGGGCGCCGACCTGCTTCGCGAGGCGCGGGATGACGTCGACGGGGTCGCCCGTGCGGATGACGAGTGCGTCGCGGGTGTCCTTCGACAGCGCCTTCAGCGAGGCGAGCAGCCGCTGAGACCGGGGGGTGTCGGCGTCGAGCAGCTTCGGGTCGAGCACGAAGACCGGCAGCACGTGCGAGGCGCTGTCGACGGCCGCGAGCAGTGCCGGGTGGTCGCCCAGCCGCAGGTCGCGGCGGAACCACAGGATCGACGTGCTCGCCGGGGCCATCAGGCGGCGCCCTCCGTGGCACCGGTCGCCTCGAGCTCCCTCTCCAGGCGCACCTGGGCGACGTCGAGGTAGCCGGTGGCGAAGCCGGCCTCGCAGTACGCGAGGTAGAACTCCCACTTGCGCCGGAACGTCTCGTCGAAGCCGAGGGAGTTGACCTCGGGCCAGCGGGCGACGAACGTCTCGCGCCAGCGCCGCAGCGTCTCGGCGTAGTCGGTGCCGAACGCGTCGACGCCCGTCATCCGCAGGGTCGTCGCGTCCGAGGTCGTCTCGTGGATCGCCTGCAGGCTCGGGATGAGGCCGCCGGGGAAGATGTGCTTCTGGATCCAGCCGTAGGAGTGCTTCGTCGCGAGCAGGCGCTCGTGCGACATGAGGATCGCCTGGACGGCTGCCACGCCTCCGGGGGCGAGTCGCTCGTCGATGGTGCGGAAGTAGGTCTCCCAGTACTCCTCGCCGACGGCCTCGATCATCTCGACGCTGACGATGGCGTCGTAGCTGCCCTCGACCTCGCGGTAGTCCTGGATGAGGATGTCGACGTCGTCGGCGTGCCCGGCAGCGGCMACGCGCTCMTGCGCCAGCGCGGCCTGCTCCTTGGAGAGCGTCACCGTCGTCACGGTGGCACCGCGTCGCGCCGCCTCGAGCGCGAGCGTGCCCCAACCCGTGCCGATCTCGAGCACGCGCGTGCCCTGTCCGACTTTCGCCATGTCGAGGATGGCGTGCACCTTGCGCAGCTGGGCCTCCTCGAAGGACTGGCCGCGCAGCGGCAGCGCGTGGTCGAAGAGCGCCGAGCTGTAGCTCATCGTCTCGTCGAGGAAGGTTGCGAACAGGTCGTTCGACAGGTCGTAGTGGGCCTCGATGTTGCGACGCGAACCGAGCAGCGAGTTGTTCTGGATCGTCGGGATGCGACGGTCGACCACGCCGCGCAGTCGCAGCCAGCCGGGGGGGACGGCAGTCGTCATGCGCTCGGCGAACGGCCGCAGCAGGTCGGCGAGGTCGGTGCCCTCGGCCGTCTTCCAGTCGCCCGCCATGTAGCCCTCGCCGATGCCGATCTTAGGGTGGTGCGCGAGCCGCTCGAAGACGGCGGTGGGGCGCACGATCTGCAGACCCGGACGGGTGGTGTCGCGGTTGCCGCCGCCGAGGAGCGACCCGTCGGGCAGGACGACGTCGACCGGAACGCGCTTGGCGACCTGCGCGACGATGTTGCGGGCCAGGCGGGCGCGCACGCAGAAGTGGCGCAGGCTCGGGCGGCGCAGGCAGATCGGCTGGCTCATGGACGTGGGCGCGGCGGTCATCGGACGGCCTCCTCGTGGTGTCGGGGGCGGGGAACGACGGGCAGCCGGCGCAACCAGAGTCGGATGCCGTGCGCCCGGATCAGGGTGGTCACGCGCTGGGTCATCAGCCCGTGACGTCGGACGAGTCGGAGGAGCGCGCGCGGCGTGGCCGGCTCCGTGGTGCCTCGGGTGACCGCGGTCATGATGCGCTCGCCGTCGCGGTCGAGGGCCACCGTGACGCTGACGGCGCGCGGCCCGAGGACGAGGCGGACGGCATACTCCCCGCTGGTGTCGTTGAAGGGCGACACGTAGAAGGCCTTGCCGACCGTGGCCGAGCCGTCGTCGGCGACGTCGAGGAGGTACGCGTGGCGCTCTCCGTAGGTGTTGTGCACTTCGAAGACGACGGCGATCAGCGTGTTGTCGGGGCGCAGGCACCAGAAGACCGAGAGCGGGTCGAAGGTGTGCCCGAGCACCCGCGCGTTCGCGAGCATCAGCACGCGGTCGGTGGGCTCGAGGGTGACGCCGCGGGCGGTGAGGAAGCGCTCGACGTCGCCGCGTATGCCGCCGCCGAGCCGACCTTCGTCGAGGTGGTCGCGAGCGTCGAACCGTGCGAAGAGCCTTGCGGGCCAAGGCATTCGGGGCAGGTCGTCGAGGTCGACGAGCCACTGGTAGTGGCCGTAGGTGAAGCTGTGGCGTAGGGGCGTGCGACGCGAGTGGGCGACCGTGCCGTCGACGAGTGCGGGCACGGGGGGAGGGCTCAGGACCGCTGTCACCAGCGCACCCCGAAGGACTCGGCCGCCTCCACGCCCGAGCGGCACCCGTCCTCGTGGAAGCCCCAGCCGAGGTGGGCGCCCGCGAAGGCGAGGCGGTCGCCGCCGGCGTCGCGGAGCCGGGCGGCTGCCTCGACGGCGTCCTGCGTGAAGATCGGGTGGTCGTAGGACATCCGCGCCGTGACGAGCGAATCGTCCACGGTGCCTGCGGGGTTGAGCGTCACCACGTGGTCGTCGCCGTCGGTGATGCCGTGCAGCCGGTTCATCCAGTAGCTCACGGTGACGTCGGGCGCCGGGGCGTCGCAGGCGTGCATCCGGTAGTTCCACGAGGCCTTGGCCTGCTGCGGCTTCGGCAGCACCGACGAGTCGCGGTGCAGCCAGGTCTCGTTGCGGGAGTAGGTGATCGCCGAGAGGTCGCGCTTCTCGTCGGGCGATGCGTCGGCGAGCAGGTCGAGGGCCTGGTCGGCATGGGTGGCGACGACCGCGCGGTCGAACGTCGTGGTGTGGCCACCGGCGACGAGGACGTCGACCCCGTCGTCGTGCCTGGCCACTGCGGTCACGCGGCTCTCCTTGCGCACGTCGGGCAGGCGCTCGACGAGCCGGTCGACGTAGGTCGCCGACCCGCCGGTGACGGTGCGCCACGTGGGCGACCCCGTCACCGTCAGCATGCCGTGGTGGTCGAGGAACCGGAAGAGGTGGCGCGCCGGGTAGGACGACGCGTCGAGGTCACCGCACGACCAGACGCAGGCCACGAGCGGGATGGCGAAGTGCCGGACGAAGTAGGTCGAGAAGCGGTGCTGCGCCAGGAACTCACCCCACGTCGGGTGCTGCGACTCGTCGTCGAGCAGGGCGCGAGCCGCTCGGTGGAAGCGCGGCACGTCGGCGAGCATGCGGATGAACCGCGGGTCGGCGAGCCGCCGGCGCTGGGCGAACATCCCCTTGGGACCGCGCCCGCCGGCATACGAGAGCCCGCAGCCCTGGCAGGTGATGCTCATGCTCATCTCGGTCGGCTGGGTCGGCACGTCGAGCTCGCGGAAGAGCCGGAGCAGGTGCGGGTAGGTGTTCTCGTTGTGGACGATGAAGCCGCTGTCGATGCGCAGCGCCCCGTCACGACCGGGCACGTCGTGGGTGTGCGCGTGGCCGCCGAGGCGCGCGTCGCTCTCGAAGAGGGTCACGTCGTGGGTCGCGCTGAGCACGTGCGCCGCGGTGAGGCCGGAGACTCCGGCGCCGATCACCGCAGCGGTGGGTCGGATGGGGCGGGTAGGGCGAGTCACCGAGGGCCTCCTGGCTGATGGGTCCCGGGTGGTTCGGCGCGGCGCCCCGACCGGATTGCGCACGGACGCGACTGCGGCGACGTGGTGCGTTGTCCATCCTTCGTCCACACCGTAGAGTGGCTGTTCAAGGTCTGTCAAAGGTTTGGGAGTAGGCATGGTCATCGTGCGCACCGTCACCGTCGAGCACCCCGTCGACCGTGTCTTCGCCTATCTGTCCGACTTCACCAACACCAACGACTGGGACCCCGGCACCGTCCACACCGAGCGCGTCGCCGGCGAGGGCGGGGTCGGCACGCGGTACCACAACACCTCGAAGTTCCTCGGCCGCGAGACCGAGCTCGACTACCTCGTCACCGAGCACGTGCCCGACGAGAAGCTCGCCCTGCGCGGCGAGAACGCCACCGTCGTGGCCCACGACACCATGACCTTCGTGCGCACCGTGCTGGGCAACGGCGGCGCCACCGGGAGCCCCGGCAGTGGCACGGGCACCACCGTCACCTACCGTGCCGAGTTCGAGTTCAAGGGCGTGGCCAAGCTCGTCGCACCGCTCTTCGCGCCCGCCTTCAAGAAGCTCGGCGACGAGGCCGAGCAGGGCCTGCGCCAGGCGCTGGGGCAGCTGGCCTAGCCGATGTACACCATCAAACGTGCAGCGGAGCTGACGGGGATCAGCGTCGCCACGCTCCGCGCCTGGGAGCGGCGCTACGGCGTCGTGAGCCCCAAGCGCTCCGACGGCGGCTACCGCCTCTACGGCGCCGAGGACGTGCGCGCCCTCGCGATCATGAACTCCCTCGTCAACGAGGGCTGGTCGGCGCGCGAGGCCGCGGCCGAGACGCTGCGGCGGCTGTCGTCGAGCGATGCCACGAGCAAGGACGGCCGCGAGCACGCCCACGCGGTTCCGCGCCGCGTGGCCCCCCTTCGGCCGGGCAGCCGCTACCAGTCCGAGGACGCCGAGGCGTTCATCCGTGCCGCCGAGCGCCTCGACAGCGCGTCGGCGTCGGCGGTGCTCGACGCCCGCTTCGGCCTCGGCACCTTCGAGCACGTCGTCGACGACTGGCTGATGCCGACGCTCAAGCTCGTCGGCGAGGAGTGGGCGCACGGCCGCCTCACCGTGGCCGGTGAGCACCTCGTCTCGTATGCCGTGCAGCGTCGCCTCGCGGCCGCCTACGAGGCCGCGTCGGGCCGGGCCGACGGGCCGACCCTGCTCATCGGTCTCCCACCCGGCGCCCGGCACGAGCTGGGCCTGCTCGCCTTCGCCGTGGCCGCCCGTCGCGCCGGCTTCGCCACCGTCTACGTCGGGGCCGACCTGCCCGCCGAGGAGTGGGTGCGTGCCATCGAGGCGCGCCGGGCGGCCGGCATGGTCATGGCGGTTCCCCGCCACGTCGACATCGCCGCGGCCCGCAAGATCGTCGAGACGGTCAACCGCAGCCACCCCGAGGTCGTCATCGGGCTCGGCGGCAGCCAGCAGGACGACATCGCCGGCGGCTGCGTGCACCTCGGCCACTCGATCACGGTGGCCGTCGGCGAGATGTCGCGGCGCCTGCGCGTTCCTGCCTGACGTGCGCGTCCTCATCCTCGGGGGCACGGGCGAGGCCCGGGCGCTCGCCGCCGCACTCGTCGAGCGGGGCCTCGACGTCGTGTCCAGCCTCGCCGGCCGGGTCAGCGCCCCCGCCCTGCCCGTCGGCACGGTGCGAGTCGGTGGCTTCGGGGGAGTCGACGGCCTCGCCGAGCACCTCGTGACAGAGGGATTCGACCGTGTCGTCGACGCCACCCACCCCTTTGCGCAGCAGATCACCGCCAATGCCGTCGCCGCCACCGCGCGCGTCGGCGTTCCGCTCGTCCGGCTGCAGAGGCCGGGTTGGGCGCACCACCCCTTCGCCGACACCTTCACCTGGGTCGACGACGTCGACGCCGCCCGCACCGCCGCCGAGGGCCTCGGGCAGCGCCCCTTCCTCACCACAGGCCGGCAGCAGCTCGAGTCCTTCGCGACGTGGGACGACCGCTACGTCCTGGCCCGCGTCGTCGACCCACCCGACTGGGACGTGCCCCCCAGATGGGAGGTGCTGCGCGCCCGCGGCCCCTACCCGTATGCCGCCGAGCGCGAGCTGCTCGAGAGCCGCCGCATCGACGTGCTCCTCACCAAGGACTCCGGCGGCTCCCTGACCGAGGCCAAGCTCGCCGCCGCCCACGACGTCGGCGTCCCGGTGGTGGTCGTGCGCAGGCCCGCCGTGCCCACGTGCGTGCTCGTCGTCGAGTCGGTCGCCCACGCTCTCGACCACGTCGTCGCGGCGCGCGCCCTGAAACGCACCTGACGGCATACGTCCTCGCGTACGTTCGATCGCGTGACGGCGGTGCAGCGGGAGCGGGCGCTGTGGGAGCGGCTGCTCCCCGGGATCGCCGTGCTGCGCGACTACGACAAGGTGTGGCTGCGCGGCGACGTGCTCGGCGGCATCACGGTCGCCGCCTACCTCGTGCCCCAGGTGCTCGCGTACGCCGAGGTCGCCGGCCTCCCCGCCGTCACCGGGCTCTGGGCGGTGGGGCCGAGCCTGCTCGTCTACGCGCTGCTCGGCTCGTCCAGGCAGCTCTCGGTCGGGCCCGAGTCGACGACCGCGCTCATGACGGCCGCCGGCGTCGGCGCGCTCGTCACGGCGGCGGGCGGCGTGGCGATGCGGCAGGAGACGGCGGCGCTGCTCGCGATCGCCGTCGGGCTCATCTGCGTCGTCGGCTTCCTCACCCGCCTGGGCTTCCTCTCCGACCTGCTGTCCAAGCCGGTGCTCGTCGGCTACATGGCCGGCATCGCCGCGCTCATGATCGTCAGCCAGATCGGCAAGGTCACCGGGATCCACGTGCAGGGCGACTCGTTCGTCCAGGAGCTCGCGTATGCCGTCACCCACCTGGGCGCGACGCACCTGCCGACGCTGTTGCTGGCGCTGGTGGTGCTCGTCTTGCTCCTCGGCTTCCAGCGGCTCCGGCCCACCTGGCCCGGGCCGCTCATGGCGATGCTCGCGGCGACCCTCGTCGTCGCGGTGTTCGGACTCGTCGACCGCGCCGGCGTCTCGGTCGTCGGTGACGTGCCGCGTGGGCTGCCGGCGGTCCGCCTGCCCGACCTCGGCAGCGTCGACGTCTGGCGGCTGCTGCCGGCGGCCCTGGGCATCGCCGTCGTCGCCTACTCCGACAACGTGCTCACCGGCCGGGCCTTCGGGGCGCGCCACCGCGAGCGCATCGACAGCAACCAGGAGTTCCTCGCCCTCGGCGGGGCCAACGTGGCGACCGGACTGCTGCAGGGCTTCCCGGTCAGCTCGAGCGGCAGCCGCACCGTCATCGCCGACGCGATGGGCGCCCGCACGCAGCTGCACTCGCTCGTCTCGCTCGGCCTCGTCGTCGCGACCCTGCTGTGGCTCGGGCCCCTCATCGGCGCGTTCCCGACCGCGGCGCTCGGCGCCGTCGTCGTCTACGCGGCGATCCGGCTCGTCGACATCCCGGAGATGCGGCGCATCGCGGCGTTCCGTCGCAGCGAGCTCGTGCTGGCGCTCTCGACGACGGTCGCGGTGCTGCTCTTCGGCGTGCTGCCGGGCATCGGCGCCGCCATCGCGCTGTCGGTGCTCGACCTGCTGCGCCGCATCCGGCACCCGCACGACGGCGTGCTCGGCTACGTTCCCGACGTCGCCGGGATGCACGACATCGACGACCACCCGAACGCCGTCCAGGTGCCCGGCCTCGTCGTCTACCGCTACGACTCACCGCTCTTCTTCGCCAACGCCGACGACTTCACGACCCGAGCCATGCAGGTGGTCGACGAAGCCCAGCAGCGCGGCGAGGTGTCGTGGTTCCTGCTCAACGCCGAGGCCAACACCGAAGTCGACCTCACGGCCGTCGACGCCCTCGAGTCGCTCCGCGCGAACCTCGAGCGCCGGCGGATCGTGTTCGCCATGGCGCGCGTCAAGGAGGACCTGAGGGTCTCGCTCGAGGCCGGGGGCTTCGTCGAGCGGGTAGGCGCCGGTCTGATCTTCCCCACCCTGCCGACCGCCGTCGCCGCGTATGCCACCTGGTACCAACACGAGCACGGCTCGCCCCCGCCGGGGCTGCGCATCCCACCCGTGCCGCCGCAACCGAGGGCCGACGCCTAGCCTTGCAGGCATGAGCGAAGAGCCCTTCGGCGCCGATCGGCCCACCGTCGTGGGCCTGCACGTGGCGAAGGCTCGCCGGCTGCCGACGCGTTCGGTCGAGAGCGTCGAGGCCGAGGCGGGAGCCGGGCTCGTCGGCGACCGCTACCACGGCAGCAAGCACCGGCACGTGACCGTGCAGTCAGCGGTCGACCTCGCGGCCGCAGGAGGCGACCTCGGCCGACCCGTCGAGCCAGGCCTGACGCGCCGCAACGTCACGATCTCCGGTGGAACCATCCCGACCAAGCCCGGCACCCGGATCACCATCGGCGACGTCGAGCTCGAGGTGGTGCGGGTCGCGGCGCCGTGCCGGCTGCTCGACGACAACCTCGGCCCGGGCGCCGCGCGGGCGCTGCACGCCAGGGCCGGCACGGTGTTCCGGCTGCTCAGCTCCGGAACCCTCCACCTCGGCGACGAGGTCGACCTCCACCTCGATCGAGAGAACACTCCGTAACCCGCGGCGGCGCGCGACCCGAGCGCATCCACCCAATCGAGAGAACGCTCCGTAACCACCCGCCCGGGCCTTTACCCATCGAGTGCTCAGTTCCCGACGCCGTGACCCGTCGGAAAGTGGGCACTCGACTGTTGGAAAGTGGGCACTCGATCATCGAGTGCCCAGGGTTCCCAATCGAGAGAACACTCCGTACGCACCCTCGCCCGCGCCTCACCATCGAGTGCTCAGTTTCCAACGCCGTGACCCGTCGGAAAGTGGGCACTCGATCGTCGAGTGCCCACTTTCGAGCGGATCAGAGCGCGGGTGCTGGTGTGCGAGAGGTGATGGCGAGCTCGTCGGCCACGAACGTCGCGAACGCGGCCCCCAGCGGCATGTCCGACATCCCCTCGACGAAGAGGAACTGGCCCTGCGGGTTCACCTCGAGGAAGACCGGGTGCCCGTCTGGGCGGACCTTGAGGTCGAAGACCCCCATCCTCAGGCCCAGGCGTCGGGTCACCTCGCGCACGGCGTCGGAAAGCCGGTGCTCGAGCTCGACCGGCTCGACGACCATGTCGTTCGCGAGGCGCCAGTCCAGCTCGGCGCTGCTGATCCGGGCGGCGTGCACGGAGTCGCCGAAGACCATGACGCGCAGGTGGTCGGTGCCCGGAACCTCCTCCTGGTAGACGGTCGCCGAGACGGTGATCTCCGCATCGTCCTCGAGGGAGTCCAAGGTCACCCGACCGGCCTGCAGGGACGTCCCCAACAACCCGGTCAGGGTCTTCGCGATGACGGTGCCCCCATGGGCGCGGGTGAAGTCGCGCACGTCTGCCGGGTCGGAGCTGACCAGTGTGCGGGGCACCGTGAGGCCTACGGCTCGGGCGACGCTGAGCTGGAGAAGCTTGTTCTGGGCCCGCTCGGTCGCGTACGGGTCGCTGATCCACGTCCCCGAGAAGCCCGCGAGGAGCGTTCCCCGCAGTGCGGCGCGGTTGTCCTTGACGACGAGCTTGCGCAGCTGGGTGTCGGTGACCGCATCAGGCACCGTGGGCCGGCCGTGGCAGCGGCGCCACCACACGAGGTCCAGGTCGCGGACCGCGACCGTGCCGCCGCCTTCGGTCGGCAGCGTGTGTTCCGGGCCGTCCACGTTGGCCCAGGTGAGGCCCCCGGCGGCCGAGAGACTGTCGGAGGCGATGATGGCCGCGTCGATGTCGTGTGCCTCCCGCAGGTGCTTGCGGATCACGTACGCGTGGAGGTCGCCCGCAAGGGTGACGATCGCAACTCTGGTCATGGTTCTACTCCTAGGTCAGTCGGTCGCCGGGGTGTCGGTCACTCGTCGCAGTCGTCCCAGCCGTCATCGCAGCCGGAGATCGAGCCACCGGGCCAGCTCGGTCGCATGCCGTCGGGGCCGATCACGGTCTGCTCCCAGGCGTCGAGCCGCGGCGGGTGGACGTAGCCCTCGTGGCTGCGGGTGAAGCGGGCCGACATGGGTGAGAGGTCCTTCAGGACAACTCCTCGGTACTGGCCGGGCCTCGGTGACCCGGCACCGCCCGTCAGAGGGGCTCACCCGGGGAGAGATACGGGCCGGCGGCCTTTTGAGTAGCACTACCCAGCAGGTCGCGACGGCCGGAAGGCAGCTACGTGGGCGCCATACGTGCGGAGGCCCAATCTAGAGAACGCTCCGTCGCGCGGTGACGGAGTGTTCTCTCGATCAGGGGTGAGGCGGCGGGGTGAGCCTGCGGTGGCGTGAGCGCGATGCGGCGAGGGATACGGCCAGGGCGGTGAGCAGGGCGCCTGCTGAGACGCGACGAGCGAGACGTGCGGCCAGGGCGATGTCGGCGCGCCTGGCAGCACGGCCGGTGCCGAGGGTGCCGCGGTGCTCGACCACCCCGTCATAGGTGTTGGAACCCCCGAGGCGGACGCCGAGGACGCCGGCGAAGGCCGCCTCGACGACGCCGCCGTTCGGGCTCGGGTGTGCCGGCGCGTCACGCCGGATGGCCACCCATCCTGCGGCGGCGCGAGACCGCGTCGGTGCGGCGGCCAGGGCAAGGGCGCCGGCCACCCGGGCCGGCGCCCAGTTGGCGAGGTCGTCGAGCCGCGCTGCCGCCCAACCGAACTCGGCATAGCGCTCGTTGCGATGGCCGACCATGGCATCCAGCGTGTTGACCGCGCGGTAGCCGAGCAGCCCCGGCACGCCGAGGAGCCCACCCCACAGCAGTGGTGCCACGACGGCGTCTGAGGTGTTCTCGGCGAGGGACTCGATGCAGGCGCGGGCCACCTCGTCGGCATCGAGGCCGCACGTCTCGCGCCCGACGAGGTTGCGCACCTGGGTACGAGCAGCCGATAGATCGTCGCGTCGGAGCTGGCCGTCGATGGCGTCGGCCTCGCGGATGAGCGACCGCCCGCCGAGCACGGCCCAGGTCGCCGCGGCGGTCAGGAGCGTGTGGGCCGCCCCGTTCCTTCGCACCGACCGTTCGGCGACAGCAGCCAGAGCGGCCGTGGAACCGACGAGCACGGCGACGTGGGTGACCCCTCGAGCGCGCCGAGTGGCATACGTGCGCCTCTCGAGCACCGTTGCGGCGGAACCGAACCCGGCAACCGGATGCCAGCGACGGGGATCGCCGAAGGCCTGGTCGAGGAGGAAGCCGAGCGCCAGTCCGAGGGACCGGCTCATCGGAGCACGTCGAGCGCGGCGACGTCGCCGATGACGACGACCGCGGGCGCGCCGAGTCCTTCACGGGCTGACGTGGCAGCGATCTCGGTCAGGGACGCACGCGCCGTGCGCATGCTCGGCAGTCCCGCATCGGCGACGACGGCGGCCGGCGTCTGTGGCGACAGTCCTTCCGCCACAAGGGTTTCGGCGATGGCTCCCAGCGTTGCTACCCCCATGAGGATGACGATCGTCGTCCTGCTGCGGGCGACGGCGCCCCAGTCGAGGGTGCTGCGGTCGTCACCCGGGGGCACGTGACCGCTGACCACCGTGAAGCCCTGGACCAGCGCGCGATGCGTCACCGGTATGCCTGCGAGCGCCGGCGCAGCGATGCTCGACGAGATGCCGGGGATGACGGTGACGGGGATGGCGCGGGCGGTGCAGGCCTCGGCCTCCTCACCCCCTCGACCGAAGACGAAGTTGTCACCGCCCTTGAACCGCAGCACATTCCGTCCGGCGAGGGCGTGCTCGACGATGACGTCGTTGATGCGCTCCTGGGGGGTGAAGTCGCCGCGGGGGATCTTGCCCACGTCGATGACCACGACGTCGTCGCGGGCGTGGCGCAGGGCACTGAGCGGGGCGAGGCGGTCGTGCACGATGACGTCGGCGCGGCGGATCGCCTCGATGCCCGCGACGGTCAGCAGGCCGGGGTCGCCGAGCCCCCCGCCGAGCAGCGTCACCGACCCGATCGCGAGCCCGGTGGCAGCCGCGGCGGGCAGGTCGGCCGTGGTCGGCGCCGTCGAGACGTCCGCCCGGAGCACCACGTCGTATGCCGTCGGGTCGGCGGCCGCGTCGAGCGTGACGAGCCCGCGCTCGGCGAGGTCGCGCAACGACGTCGGCAGGTCGTCGAGGTGCGCCGCGACGGTGACCCGGGCCCCGTCGCGCAGCAGCGCGTGCACGGTGGCGACCGAGTGGGGCACCACCCGGGCGAGCAGGACCGACAGCCCGGCGAAGCTCAGTTCAGGCGACACGGCGCAACCTCCCCAGCTCGGCGAACGCGGCAGCGACGGCCCGCGACGTCTCAGGGTCTCGCACGGCGAGGCGGACCCACGAGTGCCCGAGCCCCGGGAAGGTCTCGCCGCGCCGGACGGCGAAGCCGAGGTCGGCCAGCTCCTCCCTCACCGAGGTGGTGCCGAGGGGACTGGTGTCGACGAGCACGAAGGGGGCGTCGGATGGGGCGGCGGTACGGAGCCCGACGGCAGCCAGCGCACGGACGAGCACGTCGCGGTCGGCGGCGATCGTCATGGCGCCGGCCTCGGCCTCGGCAACGGCACGCCCCGAGAGGCAGGCCACGGTGGCGGCCACGGCCGGGGTCGACACTGACCACGGGGGCTGCACGGCGCGCAGGGCGGCGACGACGACGGGGTCACCGACGACGTACCCAGCCCTCAGGCCCGCGAGGCCCCACGTCTTCGTCAGCGAACGGACGATGAGCAGGCCCTCGAGGTCGGGGCCGATGACCGACTCGGGTTCGCCCGGCACGGCGTCCATGAAGGCCTCGTCGACGACGACCAGGCGGCCCGGTGCGCGCAGCGAATGCAGGTGGGCGGCAGGGTGGAGCACGCCGGTCGGGTTCGTCGGGTTGCCGACGACGACAAGGTCGGCCTGCGCGTGCACGCCCCCGGAGGCGAAGGCACGGGGGTCGAGCCGAAACCCGTTCTCGCGCGACAGAACGCAGCGCCCGACGGCGTGACCGGCAGCAGCCAGCGCGGCCTCGGGCTCGGTGAACTGGGGGTGCACCACGACCGGGCGCGAGGTGCGTGCGGCGCGGGCCACGAGCGTGAACGCCTCCGCGCCCCCCGCTGTCGACAGCACGCAGGCCGGGTCGACCCCGTGTCGCGCAGCGATGGCCTCGACCGCAGGAGCCGTGTCGGGATAGCGGCCCAAGTCGTGCAGCGAGGCGGCGATGACGTCGGCGAGCCACGGCGGTGGCGCCGGCAGGCGCACGTTGACGGCGAGGTCGACCAGACCCGGCGCGACGTCGCGGTCGCCGTGGTGGTGCAGGTCGACGCTCACGACGCGTGCCTCGAGGAGCGAGCCGAGGCGGCATACGCGTGGACGGCGTCGGCGAAGTGTGCCGCGAGGTGCGGGTGTCCGGCCCAGTGGGTGTGGAGGTACGACGCGTGAAGGGTCGCCCGACCGGTGCCGGCGGGGTCGAGCGCGAAGCCGTCGGGGGCTCCGTCCAGGAGCCAGGCCGCAGCCGTGGCGGAGCGGCCGTCGTCGGCGCTGATCGTCGTGCGATGGAACTCGTGGCCGGTGACGCGGGTGCCCGGCACCCCCAGCACGGAGTCGCCGGGCGCCACGGCCGTGCGGTAGCCCAGGGCCAGGCGCGGACCCATGGACCCGACGCCGGGGATCACGCCCACCATCTCGKAGCCGTCGACGGAGGCGCTGAGGTAGAGCATGCCCGCGCACTCGGCGACGGTCGGCAGACCTGCCTGCACCGAGCGTCGGATGTCTTCTCGCAGTGAGGAGTTCGCCGACAGGCCCTCGGCGTGGACCTCGGGGAACCCGCCTCCGAGGTAGAGGCCTGCGGTGCCTGCCGGGAGGCGCGGCGCCGACAGCGGGTCGAACACCACCGGCTCGAGACCCGCCGCGCGCAGCAGCTCGTCGGTCTCGGCGTAGCGGAACGTGAAGGCTCGCCCGCCGGCGACGGCGACGACGGGCCGGCGGCTGCGCGAGCCGACGGCATCCGGGCGAGCCGCGTCACCGAGCGCAGTCGAGGCATCCCACGGGGTCACCTCGAGGTCGGCCGCCGAGCGCGCGATGGACATGACGTGGTCGAGGTCGACGTGCTCGGCGACGCGGTCGGCGAGCAGCGAGATGGACTCGACGGCCTCGTCGCGCTCGGCGGCCGGCACGAGACCGAGGTGCCGCGACGGCGCCTCGATGCCGGCTTCGCGGGGCAGCACGCCGAGCACGGGCACGCCCGTGGCGTCGAGGGCCGACCACACCTCACGAATGTGCCGCCCGGACGCCGCCTTGTTGAGCACGACGCCGGCCACCCGGACGCCGGGCTCGAAGGTGGCCAGGCCGTGGACGATCGCGGCGGCCGTGCGCGTCATGTGGCTGACGTCGAGTGCGAGGACGATCGGGGTGCGGGTGAGCGACGCGACGTGAGCGGTCGAGGCGTAGCCGTCGCCGCCGATGCGGCCGTCGAAGAGGCCCATGACCCCCTCGATCACGGCCACGTCGGTGGGGCCGTCGGCCGTCGCGCCGTGGACGAGCATCGGCGCCACCAGGGTCTGGCTGGTGAGGAACGGGTCGAGGTTGCGGCCGGGCCGGCCCGTGGCGAGGGAGTGATAGCCCGGGTCGATGAAGTCCGGCCCGACCTTGAAGCCGGCGACCCCGAGCCCACGCGCGCGCAGGGCGGCCATGAGCCCAGTGGCGAGGGTCGTCTTGCCGTGGCCCGAGCCGGGCGCCGAGACCACGAGCCGCGGCAGCACCGTGCCGGTCGCCTCCTGCGGGAGGTCGGTTGCCCTGGGCAGCCGACCGAGCGCCGCTCCGAGCGCGCCGTCGAGGGCCGCGTCGAAGGCGGTCACCACTCGATCCCCCGCTGGCCCTTCTGGCCGGCGTCGAAGGGGTGCTTGACCTTGGTCATCTCGGTCACGAGGTCGGCGAGGTCGACGACTGCCTGCGGGCAGCGCCGCCCGGTGATGACGACGTGCTGGTGGCCCGGCCGGTCGCGAAGGGTGGCCACGACGTCCTCGACATCGATCCAGCCCCACGCCATCGGGTAGGTGAACTCGTCGAGCACGTAGACGCCGTGCGTCTCGGCCGCGAGCCGGCGCTTGATCTCTGCCCAGCCCTCACGAGCCGTCTCGGCGTGGTCGTCGTCGGTGCCCTCCTTGCGGGTCCACGACCAGCCGGCGCCCATCTTGTGCCACTCCATCGGCCCGCCGCGGCCGGTCTCGCGGTGCAGCTCGCCGAGGGTCTCGACAGCGGTCTGCTCGCCGATGCGCCACTTGGCGCTCTTGACGAACTGGAACACCCCGACCGACCAGCCCTGGTTCCAGCCGCGCAGCGCGAGCCCGAAAGCCGCCGTCGACTTCCCCTTGCCGTCGCCGGTGTGGACGATGAGCAACGGCCGGTTGCGGCGCTGGCGGGTGGTGAGTCCGTMGGCCGGGACCGTGGTCGGCTGGCCCTGCATCAGGCGGCCCTCCCCGTGGTGGAACGGATCGCACGCGCCGCGCCGACGATCGCCGAGGCCGCGAGCTCGCCGACCGGCAGGTGCTCGGCGCCGAGCTGCTCGGCCAGGCGGACGGCGAGGCCCAACCGGAACCGTCCGGTCTCGCAGTCGAGCACTACCGACTCCACGCCTTCATGGCGCAGCCGGGCAGCCACACGACCCGAGCGGCCAAGAGCGTCAAGGCCGCTCGTGGCCCGGCCGTCGGTGACGACGACCAGCAGCGCCCTACGGTTCGGGTCTCGCAGCCGTTCGACGCGAAGCGTCTCGTATGCCGTCTCGAGCCCTTCCGCCAGGGGCGTCCGCCCGCCGTGGGGGAGGTCGCGCAGCCGGCGCGCGGCGATGTCGACCGACCCGGTCGGGGGCAGGGTGAGGTCGGCGGCGGCGCCACGGAAGGTCACGAGACCGACCTTGTCACGGCGCTGGTAGGCGTCGAGCAGCAGCGACAGGACGGCCGACTTCACGGCCTCCATGCGCCGGCGCGCGGCCATCGAGCCGGAGGCGTCGACGCAGAGCAGCACGAGGTTGGACTCGCGCCCCTGGAGCACCGACCGGCGCAGGTCACCGGGAAGCACCCGGAGCCGAGCCCTCGCGGTTGCCCGGCTCGCTGCCGCGCGGATCGTCGCGGGCAGGTGGACGGGGCCGGTGGGGCGGGTCGTCGAGCCGACCCGACGGCCAGAGCTCGTGATGGCGACCGAGCGACGGCCCGGGTCGCCGTGCCCGACTCCCTTGGCGCGCAACAGACGTGCGCGGTAGGGCTCCTCGGCGGCGCTCACCCCTGCGGCGGGCGAGCCGGCGGGAGCCGGAGACCCCGGCTCGGACTCGCCGGACTCGCCGGACTCGTCGGACTCGTCGGGCTGGTGGTCAGCTCGCTGCGGTTCGGGGTTGCGGTCGTCCTCGCTCGCCGCGCCGTCCCTGCCCGGGTTCGGCTCCGACGGGCTCGGCCGCGCCTCGCCGTCACCGGCCGCGGAGGTCGGCTCCTGCTCGTCGACGTCGCCCGGGTCCAGATCAGGCTCGGGTTCGGGCTCGTCGCCGAGCAGTCGGTCGAGCAGGTCCTCGTCGAGGCCGGGGGAGTCGAAGGGGTTGCGCCGGCGGCGGTGCGGCAGGGCGAGGCGGGCGGCAGCGCGCACGTCGGCGACCGTCACCGTCGCGCGTCCCGCCCACGCGGCATGGGCGACGGCGGCGCGGGCGGTGACGATGTCGGCGCGCAGGCCGTCCACCTCGAAGCCGGCGCACACGGTGGCGATCCGGGTCAGCATGTCGTCAGTCAGGGTCACCTCGCCGACCCGGGACCGGGCGTCGGCGATGCGGGCGCGCAGCGCCTGCTGGTCGGCCTCGAACCGTGCCACGAACGCTGCCGGATGGGCGTCGAACGCGAGCCGGCGGCGTACGACCTCGGCGCGCAGCGCGGGCTCTCGCGGCGCAGCGACCTCGACGGTCAGCCCGAACCGGTCGAGCAGCTGCGGGCGCAGCTCGCCCTCCTCGGGGTTCATCGTTCCGACGAGCACGACGCGGGCCGCGTGCGAGACGGAGACGCCGTCGCGCTCGACGGTGTTGCGTCCCATCGCGGCCGCGTCGAGCAGCAGGTCGACGAGGTGGTCGTGCAGCAGGTTGACCTCATCGACGTAGAGGATGCCGCGGTTGGCGGCGGCGAGCAGGCCCGGTTGGTATGCCGTCTCGCCGCGTCCCAGCGCGCGCTCGAGGTCCAGCGACCCGACGACGCGGTCCTCGGTGGCACCGATGGGCAGCTCGACGAGCCGGGCCGGGCGAGTGTGGACCGGCGCGGTCTGGTCGTGGGGCCCGTCGGGGCAGCCGGCACCCGCGCCGCCATCGGGCGCGCAGCCGAAACGACAGCCGGCCACGACCTGTTGCTGCGGCATGACCGCGGCCAGGCCGCGCACCATCGTCGACTTCGCGGTGCCCTTCTCGCCGCGCACGAGCACGCCGCCGACGTCGGGCGAGACGGCCGTGAGCACGAGCGCCAGGGCGAGGTCGTCAGACCCGACGACTGCCGAGAAGGGGAAGGTGACGGGGCGGTCAGCCGCGCCGTCACCGAGGTGGTTGGTGCCGTCGTTCGTGCCGTCGCGCATGTGGCTGCGAGCCTCCTGCGGGTGCCGCGCCCGCGTCGGTGGACCGGACGCGCCCGGCGGGTGCGCCCAGCGACGGGAGATGCCCTGGCTTCCCGCGACCGTCAGGTCAGGGGTTCACAGTGGCGGGACCGCTCCGGACTTGCACCGGATTCCTCTCCCAGTCGCCACGCGCAGTCTGCCACGTCGGGGCACGGTCGCGCGGGACGGGTCACGCGGAACGGTCACGCGGAACGGGCCACGGCCCTCGGGTCGAGGTCGTCCGGGAGCACGGCGACGACGGCCCGCCACAGCTCCGTCGTGGCGACGGGCACGAGCACCGGACCGTGCTCGTCGGCCTCGACCCGCAGCAGGCCGGCGTCGGTGTCGAACCAGGCGAGCCGGCGGGCGACCGTGCGGCTGTCGTCGACGAAGGTGACGTCGACGAGGGCGAGGTGCCAGCTGCCGGCGCGGACCGCCGCCGCGGCGCCCGGCCACGGCGTCAGGAGCTCCGCGAGGGCCTCGACACCGAACGCCCGCGCAGCGGACGAGCTCGACGCGAGGTCGTCGAGGACGGCCTCGTCGACAGCGGCCGACCCGGCGGACAGGCGCGGCCGCGGGGCGATGCGGGTGATGCGGGCGATCGACTCAGGCACGAACTCGGCCCCGACAGCGGCGAAGTCGTACGTGCCGTCGCCGAGGTCGGTGAGCAGGGCGACGTCGTCCGAGAGGTAGCCGTGGTGGAGCCGCACGTCGTCGGGCCCGGCCACGAGCACCTGCAACGAGGCGATCGAGCCGGCGACGGCCGCGACGGCCTGTCGGAGCAGTGGGTGCGGCGCCCCGTCGAGCACGGCGCCGGCGTCGACGAGGCGTCCGAGCGTGGTGTCGCACGGGTCGACCGCGTCGCTCGAGAGCTCGGCGAGCGTGATGAAGGCCTCGGCGTCGAGTCGTAGGATGCCGCTCGTGGGGTCGAACTCGACGCTCATGCGGGCACGCGCCCCGGCACGTCGTCGGGCACGCAGCCGGCCTCGCGCACGACGAGGCTCGAGGCGACCCTGTCGATGAGCGGCGCCAGCTCGGTGAGCCGCAGCGTGCCGACGTTCGCCGTGAGGGTGACGCCCAAGCCGTCGACCACCGTCGACCACGACTCCGTCGTCACCGACTCGCGGGCGGGTGTCGAGTGCGTCGTGAGGCGACGGGAGCCGGCGTGGCCGCCGACGCCTAGCTGCTCGTGGTCGAGCAGCAGGTGGTCCGCGACCTCCTCGTCGTGGCGCATGATCTGTCGCTGCCAGTCGCCGAGCGGCCCGTCGACCGGGCCGGCCGTGAGCACGAAGTTGGTGCGGAAGAGCCCGGCGCGGTCCGGTTCGAGGGCGGCGACGACGCCGGCGTCCTCGGACAGCACGATGGTCTCCCAGTCGGCAGGCACGTCGAAGGTGGCGCTGCCGCCGCGCGCGCAGACGGTCGTCAGCTGCGTCGTCGGGACGCGGCCGGAGTCCGTGCGGGCATCAGTCATGGTTGGGTCTTCCTCCCCTGTGGTGGCGTGGTCGGACGGCATCCCCGACGATCCCCTGACGCCGTGCGATAGCCCATGATGGGGCCGAGAGGCCGCGCGGATGGCCGGAACGGGCAGATCCGTTTGTCGATCGTTCGTCGCGCTAGGGTCGCCGCTGTGATCGACCGAGCCCCTGACGTGCCGATCGAGGTCGTGGGCGTCGGCGCTGCCGGTCTCGGCACGCTCGCTGGCGACGCGCGGCGCCTTCTCGACGAGGCGGAGGTCGTCGTCGGAGGCGACCGTCACCTCGCGATGGTCGACCCGCGCCCCGACGTCCGGCTCGTGCCGTGGCCGTCGCCACTGCTTCCAGGCCTGCGCGACCTCCTCGACGAGGTGGCGGGTCGGCGCGTCGTGGTGCTCGCGAGCGGTGACCCCCACGTGTCGGGCATCGGGTCGACCCTCGTGCGCGAGCTCGGGACCGAGGCCGTACGCGTGCACCCCGCGGTCTCGTCGGTCGCGCTGGCCCGCGCCCGCATGGGCTGGGCCGCCGAGGACTGCGACGTCGTGACCCTCGTCGGACGCGACGTGGACCGGCTGCGCCGGCACCTCGCGCCACGGGCCAGGCTCGTCGTGCTGACCTCGGGCGAGAACGCTCCCGCCCGCGTCGCGGCCCTGCTCGTCGAGGAGGGGTATGCCGGCAGCTGCATCACCGTGCTCGGTGACCTCGGGTCGCGGGCGGAGTCGCGCACCGACGGCGTGGCCGCATCGTGGGACGGCCGTCCCGCCCCTCGGTTGCACCTCGTCTGCGTCGAGTGCTCGACCGAACCCGCCACGCGCCCGCGGTCCCTGGTGCCGGGACTGCCCGAGACGGCATACGACCACGACGGCCAGCTGACGAAGCGTGTCGTCCGAGCGGCAGCGCTCGCCCACCTGGCGCCGCAGCCCGGCGACGTCATGTGGGACCTCGGGGCCGGTGCGGGTTCGGTGGGCATCGAGTTCGCCCGGCAGCACCCGCGCAACGAGGTGCACGCCGTCGAGCGCGACCCTGGTCGGGCCGAGCGGGTGCGACGGAACGCGCGCTCGCTGGGTGTGCCCGGAGTCCACGTCGTCGAGTCGACGTCGTCGGACGCCATTGCTTCGCTGCCTCGACCGGATGCCGTCTTCGTCGGAGGTGGCGCCACGGCCGGGCTGCTCGAGGCGTGCTGGTCGGCGCTCGCCCCGGGTGGGCGCCTCGTCGTGCACGGCGTCACGGTGGAGACCGAGCTGCTGCTGCACGACGCGCGCCGACGCCTGGGGGGCACGATGAGCCGCATCGCGGTCGAGGACCTCGACGGCATCGGGTCGCTGCATGGCTGGAAGCCGGCCCGTTCGATCGTCCAGTGGTCCGTGGAAAAGCATGTGCTGCAAGAGGATTCGGAGGACAACGCATGACGGTGCACTTCATCGGGGCCGGGCCGGGCGCCGCCGACCTGCTCACGCTCCGGGCCGTGCGGCTCGTCGGGGCGTCCCAGGTGTGCCTCTATGCAGGGACGTACATCGGTGCCGAGGTGCTCGCGCACTGCCCGGAGGGCGCGCAGCTCGTCGACACGCAGCACCTCGACCTCGACGCCATCACTGGGCACTGCGTACAGGCCCAGGAGGCTGGGCACGACGTGGCGCGGCTCTGCTCCGGGGACCCGTCGCTCTACTCGGCCATCGCCGAGCAGACCCGGCGTCTCGACCGCGCCGGCGTGCCCTGGGACGTCACACCGGGCGTGCCCGCGTATGCCGCAGCGGCGGCCCTCATCGGGCGCGAGCTCACCGTCCCCGAGGTCGCCCAGTCCGTCGTGCTCACGCGGGCCCAGCGCGACTCGACGCTGATGCCCGCGACCGAGTCCCTCGCCCACTTCGCCCGATCGCGGGCGACGCTCGTGCTCCACCTCGCGATCCGGCGGACGCGTGAGCTGATGACGACTCTCGTCGACGACTACGGCGACGACTGTCCGGTCGTCGTCGTGGCGAACGCCGAGCAGCCCGACCAGCTGGTCCTGCGTGGCACCGTCGGCGACATCGCCGACCAGGTCGAGGCCGCTGGCCTGCGCCAGGCCGCCGTCATCCTCGTCGGGCGTGCGCTCGCCGCGCGCGACACGGACGACTTCGTCGAGTCGCATCTCTACGGGACGCGAATCGCCCGACGCGCGTAGGACCCCCGTGGCGTGGCGCCGCCTCGTGTGTCAGGATGCGAGGGCCGCAGTGCACGGGAAGTCGGTGTAATTCCGACGTGGTCCTCGCCACTGTGACCAGGGAGCAAGTCCCCACCATCGCCACTGGTGACCTCAGGTGAAGAGCCGGGTCGCTGGGAAGGCGGGGAGGCGCGACGATCTGGAAGCCAGGAGACCGGCTGCGGCGTGATCTGTCCACGAGGCATGGAAAGAAAGGGTCAATCTGCCATGGCCACTGCTGCATCCGTCGTCCCCGCCGGCACGTCCGTCGCATCCGTCAAGGTCCCCGTGTGGGCCTGGCTGCTGCTCGCGTTCGCGGTCTTCACGATCTACGTCCTGGCGCAGGAGAACGGTGCGCTGCTCAGCGCCCCTGCTGCCCAGATGCTCCACGAGCTGACGCACGACGCGCGGCACGCGCTCGGCGTCCCCTGCCACTGACATGGCGATGGGATTCGGCTCCGTGCTGCGGCGCGGAGCCCTTGCCGGCGTGCTCGCCGGCCTGGCCGCCGCGGTGGCCATCTGGCTCCTCGTCGAGCCGGTCATCCGTCGCGCGCTCGTCATCGAGGACTCCCGCTCGCTGCACGGCGGCCAGGCGGCTGGGCTGCCACTGCACGGCGGCGACGAGCCGCTCGTGTCGCGGTCCGCTCAGGTCGTGAGTGGTGCGGTCACCTCGGTGATCGTCGGCGTGGCGGTCGGCGTCATCTTCGCCGTCGTCTTCGCCCGTTTGCGCGACCGGCTGCCGGGCCGCGGCGACTTCGGCCGTTCATTGGTGCTCGCCGCGGTCGGCTTCGCTGCCGTCACGCTGCTGCCGGCGCTGAAGATCCCGGCCAACCCGCCTGCCGTCGGTGATCCGGCGACGGTCGGCCGTCGCACGACCCTGTATGCCGTCGCCGTCCTCCTCGGGGTCACGATCGCGGTCGTCGTGCCGATGGTCGACCGGTGGTTGGCCACGCGGGTGCCCGCCCCCTCGACGCGTTGGGCTCTCGACGTCGTCGCGACCGTGGTGCTCGTCGGGCTCGTGCTCGCCCTCGTGCCGGGCACCCCAGACCAGGTGCCCGCCGATGTGCCGGCCGCGGTGATCTGGGACTTCCGGCTCGCCTCGCTCGCGGCGCTCGGCGTGATGTGGCTGACGCTCGGTCTGGCGTTCGGGCTGCTCATGGAGCGGTCCGGTGCCACCCGTCCCGAGGGCGCGCGGGCCGACGCCGGCGCGCCCGCCTCGGCGTGACGGCATACGAAAGCCCCTCTGTCGCAGCATCGCCCGACGGCACGTGCATCGTCCGCGTGTGCCGTGACTGCTGCTGCGGCACCGAGGGCAAACATCCCGGCGTCGACCACGAGGGGCTCCTCACGCGGCTCGAGGACGGGACCCGGGGCCGCGCGCGAGTGATGCGCTGCGCCTGCCTGCTCGCGTGCGACGAGTCCAACGTCGTCGTCGTGACGCCCTCGCCCGCCGGCCGGCGGGCGGGGGCGCGACCGGTCTGGCTGCGCGCGGTCCTCGACGAGGCGACGACCGACGCGGTCAGCGAGTGGGTGGGCCGGGGTGGGCCGGGCGTCGCCGAGGTCCCGCAGGCACTGGTGCCACGGGTGCTCGCACCGAGTGGGCTCGCGCTCGAGTGGGCGCCCGCCTGAGCGTTGACGAAGACCCCGCCGAAGGCGACCGCGAAGCCGATGAAGCCCTGCGCGAGGATCAGGGTCAGCAGCGGAAGCAGCCCGAGGACCTGTTGCGCCGCCGGCGTTTCCGGCCCCGTCGGGTACTCCCGGTCATCGACGACGAGGGCCGGGTAGGCGCGGTTCAGGCCCGCCTTGACCTTGGCCTCGACCGGACCGGCCACACCCCGGGAGGTTGAGGTCTGCGAAGGCCATGGTGCGGACCTTCGCAGAGCCGACAACGGCAGTGTCAGATCTCGGCGCGCACGTCGAGACCGATGCCGATGACGTCGCCGTCCTCGATGTCCTCGGCTCGGCGCACGGCGCTCTTGAGCGGCACGATGTAGCCGCCGTCCTTGGGCCACAACGAGGTTGACCACTCGGTGTGCCCGACGCGGGCGGTCACCGGGATCATGCCCCAGCCGTAGCTGACGTGGGCGACGTCGTGTAGGGCCTCGGCCTCGGGCTCGGGCACGCGCACGAAGTAGTACGGCTGGGGGCCGCGCCACTGGTAGACGGCGCCCTCGAAGTCGAGCTGCATGCGGCTCACACGGTCCATCGCGTCGCGCCGCCGGGCAACGTCGTCGCGAGGGCTGTCGTGCTCGTCGCCTCGATGCGGTAGACCCACCACGGCGGCGGGCCGGCCGACGGCGCGCTGAAGTCGGCGGTGAGGGCGATGCCGCTCTCGTCGACCCGGCACGGCCAGTCGACGGCCCAGAGGGCAGCGACCTTCGCGACCACGTCGGGGTCGATGACGCGGGACGCCGATCCCTCGACGACGAGGTCGTGACCGTCGAGGGCGACGCTGAGCGCGCAGCGCGGGTCGTGGTCGAGGTTGCGGGCCTTACGGGTCCCGGGGCCGGTCTCGAACCAGAAGGCGCCGTCGACCCACAGCGCCCCGATTCCTGTGACGTGCGGGCTGCCGTCGGGGTTCGTCGTGCTGAGCCAGCAGGTGTGGCGGTCGGGGCCGCCCGTGCCCGGTGCCTGGCTGAAGCCGGCGTCGAGCTCGGCAGTGACGTCCGACCAGTCGAGGTTCGCGAGGTCGTACCGCGTGGCGAGGTTCGTGGCCTTCATGTCGCCCACGGTAGGCAGGTTCGAGTGCGCCGTGCGTGGGACACGACAACCTTGGTTCCCTCGCGGCCCGGTGCGCGTTGGCACGTCCGGGCACGCGGCCTGGGTCCGGCGTCGCGGTCATGAACCCTCGTCGCCCGGTTCTGCTGCGACTCCGTGGCTCGGTCCACGGTGGCTGCGCCTCGTCGTGGGTGTGCTGCTGGTGCTGTTGGGGGCCGCGCTGGTGCTCAGGCCATTCACGTCGCTCGCAGTGCTGGTCGTGCTGCTCGTGGCGTCCCTGACCGTCGCCGGCGTCGGGGAGCTGTTGCGTCGCGATCCCGACCACGGCGCATGGCGTCGGGTCCGGGGCGCGGCCCACCTGCTGGCCGCAAACCTCGGCACCGTCACCGCAAAGCGAGCTCTTCGCGAGCTTCGTCGTCGCGGCCTACAGCGTGGTCTACCCCGACCGGCGGGCCTCGGACGTCGTGCGACCGGGGGCCTGCATCCTCACCGAGGAGATGGGCTCACGATGCCTCGCCGAGAAGCGCGTCCTCGTGTCCGTGCTCACCGCACTGACGCTGGACAAGACCATCTGGTCCGGCAACCCCGACAACGGCGCGTTCGGCCGCAGGCTGCGCGAGAACATCCCGTCGGCCCGATCCCGGCGCCGCTGCTGGTCGGTCAGGGCGCGAGCGACTCCCTCGTCCTCCCGACGGTGCAGGCCGGTTACGTCAAGGCACAGGCACGCTGTGAGGCCGGCTACCAGGTCGACTACCGAACGTATGCCGGCCGAGGCCACGTCGAGCTCGTCGAACGGGACTCGCCGGCCGTCCCGGAGCTCCTCGGCTGGACCACCGACCGCTTCGAGGGCAAACCGGTCGCCGACACCTGCTGACCTCCGGGCGGGCTGTCGCATCGGGGTCTTCGGGCGACTGCCCTCAGCGGACGAAGCGAGGCGTCCAGACCTGGCCGGTGTCGGTGACCCGGGTGCCGCTCGCGCACACCATGACGAGGCACTTCATGTCGATGGTCGCCGGGTCGAGGGCCGCGAGGGTCGTGACGGTGAGGGACTCCTCGGCGCGGCCGACGTCGCGCCCGACGACCACGACGGTGTCGCCCGGTCGTTCCTCGAGCAGGACCTCTCGGGCCCGGGCGACCTGCTCGGTCCGGCTGCGCGAGGCGGGGTTGTAGAGCGCGATGACGAGGTCGGCGGCGGCCGCGGCGCGCAGGCGGCGCTCGACGACCTCCCACGGCTTGAGCCGGTCGGACAGCGACATGATCGCGAAGTCGCCGCCGAGCGGAGCGCCGGCTCGGGCCGCGACGGCCTGGGCGGCGGTGACGCCGGGGATCACGCGCACCGGCACGTCGGCGTAGCCGTGGGTCTCAGCGGCCTCGAAGACGGCGGAGGCCATGCCGAAGACGCCGGCATCGCCACCGGAGACCACGGCGACCCGTTCACCCTTGCGGCCCAGCTCGAGGGCGTCGCACGCCCGGTCGACCTCGACGGTGTTGCCCGACGCGTGGCGCGTCAGGCCCTCTCGCTGTGGCACCCGGTTGACGTATGGCGCGTAGCCGACGACGTGGCCCACCGCGGCGAGAGCAGCGGACGCCTCTGGTGTGAGCCACCGGTCAGGGCCAGGACCGAGGCCGATGACCACCACCTCACCGCGGGCGGGATCCGACGGGACGCCTTGTACGGCAACGCGGTCCGTGGTCTTGGCGCCGCTTGACGACGCGGCTCGGCCTGCGGCGTCGGCGCGAAGGTCCTTGCCGGGGACGACGACCATCGACATGTAGGGCACGGTCGAGGCGTCGACGTCGGCGACGGGCAGCACGCGCTCGGCCTCGGAGCTCGCCCGCTCGACGTAGCGCGCCTCGTCGAGGCGACCCGCCTGCCGCAGGGCCTCGCGCACGTTCTCGAAGGTGCGCCCGAGCTTCATGACCACGGCGGCCTCGGTGTCGGCGAGCCGACGGGCGAGCTCGGGAACCGGGAGCGTGCCGGGGAGGATGGTGAGCACGTCCTCGTGGCGGCAGAGGCCGGTCGCGACGGCCGCGGCGCTGCCGCTCACCGACGTCACTCCGGGCACGACCGCCGTGTCGTAGCGGTCGGCGAGCCGGTCGTGGAGATACATGTACGTGCCGTAGAAGAGCGGGTCGCCCTCGGCGATGACCACGACGTTGAAGCCCGAGTCCAAGTGTGCTGCAAGGCGATTCGCCGACTCGTCGTAGAAGTCGGCCATGAGCCCGTGGTAGCCGAGCGGGTGGTCGGTCGAGCCGGTCGTCACCGGGTAGACGAGCAGCTCCTCGACGACGCCGTCCCGGAAGTACGTCTCCGCGATGCGGCGGGCGATGGAGTCCCCGCGCGGCCCGCTGTGGAAGGCGACGACGTCGGCCTCGCCGATGAGTCGGGCGGCCTTGACGGTGACGAGCTCAGGGTCGCCGGGGCCGACCCCGACTCCACGGAGCCAGCCCTTCACAGCTCCTCCTCACGGGCGAGCGCGTTGACGGCGGACGCGGCGAGGGCCGACCCTCCGCGGCGGCCGTGGACGACGAGCCACGGGATGTCGAAGGGGTTCGCGGCGAGGGCGACCTTCGACTCCGCCGACCCGATGAAGCCGACCGGGATGCCGATGATCGCGGCCGGTCGCGGTCCGCCGTCGCCGATCGACTCGAGCAGGTGGAAGAGTGCTGTCGGTGCGTTGCCGATGGCGACGACGGCACCGTCGAGGCGCTCGCCCCAGAGAGACACCGCGGCAGCGGATCTCGTGGTGCCCCAAGCCTTTGCGAGGGCGGGGACGCGCTCGTCACGCAATGTGCAGACGACCTCGTTGTCCCGCGGCAGCCTGGCCCGGGCGATGCCCGAGGCGATCATGTGTGCGTCGGTGAGGATCGGGGCGCCGGACCTCAGGGCCTCGCGTGCGGACGTGACGAGCCGCGGGTGGACGGAGATGTGCTCGGTCAGGCCGACGTCGCCGCTCGCGTGGACCATGCGCACGGCGACAACGCGGGCATCCGCGGGCAGGTGGTCGAGCCGGGCCTCGGCGCGGATCGTCGCGAACGACCGGCGGTAGATCTCGGCGCCATCGGTCTCGTACGCGTACCTCCGCGTAGGCGCCGTCAGTTCCCGGGTGCTCACGTCCATGACCTCTCCGTCCCTCCAGTCGAGTGCCCACTTCCCGACGCACCAAGCCCCGTCGAGTGCCCAGTTCCCGACGGGCGTGGCCCCGTCGAGTGCCCAGTTCCCGACGGGCGTGGCCCCGTCGAGTGCCCACTTCCCAACGGGCCTGGCCCCGTCGAGTGCCCACTTCCCGACGGGCCTGGCCCCGTCGAGTGCTCAGTTCCCGGCGGTCGGGAAGTGGGCACTCGACTTTGGGGGCCGGTGTGAGCTGCTCCCTGGTGTGGGGAAGTGGGCACTCGACTTTGGGGGGTGGCGTGGATGGTGGCGAGGGCCGCGTCGACGGTCGGTGGCGTGAGGAGGTCGACGTATGCCGTCGCGGGGGTGCCGCAGCGACGCTCGCACCCGCTGATGTGGACGGGCAGCGCGCCGGGTGGCAGGTCGGGCGCGATGGCGTGCGCCAGCGCCTGGGTGTCGACGGCCGAGCGTCGGCACCCGGGCAGGCCGGTGCAGGCGTGGAGCCGGTGCCACGGTGAGCCGTCGTGGGTGGCGAGACCCGCGGCCTCGAGCACGGGCAGGTGGCGTGCAGCGTTCTCGACGACAAGTGAGCGCCAGGGCGTCACACGTACGGCATCGGTGACCCGAGCCAGGGCATTGACGTGCTGGCGGCGCAGGAGGCCGAGCGGCACTGCCACGACGGCGTGCTCGCCGACGGCGCCGAGCGGGCGGGCGCGCGCGGGAGGCGGCGTCACGACCGCAGTCGGACCGGACCCGAGTGGCTCGGCGAGCTCGTCGACGTGCCAGGCGGTGACTCCACCCTGGGTGCGCACGGCGAACTCGTGTGCGAGCTCGAGGAGGGCCGGCACAGCCTGACCCAGAGGAACCGCCCACCCGCGCGAGGACGATCCGGCGAGCACGAAGCCGCTCTCGCGACCGGTGGCGAGGAACCCGAGGTCGAAGGTGCTGCCGATGACGTCACCGCGTCCGTCGTCGACGGCGAAGAGAAACCGGCCGCCGAGGCGCGAAAGGCCTGGGTCGGCGCAGAGGGCCTCGTCCAGGGCGGCGACGACGGGACGCACGTCACACTGCCCGGCACCGTCGAGGCCCGAGAGCGGCGACGCGACGACGTTGCGCACGAGCTCGTGGCTCGGCCGCGGCACGAGTCCGGTGGCGGTGATCGACGCCCGCACCTCGTCCGTCAAGGGATTGGGCAGGCCGCGCAGCTGGAGGGCCGCTCGGGAGGTGAGCAGGATGGACGGATCATCTTGTCCTGCAACGACATCGAGCAGCTGCGCCAGGGCGCTCACCGACACCGGCTGCCCCGCGGGACGCAGCCTGACGATCGAGCCGTCGACTGCGGTGAAGGGTCGGGCCACGCCCGGGCAGGCGTCAGCGCTGTCGCGCAGTCGGCTCCTCGGGGCGGTCACGCGGCACATCGTAGGCCCGCCCCGCGCAGGTGCACGCGCACCGTCTCAGGTGGTCAGCCCGTCGGGACCCACACGTACTGCGGGGTCTGGCACACCTCGACGAAGCCCAGCCGCTCGTAGGTCGGCCGCCCCATCTGGGAGGCCATGAGCACGGCGTCGGTGCACCCACGCTCCCGCGCGAGGTTCATCAGGGTGGCCGTGACGGCATACCCGAGGCCCTGGCGGCGCGCGGACTCCAGGGTGGTGATGTTGTAGATCCCCGCGGTGCTTCCGGTGACGAAGACGGAGCCCGCGCTGACCGCCTCGCCGTCGACGCGGGCGACGACGTGGAAGGCGACCTCCGGACCGAAGGCGCCGAAGGCACGGCCCAGCGGGTCACCGACGAAGTCGGGAAACTCGAAACCGGCGAGCATCACGCCGACGAGCTCCGGCGTCGGTCCGGTCTCCGCGATCTCGACACCGGGGGTCGTGCGGGGATCGACGGGCGCCCCGAGCGGCACGTGCATGCCGGGCTCGGGGCTCGGCTGGAGGCCGCGCGACCGCAGCACCGAGTCCGTCTCGGGCGTGAGGTGCGAGGGCGTGGCCCACCACAGGAAAGGCTTCCCGCGCTCGATGAAGCCGTCGACGAGCTCGGTCGTGCGGCGGCCCTCGGTGCCCGGGGTGAAGGTGGCTCCGCAGAGGGCGTTGAAGAGCGGGAAGGGCACGTCGGAGGCGTACGCGACGACGTCCTCGTCCGGCAGCGGGCGCACGACCCCGCTCGAGGCGACGAGCCGGAACTGCTCGATGAGGTTGTCCTCGACCGCGGACACGCGGGGATCGGTCACGATCGCACGCTAGCCATCCGCGGACCCTGCCCGCAGGCGAACGCGGCGGGCCGGACGCTAGGGTGGGCGCAGCGTCGTCGACCAGGAACCCGGTGAGAGTCCGGGACGGTCCCGCCACTGTGAGCCGTCCACCCGCGAGGGAGGCGGCGAGTCAGGAACTGCCGGCAGCGCCTCACCTTCCTTTCGACCGCGGGGCGTGGACACCCCGCCGAGGAGTCCCTGTGACGCGCATCGCGCTGCTCTCGACGTCTGACACCGACCTGCTGTGCGCCCGCGGCAGCGGCGCCGACTACCTGCTGGCCAACCCGTCACGGCCCGGCCACACCTCGATGGCCGACGCGATCGAGGCCGCTGACATCGTCGTCGCCCGCATCCTCGGCGGCCCGCAGGACCTCTGCGAGGGCTTCCGCCGCATCCGCGCGACGCGCAAGCCGATGGTCGTCCTCGGGGGCGAGCAGACCCCCAACGCCTCGCTCATGGACCTCTCGACCGTGGCTCCGGGCGTCGTCGCCGAGGCGCACCGCTACCTCGCCGAGGGCGGGGCCACGAACCTCCGCGAGCTGCACGCCTTTCTCGGCGACACGCTGCTCATGACGGGCGAGGGCTTCGAGCCGCCCGCGCCGCTCCCGGTCTGGGGCGTGCTCGACCGCCCGGCACCCACCCCGACGTCCGACGACGCGGGCGCTGCCCCCCGCCCGCGCGTTGGGATCCTCTTCTACCGCGCCCAGTTCGCCGCCGAGAACACCGCCTACGTCCAGGCCCTCGCCGACGCCGTCGACGCGGCCGGAGGCATCGGCGTGCCCGTGCACGTGTCCTCACTGCGCGATGCCCCCGCCGACCTGCTCGAGCACCTCACGGCCTACGACGTGCTCGTCACGACCGTGCTCGCGGCCGGCGGCACCAAGCCCGGCACGGCGAGCGCGGGCGAGGACGACGAGGCCTGGGACGTGCAGGCGCTCGCCGCGCTCGACGTGCCGATCATCCAGGGGCTGTGCCTCACGTGGAGCCGCGAGCAGTGGGCGGCGAGCGACGACGGGATGAGCCCGCTCGACGTCGCCACGCAGGTGGCGGTGCCCGAGTTCGACGGGCGCATCATCGCGAATGCGTTCTCCTTCAAGGAGATCGACGGCGACGGGCTGCCGCACTACGTGCCCGACACCGAGCGGTGTGCCCGTCTGGCCGCGCTCGCCGTCAACCACGCCCGGCTGTGGCACACCCCGCCGGCCGAGCGTCGCATCGCGATCGTCCTGTCGGCGTACCCGTCGAAGCACTCGCGCATCGGCAACGCCGTCGGTCTCGACACGCCGGTCTCGATCATCCGGCTGCTGCGCGCCATGCGTGACGCCGGCTACGACCTCGGCGCCCCCGGCGAGATCCCCGGCACCGGCCCCCTCGACCCGGTCGACGGCGAGACCGCAGACACGACCGCCGGCAACGCGCTCATCCACGCCCTCATCGAGGCCGGCGGGCAGGACGAGGACTGGCTCACGCAGGAGCAACTGAGCGGCCAGCCCGTACGCATCCCGGCCGCCCACTACCGCGAGCACTTCGCGTCGCTGCCCGACGAGCTCCGCGCGGCCGTCACGAAGCACTGGGGCGAGGCGCCGGGAGAGGTCTTCGTCGACCGCCACACCGACGCTGACGGCGAGCTCGTCGCCGCGAGCCTGCGCGCCGGCAACGTGGTCATCCTCGTCCAGCCGCCTCGCGGCTTCGGCGAGAACCCGATCGCGATCTACCACGACCCCGACCTGCCGCCCACGCACCACTACCTCGCCGTGTACGACTGGCTCGCAAGGGATTTCGGCGCCCACGCCGTCGTCCACATGGGCAAGCACGGCAACCTCGAGTGGCTCCCGGGCAAGAACCTCGCGCTGTCCGCCGCGTGCGGCCCCGACGCGACCATCGGGGCGATCCCGCTGGTCTACCCGTTCCTCGTCAACGACCCGGGTGAGGGCAGCCAGGCCAAGCGCCGCGCCCACGCGACGATCGTCGACCACCTCGTGCCGCCGATGGCCCGCGCCGAGTCCTATGGCGACATCGCCCGCCTCGAGCAGCTGCTCGACGAGTACGGCAACGTCTCCGTCATGGACCCGGCCAAGGCGCCGGCGCTGCGCGCGGAGATCTGGACCCTCATCCAGGCCGCCCAGATGCACCACGACCTCGGCTTGACCGACCGCCCCGGCGACGACGAGTTCGACGAGTTCGTCATGCGCGTCGACGGCTGGCTCTGCGAGGTCAAGGACGTCCAGATCCGGGACGGCCTCCACATCCTTGGCGAGGCCCCCGCGGGGGAGGGCCTCGCCAACCTCGTGCTCGCGATCCTGCGGGCCAACCAGGTCTTCGCCGGCGCCGTGGGCGCCGTGCCGGGGTTGCGGACGGCGCTCGGTCTGAGTGAGGGGCTTTCCGAGCGCTCGTCCGTCGACCACGCCGAGGCGCAGGCGACAGCGCTCGTGGCCGCCCTCGGCGAAGCCGACTGGGACGCCGACGCGGTCGCCGGGATCGTGCGCGACCAGCTCAGCGATGCCGCGGGCGTCGACACCGAGGGCGTATGCCGTTCGCTGGCCTTCGCGTGCCGCGAGGTCGTCCCGCGCCTGCGGGCGACGACGGGCGAGATCGACGCCGTGCTGCACGCGCTCGACGGCGGCTACGTGCCGGCCGGCCCGTCCGGGTCGCCACTTCGCGGCCTCGTCAACGTGCTGCCGACCGGTCGGAACTTCTACTCCGTCGACCCGAAGGCGATCCCGAGCCGGCTCGCCTGGGAGACGGGCCAGCGCCTCGCCGACGACCTGCTGGCCCGGCACCGCGCCGACACGGGCGAGTGGCCTCGCTCGGTCGGACTGTCGGTCTGGGGCACGTCGGCCATGCGCACCTCCGGCGACGACATCGCCGAGGTGCTCTCGCTCATCGGCGTCCGGCCGCGCTGGGACGAGATGTCCCGCCGCGTCGTCGGCCTCGACGCGATCCCCCTCCCGGAGCTGGGCCGTCCGCGTGTCGACGTCACCGTGCGCATCTCCGGCTTCTTCCGCGACGCCTTCCCGCACGTCATCGCGATGCTCGACGATGCGGTGCGGCTTGTCGCCGACCTCGACGAGGGCCCCGACGACAACTACCTCCGGGCCCACGTCGCCACCGACCTCGCCGACCACGGTGACGCCCGTCGCGCGACGACCCGCATCTTCGGCAGCAAGCCGGGCTCCTACGGCGCCGGCATCCTCCCGCTCGTGGAGTCGGGCACCTGGCGCACGGACGCCGACCTCGCGGAGGTCTACGCCACGTGGGGTGGCTTCGCCTACGGGCGCGAGCTCGACGGCATACCGGCTCGGGCCGACATGGAGCGCACGTACTCACGCATGGACGTGGCCGCGAAGAACATCGACACCCGCGAGCACGACATCGCCGACAGCGACGACTACTTCCAGTACCACGGCGGCATGGTCGCGACCGTCCGTGCGCTGACCGGGCGCGAGCCCAAGGCGTACGTCGGCGACTCGACGACACCAGACGCCGTCCGCACCCGCACGCTCACCGAGGAGACGGCGCGCGTCTTCCGCGCCCGAGTCGTCAACCCGCGGTGGATCGCAGCGATGCGCAAGCACGGTTACAAGGGTGCGTTCGAGCTCGCGGCCACCGTCGACTACCTCTTCGGGTTCGACGCGACCGCAGGCGTCGTCACCGACTGGATGTACGAGCAGCTCGCCCAGACGTACGTTCTCGACAAGGAGAACCGCGACTTCCTCGGGCACGCGAACCCCTGGGCCCTGCACGGCATGGTCGAGCGGCTGCACGAGGCCGTCGAGCGTGGCCTGTGGGCCGAGCCGGATCCCGAGCTGCTCGCCGAGCTGCAGCAGGTCTACCTCGACGTCGAGGGCGACCTCGAGGACTGATCAGCCGTTCTCGTCAGGCTCGGGGAGGACGGGCTGGTCGGTGGGGTAGAGGCCGGCGGCGAAGCCGTAGACGGTCTCGCCGTCGCGCGGCAGCGAGGTGAACTCGCGGACGAGGCCCTCGACGCGCCGCCAGAACTCGGAGGCGCTCTCGCGAGGGATGCGCACGTGGCGCAGCGTCGAGTAGAGCGTGTCGTCCTCATGGGCGGGCACCGACTCGGCCGCCGCGACCGACAGCGAGTTGACGCACACCGGGGTCGTCTCGTCGCCCGGCCGTCGGACGACGCCGACGTTGATGGTGCGGCCGGTGCGGCCGTAGAAGCGCTCGTCGATGGCCCGCACCCGCCGGGTCCGCACGACCCGGAGCATCCCGGCCTCGAGAAGCACTCCGACGTGGTGGGCGACGGTGCTCTTGGGCCGCCCGACCGCCGTGGCGAGCTCCGACACCGTCGCCGCGCGCTCGAGGGTGAGGTCCAGCAGGGACGAGCGCAACGGGTCCGCGATCGCTCGCAGCTGGGCAGGCGTCCTCACCTCGACGGTGTCGGGGAGGTCGTAGTCGGGCGTGCCCGGGCTATTGATCGACATTGTTGGATCAGTCTAGATTGTTGGATCAAACAAGTGGGAACCTTCGAACACAGGAGCAAGCATGGCCGACGTCCTCCTCTTCCACCACGCGCTGGGCCAGACCCCGGGCTTCCTCGCCTTCGCCGACGCGCTGCGGTCGGCCGGCCACACCGTCCACGCGCCCGACCTCTACGCGGGGCAGAGCTTCGCGACGCTCGACGAGGGCATGGCCAACGCCCGCTCCATCGGCTTCCAGCAGCTGCAGGACCAAGGCGTCGCCTCGGCCGACGGCCTGCCCGACACCCTCGTGTATGCCGGCTTCTCCCTGGGCGTGATGGCTGCCCAGCGCCTCGCCCAGACCCGACCCGGTGCCCGCGGCGCCGTGCTGCTCGACTCCGCCATCCCCCTCGGCGAGTTCGCCCCCGACTGGCCGGACGGTGTGCCCGTCCAGGTGCACGGCGGCGAGGCCGACGAGTTCTTCATGGACGAGGGCGACGTCGACGCGGCCCGCGAGGTCGTGGCGGCGGCCGACGACGGGGAGCTCTTCACGTATGCCGGCTGCGGCCACCTCTTCGCCGACGCCAGCGCGCCGGCGTACGACCCCGCGAGTGCCGCCCTCGCGCAACAGCGCGTGCTCGACTTCCTGGCGCGCGTGTAGAGGCTTACGCGTCGATGCCGCTCGCGTGGGAGACGACCTCCGCACCGCGGGTGAGGTGCACCACCGAGGCCGCCCACAGCGCGAATGTCGCCACGAACACCCCGACATGCAGCCAGCCCTCTCCGGCGTCGGGCACGGCCGTGCGGTCACCCGACGAACCGAGGATGAAGGCCGAGCACGGCAACCACGCCAGCGCCCAGGCGAGCACGGTCAGGGATCGGCGCCCGTGGATGGCCTTGTCCCACTGTGAGATCCGCCAGGCGGGCAGGATCCATTGGAGGATCGGAATCGCCCACATGATCCAGATGCCGCCGTCGGTTGCCACGGACCTCACCCGCCCGGCTCGAGCGAGCAGCCACTGCAGGCGGACCAGCCAGAGGCAGGCGAGACAGCCGGAGACGAAGAAGAGGATCCGCGCGACGTCGATGCTCGCGCCGCTCGTGAGTGTCCCCCAGCTCACGAGGCGCTCGGACTCCGGGCGGAAGGCGCCCCAGGACAACGGGACGAGTGACGCGGCGCCCAGGCCAAGGGACCACGCGGCCGGGCGGCGCAACCGCCGTTGCCGTGCACGTAGGGGCCGGTCGTCCGGCACGGTCACGACGCCGGCTGCCCCCGTGACGTCATGTCCCCCGTTGTCCACGAGCGCACCGTACCTCGCGACGCCTCTCAGTCGGTGGTCCCGGCGTCCAGCTGCTCCCTCGTGAGCGAGTAGTAGATCTCGTCGGAGCGGGTGCCGTCGGGGTTGGGGAGGCGCTGGGCCAGGCGGCCTTCGGCCCGGAAACCTGCCTTCGCTGCGGCCTTGCCGGAGGCGATGTTGTCGGCCTTGTGGCCGAGCTCGAGCCGCGAGAGGCCGGCGGACTCGAACGCCCACCGCGACACGAGTCTCAGGGCCCGGGTGGTGAAGCCACGCCCGCGGAACGCCGGCAACACGCCATAGCCGATGAGCCCGATGCCGGGCGGCCCCATCCGCATGACGCCGATGACGCCCGCGCCCTCACCGGTCGCCGCGTCGACGATGACGAAGCGCGCCGCCCGCCCGGCCATCCACTCCCGTCGAGCCTGGGCGGCCTTCTGCCGTGCCTCGTCGTCGGTGTACGCCTCGCCGAAGAAGTCCCAGCGAAGAGACTCCTCGTTGTTGTGCTCGTCGCGCACGACCTCCCAGTCGCCCACGCTGACGGGACGCACCGTGACGACGCCGTCGGTCAGCGGGCCCGTCTCGGGGTAGCCGGGCGGCCGGGGCGCGGCGGGTGCATCCGCCGGCTGGCGAAGGAGGTAGGTGTCCATCACCCAGCCGTGCCGCTCTCGCGCCTCGGCACGCACCCGCTGCACCTCGTCGATCACGTCGACCAGCCGCCCGTGGACGAGCAGCTCGTCGGGCGACCCGAGGTAGGCGCCCCAGAAGAGCTCGAGGTCGGGGAACGCGTCGGCCAGCCCTGCGCACGCGAGCCCGCCGTCGAGCATCACCACGACATCGCCGAGTGCTCGGTCGTACTCGGCGACGAGGCGCCGGCCGGTCGTGACGTGGATCGGTGCGCCGATGCGGTTGAGCGGGATGCGGTGTCGGGCAGCGAGCAGCTGCGGTGCACTGATGCCGGCGATGACGTCGTGCTCGACGTCGACACCTGCTGCGGCGTACCGCTCGACGAGGGCGTCGACGACGCGGATCGTCGAGTCGTAGAACGCAGGGTCGCCCCACACGAGGAAGCCGACGGTCGTCTCGCCGTCGCGGAGCCCGGCGATGACGTCCGCGTAGGCGTCGACACGCGCCGCGTGCCAGTCGAGCACTCCCTGGCCGTATGCCGTGTCGTCGCGGTCGGCGTCCGGCCCTCGCTTCGGGTCGGCCACCTCGACGACGCGGTAGGCATGGTCGGCCGGGATGAGGGCGTCGCAAACCCGCTGCCGGGCCGCGACGAGGTCGGTCTTCGGCCCGCCCTTGTCGGCGAAGAGGAAGACGTCGACCGTCGAAAGGGCTTGTGCTGCTTCACCGGTCACGTGCTCGGGACTGCCCATGCCGATCCCGATGGTGCGGATCCGTCCGATCATGCAACGCCTCCTGCGCGGGTGAGGTGGAGCAGGGCGTCGAGGTCGACGTGCTCCTCCAGGGCGTCGGCGAGCGTGTCAAGCATGCGCTCGCGCCGCTCGGCGAAGCCCGCTGCGCCGGCCCGCGGCTGCCACTGCGACCCCGCGACCGACGCCACGTGCGACAGCCACGCCCGGCGGAAGCCGTCGCTCTCGAAGGCCCCGTGCCACATCGTCCCCCACGCGGCGCCGCTCGACCAGCCGTCGAGGAACGGCTGGGCGTTCCCGGGCTCCGTGCGGGTCGCGATGCCGTGGTGGATCTCGTAGGCGGTGTCGACGAGGTGGTCCTCCCACGTGCCGGTCGGGCGGCGGAGCACCTTCGCCTCGCCGAACTCGACGCGCACCGGCAGCAACCCGAGGCCGGGCACCACGCCCACCTGACCCTCGACGTCGTCGTCGATCTCGTGCCCGAGCATCTGGTAGCCGCCACAGACCCCGAGCACCGGCCGGCCGGCAGCCACACGTCGGGTCACGACGTCGGCGAGTCCGCGGTCACGTAGCCACGCGAGATCGGCTGCCGTGGAACGAGATCCGGGGATGACGAGAAGGTCGGCGGACTCGGCGACCGCCGGGTCGACCGTGACGAGCACATCGACGCCCGGTTCGGCGGCGAGAGCATCGACGTCGGTGGCGTTGGAGATGCGGGGGAGGCGCAGCACCGCCACCTTGAGCCGGTCGCGGGCGGTCGCCGACAGGGCGGTCGACGCGCGCCAGTGCCCGACCTCCAGGGTGTCCTCGCTGTCGAGCCACACGTCGAGCAGCCACGGGATGACCCCGTGGAAGGGCACGCCGGTGCGGGCGGTGATCTCGTCGAGACCGGGCTCGAGCACCGCCACGTCACCGCGGAACTTGTTGATGACGAAGGACTTCAGCAGGGCGCGGTCGTCCTCGTCGAGCAGGGCCCACGTGCCGTAGAGCGAGGCCAGGATGCCGCCGCGGTCGATGTCGCCGACGACCACGACGGGCAGCCCGAACTCGCGCGCGAGGCCCATGTTGACGTAGTCGCCGGCACGCAGGTTGACCTCCGCGGGCGACCCGGCACCCTCGCAGACGACGAGGTCGTACGCGTCGGCCAGCTCGCGGTAGGCGCCGAACGCCGCGTCGCGCAGGTGACCGCGCCCGGCGGCATACTGGCCGGCCTCGAGCGTGCCGGCGGCCTCACCCCGCACGACGATGAACGACCGGCGGTCGGTGCCGGGCTTGAGCAGCACCGGGTTCATCGCCGTCGTCGGCTCGACCCGCGCGGCGACGGCCTGGAGCCACTGCGCCCGGCCGATCTCGCCGCCGTCGAGGCAGACCATCGAGTTGTTCGACATGTTCTGCGCCTTGAACGGCGCGACCCGCAGCCCGCGACGCACGAGCGCGCGGCAGAGGCCGGCGACGACGACCGACTTGCCCGCGTCGGACGAGGTGCCGGCGACGAGCAGGCCCGAGGCCGCCGACGCGGACGAGGGGGGCGGCACGACCATCCGCTCATCCTGCCGGAGCCGCTCCGGCGACGGGCACCGGGTCCTACGCTAAGCAGCGGGCGGGCGGCCGCGACCTCGGCTTCTTCGTGCTGCACCCGAGACGGCAGCGCACCCCGAGCACGACTGAACGTGCCCGGGGTGCGGCCCTCGGCGTACGGGCTCAGGTCACTCGGGGTCGCCGTCGGCGAGCAGGCGGTAGAGCTTGCGCCGCGTCTCGGTGAGGATCTCGGCGGCCTCGGCGCGCTGCTGTGAGGTGCCCGTCGTGACGATCTGCCACATGGCGCCCATGACCTGGCCGACGATGGGCATGAGGTCGCTGCCGCCGCGCTGTTCCTGCTGCGGTGCGTCCTCGCCCTCGGCGGACTCCTCGAAGGGGCGCCAGGTGGCGGCCATCTCCTCGGCGTTCTCCTCGACGTAGGTGCGCCCGGCGTCGGTGAGGCGCAGCAGGCGCCGGCCCTCGACGTCGCGGCCCTCGACGAGGCCTTCGTCCTCGAGCTGCTGGACGGTGGGGTAGACCGAGCCGGGGCTCGGCTTCCACGCGCCGCCGGTGCGCTCGGAGATCTGCTGGATGAGCTGGTAGCCGTTCATCTCGTCGCCCGCCAGGACGTCGAGGATGGCGGCGCGGACGTCGCCTCGTCGGGCTCGGGGCCCGCGGCGTGGGCCGAAGTCGGGGCCGAAGCCGGGCCCGCCGAAGTGGCGGACGAGGTCGGCGACCCACGGGGGCGGGCCGGGACGTCCGCGACCTCCGGGGCCGGGGCCGCCGGGGCCACCCCAGGGTCCGCGGCCGGGGCCGAAGCCGGGGCCGTGCCCGCCCCAGCCGCCGCCCCAGCCGCCGTCGAACCCGGACTCTCGTCTGGTGTGTCGGTGTCCGTGCATGGTGGTTTCTCCTTGTCTTCAGACGCGGCTCACGAACAGTCGCGATAGGTTGACGATATATCGCGACTGTTCAGGTAGCAAGGGCTTGAGGACGTCCCGTTCGGGCCTACGGGTGAACGATGAGGACATCTGCGGCGATCTACTCCGTGTGCTAGACATCGGAATACACTCCGATCGGCAGCGTGGGCGCGGGAAAAAGTCACAGGTTCGTTGAGCTACGGCGCAGGTTTGGTTAGCGTTCGACGACGGGGACATGCGAATTGCCCGTGAGGAGGTCTTGACCGTGGCGAGCGCACAGGGGAGCGGCCCTCGCGTGCACACCGCGTCACGCACCGGTGTGGACGCCCGAAGAGCCGACGCAATCGCAAGGAGATCCACGATGAGCAACGTGCCCGCCACGCCGCTGGGCGAGAAGCGCACGGTGCGCATCCAGTGGGCGCCGTCCGCGGCCCCGCGCATCCGAAAGGAGCTCGTCGAGGACCTTCTGGCGCGGGAGCTTCCGTCCCAGGTCATCGACGAGGCCGAGATCGTCGTGAGCGAGCTCGTCGCCAACGCCATCCGCCACGCCAGGCCGCTGGCCGACGGTGCGATCCGCATCCACTGGAAGGTCAAGAACAACGTCGTCGAGGTCGAGGTCTCCGACGGCGGCGGCCCGACCGCCCCGCGTCCGGCCCCGCCGACGACGTGGGCGCCCGGTGGTCGCGGTCTGCGCATCGTGCGTTCCCTGGCTCACGAGTGGGGTGTCATCGAGGAGCCCCACGGCCGCACCGTCTGGGCCTCGCTCGGTGGCCCGTCCCGCCGCCGCTCGCACTGACGCGCCGCAGGTGACGCTGCCCGACCCGGCGCTCGTCGTCCTCGTCGGCGCGTCCGGTTCGGGCAAGTCGACCTGGGCCGCCGCCCGCTACCGGGCCGCCGAGATCGTCTCGTCCGACGCGCTCCGCGGCATCGTCGGCAGCGGAGAGCACGACCTCGACGCGTCAGCCGAAGCATTCGCCCTCCTCGAGCAGGTGGTCGCCGCCCGCCTGGGCCGCGGGCTGACGACCGTCGTCGACACCCTCGGCACCGACCCCACCCGCCGGCATCGCTGGTTGGGGGCGGCGCGCACGGCAGGGCTGCCCGCCGTCGCCGTCGTGCTCGACACCCCCGCCGCCGTATGCCGGTCGCGCAACGCAGCACGGGACCGCCCGGTCCCCGCGCGGGTCCTCACGAGCCAGCTCGCCTCGGTCGCGACGACGGCGGACGAGCTCGACGCGGAGGGGTGGCAGGTGGTGCGGGTCGACCCAGAGGCGTCGGCGCCCTCGCGAGACCAGGTGGTGACGGAGCGTTCTCTCGATCGGGGGACGGGGCTGCGGGGGGTCGTGCTGCAGCTCTCGCGCTTCCCCGCGGAGGGCGAGCTGCTCCAGTGGCTCCGCGACGTCGCCGGCGCTGCGGAGGCGGCAGGTCTGGCGGGCCTCGCCCTCATGGACCACCTCATCCAGATCCCGCAGGTGGGGCGCGCGTGGGACCCGATCCCGGAGCCCTGGGTCACCCTCGGGGCGCTCGCCGCCTCCACGACGCGTCTGCAGCTCGGCACCCTCGTCACACCCATCACCTTCCGCGAGCCAGGCATCACCGCCAAGGCGGCCGCGACCCTTTCGGCACTGTCCGGCGGGCGCGCGTTCGTGGGCGTCGGTGCGGGCTGGTGGGAGCGTGAGCACACGGCATACGGCCTCGGGTTCCCTTCTGGCAGAGAGCGGCTCGATGCGCTCGAACGTGGCATCGAGCTCATGCAGGCGCTCTGGGCGCCGGGCGCCAAGCCGTATGCCGGACGCCGCGTCTCGCTTCCCGAGACCACGTCCTACCCGCGCCCGGTCGGCCACATCCCCATCCTCGTCGGCGGTGGGGGCGACCGGTCGTTGCGGATCGCCGCCCGCCTCGGCGACGGGTGCAACGTTCCTTCCGACGAGGCCGGTCTGGCGAAGGTCGAGCGCTACCTCCAGCTGGTGCGCGCCCAAGAGCGCGACCTGTCCGAGGTGCATGCCACGGTGCTCGACCTGCCGCTCGTGGGCTTGGACCGCGATGACGTGTGGGCCCGCGTCGAGCGGCACCGTGGACGCACCGCGGCCGCCGCCTTCGCGACGCGGCACCACGCGGGCACTGCGGCTGAGCACGCCGAGCGCCTCGGACGCCTTGCCGAGCGGGGTGTCGGCACGGCTTTCGTCGCGCCCGTGGGGCTGGCGACGGCCGACGACGTGTTCGCGCTCGCGCCGCTCGCCTCCGCGTTCGGCTGACCCGGCCGCGGCCACTAGGGTGGCGCGCATGGGTAAGGCATCACGTCGACCGCGCGCCGAGCGCACCGACCGTTCCACACGTCCGCAGCCGGCACCGTTCGTGGCCCGCCCCTTCGAGGGACTGCCCAACGAGACCGACTGGGTCGCGATGCGCGAGATCGTCCCGGCCGCGACCGCCACGGTGCGCTTCGCAGAGGGGCAGGCGCCCGAAGGTGCCCCCGACGAGGTGACGATCGCGACGGTGCTGCCGCTGGCCTGGCCCGGCCTGCACCGCGAGAGCGGCGAGGTGCTCGTCGGCATCCAGTCCGGCAACGCCAGCGGTGACACGAGCCGCGACATCGCCGCGGCGATCGGGCTCGCTGCGGCCGCCGACGCCGGCTCACCCGTCACGGCGCTGCCCGTGTCGATGGCCGACACCCCGCGCCTGCAGGACGTCCTCGACCTCGACGCACCCTTCGAGATGGAGCTGCACGAAGGCTTCGACTTCTGGGTCGCCGACGCCGATCTCGACGCCGAGGGCAAGGAGTCGCTCGAGCGCGCCAACGAGTCGGCGATCCCGACCCTCAAGCTCGACGCCGCGCCGTCGGCATTCTGGTGCCGCATCGGCGAGCGCACCTACGTGCGTTGGGTGCTGCCGTTCGACGAGGACACCGCGACCAGCGCCCTGGCCCGCCTGCACGCCGCCGGCGACAGCCACCTCGGCGACAACGGTCGCCTTCTCGGTTGCTTTCGGTCGAGCGGGCTGCTGATCCCCGTCTGGGAGGTCGACCCCGGCTCCGAGGCCGCCGACTTCGAGAAGCCTGTGGCCGAGATGAAGAAGCGTATCGACGCCGCCGCTGCATCGACCGAGACGCTGACCGCGGCAGAGCGTGGCGCTCGGGCCGGACTCACCAACCGTCAGGTCACGCTCCGCTGAGGCGCGGGCGACGATGACGACAGCCTCGTTCTCCGTCGCCGTCGTCATCCCGGCCAAGGACGAGTCGGTCCGCATCGCGGAGACGATCCGGGGCGTGCGCACCATCCCGGGTGTCGCCACGGTCGTCGTCGTCGACGACGGGTCGAACGACGGCACGGCTGCGATCGCCGCCCGAGAGGGCGCCGAGGTCGTGCGCCACGCGCGCAACCACGGCAAGGCCGACGCGATGATGAGCGGTCTCGGTCGCGTCAACGGGCTGCGCCGCGTGGGCCGGCTCGATGCCGACACGGCCGTGCTCTTCGTCGATGCTGATCTCGAGGCCTCCGCCGGCGCCGTCGGTGACCTCGTCGCCCCGGTCTCACGCGGCGAGGCCGACCTCACCATCGCGAACCTGCCCGTGCAGCGTGGCAGCGCCGGCGGTCACGGGCTCGTCGTCGGTCTGGCCCGCCGCGGCATCGAGGAGCTGACCGGCTGGTCTCCGAACCAGCCGTTGTCGGGCATGCGCTGCCTGTCACCGGCGGCGCTCGAGGCCGCGACGCCGTTCGCCCGCGGCTGGGGCGTCGAGGTCGGGATGACCGTCGACGTGCTCGACGCGGGTCTGCGGGTCGTCGAGGTGCCCTGCGACTTGCAGCACCGGGTCACCGGCACCGACTGGCGCTCACAGGTGCACCGGGCCGCGCAGTACCGCGACGTCGCCCTGGCGCTGGGCGTGCGGCGCCTGCGCCGCCGGCTGGGCCCCGGCTGACGCGCTCAGTACGTCAGTGCTGCGCCCCGTGGAACAGTGACGTAGCCGCTGGGGAGGGTCGCGCTGGAGGTGACTAGGGCGATCGCGTACGTCAGTGTTGCGCCCCGTGGAACAGTGACGTAGCCGCTGGGGAGGGTCGTGCTGGGCGTGCGGCGCCCGCGTCGAGCTCAGCGAGCGGAGCGAGCCCAAGTGACCCGTTCGGCGCGCGTCGCGCCTGGACTGACGAGCGAAACGAGCGAAGCGAGTAAGTCGAGGAGGGAAGGCGTGACGTCGAGGCGCGCCGAACACGGGCGAGCGGAGCGAGCCCAAAGAACGCGGAGCGAGCCCAGAGAACTCAGAGGTGGTGGCGGTCCCGGCGTCGTCGGACGGGAGCGTTACGGGCCTCGATGGACAGGAAGTGCATCACGGCCGACACGACGAGCGGCACGGTGAAGATTGCGGCGACCGGTGGGATCGCGGCTCCGGAGTCGTTGGTGAGGAAGCCGATGGCGGCCATCACGATGATCGACCAGAGCCCGCGGTGCATGAGCGGCGCCTCGTCCAGGAGGCGCTTCAGCGGCTCCGTGCCGAATGCGCCCGGGCGCATCACGATTACCACGACGACGGCCATCAGCACGGCCGCGAGGATGAGCAGCACGGGCAGGTGGATCGCCAGCGACACGTTGGCGAGGAACTTGCGCGACATGACGTCCCACGCGCCGCCGTCGATGACGGTCTGGAGGAAGCGCCCGGGGTGCGAACGCTCGGACTCGGGGCGGCGCCAGTCGAGGTAGCAGACGAGCGCGACGACGAGTCCGGCCGCGACGAGGACGATGAGCACGTTGCGCGCCGACGTGCGCCATCCCATGACGCCCATGAGGAGGAAGCCGAGGGCGGGCACGAGCGCGATGGGCCCACCGAAGTCGGCGCCCCAGGCGGGCAGCACGTCGACGGCCAGCGCGACGCCGCCGACGACGACCATCGCGAAGACGGCCAGGCGCGGCGCGTTGCGCCGCACGAGCGCGTGCGCGAGGGCCGCGCACAGCAGGAGCACGGCGGCGGCATACAGGGCGAACGCGACGTTGCCCATGCCGTAGAAGCGGCCTCCGACGAGCGGCTGGAGTCCGAAGATGGACGAGATCTGCAGGTGCGAGCCGGTCAGCAGGTCGACACCGATGACACCCGCGGTCACGGCCGACATCGCGGCCAGCGGGCCGAGCGCCGAGCTGCTCCACGGGCCCCTCAGGCAGGCCAGTGTGATGGCCGCGCTGATGAGGAGCACCAGCACGAAGAGCATCACGGCGAGCACGATCGTGTCGGTCGACCAGCGCCACCACGGGATGAGGTTGGCCAGGAAGGTCGCCGCCGGCATCGCGGCGGACAGCAGGCCGACGAGCCGCACCATCCGGAGCACGCGCGCCCGGGTGAAACGGCGGTTCCAGGGCCGGGCTCGCCGGATCACGACCCACAGCACGAGCAGGGCCAGCGCGGTGCCGGCCAGCCAGATGACCAGGAACGGCGCGACGATGCGGTGCATCGCGTCGGCCTTCGTGTCGATGTCGGTGAGGACGGTCAGCTTCGACGCCGCAGTGGACTCGCTGTTGTTCGCCGACGGCACGACGCTCAGGGCCCGTCCGCCGATCGCGGCCACGGGGGTGACGCCGCCGCGCTGGAGGATCGTCGCGGTGATGTCGGACAGCTGCGCGACACCCGTGAGGCGGGTCGAGGCCGAGGCGAGCAGGCCCGGACCGTAGTGCGGGCCGGTCGCGGTCAGCAGCCGCAGCCGCTCCTGCTGGTCGCGGTCGGCGAGTCCGACGACGAGCAGGTCGGCACCGTTGGGCATCGCGTCGATGACCTGGTCGATGCGGCGCTCGATGCCGTTGATCTTCTCGAGGTGGCGCGCGTGGTCGGGATCGGTCGCGTCGATCCCGCCGACGTCGACGATGCTCACGGGGCACTGGGCCAGGTCGGAGACGAGGGTCGTCACCTGGAAGGGGCTGTACTTCGCGACCTTGCCGTCCGAGGTCGAGGCGGCCAGCCCGGCCCCGGGCCCGATCGCCTGGAGGCACGTCTTGGCTGTCGCGAAGCTGTCGCCGAGCATGCCGAGCTGGGCCCGGAACTCGGCCTCGCGCGAGGCCGTGGCCAGCTCGTTGAACCCGATGACGCGGAAGCCGGAGTTCGCATCTCCGGCGACCGAGGGCAGCGACGAGCAGGTCGGGCGCGCCTCGCTCGTGTCGGGTCCGGCGGCCTCACCTGCCGAGACCGTGGCCCAGCCGTCGGTCGGGCAGGTGGTCAGCCGCAGGCTCTTGACCGAGACCGAGGCGGCGGAGCCGTCGCGCAGCAGACCCCACAGGGTCGGGGTGTCCTTCGCCGAGACGTCGTCCCACGACAGACCTCCCAGACCGACCACGACCAGCGACTCACCGGGCTTCGGCTGGGTCGTCGAGGGGACGGGAACGGTCGTGCGGTTGACGTAGGCGAGGCTGAGGCCAGCGACCATCACCAGGAGCAGGACGACGAGCGTCTTGACGGGATGGCGGCGGATCACGCAGGACAGACTACAAACCGGGACTGTATGCCAAGGGCCAGGTCACGGACTGGAATCCCACGGGCGCACGAGGTCCACCCGGCTACCCTTGCCGATCGTGGACTCCTCGACGCTGACGACCGTGGCCCTGGCCGCCGCCGGCGTCGCCCTGCTGGCGCTCGCCCTCGCCGCCGGTGCGCAGCTGCGCCTCGCCCGGGTCCGACGCGACTTCGCCGCCCTCGGGGGCGACGGCTCCACCGACATCGCCCGTGTCGCCGCCACCCAGAACCACCGCATCGAGCGACTCACCGCGGAGGTGGCCGCACTCCGCGACCACGTCGCCGGCGCGGAGGACGACGTGCGCCAGAGCCTGCGCAACGTCGCCGTGGTGCGCTACGACGCCTTCGGCGACATGGGCGGCCGGCTGTCGTTCTCCGCCGCGATCGTCGACGACCTCGGCGACGGCATCGTGCTCAGCTCGATCCACGCGCGTGGTGAGTCGCGCACCTACGCCAAGGGCATCGTCGGCGGGAAGTCGAGCATCACCCTGACCCCCGAGGAGCAGCAGGCGCTGGCCTCGGCCAACCGGGACGAGCCCGCCCGGGTCGGCAGCGTCCGCGCCGGCAGCGCTCGCTCGGCAGACAGTACGAAGGACGCGTCGTGACCCCGCCCCGCACCCCCGACCAGCTCCACCGCTTCGGCTACCTCGGCCCGCGCGGCACGTTCACCCAGATGGCGCTCGACGCCTGGGACGCGGCCGAGGGACGGGAGCACCTCCCGTTCGGGTCGGTCGACGGTGCGCTGAGCGCGGTGCGGACGGGCGACATCGACGCGGCCATGGTGCCCATCGAGAACTCGGTCGAGGGCGGGGTGTCGGCCACGCTCGACGCCCTCGCCACGGGTGAGCCGCTTGTCGTCATCGGCGAGGTGCTGGTGCCGATCACCTTCGTGCTCTGCGCGCGCCCCGGCACGACGCTCGACTCGGTGCGCACCGTCGGCACCCACTCGCACGCCTGGGCGCAGGTGCGCGGCTGGATGGGGACGAACCTGCCCGACGCCGAGTACGTGCCGACCCTTTCCACGGCCGCGAGCGCCGCCGCCCTCGGGCAGCCCGGCGATGTCATGTTCGACGCCGGCGTGTGTGCCCCGGCGGCGGCGAGCAACGAGGGCCTCGAGGTGCTCGCCGAGGACATCGGCGACAACGCCGCCGCCGTGACCCGCTTCGTCCTGGTCGCCCGTCCGGGCACACTCCCCGAGCCCTCGGGGGCCGACAAGACGACCGTCGTGCTCTTCCAGCGCGACGACCACGCCGGCGGTCTGCTCGAGCTCCTCGAGCAGTTCGCGGTGCGCGGCGTCAACATGACCCGCCTCGAGTCGCGGCCCACCGGGGCGGCGATGGGCTCCTACTGCTTCTCCATCGACTTCGAGGGCCACGTGCTCGACGCGCGGGTCGGTGAGACGCTGATGGGCCTGCGCCGGGTGTGCGCCGAGGTGCGCTTCCTCGGGTCCTACCCCCGCGCCGACGGCGGTCGCCCGGACGCCCGGCCGGGCACCTCAGACGAGGACTTCGGCCGCGCGCAGTCCTGGCTCGACGACCTGCGGGCCTGACCAGCGGGCCTGACCAGCGGGCCTGACCAGCCGGCGTACGCGGGCCGGGCCGTCGGGCGTCAGCCGATCGTCGCGCCGCTCTTGAGCAGGAACAGGGTCTCGTCGCCGACGACGCCGTCCTCGCCGATGCGGTTGGCGTCCTGGAAGCGCTGGACGACCTTCTTCGTCTCGGGTCCGAAGGTGCCGTCGACGGTGAGCGTGCCTCCTGCCGCCCGCAGGGCCCGCTGGAGCGTCTCGACGTCGGGACCCTTCGCCCCCGGCTTGAGTGTCTGGCTGCCCATCGACCGGGAGATGATCAGCACCCAGACGCCTGCGTCGACGCGGCCCGGCTTGGGCGCGGGTCCCTCGAAGGTCGCCTCGACGCGTCGGAGTGCCTCTCGCGTCTGCGCGCCGTAGACACCGTCGACGGCCACCGGGCCGAAGTCGGCGTCGTTGAGGAAGCACTGGAGGGCGCTCACGGCCGGACCCTTAGCCCCGGGTGAGACCACCGGGTATGCCGGCTGCGTGCGCTCGCACGCGCCCGCCACGGTCCCCGGGTCGGTCGCGGTCGCCGTCGCCGTGGGCGTGGTCGTCGTGGCGGTCGGAGTGGCGGTCGGAGTGGGCTTCGTCGGCGTGAGCGGGTCGGCACTGACCGTCGGCAGCGGCTGGTTGGGAGCGGGGGTGTCGGTGGGCGCGCTGGACGTGGTCTCCGACGCCGACGACACCGACGACTCGGCCGCAGTGGGGGTGGTGGGCGCGGCGGTGGAGCACGCCGTCAGCCCGAGGCCGAGCGCGACGGCTGCCGCCAGCGAGGCGGGCGCGCGTCGCCGGCCACGGCCGGGGGCAACCTGGGTCATGCCGAACATCTGACTCCCCTGAGCTGACGGAGCGGGCCCTGACGTCCGCACACGTCCGAGAAGTATGCGCCCGCCCGGCCGGGCGCGCGAGCGCGACGCGCGGCGACGGCATACCCGTTCGCAGAGGGGGCAGGGGAGGGGGCGCCGGTGCTGCCAGGCCCGGCGCCCCAGGCCGGGACCGCCCCCTGGTGGTCCCGACTTCCCTTCTGGAGGTCACCGGGCCAGCTGCCCCTCCGCAGCGCCCCGAACACGGCCCGGTGACCAAACCCCCGTCAGCAAGAGTCGCCACGGACGGGGTTGATACGTCCTGAGGCGGACAAATTTCTCGGCGCGATGTATCAGGAATCCGACTACGCGCACTCACTCGGGTGTAAGGGTCTTTTCAGCACCGTCGCCCCACCATCCATCCCTCAGGAGGTCTGTCGATGTCAGAGTCGGGTCCCGACGCGCCGCAGGGCGCGAACGACGCGAGTGGGACGGGCGGCCGCCGCCGGCCCGAACGGCCACCGGTCCGTGCCCTCGACCCGGCCACGGCCCTGCGCCTGACCGACGGCCAGCCGCCTCTGCCGGCTCTCTACCTCTCGGACCGGCTGCTCGTCAGCAACCAGGGCGGTCGGCCCCGGGGCCTCGACGACCTGCGTGACGCGCTCGGCAAGCTCGAGCTCGACTACGAGGTGACGCCCCGGCAGGACGGCGGCCCGCGCGACATCGACCAGCCCTCGTGGGGCACGAGCATCACGATCCGCCCGACCCGCTCGCCGATCGAGCCCGTCGACGCGTGGAACGTGCTCCAGCGACTGCGCGAGGCGAACGAGCCGATCGCTGCGCGTCTCAGCCTCGAGCACGTCCTGCGGCCGGCCGACGGCTACTGGGGCGGGATCGGCGGGTACTGGGGTGGGATCGGTGGCTACTGGGGCGGCATCGGCGGCTACTGGGGCGGCATCGGCGGCTACTGGGGTGGCATCGGTGGCTCGGTGCTCCAGGAGTACTCCGTGCCGGGCCGCGGGGGCCGTATGCCGGTCGCCCTGGCCCTGCCCGACCCGCGGCTGCGCGCCCGAGCCGTCGACCGCGCCCCCGTCATCGTCGTGCCCGACACGGCCATCGCCCCGCACCCGTGGTTCAAGGACGACTCCGGCGTGCTGCGGCTCGTGCTCAAGGAGGGCAAGCTCGTCCCGCTGCTGACCGACAAGCCGGTCGACCCGCCGATCTCGGTGCCGGCCCCGAGCGAGCCCGTCGGGCTGCTCCAGGGGCACGCGACGTTCATCGCCGGCCTGCTGCGGCAGGGCTGCCCCGAGGCGACGATCCTCTCGATCCCCGTCATGGGCGAGGACGGCGTCGTCGACGAGGGCTACCTCCTCGACGTGCTGCAGGCCCTGCTCGACCGCCACGTGCACGGGCAGCAGCACGACGAGTCCGAGGTCGTCGACGTGCTCAACCTCTCGATGGGCTACTACGCCGAGGACCGCACCTTCACGTCGGGGCCGGTCGCCGGCCTGCTCGACGAGCTCGCCGAACGCGGCGTCCTCGTCGTCGCCGGCGTGGGCAACGACGGCACCGACGCGCCGTTCGTGCCGGCGGCGCTCGCGGCCGAGGTGCCGCAGCGCATCACCGCCAGGGCCGTGCCTCCGCTGGCGAGCGTCGGGGCGAGCAACCCCGACGGCTCGACCGTCGCGCTCTTCTCCAACAACCTGCCGCTCGTCAGCGCCGTGCGGGCCGGTGTCTCGGTCGTCAGCACCCTCCCGCTCACCAACGGGATGGGCCAGCCGTCGTCGGAGGTGCGCTCGGGCGACACCGTGCGCTGCACGGTCGACCCCGACGACTACACGGGCGGCTTCGGGCTCTGGAGCGGCACGTCGTTCGCCACACCCGTCTTCGCCGCGGAGCTCGCGGCGGCCCTCGTCGACGAGGGGCACCTCACCGACGTGTCCCCGTCCGCCATGCGCCGCCGCGGCATCCGCGCGCTGCGCACCTGCATCGGAAGGGGTCGGTCATGACCCCGACCCCCACCGCGCCCGACGGCCTCGGGACCCTCGCGGGCAGGGCGTTCGCCGCCTACCTCGCTGGCGAGCGCGAGCGCCTCTCGGAGCTCGTCGACATCGTGACGCCCGTGCTGTGGAACGCCGCGCGGTCGCAGGGCGGCGCACCCGCGACGTGCGAGGACGCCATCCAGACAGCGTTCCTCCAGCTCGTCGACCGCGCCGAGTCGATCAAGGAGCCGGCCGCCGTGCTCGGCTGGCTCGTCGTCGTCGTCAAGCGCGAGGTGTGGCGACTCGCCCGCGGCTCGCGCCGCGAGTTCGGCGTCGAGGAGGTGCCGGAGGCCCCGGCCCAGCAGCTCGACCCCGAGGCGCAGTCGATCCTCAGCGAGCGCCAGCGCGTCCTCTGGACGCACATCTCGACCCTCACCCCGCGATGCCAGGAGCTGCTCCGGGTCATCGCGTTCGCCGACCGTCCCGACTACGCCGCCATCGCGGAGTCGCTCGGGATGCCCGTCGGCAGCATCGGCCCGACCCGCGGCCGCTGCCTCCAGAAGCTGAGGACGACCCTCGGCTCCGACCCAGGATGGGCGGTCTGACATGACATCTCACACTGACGCCATCGATGCCCGCGACCTCGCCAACCTGGGCCGTGTGCGCGACCTGTTCGCGCACGCCGACCCCGTGCCGAGCGACCTGGCCGAGCGGGTCAAGTTCGCGATCACCGTGCACGCGTTGCACGCCGAGGTCGCCGAGCTCATGGACTCCGCGCTGCTGACCACGCGAGGCGCCGAGGCCCAGGTCGAACCGACCCCGACCGAGTCGGTCACGTTCACGGCCGCCTCCGTCAGCCTGATGGTGTCGGCGAGCCCGTCCGACACCGCCGACACCGACGACGCTGACGACCGGATGCGCGTCGACGGTTGGGTGACGACACCGGGCGCCCAGGTCGAGGCCGTCACGAACGAGGGCAGCCGCACGGCGATTTCTGATGCGAACGGGCGGTTCGTTCTGGATGATCTACCCCATGGGCCGGTCCACTTCGTGGTGACCGACCCCAGCAACGACGAGACACGACCGGTCATCACCCCGACGATCCAGATCTGACGATCCCGACCCGACGCGATGGCCGGCCCTGACGAGAGGCCGGGCGGGACCCATCGATCTGCTCGAGAGTGCACGCACCCTGCGCGAGCAGGGCGCCGCGGACAACCTGGCCGGGCGTCCCGTCGACGCAGCGCGGTCGCTGGCCGCGGCGCTGGACGAGATCGACCGGGCCGGTGAGGCGCCGTCGCACGAGCGGCTCGCGCTGCGCTGCAACACGCTGGTCACGCTCGCCCTGACGGAGTTCATGCTCTCGGGTGTCGAGCCGGCGCTGGCCAGGCTGGCCGAGGCCGAGCAGGTCGTCGACGAGCTGGGCGACCAGCGGCTCCGCGCCCGCATCGACTACCAGCGCGCCAACATCCACGGCCGGGTGGGTGACCTGGCGTCGGCGTGGGACGGGCTCGAGGGAGCCGTACGCCGGCTCGACGCCTTCACGGAGCGCGAGCGGTGCTCGGTGCACCTGAGCCGGGGGATGCTCGCGTTCGAGCTGCTCCGGCCCCAGGAGGCGCTCGATTCCTTCGCCGAGGCCGCGCGCCTGGCTCACGACCTCGGCGGCGGCCCGCAGGAGTTCATGGCGAGGCACAACGAGGGGTATGCGGCATACCTCCTCGGTGACATCCCACGTTCCCTCGCCGACATGGCGCGGGCCGAGGGCATCGAGGCCGACGTCTTCAAGGGGCCGGCCCGCCTCGACCGGGGGCGGGTGCTGCTCGAGGCAGGACTCGTCAAGGAGGCCGTGGAAGCGCTCGAGACGGGCGTCGCCGAGCTCAGCGCCGACGGCCACGACCAGATCCGCGCCGAGTTCGAGCTCGAGCTCGCCCGGGCGCACCGGCTGCTCGGGCACCTCGACCTCGCGGCCGCGGCCGCGGACTCGGCCCGTGAGACGTACGGACGCATCGGCGCCACCGCCTGGGCMGCGAAGGCAGTGCTCGTCGGCCTGCTCGTCGACCTCGAGCGACAGCGCCGTCGCGCCCACCCCCGCCACATCCCCGATCGAAAGCACACTCCGTCGGGCGCCTCGTCGGACCGCGATGACTCCCCGAGCCTGGTGGCCAGGAGTGCGGCGGTCACAGCCGACCGGCTCGCCGAGACCGCGACCGAGCTGGGCGACTCCGAACTCGCCGACAGCGCGCGGGTGGTCGCCGCGCAGGCACTCGTGCGCGCGGGCGACGTCGAGGGCGCGCAGACGCGACTGCTGAGCCTCGAGCGCGTGTCGACCGGATCGCTGTCCGACGAGCTCGACGCCGCCGCGGTGACGGCCGAGACCCTCGTCGCCGCGGGAGAGCCGGTGCCGGCGCGCCGTCTGCTCGTGCGCGCGTCGCGCCGGCTGGCTGCCGGTCAGGAGGGCAGCGCGAGCCTCGACCTGCGCACGGCCCGGGCGGTGCACGGGGCTCGCCTGGCCGAGCTCGACCTCGAGCTCGCCGTGCCGAGGGGCAGCGCCGCGGTGCTCGACGCGCTGGACCGCTGGCGCAGCGCGACCGACCGGCTGCCCTCTCTCGGCCGCCCGGATGACGAGGAGCTCGCCGCCCTCACCGAGCAGCTGCGCGGCGTCCGCGGCCAGGTGCGTGGCGAGAGCGATCCGGCCGTCGTGCGAGAGCTCAACGAGCACGCGTCGCGCCTCGAGCGGCAGATCCGCGACCGCGACTGGGCGCTCAGCCGCAGTGGCGGCGCGACCCACACAGCGCCGGTGCGGGTGCGCGACGCGCGGGCGTACCTCGTCGACGTCGATCGTGACCACGTGTGGTTCTTCCGGCACAGGGGCCGGCTCGGTGCCGTGGGGATCGTCGGCGGGCGCGCGACGCTTCGCGACCTGATGCCGGTCGAGCGGGCCACCGAGCTCGCGCAGCGAGTACGCGTCGACCTCAGGGCCGCAGCGACGCACCACCTCGGGCCGCTCGCCGGAGCCGTGTGGTCGTCGCTGCGATCGAGCGCGGCCGAGCTCGACGACGCCCTGCTGCGTCCGTGGCGCTCGGACCGCGGTCTCGTCGTCGTCTCGTGCCCGGAGGTCTCGGCGCTGCCGTGGGCGGTGCTGCCGTCGATGCGCGGCCGGCCCTTCACGGTGGCGCCGTCGCTGACCTCCTTCGCCCGCCGCGGACTGGCCGGTGCGCCACTGGGCGCGGTGCCCGAGTGTCCCGCCCCTGTCCACATCAGCGTGGGGCCGGGCGTGCCGCGTGCGACCGCCGAAGGGCAGGCGATCGTCGGAACGTGGGGACCTCGGGCCCGGCTGGCGCAGCCGTCACGGCGTGACGAACTCGTGGATGCCCTCGCCCACCCCGGCATCGTGCACGTCGCGGCGCATGGCACGCACCAGGTCGAGTCGCCGCTCTTCTCCTCGCTGGTGCTGCACGACGGACCCGTGTTCGCTCACGAGCTGCAACCGACCGGCGTCAGCGCCGACCACGTCGTGCTCTCGGCCTGCGAGGTCGGGCTCACCACCCCGCGTCCTGGCCACGAGTCGCTGGGCCTGGCGCTCTCGCTGCTGTCGCTCGGTGCCCGGTCGGTCGTCGCGGCTGTGGCGCCCGTGCCCGACGACGTCGCTGCGAACACGATGACCCGACACCACGAGCTGCTTGCGGCGGGCCTGCCGAGCGACGAGGCACTCGCCCGCGCGGTCGCGGAGACGGACGACGTCGCGGCCGCCTTCCTCAACCTCGGCGGCCAGCACCACCCCTGACCCAGCCCGCTCGCCGGAAACTGAACACTCGACTCAGAGGGAGGCAAACCTCCGAGTCGAGTGCTCAGTTCCTGACGTCTTGGGTCAGCGGACGAGGCAGGGCCGCTTCGGGTCGAAGGTCCACTCGTCGACGAGGAACTGCATCGCGACCGCATCGTCACGGGCGCCGAGGCCGTGCTTGAGGTAGAGCTCGTGTGCGGCGGCCAGCGCCTCGCGGTCGAGCCTCACGCCGAGACCGGGCGCTGTCGGCACCTCGATCGCACCCTCACGGATCTCGAAAGGCGCCGTCGTCAGGGCCTGGCCGTCCTGCCAGATCCAGTGCGTGTCGAGCGCCGTGATCTCACCGGGAGCAGCCGCGCCGACGTGGGTGAACATCGCGAGCGAGATGTCGAAGTGGTTGTTCGAGTGCGAGCCCCACGTGAGGCCGAAGTCATGGCACAGCTGGGCGACACGCACCGAGCCGGCCATCGTCCAGAAGTGCGGGTCGGCGAGAGGGATGTCGACGGCGTTCGTGCGGATCGCGTGCGCCATCTCGCGCCAGTCGGTCGCGACCATGTTCGTCGCCGTCCGCAGCCCCGTGGCCCGCTTGAACTCGGCCATCACCTCCCGACCCGAGAACCGACCCTCAGCACCGCACGGGTCCTCGGCGTACGCGAGCACGTCCCCGAGCCCCCGACAGAGCCGGACGGCGTCGTCGAGCAGCCAACCCCCGTTGGGGTCCAGGGTGATTCGCGCGTCGGGAAAGCGGCGGGCGAGTGCCGTGACAGCCGCCACCTCCTCCTCGCCGGCGAGCACGCCGCCCTTGAGCTTGAAGTCGCTGAAGCCGTAGCGCTCCTGCGCGGCCTCGGCGAGTGCGACGACCGCCTCGGGCGTCAGCGCCTCGCGGCGGCGCAGCTGCGACCAACGGTCGTCGCCTTCGTCGCCCACCAGGTAGGGCAGGTCGGTGCGGGCAGGGTCGCCGACGTAGAAGAGGTAGCCGAGCATCGGTACGTGGCTGCGCTGCTGGCCGTCGCCGAGCAGCTCGGCCACCGGGACGCCGAGGTGCTGACCCATGAGGTCGAGCAGCGCGGATTCCAGCCCGGTCACGGCGTGGACCGTCGTGCGGAGGTCGAAGGTCTGGGCGCCCCGACCACCTGCGTCGCGGCCGGCATACGCCTCGGCGACCTGGCGGAGCAGCTGGCGATACCGAGCGATCTCCTTGCCCTGCAAGAGTTCTGAAGCCTCGCGGATCGTGCCCGCGATCTTCTCCCCACCAGGCACCTCGCCGAGGCCGGTGTTGCCGTCACTGTCGGTGACGATGACGACGTTGCGCGTGAAGAAGGGCCCGTGGGCGCCGCTGAGGTTGAGCAGCATGCTGTCGTGGCCCGCGACGGGCACCACCTCGACGGCCGCGATCTTCGGTGACATCGGGCTGCTCCTGTCAGCTCTGGGCTAGCCGGAGGCGGCCGTCGACACGCTGGGTGACGCCCCACGGGTTGTCGTCGCGGGTCGCCTCGGGCAGCAGGTCTGCGGGCACGTCCTGGTAGGCGACGGGCCTCTGGAAACGGTAGATCGCGAGCGAGCCGACCGATGTGGTGCGGGGGTCGCTGGTGGCGGGGAACGGCCCGCCGTGCACCATCGCGTGCCCGACCTCGACGCCCGTGGGCCACCCGTTGAAGAGGATGCGGCCGGCCTTCGTCTCCAACAGGGGGAGCAGGGTGCGGGCGACCTCGCGGTCGGACTCGGCTGCCTGCACCGTGACCGTGAGCTGTCCTTCGACACCGCGGAGCGCGTCCGTGAGCTCGTCGAGATCGCCGAAGCGCACGAGCACGCCGGCAGCGCCGAAGACCTCCTCGCTGACCGCGGCCTCGTCGCGCAGGCTGCGAGCGGTGGTCGACGCGAGCAACGGCGCCGGCGCGTTGGCGGCCTCACCCGCGCGGCCCTCCGCCTCGACCGTCACGCCTGTGGCGCCACGCAGCGCACCGGTGCCCTTGTCGTAGGCCTGGGCGATGCCGGTGGTGAGCATCGTCTGGCCGGTCGCGTCGGTGATGGCTCGCGCGGCAGCGGCGACGAACGCGTCGCCGTCGGCCCCTGCCGGGACGAACGTGAGGCCGGGGTTCGTGCAGAACTGTCCGGAGCCGAGTGTCAGCGAGCCCACGTATGCCGTCGCGAGCGACTCCGCGTGCCCGTCGGCGATGCTGCCGGGCAGCACCACGACGGGGTTGACCGAGCTCATCTCGGCGTAGACGGGGATCGGCTCGCGTCGGGCCGCGGCGGTCGCGACGAGTGCGAGCCCGCCGGCGCGTGACCCGGTGAAGCCGACCGCCTTGATGCGCGGGTCGCCCACGAGGGCCTGCCCCACGGACGTGCCGCTGCCGAAGACGAGCGAGAAGACCCCGGCCGGCAGGGCCGAGGCGGAGACGGCGCGCGCCACCGCGGCCCCGACGAGCTCGCTCGTGCCCGGGTGCGCGTTGTGCGCCTTGACGACGACCGGGCACCCCGCGGCGAGGGCCGAGGCCGTGTCGCCGCCGGCGACCGAGAAGGCCAGGGGGAAGTTGCTCGCCCCGAACACGGCGACCGGCCCGAGCGGCACCTGTCGCTGCCGGATGTCGGCGCGCGGCAGTGGCGTCCGCTCCGGCAGCGCCGGGTCGATGCGTGCCTCGAGGTGGTCGCCGACGCGTACGACCTCGGCGAACATCCTCAGCTGGCCCGTCGTGCGCGCCAGCTCGCCCGTGAGGCGCCCCAGCGGCAGGCCGGACTCCGCGACGGCACGAGCGACGATGGCGTCGCCATCGGCCTCGATCTCGCCGGCGACCCTCTCCAGAAAGGCTGCTCGCTCTTCAGGCGACGTGGCGCGGTAGGCGTCGAACGCGTCGGCCGCAGCCTGCGTCGCTTCCTCGAGCTGCGCCTCGTCGACGTAGGTGTAGACGGGCTCGAGCGCCTCGCCCGTGGCCGCCTCGACACCGGCCGAGCCGGGGAGGCGGCCGGCCACGGGCGAGCCGGCGATGATCGAGTGTCCGGTCAGGGTGGTCATGCGGAGGAGCTCCGTTCAGCTGATCTTGTCGATGAGGATCTTGAGGTCCGACACGTCCTGCTCGGTGAGGTTCGTCAGCGGCGGACGGACCGGCCCGGCGGGACGGCCGATGGCCTCGAGGCCGCCCTTGATGATCGATACCGCATACCCACGCTCGCGGTCGCGGATGTCCAGGTAGGGCAGCACGAAGTCGTTGAGCTTGCGGTAGACGGCCTCGAGGTCCCGGCGGCGCACGTCCTCGTAGAAGCCGACGGCGAACTCCGGCACGAAGTTGAAGATGGCCGACGAGTACGTCGTGACGCCGAGCTGGAGCAGGGGCAGGGCGAACGTCTCGGCGGTGGGGAGGCCTCCGACGTAGAGCAGGCGGTCGCCGACGCGGGCGTAGGTGCGGGTCATCGCCTCGACGTTGCCGACGCCGTCCTTGAGGCCGATGAGGTTCGGGTTGCGCTCGGCCGCCTCCGCGACCGCGACGTCGCCGAGGATCGCGTTGGCGCGGGAGTACGCGATGACGCCGAGGGAGGTGGCACGGCACACGGCGGAGACGTGCTCGACGAGGCCGCGCTGGCCCGCCTCGGTGAGGTAGGGCGGGAAGAGCAGGATGCCGTCGGCGCCCGCGGCCTCGGCGGCTTGCGCCTGGGCGATGGCGACCGCGGTGCCGCCGGTGGCGGGGGCGAGCACCGGCACCTTGCCACCGATCTCGTCGACGGCCACGCGGACGACGGTGTCGATCTCCTCGGTGCGCAGCGAGAAGCCCTCACCCGTGCCGCCGGCGGCGAAGAGACCTGCGACGTCGTAGCCGCTCAGCCACGACAGGTGGTCGCGGTAGGCGGCCTCGTCGAACGCGAGGTCCGGCGTGAAGTGGGTGACGGGGAACGAGAGCAGTCCCTTGCCCAGCGTGTGGGCGAGTTCGTCGGGAGCCAGGGGCACGGGAACGTCCTTTGCGACAGAGCGGCTGCCCGTCCCGAGGATCGGTGGGCCCGCCGCTGGGCCAGTGAGTGGCCTCAGGCTAGGAACATCTTTGGATACCTGTCCAAGACGGATTGCGTATGCCGTGATGCTCCAGCGGCATCACCGCAGACGGTTGCGCTCAGGCGCCCTCCACGTCGCGGCTCAGCTGTCGTCGCCGAGGTCCATGCGCCCGATCTGGGCGAGGACCCGCCTCAGCATGGGGCTGCGGCGGCCACGTGCCCAGATGGCGTGCAGCTCGACGGGCCGCCCCGGGACCTCGCTACCGTCGGGGTCACCGCCGCCGTCGACGAGGTCCTTGTAGGCCACGCCCTGCACCCCGAGCGACCGCGCGGAGGCGGGCACGAGAGCGCAGCCGCGACCCGCGGCGACGAGCAGGACGGCGGTGAGGATCTGGTGCACCTGCTGCTCGACCCTCGGGTGCGCGTTCGTGAGGAACCGGACCGTGAGCTCATGGAAGTAGCGCGACTGGACCGGGTTGTAGCTGATGACCGGCACCCCGTCGAAGTCGCCCGCAGTCAGTGGCCGCGAGACCCGGGCGAGCGGGTGGTCGGCCGGCACCGCTGCGCAGAGCGGCTCGCGGAAGACGACGCGCGACTCGAAGTCAGACGTGTCGAACGGCGGGCGTGCCAGGCCGAGGTCGAGCTCACCGCGGCGGATGCCGTCGGCCTGGGCGGCCGTGACGCGCTCGTGGAGGATCACCTCGATGCCGGGCAGGCTGCGCTCGAGCTCCTTGAGCAGGGGGCCGAGCATGCCGATGGCCGACACCGCGGTGAAGCCGAGCCGCAGCGTGCCGGCCGCCCCGCCGTCGATGCGGCGGGCCACGTCGCCCGCGCTCTCGACGAGCGCGAGCAGGCGGTAGGCCTCGTCGAGGAAGGCGCGGCCCGCCTCGGTCAGCTCGACCTTGCGGTTGTCGCGCTCGAGCAGGGTCACCCCGACGGTGCGCTCGAGCTTCTGGATCTGGCGGCTCAGCGGCGGCTGGGTCATGTTGAGCCGCTCGGCCGCGCGGCCGAAGTGCAGCTCCTCCGCGACGGCGACGAAGGCGCGGACCTGGTCGAGGGTCATCATGCCGACGGAGATTACCTCACGCGATATCGGGAAGGTATCAACCGATGCAGCATCGGGTTTGGACAGGCATTGAAAGTGGTTCGTAGTGTCAGTCGGCACGGGGACAGACCGCATCCCGATGAGCACCGACGCCCGGTGCCCCCAGCTCGTAGGAGACCTTCAATGACGAACGTTCGCACGAGGACCCGCATCGCCTCCGTGGCCGGTGCCGCCGCCCTCGCCCTCGCCCTCTCCGCCTGCGGCGGGGTCAAGAACGGCAGTGGTGGCGGTGGCGACGCGTCGGGTGGCAGCGACTACCCGAGCAAGAGCATCGAGATGACCGTCGGCGCGTCGGCCGGCGGCAGCAGCGACCTCATCAGCCGGGCGATGTCCAAGGGCATGGGCCAGTCGCTGGGTGTGGCGATGCCCGTCGTGAACAAGCCCGGCGCCAACGGCGCGCTCGTGGCCAAGGAGCTGCAGTCCGCCTCGCCCGACGGCTACTCCATCGCCATCCAGAACGCCTCGCTCTTCGCCATCACGCCGCTCGCCGTCTCCGAGTCGGAGGCCGTCAAGGTCGACGACTTCGACATCGTCTACGGCGTCTCGCGTGACGACTACGTGCTCGCCACCAACCCCAGGACGGGGTGGAAGTCCATCGCCGACATGAAGGCCGCCGGCAAGACGATCCGCTACGGCACCACCGGTGTCGGCACCGGAGCCCAGCTCAACTCGGCCCTCACCTTCGCGACCGCCGGCATCAAGGCCACAGCCGTCCCGTTCGACGGCGGCGCCCCCAACCTCACGGCCCTGCTCGGCAACCAGGTCGACGTCTCGACGATGCAGGTCGGCGAGGCCATCGAGAACATCAAGGCCGGCAAGCTCGTGCCGCTCGCCGTCTTCTCGGCCGACCGGGTGAAGTTCCTGCCCGACGTGCCGACGGCCAAGGAGCAGGGCTTCGACGTGCAGGTGAGCCAGTACCGCTTCATCACGACGCCGAAGGGCACGCCCCAGGCGGTCAAGGACAAGCTCGTCGAGGCCGCGAAGAAGGCGTTCGCCTCCGAGGAGTACAAGAAGTTCAACGAGCAGAACAACCTCACGCCGCTCGAGATCCCGGGCACTGAGGTCGCGAGCAAGCTCAAGGCCGACCTCGCCTCCAACACCGCCAAGCTCAAGGAGTTCGGCATCTCCCTCGCGTCCAACAGCTGACGCCGACCCGAACCGGAGGCCCGGCGCGGGGTGGACCATCCCCGTTCCGCGCCGGCCCCACCAGACCCCACTCGAAGAGGAGCCAGGGATGAGCACGACGAGTGAACCCGCGCGGCCCGAGGCCGCCGAGGTCGACATCCTCGAGGAGCTCAAGGCCGAGCTCGCCCACGACCTGGAGGAGGACCGGCCGCCGCACGCGGGCCCCCTCGCCCAGGCGGCCGCCGGGCTCGTCACCCTGGCCCTCGGGCTGGCAGGCGTGGTGCTGTCGCTGGGCTACGGCCTCGGCAGCCTGACCCAGCCCGGACCCGGGCTGTGGCCGTTCGCCGTCTCCGTCGCCGTGACGGCCCTCTCGGTCGCACAGGTCGCGTTCGGCCGGCGGGCCGAGGACACCGAGCAGTTCACGCGCTCCAGCGGCCTCACCGGGCTCGGCGTGCTGAGCCTGATCGCGCTCGCGGCCCTGCTGCCCGTCATCGGGTTCGAAGTGCCCTCGCTCGTGCTCATGGTCGTCTGGCTGCGCTTCCTCGGTGGCGAGTCCTGGCGCATGACGGCCGTCATCAGCCTGGTCACGGTCGCGGCGTTCTACGCGCTCTTCGTGCTCGCGCTGTCCATCCCGCTCCCGCGACTGATCTGAAGGGAGGCGCACCATGGACTTCACCCCGATCATCGACGGCTTCGGCATCGTGCTGCAGCCGACCAACCTGCTCTACTGCCTCATCGGTGTCGTCATCGGCATGCTCATCGGCGTGCTGCCGGGCCTCGGCCCCGCGGCGACCATCGCGATCCTGCTGCCCATCACCTACGGCGTCGAGCCGGTCTCGGCGATCATCATGCTCGCCGGCATCTTCTACGGCGCCCAGTACGGCGGCACCATCACCTCGGTGCTTTTGCGGCTGCCCGGAGAGGCGAGCTCGGTCGTGACCGTCTTCGACGGGTTCGCAATGGCCAAGCAGGGCCGGGCCGGGGCCGCCCTCGGCATCGCGGCGATCGGCTCGTTCATCGGGGGCACGGTCTCGATCATCGGCCTCTCGGTGCTCGCGCCCGTCATCGCCGGCTACGCCCTCGACTTCGGTCCGCCGGAGTACGCCGCGCTCGGGCTCCTGGGCGTGCTGCTCGTCTCGACGGTCGGCAACGGCGGCAAGCTCAAGGCCGTCATCGCCGCCGCGCTCGGGTTGCTCATCGCGACGGTCGGCCGGGACTCGTTCACCGGTGCCGAGCGGTTCACCTTCGGCAACCTCAACCTCGCCGACGGCATCGACTTCGTGCCGATCGCCATGGGCCTCTTCGGTCTCGGCGAGATCCTCTACAACCTCGAGGAGAACCACAAGAAGGTCCACGCGCCCGCCAAGGTCACCAAGGTGTGGCCGAGCCGCAAGGACCTCTCCGACTCCAAGGGCGCCATCGCGCGCGGCTCGGGCATCGGTTTCGGCCTGGGCGTGCTGCCCGGTGGCGGTGCCGTGCTCTCGTCACTGGTCGCGTACGCCGTCGAGAAGCGCCGCGCGAAGCAGCCGGAGCGCTTCGGCCGGGGTGCGATCGAGGGCGTGGCCGCCCCCGAGACGGCCAACAACGCGGCGGCGACGTCGTCGTTCATCCCCCTGCTGACGCTCGGCATCCCGGCCAACGCGACGATGGCGCTGATGTTCGGCGCGCTGCTGCTGCAGGGTGTCCAGCCCGGCCCGCAGCTCGTCGACACCCACCCCGACATCTTCTGGGGCGTCATCAACTCGATGTACATCGGCAACATCCTGCTGCTCATCATGAGCATCCCGATGGTCGGCGTCTTCGTGCGCATCCTGCGGGTGCGGCCGGCGATCCTCGCGCCGATCACGGCGCTCATCACGGTGCTGGGCGTCTACACCGTCAACAACTCGGTGTTCGACATCTACCTCGTCATCGTCTTCGGTGTCGTCGGCTACCTCATGAAGAAGTTCGGCTTCGACCCGGGCCCGATGGTCCTGGCCTTCGTCCTCGGCACCCTCATCGAGTCGTCGGCGCGCCAGTCGCTGCTGATCTTCGGCGGTGATCCGACAGGCTTCCTCACCCGTCCGATCTCGGGCACGGTCCTGGCGGTCATCGCGGCAGTTGCGATCTTCCCCTTGATGCGCAAGGTGATCCGAGGCCGACGGCCTGTCCCGGACGACGCGCCTGACCCCGCCCAGTCCGACGTTCCCGATCTCGAGACCACGGAGGCGAAATGACCATCCTCGTCGGCTACCTCGACACCCCCGAGGGCCGGGCGGCGCTGGACTCGGGCATCTCCGAGGCCGTGCTGCGCGACCAGCCGCTCGTCGTCGTGAACTCGCCCCGGCGCGGCGCACCGGTCGACGGCGACATGCTCGCCCCGGAGCAGGTCAGTGCCATCGTCGACCGCGCGAGCGACCGTGGCGTCCGCGTCGAGGTGCGCCAACCCCTGCACGGCGACTCGCTCGCCGAGACGCTTGAGTCGGTGGCCCGCGAGGTCGACGCGACCCTCGTCGTCATCGGTCTTCGTCACCGCAGCCCGGTCGGCAAGCTGATCCTCGGCAGCACCGCCCAGCGGATCCTGCTCGACGCGTCGGTGCCCGTCCTCGCCGTCAAGGCCGACGGCTGATGGCCGCGACACGGTCGCGCATCGCGTCGGTCGAGATCACGCCCGTCGCCTTCGAGGACCCGCCACTGCTCAACGTCGTCGGTGTCCACCAGCCGTACGCGTTGCGCGCGATCGTGCGCGTGCGCACCGACTCCGGGTCGGTCGGCCTGGGCGAGACGTATGCCGACGAGACGCACCTCGCGCGTCTCGCGGCGGTGGCCAATGCCGTCGTCGGCACCGACGTCTTCGACCTCAACGCGCTGTGGCGCTCCACGGTTGACGCGCTCGGTGCGGGCACCGGCGGTGGGGGAGCCAGTTTCGCGGGCATGCTCGAGCTGGGTTCCGCTGTCGCCACGGTGTATTCGCCGTTCGAGGTGGCCTGCCTCGACATCCAGGGCCGCGAGACCGGCCGTCCCGTCAGCGACCTGCTCGGTGGGGCCGTCCGCGAGACGGTGCCCTTCAGCGCGTACCTCTTCTACAAGTGGGCTGGACACCCCGGCCGGCCCGACGACGACTGGGGTGCGGCCCTCACCCCCGACCAGCTCGTCGTGCAGGCCAAGCGGATGGTGACGGCATACGGCTTCGAGGCGATCAAGCTCAAAGGGGGCGTGCTGCCCCCGGCCGAGGAGGTCGAGGCGATGCGGGCGCTGCGCGCGGCGTTCCCCGACCACAAGCTGCGCATCGACCCGAACGGTGCCTGGACGGTCGAGACCTCGGTGAAGGTCGCGGCCGAGCTTGCCGACGTCATCGAGTATCTCGAGGACCCGACGCCGGGCATCGACGGGATGGCGGCCGTGGCGCGCGAGACCGACCTCCCGCTCGCGACGAACATGTGCGTCATCGCCTTCGAGCACCTCGAGCCCGCCGTGCGTGCGAAGGCCGTCGGCGTCGTGCTGTCGGACCACCACCTGTGGGGCGGGCTCCAGCGTTCGAGGCTGCTCGCCGGCATCTGCGACACGTTCGGCATGGGCTTGTCGATGCATTCGAACAGCCACCTCGGCGTCAGCCTCGCGGCGATGACGCACCTGGGCGCCGCGACGCCGAACCTCACGTACGCGTGCGACACCCACTACCCGTGGAAGACCGAGGACGTCGTGAAGCCGGGCGTGCTCGACTTCGTCGACGGGGCGGTCGCAGTGCCGACGACGTCCGGGCTCGGCGTCGAGCTCGACGAGGACGCGCTCGGCACGCTGCACGAGCAGTACCTCTCGTGCGGCATCCGGCGCCGCGAGGACACGGTCTACATGCAGTCGGTACAGCCGGCCTTCGAGCCGAACACCGCCCGCTGGTAGGGCCCGCCATCCGGGCGATGCCATGACCGCTGCCAGGAGTCATGGCATCGTTTGCTCATGACCTCGCCGGCCTTCCTCTCGTTCACGGCGTTTGCCGTGGTCGTGACGCTCGTTCCGGGCCCGGACTTCGCCGTCGTGCTGCGCAACGCGCTGGTGGGCGGTCGCGCTCGCGGGCTCTGGGCCGCGCCGGCGTCACGACGTCGCACGTGGTGCAGGGTGTTGCGGTCGCCGTCAGGCTCGGCGCCGTCATCCTCGCGATGCCATGCTCGGCTTTGGGGCGCGCCTGACGGTCGAGCACGTCTGACGACCCGGCGAGTATGCGTGGGGCTCAGTCCTGCTGGAGCCGGGCTCGCGAGTTGGCGAGGTGCAGGCGCATCGCCGCGCGTGCGGCCGGACCGTCTTCGCGGGCGATGGCGAGGTAGATGTTCTCGTGCTCGAGCGAGACGCGTGTCTGGTGCGTCGCGTCCGAGACGGTGTATCTCGCCTCGAGCCGGGTGCGTGGCAGCATGATCATCATCGGCCCCAGTGATGCGAGCAGGTCTGCGTAGAAACGGTTTCCGGACGCCAGGGCGATGCGGCGGTGGAACTCGTAGTCCGCCTCGACGGCACCGCTCGGCTTCTCCTTGGCGTGCGTCAGGTCGCGCAGCGCGCGTTCGATCGCTTTGAGCTGCACGTCGGTGCGGCGCTCGGCCGCGAGCCCTGCCGCCTCGCTCTCGACCCCGATGCGGAAGTCGATCATGTCGAGCACGTCGCGGTGGGTGCGCACCCGCTCGGCGCCGACGGCGAAACCCTCCGTCGCGGGCAGGGCGAGCACGAACGACCCGCGACCCTGGAACGTCTCGACGAGCCCGGCGGCCTGCAACCGTGAGATCGCCTCACGCACGACGGTGCGGCTCACGCCGTAGTCGGCGACGAGGGAGGCCTCGGTCGGCAGCTTCTGGCCGGGCTCCATCTGGCCGGCGAGGATCTGCTCCTTGAGCCTCTCGACGAGCTCGTGCGCGAGGCCGCGGCCGGTGTCCCGGTCGATGCGCCGCTCGTCGCTGCGCCGCTCGTCGCTGCGCCGCTCGTCGCCGTCGGCGTCTCGTGGGGTCACGGCGCCCAACCTAGTGTCCGGCGGCCCCGGTCGAGGGTCACGTCAGGCGCGCCCGACCTCGTAGGTGTCCACGGTCCAGGCCTTGGCCTGCTCGCTCAGTGTGAAGCCGAGACCGGGCCGGTCGGGCACGACCATGCGCCCGTCGCGGGTCTCGAGGCGCTCGTTGAAGAGCGGGTCGAGCCACTCGAAGTGCTCGACCCACGGCTCGCGGGGGTAGCAGGCGGCGAGGTGCAGGTGGATCTCCATCGCGAAGTGCGGGGCGAGCTGCAGGCCGGCGTGGTCGGCGAGCGTCGCGAGGCGCAGGAAGGGCGTGATGCCGCCGACGCGCGGGGCGTCGGGCTGGATGATGTCGGCCGCGCGGGCCTCGATGAGGCGCACGTGCTCGGCGACGCTCGAGAGCATCTCCCCAGTCGCGATCGGGGTGTCGAGCGCGGCGGCGAGCTGGGCGTGGCCCTCGGCGTCGTAGGCGTCGAGGGGCTCCTCGATCCAGACGAGGTTGAGGTCCTCGACGGCGCGGCCGAAGCGCAGGGCGCTGGCACGGTCCCACTGCTGGTTGGCGTCCACCATGAGCGGCACGTCGTCGCCGAGGTGCTCGCGCACGGCGGCCAGGCGCTGGAGGTCGATCTTCATGTCAGGCTGGCCGACCTTGATCTTGATGCCGCCGATGCCGGCCGCGACCGACTCGGACGCGCGCTCCTTGACCTTCTCGATCGGGGCGTGCAGGAAGCCGCCCGACGTGTTGTAGGTGCGCACCGAGTCGCGGTGTGAGCCGATGAGCTTGGAGAGCGGCAGGTCGGCGCGGCGAGCCTTGAGGTCCCAGAGCGCGATGTCGATCGCGGCGAGGGCCTGGGTGGCCACGCCGGAGCGGCCGACCGAGGCGCCGGCCCAGAGCAGCTTGTCGTAGACCTTGGCGATGTCGTTCGGGTCCTCGCCGAGCAGCCCCTCGGCCACTTCCTTGGCGTGCGCGAACTGGGCCGGGCCGCCGGCGCGCTTGCTGTAGCTGAAGCCGGTGCCGCTGTGGCCCTGCTCGGTCGAGATCTCAGCGAAGAGCAGGACGATCTCGGTCATCGGCTTCTGCCGGCCGGTCAGCACCTTGGCGTCGCTGATCGGGGTGGGCAGGGGCAGGACGACGGACGAGAGGGCGACGTGGCGGATGCGGTCGGCGGTCATGGCACTTCCTCATGCACAGGCAACGGTGATCCAAGTGATAGTACAAGTAACAAACTTGTCTGACAAGTATTGCTGGCGTCGACAAGTGTGTTCTCGACGGATGGGTGTGTTGGGAAGTGAGCACTCGACCAAAGACCCAGTCGAGTGCTCACTTTCCGAAGCAGGGAAATGGGCACTCGACGGGTGGGGTGTGTCGAGAACTGAGCACTCGACCAAAGACCCAGTCGAGTGCTCACTTTCCGACGCATGGAAATGGGCACTCGACGGGTGGGGTGTGTCGAGAACTGAGCACTCGACTCGAAGACCTGGTCGAGTGCTCAGTTTCCGACGTTCGCGGGTCAGGACGCCTTGCGGAGGGCCTTCATCTCGCGGCGCTTGGTCAGCGCCATGGCGAGGGCGATCTTGCGGGCGTCGATGCTGATCTCGCGCAGCATGCCGGAGATCGGATTCGTGTAGCCGGTGTACCAGAGGCCCCTGGCGCCGCGCGCCGTGTGGCCTCCGCGCTCGACCGGCCGGCCCTTGCCGTCGAGGACGCCGAGGTGGCCGAGCAGTGGCTCGAGACCCTGGTGGTAGCCGGTGGCGAGCACGATGACGTCCGGGCTGATGTGTGAGCGGTCGGCCAGCACCACGGTGTCGCCCTCCACGGAGACGAGCGCAGCGACGGGCTCCACGGCGCCCGACTGCACGGCGTCGATGATGCCGACGTCCTGGACGGGAATCGCGTTGTCGCGCTCGACCCTGCTGAGCAGTCCGGTGTCGGGGCGGGGCAGCCCGTGCGCCGACAGGTCCGGCGTCTGCAGTCGTTCGACGACGGGCGCGACACGATCGACGAGTGCGGTCGGCAGGCGACGTACGGCGATGCCGGTGTACTGCGCAGCAACGGGACCGCGGTTGCGGCGAAGGATGTGGGGCACGGTGCGGACGGCCATCCGCACCCGGGCAGCCCCGTGCTCCGCGAGGTCGACGGCTAGCTCGGTGCCCGTGTTGCCGGTGCCGACGACGAGAACGTCCTTGCCGGCATACGCGGCGCCGTTGCGGTAGTGGCGCGCCAGCACGACCTCGCCCGAGAAGTCCTGCAGGCCAGGGACATCCGGCTCGCGAGGTGTGTGGTTGAAGCCCGTCGCGACGACCGCGTAGGGAGCGGTCACGGACGACCGGTCGGCGAGCGCCACCGTCCACGAGCGCCCGTCTGGGGTGCGGTCGACCCGCGCGGCCTCGGAGCCGTGGCGCACGTCGAGGTGGTGGTGGGCGGCATACAGCTCGAGATAGCGCACGACGTCGTCGCGCGAGACCCAGCGGCCCATCTCCTTGGGGATCGGCAGCCCGGGCAGGCCCGACAGCTCGCGCGGCGTGTGCAGGTGCAGCCGGTCGTAGTGGCCCCGCCACGAGCTGCCGACGGAGTCGCTTCGCTCGAGCACGACCGCGTGCAGCCCGCGCTGCTTCAGCGCTGCGGCCGTCGCGAGTCCAGCGGGGCCGCCTCCGATGACGTGGGCATCGACAGGTCGGACGGGCCGGTGGGGTGAGGTCACAGTCGGACCCTAGTGCCGCCCGCTGGGCGGTGGGTCCACGTGCGCCTGCTCGGCTCGGCGGGCTGTCGGCGGGGGCACGTCGATGCCATGGTGCAGCACGCGCACCGGGCGCAGCAGGGCGCCGATGTCGTCTGACAGGCGGCCTTGCACGACGAGCACGTCTGCAGGCGCACCGGCTCGCAGCCGACCGGCTCGGTCGCTGATGTGTAGGGCATCCGACGGACCCGAGGTGCACCTGGCCACGGCTCGCACCACGGACTCGCCGCCGACCTCGACGAGCATGACGGCACCGTGCGGCCGCACGTCATGGGGTTTGGCGGGACCGATGCCCGCGTCGGTGGAGAAGAGGCAGTTGGCCCCGGACGTGAGCAGACCACGGATGTGCTCGATCACGGCCGGGAGCCGTGCCGCGAGCGCGGGCCCCGGCGGCATGCCCGGCAGGCTGGCGCCCGTCAGGGAGAGCGGGGTGCCCGCCGCGGCGAGGCGTTCCACGAGGCCGAGGTCGCGGGCGATGCCGTCCTCCGTCATGCCATCACCTTCACCACGTCGACGCCGGCGGCGGCCAGTCGACCGGCCGCAGTCCGCAGCTCGGCCGCATCAGCGCACTCGCCCCCGAGGAACCAGCAGTGGCCACCCGGTGTCGTGAGCGCCGGCCCGGCGGCGAGCACGGTCGGACCGGCGGCGGGATCGTCGGCGAGCTCGTCGCGCAGGGTCAGGCTGACGAGGTCCCGCCAGCCGAGGTCGCGCACCGTCGTGACCCCCGCGGCCAGTGCGCGACGGGCGTTCTCGCGGCCGCGCTGGAGCAGGGCGGCGTCGTCGCTGCGCTGGTGCCACGCGAGCGGCTCGGGGGAGCAGTCCCAGGTCAGGTGCTGGTGCCCGTCCACGAGACCCGGCAGCGCGGTGACGTCCCCGAGGTCCTCGACCTGGACGTCGCTCGCGTAGTCCGCCGGTGGGCCGACCTCGACGACCGTCCGTCCGTCGAGCACGAGGTCGACGCGGTCACCCGCCGACCCGATGAACCGATCGCCGTCGAAGACCTGCCCCACCCGCAGCACGAGCATGTCGCACCCCTCTCACCGGCGTGCGTGCCGACCTCCATCGTCCCGCCGGCAGGGTCGCGGCGCAGGCTTTTGTCAGGCGGGGCCGATGTGCTGGGCGACCCACTCGTTGAGCGGGCGGATAGCACGCCACGTGTCGCGCACCTTCGTGAGGGCCGCCTTCGTGGAGAGCCAGTCCGGGTCGCCGAAGTCGCGGATCACCATGAGCTCCTTGTGACGCAGCGTCTCGATGCGCGGGTGGTCGGCGGCATACCCCCTCGGGGTGGTGCGCACCTTCTCGCCGTGGACCTCGAACTGCTTGCGCCGCAAGCCGTCGAGCAGCGACTCGAGCTGCAGGCCGCTGGCGGACGCGTCGACGGCACGGCGCAGGCTGGCCGTCTGCGCGTTCGAGTGGGCGCGGAAGCCGCCGCCCGCCCGGAGCCCGCCCGCGCTGATCTCGACGTAGTAGCCGGAACCAGGGTCGGAGGCGACGAAGGCTCCGAGGTGCGTCTTGTAGGGCGACTTGTCGGCGCTGAAGCGGATGTCGCGGTTCGGGCGGAAGAGCTTCGCCTCGCCGAACTCGTCCTCGAGCGCGTCCACGAGGGCGAGCATCGGCTCGCGGACCTCGTTCTCCCACTGAGCCTTGTGGTCGGTCCAGTACGCCTTCGAGTTGTCGGCCTCCAGCCCGGCGTAGAAGCCGAGGGCACCAGTGGGGAAGCCGGCGAAGGGTCCTTTTGACGACGGATCGGCGCTCATGGAGTGGACTCTCGCACCACCCCCGGCTTGTTAGGCAAGGCTTACCTGTGCTTTGCTCATTTCGGGTACGGACACGTGACCTAATTGCTGTGAAAAGCCTGAGAACAGGAGGGTCGCCGTGCTCGCGAGCAACGCGCTCATCGGACTGCGTGAGGGGCTGGAGGCGGCCCTCGTCGTCGTCATCCTCGTCGCGTTCCTCGTCAAGACCGACCGCCGCTGGGCGCTGCGGCACGTCTGGACCGGCGTCGGCCTGGCGGTCGCCCTCGCCGTCGCCGTCGGCGCGCTGCTCACCTACGGCACGAAGCAGCTGACCTTCGAGGCCCAGGAGCTCATCGGCGGCACCGCCTCGATCATCGCCGTCGTCTTCGTGACGTTCATGGTCTTCTGGATGAAGTCCGCCTCGCGCACCATCTCGGGCGAGCTCAAGGGCAAGCTCGACCGCGCCCTCGACATGGGCCCGTTCGCGGTCGCGCTCGTCGCCTTCCTTGGCGTCGGCCGCGAGGGCCTCGAGACGGCGATCTTCTTCTACGCCACCACCGAGGCCGCGGGCCAGGGCAACAACCAGCCGCTGATCGGCTGGGTCATCGGCCTCGCCGCCGCCGTCGTGCTCGGCTGGCTCATCTACCGCGGCGCGGTCAAGATCAACCTCACGAAGTTCTTCCGCTGGACCGGCATCCTGCTCGTGCTCGTCGCCGCCGGCATTCTCGCGTACGGCCTCCACGACCTGCAGGAGGCGCGCTTCCTGCCCGGGCTCACCACCCTCGCCTTCGACGTCAGCGCGACGATCGACCCGAGCAGCTGGTACGCCACCCTGCTCAAGGGCATCTTCAACTTCACGCCGGCCACGACCGTGCTGCAGGCCGTCGCCTGGGTGCTCTACGTCGGCATCGTCATGACGCTCTTCCTGCGCCCGGCCAGGCCCACGCCGCAGGCGCCGGCCGCGACCTCCGGTGACGCCCGACCCACCGTCGCCGCCTGACGCCGCACTGCACCACCCGGCGCCACCCCACAACAACCCAGCACTCGCTCCGCACCTCGCACCGACGTCCCAGGAGAACCATGTCCCGCCCCGCCCTGCGCCTCGTCACGCCCCTCGCGCTCACCCTCGTCGCCGGCCTCGGCCTCGGTGCCTGCACCGACAAGGCCGACTCGAGCGGGGCTTCGGGCGCATCGACCGCGGCCGGCGGTCCGATCACGGTCAACGCCACCGACACCACCTGCGAGCTGAGCGCGACGACCGCCAAGGCCGGGACCGTCACCTTCCAGGTCACCAACACCGGCAGCAAGGTCAACGAGTTCTACGTGTACGCCGAGGGCGACCGCATCATCGGCGAGGTCGAGAACATCACGCCGGGCCTGAAGCGCGAGCTCAAGGTCGAGGTCACCCAGCCCGGCACGCTCACCACCGCCTGCAAGCCCGGCATGGTGGGCGACGGCATCCGCGGCACCTTCACCGTGACCGGGTCAGCCGTCGCCGGCGGCGCCGACCAGAAGGTCGCCAAAGCCATCGCCGACTACAAGGCCTTCGTCGCCACCCAGACCGACGAGCTGCTCACCGGCACAGAAGCATTCGTGACCGCGGTCAAGACCGGCGACGTCGCCAAGGCCAAGGACCTCTACCCGACCGCCCGCCTCCCGTGGGAGACCATCGAGCCCGTCGCCGAGAGCTTCGGCGACCTCGACCCGCGCATCGACGGCCGCGAGGACGTCGTCGAGGAGGGCATGAAGTTCACCGGCTACCACCGTCTCGAGAAGGACCTGTGGGTCAGCGGCCTGCAGAAGGACTCGACCGCCATCGCCGACCAGCTGCTCACCGACGTCAAGGAGATCGCGGCCAAGAGCAAGACCGTCGAGCCGACCGCCCTGACGATCTCCAACGGCGCCAAGGCCCTGCTCGACGAGGTCGCCACCGGCAAGGTCACGGGCGAGGAAGAGCGCTACTCGCACACCGACCTCTGGGACTTCCGCGGCAACCTGCAGGGCTCGCAGTCGGCCCTCGAGACGCTGCGCGCCGTCGTCACCGAGCGCGACCCGGCCCTGCAGAAGGCGCTCGACGCGCGCTTCAGCGAGCTCAACAAGCTGCTCGAGTCGCACCGCGTCGCAGGCAAGTTCGTCTCCTACGAGCAGCTCAGCGACGCCGACGTCAAGGCCCTCACCGTCTCGCTCGACGCGCTGAGCGAGCAGGTCTCCAAAGTGCCCGGGGTCGTGGCGGCCAAGTGAGCCCCGAGGGCCTCAGCCGCCGCCAGCTCATCGGCGCCTCCGGGAGCGCTGCCGTGGCGGGCATCGTCGCCGGCGCCACGAGCACGTATGCCGTCACGCGCGGTGACGAGGCACCCGCGGTAGGTGCCCCGGGGTCCACGGCGCCGTCGCCGGCGCTCGCGCTCGACGCTGCGATCCCGTTCCGCGGCGCCCACCAGGCCGGCATCGTCACGCCGGCCCAGGACCGCCTGCACTTCGTCGCGCTCGACGTCGTCACGAAGGACGCCGCGCAGCTCCGTGAGCTGCTCGAGGTCTGGACCCGCGCCGCCGAGCGGATGACGGCCGGTGCCGAGGCCGCTCCCGGCGGTCTCGTCGGCGGTGGACCCAACCGGGCACCCGAGGACACCGGCGAGGCGTACGGCCTGCCGGCATCCGGGCTGACGATCACCATCGGCTACGGCCCGACGCTCTTCGACGGCCGTTTCGGTCTCGCGTCGAAGAAGCCCGCCGCGCTCGAGGAGCTGCCCGCCTTCGCCGGCGACCAGCTCGACCCGAAGCGCACGGGTGGCGACCTCTGCATCCAGGCGTGCGCCAACGACCCGCAGGTCGCCGTCCACGCGGTGCGCAACCTCGTGCGCCTCGGCTTCGGCGTGGTCGCGGTGCGGTGGTCACAGCTCGGCTTCGGGCGCACCTCGTCGACGTCGACCGCGCAGGCGACGCCGCGCAACATGTTCGGCTTCAAGGACGGCACCAACAACCTCATGGCCGAGCAGCCGGAGGACCTCGCGCAGCACGTTTGGGTCGCGAAGGACGACGAGCAGGGCGGCGAGAACGGCGGCGGCGCGTGGATGGCCGGCGGCTCCTACCTCGTGGCGCGACGCATCCGCATGCACATCGAGGTCTGGGACCGCACCTCCCTGCAGGAGCAGGAGGACGTCATCGGCCGCGACAAGAAGGAGGGGGCGCCGCTCGGCCAGAGCAAGGAGTTCGACACCCCCGACTTCTCGAAGAGGGGCCCGGACGGCGCGACCGCGATCCCGGTCGACGCCCACGTCCGCCTCGCCCACGCGAGCCACCTCGGCGGCATACGCCTCCTGCGTCGTGGCTACAACTTCACCGACGGCTCCGACGGCGTCGGACACCTCGACGCGGGCCTCTTCTTCCTCGCGTACATGCGCGACCCGGGCAAGCAGTTCGTGCCGATGCAGCGGGCGCTCGCGAAGTCCGACATGCTCAACGAGTACATCGAGCACAACGGGTCGGCCGTCTTCGCCTGCCCGCCCGGCCTCGCCGACGGGGAGCACTGGGGCCAGGCGCTCTTCGCCTGACCGGCGCGCGGCTAGAGGCCGACGCGCACCGTCAGGGAGCCGGGGCGCACGTTCGCGGTCACCTCGGTGGCCTCGCCCACGACATCGCCGTCGATCTGCAGGGGCAGCGGCCGGTCGGCGCGCACCCGGATCTCCTTGCACACCTTGTGGTCCAGCGTCGCGTGGCCCTTGCGCTGGCGGGTGGCGACCCGCGTGGCGACCGGCACCCAGCCGACGACACCCTTCGGCGAGGCGATGACCGTGTCGAGCTGGCCGTCGTCGACGCGCGCGCTCGGCATCAGCACGAGCCCGCCGAGCAGCCGACCGCAGTTGCCGATGACCACCATGCGCGCGCGGCGACGGAACTCCATGTCGTCGTCGACCTTCACCGAGACACGGAACTCCGGCGACACGAGGTGCTTGAGGCCCGAGACCATGTATGCCGGCCAGCCGACCTTGGCCTTGAGGTTCTCGTTGGTGCCCGCCATGATCTGCGCGTCCATGCCGACGCCGGCCATGACGACGAAGTAGTGCGTCTCGGGAGAGCCGGTCTCGTCAGGTGCGTCGTCCATCGGGGCCGCGCCGACGACGATCTCGCCGACGTCGATGCGGCGGTTGCGCCCGGTGAGGGCCACGGCGACCGCAGCCTCGAGGGCGACCGGGAGGTCGAGGTTGCGGGCCAGCAGGTTGCCCGTGCCGGCCGGCAGGATGCCGAGCGGCGTCTCGGTGCCGACCAGGGCGCTCGCCACGTTGCGCACAGTGCCGTCGCCCCCGAGGCTGCAGACGACGTCGGCGCCGTCGCTGACGGCCTGGACGGCCTGGCCTCGGCCGGGGTCGTCGATCGTCGTCTCGTAGAAAAGCGGCTCGCCCCAGCCGTTGACGAGGCAGGTGTTCGTGATGCGCTCGCGGACGCCCGACAGGTCGGCGAACTTCGTCGGGTTGATGATGATGCCGGCACGCTTCACGGGCGCGGGCGGGCCGTCGTCGCCGGTGCGGAAGTGGTCGCGGGGCGGACGGGGCCGTCGGCGTCGCAGCGTCGCGGTCGTCTCCGGTGCGACGCGGGTGAGGACCAGCCCCCCGACGACCAGCACCAGCACGACGACGCCGGCGATGATCCACGGCAGGTAGTCCTTGAGCACGAAGACATACGCTATCCCGCTGGTCGGGCGCTCCTCGAATCGCCGCCGGCCGCCGGCCCTAGGCTGGGCGCATGAGCGAGCCCCTCACCGATCCCGGGCCGTCGACCCCGGACGACGCGGACTGGACGTGGGTGCTGACCCGTCCCTGCGCTGACTGTGGCTTCGCCCCGGCGGCCCTCGACGTCGCCGACGCGCCGTCCCTCCTTCGTGACGCAGGGCAGAGGTATGCCGCCGCGCTGGGCCGCGACGACGTGCGTGCCCGCCCGGCCGACGGGGTGTGGTCGCCGCTCGAGTACTGCTGCCACGTGCGCGACGTCTGCGACGTCATGCGGGGCCGTCTCGAGCAGATCCTCGACGGCGGGGGTGAGCTCGTCACCTTCGCCAACTGGGACCAGGACACGACCGCGCTCGACCGGCAGTACTGGCGCTCCGACCCCGAGGTCGTCCGGCGCGAGGTCACGGCGGCGTTCGATGCCGCGGCGACGGCATACGCCCGCCCGTCGGACACGCAGTGGGAGTGGCCGGCGCTGCGCAGCAACGGCTCGCAGTTCACGGCGCGCACCCTCACGCTCTACTTCCTGCACGACATCCGACACCACCTCTGGGACGTGACTGCATGACTCTCCCCATCGACGTGACCCTCCAGCTGCCCGAGGCGCGCACCCCCGACCCGCACGACGCCCCGGCGATCCGCTGGGGCGTGCTCGGACCCGGCGGCATCGCGCACGCCTTCGCCGATGCCGTCGCTGTCGGCACCGAGTCGTCGGTCGTCGCGGTCGGGTCGCGCAGCAAGGAGCGGGCGCAGGACTTCGCCGACGAGTTCGGCATCGCCCGGGCCCATGGCAGCTACGAGGACCTCGTCGCAGACCCCGAGGTCGACGCCGTCTACGTGGCGTCACCGCACTCCGAGCACCGCGACCACGCCCTGCTCGCCATCGAGGCCGGCAAGCCCGTTCTCGTCGAGAAGGCCTTCACCCGGAGCGCCGCCGAGGCGCGCGAGGTGCTCGCGGCGGCCGAGGCCCGCGGCCTGCTCGTCATGGAGGCGATGTGGAGCCGCTTCCTGCCGCACTACGACGTCGTGCGGCACGTCGTCGAGGCCGGGCTCATCGGCGACCTCGTGGCGGTCTTCGCGGACCACGGCCAGCACCTCTACCCCGACGGGCCGGCCCGCCTCTCGCAGCCCGAGCTCGCCGGTGGTGCCCTGCTCGACCTCGGCGTCTACCCCGTCTCGTTCGCCGACGTCGTGCTCGGCGCGGTCGCGTCGGTGTCGGCCGTCGGCACGCTCACCGACCTCGGCGTCGATGCGTCCTCGACGATCACCGTCACGGGGGCCGGCGGTGCTCACGGCGTGCTGACCTGCACGATGGCCGCGGCGACCCCGTGCTCGGCCGTCGTCGCCGGCACCGAGGCGCGCCTCGAGCTGTCGAGCACCTTCTACACGCCGGGGTCGTCGATCCGGCTCGTCAGCCGCGCCGGCGACGTCGTCGACGAGCGCGATGGTGGTCTGCCCGACGACGTGCGCGGGTTCTCCTACGAGGCAGCCGAGTTCGCGCGCTGCCTGACCGCGGGCGAGCGTGAGTCCGCACTGATGCCGCACGCGGCGACGCTGCGCGTCATGGAGACGATGGACGAGGTGCGCCGCCAGACCGGGGTCGTCTACCCCGGCGAGTGACCTTCCGCGCCATCACCTGGCGCTCACTTCGCCAGACGGGCCGTGGTGTTCGCGAGCCGGCTGTCGAGCTGCATCACGATCTCGAAGCTCTTGTCGCGCACGATGAGCGTCGAGCCCTTGAGCGTGAAGTCGGCCGGCAGGTCCGTGAAGACGAGGGTCGGTCGTGAGCCCTGGACCGTTGCCACGACCGATCTCAGGTCCGCCTCGGTCGTCGTGTTCGTGTGCGTGACGCCGATGTGCACGCCGGCCGCGCCCAGGTTGACGTCCGAGCGGGACAGAGAGGCCAGGCGCAGCTTCAGGCTCAGCTTGTGGTCGCCGGGCTCGTACTCCGACTGGTCGAGGGCCATGACCGCGCCACCGACCCGGATGCCCTGGGCGGGCACGTAGACGAGCGAAGTGCGGTCGGTGGAGACCCCGCCAGCTGATGATCCACCGCCGGTCGTCGGGCCCCCGAGCGTGGGCGGCCCGCCGGCCGACGTCGGACCGGCGAGCGTCGTCGGCCCTGCGGCCGAGGTGGATGCTGTTGCCGCCGAGGGTGATCCGGCCGTGGAGGAGGCCGTGGACGAGGCGGCGACCGGGGTGCCCGGCGCCACGGTCGACCCACTGCACGCCACCAGTGCCCCCGCGGCGAGACCTGCCGTCACTACGACCCCACTCCATTGAATGCGCACCGCTCAATGGTCCCGACGCGGTCGGCGACCACGCAATGGACAAAACCACGGCCTTTACCGCGGGATGTCCCGCGGTTGCCCGGCCGGTGGTCCGGCGCGGTTCGCGCTACAAGGGGTTCACCCGCGCGGGTGGCTGAGAAGTTCTTCGCGACGCATGTCGATCGGGTCCTCCGCCGTTCGTGGAGGGGGTGAGAGCGCACGACAGCAGGTCGGCGCCACCACCCCGGGAGACACCCCATGAGCACCTCGACCGACCACCCGCGCTCGACGACGACCACGAGCGCCTCGACGACGCCTGACTGCTCAGACGGCTGGACACCGTTCCACGTGACCCGCTCGCTGCTCGGCTGGGGAGTCGTCGCGGGCCCCTTCTACGTCGTCGTCTCGGTCGCCCAGGCGCTGACCCGCGACGGCTTCGACCTGGCCCGCCACCAGTGGAGCCTGCTCGAGAACGGCGACCTCGGCTGGGTCCAGGTCGGCAACTTCGTGCTCACCGGCGTGATGCTCGTCGCGTATGCCGTGGGCGTCCGGCGAGCGCTGGCAGGCGGGCGTGCGGCCCGCTGGGCTCCGGTCCTCACCGCTGTCTTCGCTGTGGCCCTCGTCGCGGCCGGCGTCTTCCGGGCCGACCCTGCGCTCGGCTTCCCGGTGGGCACGCCGGAGGGCCCCGGCGCGGTGACCGGGCACGGCATCGCGCACTTCGCCGCGGCCGGCATCGGCTTCGTCGCGATCGCGGCCTCGTGCTTCGTCCTCGCGCGACGGTTCTCGAGCGAGGGGGCCCGTCGCCTGGCTGTCTTCTCGCGAACCACGGGTCTGGTCTTCCTCGCCGGGTTCCTCTGCGTGGCCTCCGGCGCGGGTAGCGTCGCAGCCAACCTGCTCTTCACCGCCGCAGTGGTGCTCGTGTTCGCGTGGATCGCCGTCACCGCAGCCCACCTCTACCGGTCCCTCGACCACTGACATCACCGACCACGCACAAGGAGACTCCGATGCGCTACATCACCATCCTCAAGGGCAGCCAGCCGGCGGGACCACCGCCCGAGGGCCTCATGGCCGCGATCATGGACCTCGGCGCCGAGGCCGCCGCGTCGGGCTCGATGCTCGACAACGCCGGCTTGTCGCCGAGCGCCTCCGGTGCCCGCGTCACCGTCGCGGGCGGGGAACTGTCGGTCATGGACGGTCCCTTCGCCGAGGCGAAGGAGTTCATCTCGTACGCGGTCTACGACGTGCGCTCGAAGGAGGAAGCGGTCGAGTGGACCTCCCGCTTCATGCGGCTGCACGCCGACCTCTGGCCGGGCTGGGAGGGCGAGTGCGATGTCGTCAAGGTCATGGGTCCCGAGGACTTCGGCCCGCCGCAGTGACCGACCCCGTCGACACGAGCGAGGGGGTCGCGGCCCCCGAGCCGGTGCCGCGACCACCTCGGGCGAACGCCGCCGTCGAGGCGGTCTGGCACATCGAGGCCGGTCGCCTCGTCGCCGGCCTGGCTCGGCTCACGGGAGACGTCGGCCTCGCCGAGGACCTCGCGCAGGAAGCCCTCGTGGCCGCCCTCGAGCAGTGGCCCGTCACCGGCGTCCCGCCGAACCCCGGCGGGTGGCTCATGACGACGGCCAAGCGCCGCGGCATCGACGCCCACCGCCGCGCAGCCACCTTCGACCGGAAGGTGGCTGCCCTGGCGCGCGACCTGGGTCCCGAGCCCGGCGTCGACTCCGAGGCGGCGATCGATGCCCTGGACGACCACGTCGGCGACGACCTGCTGCGTCTCGTGCTCACTGCCTGTCACCCCGTGCTGTCGCTCGAGTCGCGAGTGGCCCTGACCCTGCGCTGCCTCGGCGGCCTGTCCACCGACGAGATCGCACGGGCCTTCCTCGTTCCCGAGAGCACGATGGCCCAGCGCATCGCGCGCGCCAAGAAGACGTTGGGCGACAAGGGAGTCCGCTTCGAGCTGCCGACACCCGAAGAGCTTTCCGATCGTCTCGGCTCCGTTCTCGAGGTCGTCTACCTCGTCTTCAACGAGGGGTATGCCGCCACGTCCGGGGAGGACTGGGTGCGGCCCGCCCTCTGCCAGGAGGCGATGCGGCTGGGGCGCCTGCTCGCCGGGCTGGTGCCCGACGAGCCGGAGGTGCACGGACTGATCGCGCTCATGGAGCTGCACGCCTCGCGGCTGCCGGCCCGCGTCGATGCCGCCGGCCGCCCGGTGCTGCTGCCCGACCAGGACCGGCGTCGCTGGGACCGGCTCCTCGTGCGTCGCGGACTCGAGTCCCTCACGCGCGCCGAGTCGCTAGGCCGACCGCTCGGGCCGTATGCCGTCCAGGCTGCGATCGCGGCCTGCCATGCCCGCGCCCCGCGGGTCGAGGACACCGACTGGGCCCGTGTCGCCGACCTCTACGGCGTGCTCGCCACCATCTGGCCGTCACCCGTCGTGGAGGTGAACCGCGCTGTGGCCGTGGGCTACTCGGTCGGGCCCGAGGCCGGGCTGGCCGTCGTCGACCGCGTCGCGGCGTCGGGCCGGCTCGCCGGCTATCCCCACCTCCACGGCGTCCGCGGCGACCTGCTCGGGCGCGCCGGACGGCATAAGGCGTCGGCGGAGGCTTTCGAGCGTGCCGCCGAGCTGACCAGAAGCGACGCCGAGCGGGCGCTCTTCACCGAACGCGCCCGTCGGGCCCGCGAGGTCGACTGACGGCTAGGCGCCCGTGACGTTCGGGTCGCGCCAGCGGCGTTCGAACGGCAGTCGCCACGTGAACGGGGCGACGAGCTGGTGGATCTGGTTCGGACCCCAGGTGCCGGGGTCGTACGGCCGCACGATCGGCGGGTTGTCGAGGAGCGGTTGGCTGATCTCCCAGAGTCGCTCGATGCCCTCGGCTGACGTGAAGAGGGTGCGGTCGCCACGGGCCGCGTCGTAGATGAGGCGCTCGTAGGCCTCCAGCACCGAACCGGCCCAGTCGGTCTCCTGCATGGAGAACTGCATCGACAGCTTGTCCAGCTTCATGCCCGGCCCGGGCCGCTTGCCGTAGAAGGAGAGCGACATGCGCGCCTTGTCGGCGAGGTCGAAGGTCAGGTGGTCGGGGCCGTTGTCGCCGACGCCCGAGGCGGCCGGGAACATCGAGCGGGGCGGCTCCTTGAAGGCGATCGAGATGATGCGGGCACCCTCGGCCAGCCGCTTGCCGGTGCGCAGGTAGAACGGAACGCCGGCCCACCGCCAGTTGTCGACGAAGCACTTGAGCGCGACGAAGGTCTCCGTCTGGCTGTCGGCCTTCACCCCCGGCTCGTCGCGGTAGCCGACGTACTGGCCGCGCACGACGTCGTGCGGCTCGATGGGCGACATCGACCTGAAGACCTTGTTCTTCTCCTCGCTGATCGCGTGCGGTTCGAGCGCGGTCGGTGGTTCCATCGCCGTGAACGCGAGCACCTGGAAGAGGTGCGTGACCACCATGTCGCGGTAGGCGCCGGTGCTCTCGTAGAAGTCGGCCCGCTGGGCGAGGCCGAGGGTCTCGGGGACATCGATCTGGATGTGATCGATGTGGTTGCGGTGCCAGATCGGCTCGAAGAGACCGTTGGCGAAGCGGAAGGCGAGGATGTTCTGGGCCGCTTCCTTGCCGAGGAAGTGGTCGATGCGGAAGATCTGCTCCTCGTTGAAGACCTGGTGCAGCTCGGCGTTGAGCTTCTTCGCGCTCTCGAGGTCGGTGCCGAAGGGCTTCTCCATGATGATGCGGCTGCGTTCGACGAGCTTGGCCTCCTCGAGCTGGTGCACGACAGCGAGGGCGGCCTTGGGCGGCACCGAGAGGTAGTGCAGTCGCCAGGAGTCCGGGCCGAGAATCGTCTCCGACTCCTCAACGGCAGCCCGAATACCCTGCGGCCCAGCAGAACCCGGCACCCAGTGGATGCGGTCGGCGAACTCGCGGAGGTCGTCGTCGGTGACGTCGTGGCTCGAGTGCTCGCGGATCGAGGCGAAGACGAGGTCGAGGAACTCGTCGCGGCTCAGCTCGTCGAGCGACGTGGCGACGACGCGAAGCCCCTCGAGCAGCTGTGACTCGTGGAGGTGCAGCATGCCCGGGAGCAGCTTGCGCTTCGCGAGGTCTCCGGTGGCGCCGAACAGGACGACCGTGGTGGCTGGCATGGGTCCAGAGTGGCCCAGATCCGGCGCCAGCGGGAGGTGCGATCTCGCTGAACACCTGTCCGGTTCGCGCTTGCGGTCCTAGGTTCGGAGCCTGCTCATCATCGGCATGATCCTCTTCGGCATGCTCGTCGGCGCTGCCGCCCAGCTCATCCTGGGTCGTGAGGGCAAGAGCATCGACTGGACGATGGCGATCGTCGCGGGCGTGGTCGGCTCGTTCGTCGGTGGCCTGCTCGCGAGCCTCCTCGCGGGTGACGGCATCGCGCTGCGCCCCAGCGGCATCATCGGCTCCATCGTCGGGGTCGTGATCGTCACCGCGGCGTGGCGCTGGAGCCGCACCCGAAGCGTCACCCGCTGACGGCGTCGGCGCGGATGGACTCGAGCGCCTCGCTGAGCTGGTCCGCGTTCACCGCGAGGTTGAACGGCAGCGCGATCCCATCCGCCCCGACGGAGCCGAGGGCGTAGAGCCGCGACCGGCGCCCTTCGCCGCTCTTGCGCGCGTCCACCCAGGCGTCGGCGGTGTCCTGGTCGACGAGCACGGACGCGATCAGGTGGCTGTTCGGGCCGGGGCCCGAGTGGCGGTGGGTGCCGAAGCCGGTGATGAGGGGCCACGGGACGCACTTGCCCTGCACGTGCACGCCCTCGGCGTCTGCGACGACCGGCGGTTCGAAGGGGCGGGCCTGCCCGATGCCGAGGCCGAGGAGGAACAGGCCGATGAGCGCCATGACGATGCCGATGACGATGTCACCCTTCTCGGCAGTGCCGGTGCCCGGGGAGACGATGCCGATGCCGATCCCGAACAGCACGAGGCCGCATGCGAGCAGCACCAGGCCGAGCACGGCATACACACCGACCATCAACTGGCTGAACCTGACCTCCACGCGCCCCTCGCGCCGGAAGGTCTCCACGAGACGACGGGCCTGGGCTCCCCTGGGTGCGCTCACCGGCGCGATTCTGCCGCACGGCGCCTTTCCCGGCGTCAGAGGGCCTCGACCCGCACGCGACCCTGGCTGACCTCCCAGCGGTGCGTCAGGCGTATGCCGGCGAGCAGGGTCTCGTCGTGGCTGACCACGAGCACGGTCCCCCCGAAGGCCGCCACGGCGGCCTCGAGCTGCTCGATGGCGTCGACGTCGAGGTGGTTCGTCGGCTCGTCGAGCACCAGCACGTTGACCTCACGGCCCTGGAAGAGCGCCATGAGGGCACGGGTGCGCTCACCCATCGACAAGCTGCGGGCCGGTCGCGCGACGTGCTCGGGGCCGAGGCCGAACTTGGCGAGCAGCGTGCGCACCTCGCCCAGCGGCCACTCGCTGCCCGACTTCTCGTGCGGCCCCAGCTCCCGGCGGACGAGGTCCAGCACGGTGGCGTCGTCGTCGAGCAGCACCCGCCTCTGGTCGATGACGCCGACCGACACGCGCGTGCCCAGCGTCTGGCGGCCCGACGTGAGCGGCAGGTCACCGATCAGCGCGGCGAGCAGCGTCGTCTTGCCGCTGCCGTTCTCGCCGACGAGGGCGACCCGGTCCCCACGGCCGACGCCGAGGTTCACCGGGCCGAGCCGGAAGCCGTGCCGTTCGACGACGGCATCCGAGAGCGTCGCGACGACGTCGGACGAGGGTCGCCCCTCGGTGATCGTGTAGCGCAGCTGCCACTCCTTGCGCGGCTGCTCGACGACGGTGAGCCGGTCGGCGGCCCGCTCGAGGCGGGCGCCCTTCGCGGCCTGGCGGTCGGCGCGGGCGCGGTGCTTCTCGCGGATGTGCTTGTCGCCCTCCTTCGTGGCCTTGAAGCCGGTGCGGCCCTTGACCGCCCAGTCGGCCCGCTGCCGGGACTGCGCGAGCAGGCCGTCGCGCTCGGCGGCATACCCGGCATACGCGTCCCAGGCGTGCGTGCGGGCGAGCTCGCGCTGCTCGACGTACGCGCTCCATCCGCCGGTGTAGTGGGCGATGCGCTGCTGCTTGGCGTCGAGCTCGATGACGCTCGTCGCGACCTCGTCGAGGAACGTGCGGTCATGGCTCGCGATGAGCACGGGTCCAGTGTGCGAGTGCACGAACTCGGCCATCATCGCGAGGCCGCGTGCATCGAGGTCGTTGGTCGGCTCGTCGAGCAGCAGCACGTCGTAGCGACTGAGCAGCACCGCAACGAGGCAGGCCCGGGCCGCCTGGCCCCCCGAGAGGGTGCCGAGCGGTCGGTCTGCAGCGACGTCGAGACCGACCCGGGCCGCGACCTCGGCCAGCCGGTCGTCGAGGTCCGCGGCACCGAGCGCGAGCCAGCGCTCGAGGGCAGCGGCATAGCGGTCGTCGCTGCCGGGCAGCCCGTCGGCGACCGCGGCCGAGGCGACCTCGAGCTCGGTGTCGGCGGCCGTGACCCCGGTGCGGCGGCGGGCGTAGGCGAGCAGCGTCTCGTCCGGGTTCGGCACGACCTGCGGCAGCCAGGCGACGGTCGCGTCGCGCGGGGCGAGCCGGATCGAACCGCCGTCGACGGCGACGTCGCCGACGATCGTGCGCATCAGCGTCGACTTGCCGGAGCCGTTGGGTCCGACGACGGCCGTGACGTCACCGTCGGCGAGCGTCAGGTCGAGGCCCGAGAAGAGGGTGCGCGCGCCGAAGGCGACGTCGAGGCCGGAGATGGTGAGGGTGGAAGACATGGGCGAGGTCCTTGATGGTCGGCAGGGCCCCGCGGCGTGACGTCAGCTTCTGGGCGACAGGTCAGGGCGCGGGCGGGCACGAGGCATCAGGAGATCCACACGGAGCAGACGATAAACACGCAGCCCATCACCCGTCCACCCCTTTTCCGGCGTCGGGAACTGAGCACTCGATGAAGAGGGTCAGGCCGCCCACTGGTCGAGTGCCCACTTTCCGACGCCCCAGCAGGTCGAGTGCCCACTTATCGACGTGCGAGCGTCAGGTCAGGCCGGCGTCGTGGACGACGATGGCGATCTGGACACGGTTGTCGGCGCCCACCTTGTCGAGCACCCGTGACACGTGGGCCTTGACGGTCGGGACCGAGAGGTACAGCTCCCGCGAGATGTCGGCGTTGCTGAGGCCGCGGCCGATGGCGAGCGCCACCTCGCGCTCGCGCTCGGTGAGCTCCGCGAGTCGCGCCTCGGCGGTCGCGCGGCGGGTGTCCTCCGCGCGTGCCGCCCCACCGTTCGGGCCGGCGACGTGGGCGATGAGGGTGGCCGTCGCGCTGGGGGAGAGGATCGGCTCGCCGGCCGCGACCTGCCGCACGGCCTCGACGAGGCGACGCGCCTCGGTGTCCTTGAGCAGGAAGCCGGAGGCGCCGTCGCGCAGCGCCTGCACCACCATGTCGTCGGCGTCGAACGTCGTCAGCACGATCACCTTGAGGTCCTCGCCGCGGGCCGCGCGCACCGCACGAGCCGCGTCCGACAGCAGCGCCCGGGTCGTCTCGAGACCGTCGCGCCGCGGCATCCGGATGTCCATGAGCACGACGTCGGGCCGGTGCTGCTCGACGACGGCCTCGCCCGCGATCCCGTCGCCCGCCTCGGCGACGACCTCGAGGTCGGTCGCGCCGCCGAGGATCATCCGGAGCCCCGCTCGCACGAGCGCGTCGTCGTCGACGAGCACGACCCGGGTGCGGCGCTGCGCCCCATCGGCGTCCCGCGAGTCCCCGTTCATCGCGACCACGGTAGCCGGGCGGTCACGACGAAGTCGCCTGCCCGGTCGGGCCCGTAGGTCAGCTCGCCCCCGGCCAGGACGGCGCGCTCCGTGAGCCCCAGCAGTCCCAGCCCTGCCCCTTCCGTCCGCCGCGGCCGTATGCCGTCCGCCTCGTCGGTGCCGCGCCCCACGTCCACGGGTGGCACGTGGTTGCGCACGCTGACGCGTACCTCCTCGTCGTCGAGCCCGGCCGCGGGCGACGTCGACACGACCACCCGGACCGGAGTGCCGGGCGCGTGCTTGCGCGCGTTCGTCAGGCCCTCCTGGACGATCCGGTACGCGTTGCGCGAGACCTGCTCGGGCACTGACGAGAGGTCTCCGGACGGGTCGAGCCGCACAACGGTGCCGCCCGAGGTGGCCTCTGCCACAAGGGAATCGAGGTCGTCGAGGGTGGGCTGTGGTGGTTCGGGCATGCCGTCGGAGACGCCACCGGCACCGGGCACGTCACGCAGGACACCGAGCACCGCACGCAGCTCGGTCAGCGCCCGGTTGGCGCTGTCGCGCACCACCTCGGCGGTCTCGGCGACCTGCTCGGGCCGCAGGTCGGTGCGGTAGGCCAGTGCCCCTGAATGCATGGCCACCAACGAGATCCGGTGGGCGAGGACGTCGTGCATCTCGCGCGCGATGCGGGCCCGTTCGGCGACCTGGGCCTGGACGACCCGCATCGCCTGCTCGCGCTCGGCGGTGAGGGCACGCTCCTGCAGCGACGCGACGAAGGCACGGCGCTCGCCGATGGCCCACCCGATCGCGACGAGCGCGGCCAGCGACAGGGCGCCGATGATGACCGAGGTCAGCGTCTCGGACGGCAGCTGGGCGCGAAAGATCCACTCGTGCCCGAAGCCGGCGAGGAGGTACGGCACCGAGACGACCGCGATCTCCCGCCAGCGACGGCGGGTCGAGAGCGACACCAGGGCGAGGGCTGCCGGTCCGATCGCCACCGTGGAGCCGGCACTGAGGATGGACGTCAGCGCCGCCACGGGCAGCGGCAACCGCCGGCGCCAGTGCAGCAGAGCCGTCGCGACGAGACCGAGCCCGAGGTCGACGAGCAGCCAGTCCTTGCCGAAACGCGTGGTCACGTGGGCCGAGTCGAGCTCGACCTGGACCATCGCCCAGACGAGCAGGCCGAACGCGAGGGCGACGACGAGGCGCCAGCTCTCGCCCCACACGTGTCCTCGGAGGGTCCGGGCGACGCGGGGCTGGGGCACCTGCCCAGCGTAGGCACCCGGCGCACCGGACGGCATACGACCAAGGTCTTCTTCCACGCGTCCATCGGGGCCCGACCCTGAGCGTGGACCCTGACTCAGGTCAGGGTCGCGTACGACCTTGGTAGGGGTCGAAATCAGGCTTGTGACGGATGTGCGGGCCGCGCGCTGTCGGAGAGGGTAGGGCCCATGATCACAGTGGAACGACTCACCAAGCGCTACGGCCCCTTCACGGCCGTCGACGACGTCTCGTTCGAGGTGAAGCCCGGGCTCGTCACCGGCTTCCTCGGGCCGAACGGTGCCGGCAAGACGACCGCGATGCGTGTCATGTCAGGCCTGACCCCCGCCAGCGCGGGCCGGGCCACAGTGCTCGGCAAGCCGTATGCCGCCCTCCCGAACCCCGGCCGTCACGTCGGCCTCCTCCTCGACGCCTCCGCGCAGCACGCCGGCCGCACGGGTCGCGAGGTCCTCACGCTCGGAGCGATCCTCATGGGCGTCGGCAAGCACCGCGTCGACGAGATGGTGGAGCTCGTCGGCCTCACCGAGAAGGAGGCGAACCGCCGCGTCCGCAACTACTCCCTCGGCATGCGCCAGCGCCTCGGCATCGCTCACGCGCTCCTCGGCGACCCCGAGGTGCTCATCCTCGACGAGCCGGCCAACGGCCTCGACCCCGCCGGCATCCGGTGGATGCGGGACCTGCTCCGCGGCTACGCCAACGAGGGCGGCACCGTGCTCCTCAGCTCGCACCTGCTCAACGAGATCGAGCGCGTCGCCGACGAGATCATCGTCATCGGTCACGGCAAGATCGTCGCCCAGGGCACGAAGGACGAGCTGCTTGCCGAGGCCGGCACCTACACCCGCTCGACCGACGACGACGCGCTCCTCGCTGCCCTCGCCGCCCAGTCCGTCGTCGCGCACCGCACCCCGACCGGTGGCCTCCAGGTCGAGGCCGAGCCGATCGCCGTCGGCCGCGTCGCCGCGGCCCACCAGATCGTCCTGACCGAGCTGCGCAGCGGCGGCAGCCGGGGTCTCGAGGAGATGTTCCTCGACCTCACGGCCGACGCTGCCCGAGAGGAGGTGGCGGCATGACCACCACGACGTCCCCCGCCCCGGCCAAGGTGGCCCAGTCCCCGAACGCCGAGTCCAACCTGCCCGTCACGGCCAAGGTGCCGTCGCGCATCCCCGGCCCGCGCCCGACAAACGGGGTGCCGTTCACCCGGCTGATGCACGTCGAGCTGCGCAAGATGCTCGACACCCGCGCCGGCCGCTGGCTGCTCATCGGCATTGCGGCCATCATCGCCATCGCCCTGACGATCATGTTCTTCAACGAGGGCGGCCAGCACTCGTTCGGGGACTACCTCCAGGCGACGACGATGCCGATGGCGATCATCCTCCCGGTCGTCGGCATCCTCGCCGTCACGTCGGAGTGGAGCCAGCGCACGGGACTCGTGACGTTCGGTCTCGAGCCGCGTCGTATGCGGGTCGCCTGGGCCAAGCTGCTCTCCGCGCTCACGGTCGGTGTCGCGGCCTTCGCGCTGGCGCTGGCCCTCGCCGGCATCGCCCACCAGGCGGCCATCACCTTCCGCGGCATCACGGCGGACTGGGGCATCGACGGCCTCGTGCTGCTCGGCGCTGGCGGCTTCGTGCTGCTCGGCATCGCCCAGGGCGTCGGCTTCGGCATGCTCTTCAAGAACACCCCTGCCGCGATCGTCGTCTACTTCATCCTGCCGACCGCCTGGTCGATCCTCGGCTCGATGGTCTCGTGGCTCCGGTCGGCCGCCGAGTGGCTCGACATGCAGCACACGATGCAGCCGCTCTTCACCGGGTCGCTCACCGGCGAGCAGTGGGCGCAGCTCGGAACCTCGGTGAGCCTCTGGGTCGTGCTGCCGCTCGCCTTCGGCATCTGGCGCCTGACCTGTGCCGAGGTGAAGTGACCGAGGTCGGATAACGGCACCAACCCCCGCAGGTGGGCGGACGAATCCCTAAACAGGACAAGTCCGCCCACTTGCGTGTGAGGTCTTGGCCGGGTCGTTCCGGCGGCCCTACCGTGGCTGGGTCAGGGGATGACCGAACAGGGATGTCCATGATCACGAAATCATTGGTTCGTCGTATGGCCGGCGTCGGTGTCATCGCAGTTGCGGCTGGCACAGCTGGATTCAGTTCCATTGCTGCGCAAGCGAGTCCGGCGCAGAGTCATATGCAGAGTCACATGCCGAAGGTCATCGCCTCCGGCCTCCACAGCCCCCGCCAGCTGGCGTTCAGCCCGAGCGGGGCCCTCTACGTCGCGGAGGCCGGGACGACCGGAACCGCCGCCTGCCGGCCCAACCCCGTCGACCCGAAGACCCAGGCGTGCGTCGGTCTCACCGGCTCCGTCGCCCGAATCGGCCCCAAGGGCTACGTCAAACGAGTGGTGACCGGCCTCTCGTCCGCCGGCGGCACCGCCGACGCGCTCGGGCCATCGGACCTCGTCTTCACCGGTGAGCACACCTTCGCGCTGACCATGGGCCTCGGTGGGTCGCCCGACTACCGCGCCAGCTTCGGACCGATGGGCGCCAACCTCGGCAAGCTGCTGAAGGTCGAGCTCAAGAGCCACGGCAAGGCGCGAGTGACGACGATCGCCGACCTCGCTCGGTTCGAGGCCAAGAAGAACCCGGACGGCACCGACATCGACAGCGACCCGACCGGGCTCGCCCGCTCGGGCAAGGGCTTCGTCTACACCGACTCGGGCGGCAACTCCATCAACGCGGTGCGCCACAACGGGCACGTGTCGAACATCGCCGCGCTCCCGCCGGTGGCGACCACCGTGGACTCACCGGCCGGGCCGCCTGCCGGCTTCCTCGCTGACGCGGTGCCGACCGACATCGTCAAGGGCCCGGACGGCGCCTGGTACGTCTCCCAGCTCGTCGGCTTCCCCTTCGAGAAGGGCTCGTCTGCGATCTGGCGGATCAAGCCCGGCCACGCCCCCCAGAAGTGGGCGACCGGACTGACCAACGTCACGTCCCTGGCCTTCGACAAGAAGGGCCACCTCTACGCGGTCGAGATCGCAGCCGACGGGCTCGCCTCCGGCTCTCCCCTCGGTGCCCTGGTCCGCGTCCGGCCGCACTCGACGTCGCCGACCGTCATCACAGGCGGCCTGTTCCTGCCGTACGGCGTGGTGCTGCGTGGTGACTACGCCTACGTCACGACGCACACCACCGACTCCGGCGGCCAGGTGGTGAGGATCCACCTCTGACCCCTGAGGGAGCATGAGCACGAGGTATGCCGTGTGCCACCGAGGCGCACGGCATACCTCTGCGGGTGGTCGGCCGCCTACAGTCGGGGTCATGAGGCGCGGCCGGTCCGTGGTGGCGCGTTCGCCCCTGCCCTCGGCGCCGGCGCTCGTGGGACTGCTGGTCCTCTCGGCGCTCGTGACGCTCGGGGCGTGCACGTCCGCGACCGCCCGGCCGTCGGTGCCGACCACGGCGGTGGCCGGTGTGGTGAGAACGCCCGAGGTGTCGCTGACCCCGATCGACCCGGGGCCGCCCCCGAAGATCGCGGTGCCCGGGCGAGAGGCCGGGGAGGTGGCCCGGGTCGTCGTCACGAGCACCGGAGCGGGCCAGACGTTCCGCAACGTGCCGGGTGACCCGATCGCGGCCGGACGCACCTACACGGTCGAGGTCGCCTGCTCGGCGCCCCGACCCTCGGACGCCTCGGCGGGAGCGTCCTACGCCGTCTACGACGCTGCGCCGGGCACGTGGGGCCACGGCGAGCCGCTCTACTCGCGGCCGTTCCCGTGCGACGGCTAGGTGCAGCGCACCGTCAACCTCGGGCTGCCGACGGGGCGGGTCCAGATCGACGTGCGCGGCCTGCCCGACGACGCGGTCGCKGCATACGCCCTCATCAGGCCGGAGTGAGCGAGGCTCCCCTATCTCGGTCGAGGCGCACCGGCGCACGCCGTTAGGCTGGCCCGCGTGATCGACATCAAGCTCGTGCGCGACGAACCCGACCGGGTCCGCGCCTCGCAACAGGCCCGTGGTGAGGACCCGGGGATCGTTGACGCGATCCTCGCTGCCGACGAGCGTCGCCGATCGTCCCTGGGCGAGTTCGAGTCGCTGCGCGCCGAGCAGAAGTCCGTGAGCAAGTCGGTCGGGGCCGCGATGGGCGCGTTCCAGAAGGCCAAGAAGGCAGGTGCGCCCGACGCCGACGAGCTCGAGAAGGCCGCCCACCACGCGCGCACCAAGGCCGCGACGCTGAGCGAGCAGGTCAAGGCTCTCGAGTCGACGGCCGACGAGGCCAGCGCGGAGCTCGACGTGCTGCTGCGTAAGGTCGGCAACGTCATCATCGACGGCGTGCCGGTCGGCGGCGAGGACGACTACGTCGTGCTCGAGACCGTCGGGTCGCCGCGCGACTTCGCGGCCGAGGGCTTCGAGCCGCTCGACCACCTCGCGCTCGGCGAGAAGCTCGGCGCGATCGACATGGAGCGCGGCGCGAAGGTCGGCGGCGCCCGGTTCTACTACCTCACCGGTGTCGGCGCCCTCCTCGAGCTGGCGCTGCTCAACATGGCGATGGCGCAGGCCACCGCCGCCGGCTTCACGCCGATGATCACCCCGACGCTCGCGCGCCCCGAGGTCATGGTCGGTGCCGGCTTCATGGACGCGCACGCCGAGGAGGTCTACTACCTCGAGGCCGACGACCTCTACCTCACCGGCACGTCGGAGGTCGCCCTCGCGGGCTACCACTCCGACGAGATCATCGACCTGACGAACGGCCCGAAGAGGTATGCCGGGTGGTCGGCCTGCTACCGCCGCGAGGCCGGGTCGCACGGCAAGGACACCCGCGGCATCATCCGCGTGCACCAGTTCCAAAAGGTCGAGATGTTCAGCTACTGCCGGCCCGAGGACGCCGAGGCCGAGCACCAGCGCATGCTGGCGTGGGAGCGCGAGATGCTCGCCAAGATCGAGGTGCCCTACCGCATCATCGACACGGCCGCCGGCGACCTCGGTGGCCCGGCCGCGCGCAAGTTCGACTGCGAGGCGTGGGTACCGACCCAGGGCAAGTTCCGCGAGCTCTCGTCGACGTCGAACTGCACGACGTTCCAGGCCCGGCGGCTGAACACGCGCGAGCGCGACCCGAACGGCTCGGGCACCCGCGCCGTCGCGACGCTCAACGGCACGCTCGGCACGACGCGGTGGCTCGTCGCGATCCTCGAGAACCACCAGCAGGCCGACGGCTCGGTCGTGGTCCCCGAGGCCCTGCGCCCCTTCCTCGGCATGGACACCCTCAAGCCCCTCGCCTGAAACGTCGAGTGGGCACTTTGCCCCACCCGACGCGCAGGTGCGGCGGTCACGGGCCCGGGGCAAAGTGCCCACTCGACGTCGGGTAGGAGACGCCGAGCTGTCTGGTGACCTCGTCGAGGGCCCGCAGGTTGTGCTGGACCGATTCGGCCATGTGCAGTGGAGACTCGGGCAGGCCGTCGCCGATGCAGCGAGCAGCCTCGAGCGCTGAGTGGTACAGCGCGCCGTGCCCGATCGGCTCGGGGTCGGTCCACGTCACCGACTGCGAGCCGTCGGCCGACGTGACGACGACGTCGCCCGGCATGAAGAACGGCCCGGGCAGCGTGAGCGTGGCCTTCGTGCCCGCGACCGTCGCCGACGTGGGCGTACGCGTGAGCAGCGTCGAGTGCAGCACGCTCGTGGCGTCGTCAGCGTGGGTCAGCACCATCGCAGCCTGGGCGTTGACGCCCGACGCGGTCATCGAGCCGCACGCCTGCACGCGGGTGGCGGGCCCGAGTGCCCACGTCGCGAGAGTCGTGACGTAGGTGCCGAGGTCGAGCAGCGAGCCGCCCGCCATCGCCGGGTCGAGGATGCGGTGCGGCGGGTCGAAGTGCTCACCGTGGTCGGCGAGCACCGTGTGCACGTCGCCCAGCAGCCCGGTCTCCAGCACCTGCCGGACAACGTCGAAGCGCGGCAGGAAGAGCGTCCACATCGCCTCCATGCAGAAGACGCCAGCAGCACGAGCGGCCGCCGAGATCTCTTGCGCCTCAACAGCATCGAGGCCGATCGGCTTCTCCACGAGCACGTGCTTGCCCGCCTCGACGGCAGCCAGGGCGCCGGCCCGGTGCAGGTGGTGTGGCGTCGCCACGTAGACGACGTCGACGTCGGGGTCGGCGACGAGCTGTGCCGTCGAACTGAGTGCACGCTCGAGCGAGTGGGTGGCAGCGAAGGCGTCGGCCGACTCCTGGGTGCGCGATCCGACCGCCACGACGCGCTGCGACGTCGACGCCTGCAGCGACGCGATGAAGCGCGAGGCGATCCATCCCGTCCCGAGCACGCCCCAGCGCAGCGACGGCACGGAGTCGGGGGAGGGCCGGCGCGGCGACGGGAGGGCGTCGGGCAGCGAAAGGGACGTCAAGGCATACCTTCTCGGGATCGCAGTGTCGGAAAGCGGGCACTCGATGCGAAGTGGCGGGTCGAGTGCTCAGTTCTCGACGGGACGAAGGGAGGGCGGTCAGCGCTCGTCGAGCATGACCTCGATGGAGTAGTCCTGGGCGCGGTAGCAGTGGTCGCCGTACTCGACGGGACCACCGACCGCATCGAAGGCGGTGCGGGTCATCGTCAGCACGGGCTGCGACGGGGTGAGGTTGAGGTGCCTGCGCTCCGTCGCCGAGGGCTGTCGGGCGCCGATGCGCTGGTGCGCGACGACCGGCTTGCCACCGCGAGAGCGCAGCATCGCGTAGAGGCCGTCCTTCTCGAGGTCGGTGCGGCTGAGGTCGGAGTAGGCGGGCGGCAGCCAGTTGCGCAGGATCGCGAGCGGCTGGTCGCCGTTGCGCCGCAGCCGCACGAGGTGCAGCAGCGGGGTGTCGGCGGGCAGGCCGAGCGCGGTCGCCGCGACCTCGTCGGTGGTGACCTCGTGGGTCAGCACCTCGGTGCGCGGGTCGCCGGCGCCCTCGCGCCGCAGGTCGTCGAAGAGGCTCGTCAGCTCGGCGCGACGGTGGATCTGCCGCCCGGCGACGGTGGTGCCGAGACCACGCCGCCGGAGCAGCAGACCCTGTGCCACGAGCTCCTGGATCGCCCGCCGGACGGTCGGCCGCGAGAGGCCGAGCCGCTCGGCCATGGCCACCTCGTTCTCGAACGAGTCGCCCGGCTGGAGCGTGCCGCTCCCGATCGCCGCACTCAGCTGCTCGGCCAGCTGGTGGTAGAGCGGGACCGGCGTCTCGCGGTCGATGCGGACGTCAACGGGCTTGGACATGGGCGCAGACTAGCCACTCGGTCCCCACATGTCCGCACCTGCTCATGTCAGCACCTTTCCGCCCGTCGGAGACGACTCATCGAGGGCTCTTGACGACGAGCACCGGCACGTCGGCGTCGAGGATGATGTTCTGCGCCACGCTGCCGAGGAACGCCTTGCCCATCGGTGAGCGCCGCCGCGCCCCGATGACGAGCAGGTCGGGCCCGAGCTGGGCGACGGTGCTGAGGATCGCCTCGGAGACGTCGGAGATGTCGCGCCCGCCGGCGACGAGCCTCACGTCCCAGCGCACGTCCGGCAGCGCCACCGCCGCGAGGGCCTTCTCCACGGCATCAGAGATGCCGGCGCGGTTGGCCTCCGCGATGTCGTTGTCGAGCGACTCGACGACATGGATGACGACGAGGTCCGTCGCGCGGTATGCCGCCTGGCGGGCCCCTTCCTGCAGGGCGAGGTCGCTCGAGCTGCGGGTGTGGTGGGCGACAGCGACGCTCATGACGTCACCTCGCTCACTTCTGCAGCTCGTGCGAGAGCTCGGCCAGCTCGTCCCCGCCGGCCATCTGCCGGGTCAGCTCGTCGAGGGCCACCTCGGACCGCTTCTTGTCCAGCACGGCCTGGCCGAGCTTGAGGATGACGAAGTGGTTGCCGACGAGGTACGCGTGGTGCGGGTTGTGCGTGATGAAGACGACGCCGAGCCCTGCGTCACGGGCTGCCGCCGTGTACTTCAGCACGACACCCGACTGCTTGACGCCGAGGGCGGCCGTCGGCTCGTCGAGGATGAGCACGCGAGCACCGAAGTAGACGGCGCGGGCGATCGCGACGCACTGGCGCTGGCCGCCTGAGAGCGTGCCGATGGGCTGGTTGATGTCCTTGACGACGATGCCCATCTTGCGCAGCTCCTCGTCGGCGATGCGCTTCATCTCGTTCACCTTCAGCGGTGCAAACGGCCAACGACCGCTCGTCAGCTCGGAGCCGAGGAAGAAGTTGCGCCACACCTCCATGAGCGAGACGACGGCGAGGTCCTGGTAGACCGTCGCGATGCCGTGTGCGAGGGACTCACGGGGGGAGGAGAACGACACCTCCTTCCCGTCGACCTTCATGGTGCCCTCGTTGTGCGGGTGCAGGCCGGCGATGATCTTGATCAGGGTGGACTTGCCCGCGCCGTTGTCGCCGAGGACGCAGGTCACCTCGCCGGCATTCACCGTGAGGTTGACGCCCTTGAGGGCGCGGATGGCGCCGTACGTCTTGCCGACGTTGCTCATCTGGACAAGGGGTTCGCCGCGGTGCAGGGTGCTGTCCGCGTGCTCTGCCAGGGTGTCAGTCATGTCAGCCCACCTTTCGGGTGGTCGAGAGCTTCTTGACGTAGAGGTTCACCATCACGGCAAGCAGGAGCATGACGCCGAGGAAGGCCTTGAACCAGTTGGGGTCCCACCCGGCGTAGACGATGCACAGGCTCGTCATGCCGAAGATGAAGGCGCCGATGGCGACACCGATCGCGTTGCCATAGCCACCGGTCAGGAGGGTGCCACCGACGACCGCGGCGATGATGTAGAGGAACTCGTTGCCGACGCCGTTGCCGGCCTGGAGGGTGTTGAAGTTGTAGAGGTAGTGCATGCCGGTGAACCAGCCGAGGAAGGCCACGGCCATGAAGAGGCCGACTTTGACTCGGGTGACGGGCACACCGACCGCGCGGGCCGAGGCGGCGTTGCCACCCACGGCGTAGATCCAGTTGCCGACCTTGGTTCGCTGGAGCAGGTAGGCGGACAGCGCGGCGAAGAGGAACCACCAGATGACGGTGATCGACAGCGTGACCGACCCGATCTGCCACTCGTGGGCGAAGATCCAGTTCAGGGAGGCGTAGCCGGCCATCTGGTCGATGTTCGGGCTGGACACCGACCCGGTGACGAGCTTGGTCACGCCGAGGTTGGCGCCCTGCAGCACGAAGAAGGTGCCCAGGGTGATGAGGAAGCTCGGTATGCCGGTCCTCATCACGAGGTAGCCGTTGAGGAACCCGATGGCCAGGCACAGCACGAGCGACAAGATCGCGCCGACCCAGAGGTTGATCCCGAGCTGGTAGCAGAACATCGCGTTGACGAGCCCCGCGGTGGTCACCAGGACACCCGCCGACAGGTCGAACTCGCCGCCGATCATCAGCATGCCGACCGCAACGGCGACGATGCCGATCGTCGAGGACTGGTAGAGCACGGTGAAGAAGGAGGCCGGGGTGCGGAAGGCCGGTGCGGCGATGAGGAAGAAGATGAAGATGACGACCGCCGCGACGAGGGCGCCGATCTCGGGTCGTGCCAGCAGGCGGTTGGACCAGCCGAGGGTGACCCGGTTGGAGGCCTCGGCTGGGGCCGAGGGTGTCTTGTCCGTCTTGACGGGGGTGCTACTCATGACAGCTCCAGTGCTGTTCGGCGGGGGCCGGGCCGGCCCAGACAAATCCAGGCGACCCAGCCCCCTGGAGGCGGTTAGCGAGTGTTCTGCTTGATGAACGGGAGGACCTGGGCGATGTTCGTCTTGTCGACGAAGGAGGGACCCGTCAGCACGGCCTGACCGCCACCGAGGACGTTGCCGTTCTTCTTGAACAGGTAGAGCTGGGTGATGGCCATGTAGCCCTGCAGGTAGGGCTGCTGGTCGATGAACCACTGGATCTTGCCGTCGCTGACGGCCTGTGCCGCGTCGGGGTTGGTGTCGAACGTCCCGACCTTGACGCTCGCCCCGGCGGTCTGCGCCGCCTTGACCGTGTCGAGGGCCTGCGGTGCGCCGAGGGTGATGACCCAGTTGATCGACTTGTCCTGGGTCAGCTTGGCCTGGATGGCGCTGGTGACGGCGGCGTCATCGGCGCCGTTGACCTGCAGGTTCTCGGTGTTGGGGAAGGAGTCCTTGACACCGGCGCATCGGTCCTCGAGCGCCACCGACCCGGACTGCTGGATGGTGCAGAGGATCTTCGTGGCGCCGTCGGCGGCGGCCCGCTTGCCGGCCTGCTGACCGGCGAGCTTCTCGTTGGAGGCGAAGTGCGTCAGGGCGCCCGCCTTCTGGAAGAAGTCGATGCCCGAGTTGAAGGTGTCGACGGGGATTCCGGCATCGGTTGCCTTCTTGATCGTGGGGATGAGCGCGTCGGGCGTGACCAGGGTCGTCGCGATGCCGTCGACCTTGGAGTCGATGGCGTTCTGGATGAGCACGGCCTGCTTGCTGGCCTCCGGGTCGGAGGAGTACTTCAGCGTGGAGCCGGTGTCCTTGGCGGCTTGCTGCGCCCCGGCCTTGATGCGGTCCCAGAACGTGTCGCCCGGCGTCTCGTGGGTGACCATCGCGAAGGTGTAGCCGCTGTTGCCGCCGCCGCCGCCTCCTCCGCCTCCCCCGGTGGACGTCGTGGCCGGTGCGCCGCCGCCACTACAGGCAGCGAGGGCGAAGGCGGCAGCCGCGGCCACGCTGGCGGCGACGGTCACGCTGCCGCGATTTCGATTCGGAGTCATCGTTGATTCCTTTCATTTCGTCGCGTGGCCGGTCGCCGGGTGTCGCGACGTTCGTGACGGGAGTTCCGTCGTTCGAGGGGTGTGCATGAACGTGTTCCGCGGAGGTCCGGGTGCGATGTCGCACGTGGCCCGGTGGGTCCGCGGGCTCGTCTCTTGAGTTCTGCTCGACCGGCCGTCGCCTCGCGTTCCCGGCGTCGATGCCAGCGATTGGAGGATGCCCCCGCTGACCGCGTCATGTCAAGAGATTGAGCAAACATCAGAATGTCCTAACATTTGCTTGACATGACGATGCCGAGCGCTGGACGATCGGTGTCACCACAGCACGAGACACCCAAGGGAGTGTGCACATGCGCATCGGACTGGCCGGAGTCGGCCGCATCGGGGCCTTCCACGCCGAGACCCTCAGAGACCTTCCTGAGGTCGACGAGGTGGTCGTCGCAGACCTGGACGCCACCGCAGCCAAGACGGTCGCCGAACGCCTCGGAGTCGGGTACGCCGCCTCGCCGGCCGAGCTGCTCGCGCAGGGCGTCGACGGCTTCGTCATCGCCACCGCGACGCCGGGCCACGCCCCGCTGCTGCGGCTCGGTCTCGAGGCCGGAGTGCCCACCTTCTGCGAGAAGCCCGTCGCGGCCACGCTCGACGAGACGATGGACCTCGCCAAGCTCGTCTCGCAGACGAGCACCCCGGTGCACGTCGGGTTCCAGCGGCGGTTCGACCGCGGCTACCAGCGGGCCCAGCAGGCCGTCGCGGCGGGCGAGCTCGGCTTCCTGCACAGCATCCGTGCACAGACGCACGACCAGGCGCCGCCGCACGCCGCCTACATCCCGACGAGCGGCGGCCTGTTCCGCGACTGCTCGATCCACGACTTCGACATCATCCGCTTCGTCACCGGCCGGGAGGTCGCCTCGGTCTACGCGACCGGCGCCAACAAGGGCGCCGCGTTCTTCTCCGAGGCGGGTGACGTCGACACGGCTGCCGCGGTGTTGACGCTCGACGACGGCACGCTCGTGACCCTCTCGGCGACGCGCTACAACGGCGCCGGGCACGACGTACGCATGGAGGTCCTCGGCAGCGACGGCACCTTGGGCGTCGGCTACGACGACTCCCTCGCCGTCACCTCGGCCGAGCCGGGCGCCACCTACCCGGTCGGCCCGCGCCACTGGTCGTTCATGGAGCGGTTCCTGCCCGCCTACCGCGCCGAGCTCACCGCCTTCGCGGCCGTCGCCCGCGGCGCGCTGGCCTCGCCCTGCACAGTCGGGGACGCCCTCCAGGCCTTCCGCGTCGCCGAGGCGTGCGAGCTCTCCCGCCGTGAGGGACGCCCTGTGTCCCTCGACGAGATCCCGAGCCTGTGAGGACGTCGCACCGATGAGCACCCAAGCCCCCACCCCGGCCGGCCCGGCCGTCGGAGCCGGCGAGACGGCATACGACATCGTCGCGATCGGCCGCACGGGCGTCGACATCTACCCGCTGCAGCACGGCGTCGGCCTCGAGAAGGTGCGCACCTTCGAGAAGTTCCTCGGCGGCAGCGCCACCAACGTCACCGTCGCCGCCGCGCGCCATGGTCACCGCGTCGCCCTCATCACGCGCACCGGCAAGGATGCGTTCGGCCGCTACATCCACGAGGCGCTGCAGGACTTCGGCGTCGATGACCGGTTCGTCAGCGCCGTGGACGGGCCGCCGACGCCGGTCACGTTCTGCGAGGTCTTCCCGCCCGACGACTTCCCGCTCTACTTCTACCGCTACCCGGCTGCCCCCGACCTGCTCATCGAGGCCGACGAGATGCCGCTCGATGCGATTCGTGACGCCGGCGTCTACTGGTCGACGGTCACCGGGCTGTCGCAGGAGCCGAGCCGCGCCGCGCACTTCCGCGGCTGGGAGGCCCGCGCCCGCCGCACCCACACCGTGCTCGACCTCGACTACCGCCCGATGTTCTGGGCCGAACCGGCCGAGGCTAGTGAGCAGGTGGGCCGCGCCCTCGAGCACGTCACAGTCGCCGTCGGCAACCGCGAGGAGTGCGAGGTGGCCGTCGGCGAGACCGATCCGCAGCGGGCAGCCGACGCGCTGCTCGAGCGGGGCGTCGAGCTGGCCGTCGTCAAGCAGGGACCCAAGGGGGTCCTGGCCGCGACCCGTGACGAGCGGGTCGAGGTGCCCCCGTTCCCCGTCGAGGTCGTCAACGGTCTCGGGGCCGGGGACGCCTTCGGTGGGGCCCTCTGCCACGGCCTGCTCGAGGGCTGGCACCTGCGCCGGGTCCTCGAGTTCGCCAACGTCGCCGGCGCCATCGTCGCCAGCAAGCTCGAGTGCTCGACCGCGATGCCCACCTCGGCCGAGGTGGAGGAGCGCCTGGCCGGCGCCCGCTCCAGCTCTCACACCACCCCGTTCGCCACCGTCGCCGAGGAGGCACGATGACCACCACGCACCCACCCACGACGCCCGGCCTGGGCGCCGGTGCCGCTGTCGCCGTCGCCGACCTCACCGAGATCCGCGTGCGCGAGCCCGGCCGCATCGCCGTCGCCTGGGCGGCCCGTGAGCACCGGCCGCTGGTGCGCGAGGACGGCCGCATGCTCCTCGTCGCCGCCGACCACCCCGCCCGTGGCGCGCTCGGGGTGCGTGGGGCCGGAACCGCGATGGCCAGCCGCAGCGACCTGCTCGAGCGCCTCGTCACCGCGCTCGGCCGGCCCGGCGTCGACGGCGTGCTCGGCACACCCGACGTGCTCGACGACCTGTTGCTGCTCGGCGCGCTCGAAGGCAAGATCGCCATCGGGTCGATGAACCGCGGCGGCCTGCAGGGTGCCAGCTTCGAGCTCGACGACCGCTTCACGGCCTACAGCGCCGCCGAGATCGCGGCGCGCGGGCTCGACGGCGGCAAGATGCTGACGCGCATCTGCCTCGACGACCCCGGCACCGTGGCGACCCTCGAGGCGAGCGCGCGCGCCGTCACCGAGCTCGCCGAGCGTCAGCTCATGGCGATGGTTGAGCCGTTCCTCTCGACGCGCGAGGGTGGGCGTGTGGTCAACCAGCTCGACCCCGACTCGACGATCAAGTCGATCCACATCGCCGCGGGCCTCGGCGCCTCGAGCGCGCACACCTGGCTCAAGCTGCCGGTCGTCGACGAGCTCGACCGCGTCATGGACGCGACCACCCTGCCGACGTTGCTGCTCGGCGGCGACCCGCAGGGCGACCCGCACGACACCTACGCGTCATGGGGCCACGCGCTCGACCTGCCTGCGGTGCGCGGGCTCGTCGTGGGTCGCGCGCTCCTCTTCCCGCCCGACGGTGACGTGGCCGCGGCCGTCGACATCGCGGCCGGCCTGGTCCACGGCGGGGGCGCGGCATGAGCTGGCACCACCCCTTCGGCACCACGGCACGCGACGGCTGGGAGGTCGTCGTCGAGCCCGACTCCTCGGGCTGGGAGCACACGGGGATGTATGCCGGCCGCCTGGCCGACGGTGACACCCGCACTCTCGAGGCCGGTCACCGCGAGCACGTCGTCGTGCCGCTCTCGGGGTCGGTGCACGTGGCTGTCGCGGGGGCATCGGGCGAGCACGAGGCGAAGCTCGCCGGCCGCCCGTCGGTCTTCGCTGGAGCGTCGGACGTCGCGTACGTGCCGGCGGGCTCGTCAATGACGCTGACGGCGGTCGGCGACGCCCGGGTCGCCGTCGTCTTCGCGGTGACCGACTCGGACGAGGCACGCTTCCCGTTCCGGCACGTGGCCGCCGACGAGGTGCCGGTCGAGCTGCGTGGCGCCGGCATCGCGTCTCGCGAGGTCCGCAACTTCGGCATCCCCGGCGTGCTCGAGGCCGACTCGATCATCGCGTGCGAGGTCATCACGCCTGGTGGCAACTGGAGCTCGTGGCCGCCGCACAAGCACGACGAGGAGCGGCCCGGCGAGGAGACCGCCCTCGAGGAGATCTACTACTTCGAGGTGGCTCCGTCGGCCGGCACGCCCGCCGCTGCCGCGACTGATCCCGTTGGCTACCAGCGCGTCTATGGCACCGAGCACCGCCCGATCGACGTGCTCGCCGAGGTGCGTGACGGCGACGTCGTGCTCGTGCCGCACGGCTGGCACGGCCCGGCCATCGCGGCCCCGGGCTACGACATGTACTACCTCAACGTCATGGCCGGCCCCGGCGAGGAACGTGCGTGGCTGATCTGCGACGACCCCGCCCACGGGTGGGTGCGTGAGACCTGGACCGACCTGCCCGTCGACCCCCGACTTCCTCTTGGAGGCACCCGATGACGCGTGACCTGCAGACCGGCGCGACCGTGCGCCTCACCGTGGCGCAGGCCGTCGTGCGCTTCCTCGCGAACCAGTGGAGCGAGCGCGACGGCGAGCGGCAGAAGCTCTTCGCCGGCTGCTTCGGCATCTTCGGCCACGGCAACGTCGCCGGGCTCGGGCAGGCGCTGCTGCAGAACGAGCTCGCCGATGGCGAGGAGCACCTTCCTTACGTCCTGGCCCGCAACGAGCAGGCGATGGTCCACACGTCGGTCGCCTACGCGCGGCAGAAGGACCGGCTCCAGACGTGGGCGTGCACCGCGTCGGTCGGACCCGGCTCGACGAACATGCTCACCGGCGCCGCCCTCGCGACGATCAACTGCCTTCCCGTGCTGCTGCTGCCGTCCGGCACCTTCGCGACCCGCGTCAGCTCGCCCGTGCTCCAGGAGCTCGAGCAGCCGTATGCCGCCGACGTGACGGTCAACGACGCCTTCCGGCCGCTCTCGAAGTTCTTCGACCGGGTCAGTCGGCCCGAGCAGCTGCCGTCGGCGCTCCTCGGTGCGATGCGGGTACTCACCGACCCGGTCGAGACGGGCGCCGTGACGATCGCGCTGCCGCAGGACGTGCAGGCCGAGGCCTTCGACTGGCCGGTCGAGCTGTTCGCCCCGCGCACGTGGCGGGTGGCCCGACCGCTCCCCGAGGCCGTCGACATCGAGGACGCCGCCGCGGTCATCCGTTCGGCGAAGCGGCCTCTGGTCGTGGCCGGCGGCGGCGTCCACTACTCGGGCGCCGAGGAGGCGCTGCGCGCGTTCTGCGAGGCCACCGGCATCCCGGTGGGGGAGTCGCAGGCCGGCAAGGGCTCGCTCCCGCACGGCCACCCGCAGCAGATGGGCGCCGTCGGCTCGACGGGCACGACGGCCGCCAACGCGCTGGCCGCTGAGGCCGACGTCGTCATCGGCATCGGCACGCGCTGGAGCGACTTCACCACTGCGTCACGAACCGCCTTCCAGGACAATGCAGTCCGCTTCGTCAACATCAACGTCGCGCGTTTCGACGCGGGCAAGCACTCGGGCCTTTCGGTCGTCGCCGATGCGCGTGAGGCGCTGACCGCCCTGACGGCCGCCCTCGACGGGTATGCCGTCCCGTCCGACTACACGGAGCGCCAGGCCGCGCTGTGGGCCGAGTGGAACTCCTCCGTCGAGGGCGCGTTCAACCCTCCGCCCGAGGTCACCGACAAGCTCGCCGACGGCCTGCTCACCCAGGGCCAGGTGCTCGGCGCGGTCAACGAGCTCACCGACCCACGTGACGTCGTGCTCTGCGCGGCCGGGTCGATGCCCGGCGACATCCACAAGCTGTGGCGGGTGCGCGACCGCAAGGCGTACCACGTCGAGTACGGCTACTCCTGCATGGGCTACGAGGTGCCGGCGTCGATCGGCATCCGGCTCGCGGACGAGACGCGTGACGTCTTCGCGATGGTCGGTGACGGCGGATACCTCATGATGCCAACCGAGCTCGTGACCGCGGTGCAGGAGCGGGTCAAGGTCGTCGTCGTGCTCGTGCAGAACCACGGCTTCCACTCGATCGGCTCGCTGTCCGAGTCGCTCGGGTCGCAGCGGTTCGGTACGAGCTACCGCTTCCGAGGCGAGTCGTCTGGCCGTCTCGACGGCGACGTGCTGCCCGTCGACCTCGCGGCCAACGCCCGGAGCCTGGGCGCGCACGTCATCGAGGTGCACTCGCTCGACGACCTGCACCAGGCGATCAAGGAGGCCAAGGCGTGGCCGTCCGACGGTGGCCCGGTCGTCATCCACGTCGAGACCGACCCGCTGGTCCACGCGCCTGACAGCGCCTCGTGGTGGGACGTGCCGGTCTCGGCGGTCAGTGACCTCGAGACGACGCAGACGGCATACGGCGAGTACCTCGACCACAAGGCCACCCAGCGCCCGCTTCTCTCCCCGCCCAGCGCGGACTGAAACCTCAGGCCGACAAAGGAGTTCGCCCCTCATGAAGCTCGCTCTCGACCCCTACATGTTCCGCGAGGCACCCCTGCTCGAGCTGCCCGGTCTTGTCGCCGACCTCGGCTACGAGTGGATCGAGCTGTCGCCGCGCGACGACTTCATCCCCTTCTTCAACCACCCGCGCGTCGACGACGCCGGCGTGGCCGCCTTCCGCAAGGCCCTGTCGGCTGCGGGTGTCGGCGTCTCGTCGGTGCTGCCGCTCTTCACGTGGTCCGGCCCCGACGAGGAGGACCGGCAGGCCGCGGTGCGCTACTGGAAGCGCGCCATCCAGATCGCCTCGCTGCTCGGTGTCGACACGATGAACTCCGAGTTCAACGGCAACCCGCGCGAGGCCGCGACCTGCGAGCGGCAGTTCTGGAGGTCGATGGAGGAGCTGCTCCCAGAGTTCGAGAAGGAGGGCATCCGCCTCGTGCTCGAGCCGCACCCCGACGACTGGGAGGAGGACGGCAAGCGCGCCGTCGACCTCATCCGGGGGATCAACAGCCCCAACGTGTCCTTCCTCTACTGCGCGCCGCACACGTTCCACCAGGGGAACGACTGCGACGGGATCATGGACAGGGCCGGCGACCTGCTGACGATGGTCCACGTCGCCGACGCCTACGACCACACCGCGTCGTCCGGGCTGCGCTACATCGTCAACCCGCCCGGCTCGCAGGTCACGGTTCACCAGCACCTCGACATCGGCCAGGGCGAGGTCGACTTCGACCAGTTCTTCCGCGGGCTCGAGCGCATCGGGTTCGACGGGATCGTCACCTCCTGCGTCTTCGCCTGGGAGGACCGGGCGCGCGATTCGACTGAGTACATGCGCGACACGATCCGCTCCTACCTCGACAAGTGGTCGACGCCGCCCACGTTCGTCTCACCCTGACGCCGGTCACCCGGCACACGTCATCTGCCTGTCCGTCCCTGTCTCACCCGAAGGACCCCAACCATGAGCACGCCCACCCGCATCACCCACCTCATCGACGGCCAGTCGTGGTCCGGCACCGCCGAGCGCACGTCGCCCGTCTTCAACCCCGCGACCGGCGAGCAGACCGGCGTGCTCGACCTCGCCTCTGCGGCGCTCGTCGACGAGGCCGTGAAGTCGGCCGCGTCGGCTTGGGAGGAGTGGGCCGACGCCTCGCTCGCCAAGCGCGCCCAGGTGCTCTTCGCGTTCCGCGAGCTGCTCAACTCCCGCAAGGACGAGATCGGCGCGCTGATCACCGCCGAGCACGGCAAGGTGCTGAGCGACGCCGTCGGCGAGGTGACGCGCGGCCTCGAGGTCGCCGAGTTCGCCTGCGGCATCCCGCACCTGCTCAAGGGCGGCTTCAGCGAGAACGCCTCGACGAACGTCGACGTCTACTCGATCCGCCAGGCCGTCGGTGTCGTCGCCGTCATCTCGCCGTTCAACTTCCCGGCGATGGTGCCGCTGTGGTTCATCCCGATCGCCATCGCCTGCGGCAACGCCGTCGTGCTCAAGCCCTCGGAGAAGGACCCGTCGGCGGCCCTCGCGATCGCCGCCCTGTGGAAGGAGGCGGGCCTGCCCGACGGCATCATGCAGGTCGTCCACGGCGACAAGGAGGCCGTCGACGCGCTGCTCACGCACCCGGACGTGAAGTCGGTGTCGTTCGTCGGCTCGACGCCGATCGCCAAGTACGTCTACGAGACGGGCACGGCGCACGGCAAGCGCGTGCAGGCCCTCGGCGGCGCGAAGAACCACATGCTCGTCCTTCCCGACGCCGACCTCGACCTCGCCGCCGACGCTGCGGTCAACGCGGGCTTCGGCTCGGCGGGTGAGCGCTGCATGGCGATCTCGGCCCTCGTGGCCGTGGAGCCGATCGCCGACGAGCTCATCTCGAAGATCCGCGACCGCATGGGCAAGCTCGTCACGGGTGACGGCACGCGCGGCGCCGACATGGGCCCGCTCGTGACGAAGCAGCACCGCGACAAGGTCGCCGGCTACCTCGACTCGGGCGTGGCCGACGGCGCGACCCTCGTCGTCGACGGGCGCGAGAGCGACTTCGACGCCGACGGCGACGGCTACTTCCTCGCGCCGACCCTCTTCGACGGGGTGAAGCCAGGCATGTCGGTCTACGACGACGAGATCTTCGGTCCGGTGCTGTCGGTCGTGCGCGTCGGCTCCTACGACGAGGGACTGAAGCTCATCAACAGCAACCCCTACGGCAACGGCACCGCGATCTTCACCAACGACGGGGGCGCGGCCCGCAAGTTCCAGCGCCAGGTCGAGGTCGGCATGGTCGGCGTCAACGTGCCGATCCCCGTGCCCGTCTCGTACTACTCGTTCGGCGGCTGGAAGAACTCGCTCTTCGGCGACACCCACGCCCACGGCATGGAGGGCGTGCACTTCTTCACCCGCGGCAAGGTCGTCACGTCCCGCTGGCTCGACCCGAGCCACGGCGGGCTCAACCTCGGCTTCCCGCAGAACGACTGACCGCACCCGCCCGCACGACACCACCCAACGCGTACGTACGCCTTCACCGCACTTCCCCTCGAAAGGACCCTGAACGATGGCCGAGTCCAAGGCCCGCAACACCGACGAGCGCTACAGCAAGCTGACGATCGGCGTGTGCCCCGACCAGTGGGGTGTGTGGTTCCCCAATGACGACAAGCAGATCCACTGGGAGACTGCGCTCGACGAGATGGCCGAGGCCGGCTTCTCGGTGATGGAGACCGGCCCGTTCGGCTATTTCCCCAAGGAGTCCGCGCGCCTCAAGGACGAGATGGACAAGCGCGGCTTCCGCGTCGTCGCCGGCACCGGCTGGGGCATCCTGCACAAGCAGGAGGCGTGGGCCGACACGGAGAAGACGTTCCGCGAGATCGCGGAGACGCACGCCGCCGTCGGAGCGGAGTACATCGTGCACCTGCCGCCGCTCTTCCGTGACGACAAGACGTGGGAGTTCACCGACGACCGCACGCTGTCGACGGAGGCGTGGAACGCGTACATCACGAACGCCGACAAGCTCGGTCGCATCATGAAGGAGGATTACGGCCTCCAGATGGTGCTGCACCCGCACGGCGACAGCCACATCGAGACGCCCGAGGACATCGACCGCATCTTCCAGGCGACCGACCCCGACTACGTCGGCTTCTGCCTCGACACCGGCCACGTCGTCTACGGCGGTGGTGACCCGGTCGAGCTGTGCCGCAAGTACCCCGAACGCATCTCGTACGTCCACATCAAGGCGATGGACGAGGGGCTCGTGAAGCAGGCCCACGACGAGGACTGGCCGTTCGGTCTCGCTGTCGCCAAGGGCTGTTCGGTGCGGCCGCCGGCGGGAGCGCCCGACATGCCGCCGCTCATCGAGGCGCTGGCCGACCTCGACAAGGAGCTCTACGTCGTGTGCGAGCAGGACATGTATCCCTGCGACCCGTCGTACCCGCTGCCCAACGCCATCCAGACCCGCGAGTACCTCGCCTCCATCGGCCTCGGCCTTCGCTGAGCCCCAAGTGACGAAGGAGTCACACCAATGACTGTTCGTATCGGGATGATCGGCCCCGGCGGCATGGGCCAGGCTCACATCGACCGCATCCACACCGTCATCGCCGGCGGCCGCGTCGTCGCGGTCGCGGATGTCGACGAGGTGCGTGCGAAGGAGGTGGCTGCGCGGATCGACGGGACGGCATACGCGTCGTCGGCCGAGCTGATCGCGTCCGACGAGGTCGACGCCGTGATGATCTGCAGCTACGGCCCGGCGCACGAGGTCGACGTCCTGGCGGCCATCGCCGCCGGGAAGCCGGTGTTCTGCGAGAAGCCGCTGACGCCGACCGCCGAGGCGGCGCTGCGGATCATGGAGGCGGAGCAGGCCGGTGGGCGTCGTCTGGTCACAGTCGGATTCATGCGTCGCTTCGACCGCAGCTACCGGCAGATGAAGGCGCTGCTCGACTCGGGCGAGCTCGGCGAGACGCTCATGGTGCACTGCGCGCACCGCAACCCGACGGTGCCCGAGAACTACACGTGGGACATGGCGATCAACGACACCGCGATCCACGAGGTCGACACGATGCGGTGGCTGCTCGGCGAGGAGTTCGTGTCGGCGCGCGTCGACAAGCCGAAGAAGACGTCGCTGCGCTTCGAGCACCTGCAGGACCCGCTCGTGCTGATCCTCGAGACCGAGTCCGGCGTGCGCGTCGACGACGAGATCTTCGTCAACTGCCAGTTCGGCTACGACATCCGCTGCGAGGCCGTCGCCGAGAAGGGCACCGTGTCGCTGGCCGACCAGAACGCCGTCGAGGTGCGCGACGGCTCCGGCCACCGCAACTCGATCGCCCGCGACCACAACGACCGCTTCTGGGGGGCGTTCGTCACCGAGGTCCAGGAGTGGATCTCGGCCGTAGCCGCCGGCGAGCACACGGGCTCGACGTCGTGGGACGGGTATGCCGCGGCGTGCGTCTGTGACGCCGGTGTGCGGGCGCTCACCGACGACGGTGTCGTCAAGGTCGAGATGGTCGCGAAGCCCGACTTCTACGCCTGACACGGGCGCCCCCGGCGGCCGTCGCCCAACGTTCGACGCGCGTGGACAGACGGTTCACGCGTGGATACTTTGGGCAGATCGTCGCGGGGGCGACCAGCCTCCGCGGTCCGATCGAGAGGGCCGTCCCATGTCTCGTCACGTGAACCCTTGTCCCTCAGCCACGTCGGATCGGTGGGCCTGACGTGGCCGGCGCGGGCCCGGAGCTCAAGCGGGCGCTCAACCAGCGGCAGCTGACGATGATCGCCATGGGCGGCGTCATCGGGGCCGGCCTGTTCGTCGGGTCCGGGACCGTCATCCACGACACCGGCCCGGGGGCGTTCATCACCTACGCCCTCTGCGGCGTCCTCATCATCATGGTGATGCGGATGCTCGCGGAGATGGCCGTGGCCAACCCCTCGACCGGGTCGTTCGCGGACTACTCCCGCAAGGCGCTCGGCGACTGGGCGGGCTTCTCCGTCGGGTGGCTCTACTGGTACTTCTGGGTCATCGTCGTGGGCTTCGAGGCCGTGGCAGGAGCGAAGGTCATCAACTTCTGGCTTCCGGGCGTGCCGACGTGGGTGCTCAGCCTCGTGCTCATGCTCCTGATGACGGGCACCAACCTCATCTCGGTCTCGTCCTTCGGGGAGTTCGAGTTCTGGTTCGCCGGGATCAAGGTCGCCGCCATCATCGTCTTCCTCGGCTGCGGCGCCCTGTTCGTCTTCGGGATCTGGCCCAATGCCGATCTCGACTTCAGCAACCTCACCGCGCACGGCGGCTTCTTCCCGAACGGTGGACTGGCGGTCACGGCGGGAGTCGTGACGGTGATCTTCTCGATGGTGGGGGCCGAGATCGCGACCATCGCCGCGGCCGAGTCGGACAACCCGGAGCGCGCCGTCTCCAAGGCCGCGAACTCCGTCATCACTCGCATCGCCATCTTCTTCGTCGGCTCGATCTTCCTGCTCGCGGTGATCCTGCCGTGGAACTCGGCCACCCTCGAGGCGTCGCCCTACGTCGCGGCCTTCCAGAAGATGGGCATCCCGTACGCCGACCACGTCATGAACGCGGTCGTGCTGACGGCCGTGCTCTCGTGCCTCAACTCCGGCCTCTACACCGCGTCCCGGATGCTCTTCGTGCTCGCGGCCCGCCGTGAGGCACCCGCATCGATGGTGTCGGTCAACTCCCGGGGCGTGCCGATGGTCGCCATCCTGGCCTCGTCCGTCGTCGGCTTCCTGGCCGTCATCATGGCCGCGGTCTCGCCTGACACCGTCTTCTCGTTCCTGCTCAACTCGTCCGGCGCGGTCATCCTCTTCGTCTACCTGCTCATCGCCGTCTCGCAGATCATCCTGCGCTACCGGGGCGACGCGTCGACGCTCAAGGTGAAGATGTGGTGGTTCCCCGCCCTCTCGGTCATCACGGCACTGGCCATCGTGCTCGTGCTCGTCCAGATGGGCCTGACGGAGGACGTGCGGATCCAGCTCGTACTGAGCCTCGTCTCGTTCGGCATCGTGCTCGTGCTCTTCTTCATCAACCGGGCCCGCATCGCGCGTCTGCCCGCGCGGGTCGCGCCCACGCACTCCGGCGAGGCGCGGCGCGTCCTCGTGCTGGCCAACCAGACCCTCGAGGCCGACGAGCTGATGCACGAGCTCCAGCGCATCGACGCGATGGGCAAGGCCACCTACTACGTGTGCGTGCCGGCCAGTGCCGTGGAGACGGGCACCGCCTCGACGCACGGCGCCGTGTCCGTCGCCGAGGCGACGACGGAGGCCGCGCAGGCGCGGCTGGACCGGACGCTCGAAGCGCTGGGGGAGCACCACCTGGACGCGACGGGCGGGCTCGGCGACTACCGGCCGCTGCGTGCGCTCCGGGCAGCGGTCAGCGAGTTCGACCCTGACCAGATCGTCATCGTGACGCTGCCCGCGTCGGACTCGATCTGGCAGCGCTTCGAGGTCGTCGACCGGGCTGGTGAGCTCGGTCTGCCGGTCACCCACGTCGAGGCCGCCTCGCTCGCCGTGCAGGCGTGAGCCGTGACGATCGTCGTCGCCTTCACGGCACAGGACAGCGGCACGTCCGCGCTCGAGCTGGCCGCCGTGCTGTCACGGTCCACGGGCGAGGCCCTCACGGTGGCTGTCGTCGTGACGACACCTCAGGCGGCGGGCGCCGTGGAGTTCGTCGACGGCAACTATCTCGGCCCGCTCCGTGACTGGGGCGAGTCCGTGCTCGACCAGGCCCGGGGGTCTCTGGCCCCTGACGTCCGGGCGAGCTTCGTCGTGCGTGCGGCGTCGTCCATTCCTGCAGGGCTGCTCGACCTGGCAGCCGAGGTCGAGGCGTCCGCGCTCGTGCTCGGCTCGTCGAGCAAAGGTGCGCTCGGCCGCATCTCCTTCGGGAGCGTGACGGACCGGCTCGCGCACTCGGCGCCCTTGCCGGTGCTGCTCGCTCCGCGTGGCTACCGGCCGAGTCCCGGGTCCCGCCTGCGCCGGGTCACCGTCGGGTTCGGCGGGTCTTCGGGTGCGGCGCACGTGGCGTCCGCCGGGGCTTCCCTCGCCGCCGCGGTCGGTGCGAGCCTTCGCGCGGTGTCGTTCGCGGTGAGGCCGCCCAAGCGGCTCTACGGCAGTGTCGAGGAGTCGGCCGACGACCTCGTCGTCGACCGGTGGCTGGCCCGAACGACGAGCGCGCTCCGGGCCCAGGTGGGAGCCGTGGACGCCGCACTGGCCGAGCGCCTCGCGCGATCGCTGGTGGTCGGAGAAGGCGTCTCGTGGAGCGCGGCGATCTGGGACGTCGACTGGAGCGACGGCGACCTGCTCGTCGTGGGCCCGAGCTCCTCGGCTCCGGCAGCCCGGCTCTTCCTCGGCTCCCGTGCCTCGAAGATCGTCCGGTCGGCGCCCGTGCCCGTCTACCTCGTTCCGGCTCCGCGCGGCAGCGGTGGACGCCGTCGTTCAGAGCCCGACGGACTTGACCCCGAAGGCGGCCTGTGAGGACGTGAAGCCCTCGAACTTGAGCTGCCGAAGCAGGCTCCCGTGTGAGAACGCCGTCATGTCGAGGTAGGACCTGGCCTGCTTCGCAGCCTGCTCGTTCCAGTTCACCGTGATGTGGTCGACGGCGTAGGTCGCGTCGGCCTTCGAGAACTCCTCGAACTCAAGCTGCTTGATGAGTCCTTTTCGGGAGAAGGCAGTGAACTCGAGGTAGGACTCGGCCTGGGCGACCGCCTGCTCCTGCGAGACGGTCATCGCGTTGGCGGCCGCTTCAGCAGCAGCCTTCGCCGCTGCAGCCTTCGCCGCGGCTGCCTTGGCGGCCGCGGCTTTCGCTGCGGCTGCCTTGGCTACGGCTGCCTTCTTGGCGTCGTCGGCCTTCTTCGCGGCGGAGGCCTTGTCTGCGGCCGCCTTGTCCGCGGCGGCCTTGTCTGCAGCGGCCTTGTCTGCGGTCGCCTTGTCTGCAGCGGCGTTCTCGGCTGCTGCCGTGTCCGGCGTGGTAGCCGCAGGAGCAGCGCTCGTCGCGGACTGGGAGGCGACGCCTGCTGGGCTCGAGCTCACGGCGGGCGCGGCGGTGGGGGCTGTCTTCGGGTCGTTGCCCATCGACCCGATCGCGATCAAGGCGACGACGATGCCGCCGGTCCAGAGGCCGATCTTCTTGCCCTTGCCCATCTTCTTGGTGGAAGCCTCCGGCTGCTGCTGCCCGGCGAACGCGGGACCCTGCGGCGGCGCCCAGGTCGAGGGCGGTGGCACCGCGCCGTCGGGCGCGGGGTACTGCTGCGTGATGTCGCTCATGATTGTTCTTCCCTGTGGGTTCCCTGTACTCCTAGGGAAGTGTGCGTCGACATGCGAAGCGTGTCCGCGTTTCGGCGATATCCGTGAGCGGAGTCTCGGGTGACCGCGTCAGGGCCCGGTGAAGCAGGACGAGGCGTTGCGCCCGCACCGTGAGCCTGCGGCTGAACCGGCTTGACCCGCTGAACCCGCTAGAACCTGGGAGCGTCTTCGGATGAAGGCGGTCTCGCTCCCCAGCACGTTCCCTGCGGCCGCCCGGGCTCCGCCGTCGGCCGCAGGCGTGCGCCGAACCCCGTGCGGCCCGGCAGAGGTGATGGCGATGAGGCGACGACGTGGACGATGGACGGCAGCAGCTCTGGCCGGTGGTCTCATGTGGTCCCTGACGACGGCGGCGTTGGCCGCGCCGATCGGGGCGTTGAAGCAGTTCAAGGTGCCGACGGCGAACAGCCAGCCGAGGGCCGTCACGAACGGCTCGGACGGGAACGTCTGGTTCACCGAGGGCACCGAGTTCACGAATGCGCCGCCTACGCTCGCACGCACAACCCCGTCCGGGGCGGTGACCGAGTTCCTCGCGAACTGCAACTCGTGCATCCTCACCGATGTGGCTCAAGGGCCCGGCTCGATCCTGTACCTCACGTCGAACGACCCGGTCCTGCTGCGCTTCGACACCGCGACGCTCAGCTTCCTCGCCCCAGTGCCGATGCCCAACACCAGCGCGCTCGGTGGCACCCTCGCCATCGGCGGCGACAGCATCTGGATCACGGACTTCAACAACGACGCGATCTGGCGCTACCGGATCGCGACCGGCCAGTTCAGCAGCGTTCCTGTCACCGATCCGGGCGACGTCGCCGTCGACCAGGCAGGCAACGCGTGGTTCACCCAGCCCGAGAGCAACGGGTCCGGCACCGGCACCGTCGGTCGCATCGACGCCGCGACGATGGCGGTGACCCTCACCCAGCTGAACGCGGCGGCCCGCGGCATCGCCGTGGCCACCGACGGGCAGATCTGGTTCACGGCCAGGTTCACGCCGCAGGCAGTCGGCAGGCTCGACCCGGCGACCGGTACCACCACGATCTTCCCGCTGACCGACCAGGGTCCGCAGGCGATCGCCGCGTCACCTGACGGGTCGATGTGGTTCACGCAGAACACGAAGGGCAACATCGCCAAGATCACGAACGCCGGGGCCATCACGGAGTCCAAGGCCGTCAAGGGCAGCCAGCCCTTCGACATCGTCGTGGCCGCCAATGGTGACCCCTGGTTCACGATGATGTCCGCCAACAAGATCGCGACATTGCAGCTGCGCTGAGTCGCCCAGCTTCTCGGCGTGCACGCACGAGCCGGCCAGCTCCCCTGAGGAGCTGACCGGCTCGAAGGCTCTGCGTGCGACCGCTCAGACGGCAGCGCCGTCGGTCAGTCTGCGACCTGAAGGGCCTTGACCTCGTCGCGGGCCGCGACGACGGCGGCGTGCTGACGGGAGACGACCTCGCGGAAGCCGGCGCTGAGGTCCTGCTTCAGGGCCTTCTCGTACTCCGTCACCGCGTGGTCCTCACCCGTGACGGCGGCGCCGAGCACACTGCCCGCGTCGTCGCCGGTGAGGGCGTCCTTGAGGGCGATCCAGCCGCGGTGCACGGCTGCGGTGGCCGATCCGCTCTTGTCGACGTCGTCGCCGTACTCGTGCCCCATCGCGACGATCTCGCGGTGGAAGCCTGCACGCTGCTCTGACAGCCGCTGCAGCGTCGTTGCCCACTCCGGACGGTCGTCATTACGCAGCTTGTCTGCGGCTGAGGCGAATCCGCGCTCGCCGTCCTTCAGCGTCTCCACGAGCTCCTTGGCGGCCTTGGCGTCATCCGACATGTTTCACTCCTTCGCTCGATGTGCTGGTCCTCCGAGACCTACCCGCAGGCACGACGGCGCAACCAGTGATCGGTTTCGACGGACACCTGCGACAGCGGGATCACCGCAAGTTGTAGAACTCGCGGTGCACGTTGGCCGCACGGACCCCGGCGCGGACGAGGTCCCGCTGGAGCGCGTCGTGGCGATGTGCACCCCGATGAGGATCGTGACGACGAGGGCGACCCGGCGGTGCCAGACGGCGGCCTTGTCGACCCCGTCGAAGAACTGTTCCACCCACCGGAGCGTGCTGATGAGGACGAGACCCACCGAGAGCAGCAGCTCGCCCTCGGCCCCGATGAGCTGGCCGATGAACTGGCCGAGGTCGCCGGCCGGCCGCACGAGCAGCCAGAGAAGGGCGAACGCGGTGACCAGGGGACCGGCAGAGGCGCCGGCCGGGGTTGCTCAGGCAGGGCCCCGTGGCCGAAGGTGGAGGCTATGGAGAAGCGAAGGCTCGGCCGGCTGGGGCACCAGAGCTCGGTGCTCATCTACGGCGCAGCGGCTCTGGCCGAGGTGACGCAGGACGTCGCAGATGCCTCGATCCAGGAGGCTCTCGACGGCGGTATCAACCACTTCGATGTGGCCGCGAGCTACGGCGACGCGGAGCTGCGGCTGGGGCCGTGGATGCCGCAGATCCGCGACCAGATCTTCCTGGCGACCAAGACCGGTCGTCGTGACCGCGAGTCCGCCTGGCGCGAGATCAACGCCTCGCTCGAGCGGCTCCAGACCGACCGGGTCGACCTGCTGCAGCTCCACGCGATCGGCGATCTCGGGGAGCTTGACCGGGCCACCGGGCGAGACGGGGCGCTCGAGGCTGCGATGCGTGCCGTGGATGAAGGGCTCGTGGGCGCCATCGGCGTGACCGGCCACGGAGAAGAGGCCGCGCAGACTCACCTTGAGGCGCTGCGACGCTACCCGTTCGTCACCGTGCTGACCCCGCTCAACCCGGTGCTGTGGCGCGATGACACCTACCGGACGGCATACCTCGCGTTGGTCGACGAGACCCGCCGCCAGGACGCGGGACTGATGACGATCAAGACGGTGTCGCGACGCAACTGGCCACAAGGCGCTGACCAGACGCACACGACCTGGTACGAACCCCTCCAGCAGCAGGACGCGATCACGGCGGCGGTCTCGTGGGTGCTGGCGCACGACGAGGTCGCCGGCATACCGACGGCGGGTGACGTGAGGCTGCTGGGCATGCTGCTCGAGGCCGAGCGCACCCGGATCTCGCCGGAGGCAGCCGAACATGAGCTGTCCGGCGACGACGAGTACGCGTCACCGTTCGTCGAGATGCCGATCTGACCCATCTCGATGACGTACTTCTGGACGGCTGTCGGCGTGCTGCTCGCGGTCGGGATCGGCCTGATGGTCTGGGGGTCGCTCACCGGACCCGACAGCGCCGGCCGCGACGTCGAGGCGCGACGGAGCCGCGAGATGCAGATCGGCGCTCTGCTGGTGGGGGCCTCGCTGCTCGTCCTGGTGGTCGCCTACCTCACGGCCGACTGGCCCTAGGGCTAGGCCTTGCGCACCGGGTAGCGCAGGTGTGTCACGCCGACTCCCTCGACGACGGTCGGGTTGCCGAGGGAGGCCGGCACGTTGTCGAGGTGGTCGAAGAGCCGCACCCCGCCGCCCAGCAGGATGGCTGCCACGTCGACCTGGAGGTGGTCGAGCAGGCCGGCGTTGAGGCACTGCTGGATGGTGTCGGCGCCGTGGACGGCGACGGCCTTCCCACCCGCGGCGTCCTTGGCCTGCCGGACCGCGCTCTCGATGCCGTCGGTGACGAAGTGGACCGTCGAGTCGGGTCGCGGCCAGCCGTCGGGGACCTCGTGGGCGAGGACGAAGGCCGGACCCCACGCGTGGTTGCCGCCCCAGCCCTGCGCGGTCTCGAACGTGCGGCGTCCGGTGATCAGCGCGCCGAGCCCTGACGTCAGCTCGCGGAAGTGTTGGGCGCTCGGCTCGGACATCGTGAACGTCATGGGGTCCGAGCCGCCCGCCTCGACCTCGACGTCACCGGAGCCGAAGTACCACGCGAACACTCCCATCACGTCACCGTCGGGGCCGGCGACGTAGCCGTCGAGCGACATGGACATGATCGCGATGACGTCGGACATGGTGGTGGTTCCTCTCTGTCGGTAGGCCCTACCAGCGAGGACCCTCACCCTTCCATCGAACAGGACGGCGGCGTTTCGACAGTCGCTCGAGCCTCGTCGTTCGCCGACGAGGACGCAGCGGCCGCGAGTCAGATGGCGCGTCGCCCCGCAGCGGAGGCGAACCCGAGCCAGGTGTGCCGGTTTCCGGCCCAGCACCAGCCGAGCTTGGGCGCGCCACGTCGCGCACGCCCGTCGCGCCCGGTCCCGTTGCTGATCCAGAGAGCCGGCGTGCGTGCGTCCAGACGGCCCCCGGTCTTGCGGAGGCGCGATCCGATCGTCATGAAGCAGTGGTTGCGCTCGATGACCTCCGGCACCTGCAGGGCCCAGTGGATCCCCTCGGTGAGGGTGAGTGGCGTGCGCCCGGCGCCGGCGATGCTCAGCAGCGCCTCGTCCGGGCTCCAGTTGCTCATCTCGTCGCCGCGCTCGACTCCGTGGACGACGTAACCCGCGCCGCCGGGCAGGTCGACCCCCTCGATGGGAGCGAACGCGTCCACGTCCGTCATGTCCTCGACGACGAAGCCCTCGCGGTCATCGAGTCGCAGCAGCGGCGCGAGCGCCGAGGCAGGGACGACACTCTCGGGCAGAACGAGGAGATCGGTTGACGTGGAAGGGAACTCCTCGGTGACGAGCGAGCGGAGCTCGCCTGCCGGCATACCGGCGAGGTCGTGCACTCCGAGGGTGATGAGACGGTCGGCCTGCGTTGTCAGCGACGGGAGGGGCGAGATGACGGGACTGGATGCGGGCACGCGGTCCTCCAACGCTGAAATCGAACGAACTCTGTTCAACGCGTACGTATGCCGCGCCGTTCCCTACCGTGCACGCGAGTCGTCCGTGGTGGGTTCTGTGGATCTAGTAGCAATGTCCGATGGCCCGCTGCGCGCGTCCGGGAGAAGGATCAGCTCGGCGGCACCTTCGCCGTGTGCGACAGGTACGCCCAGTTCGACGTCCGCTCAGTCGATTTCGCCGTTCTCAACCAGGCGTTCACCGGCGCCCCGAACGAGCTCGACATGACGGGCGGGAGGTTCACCCCGGTCTTCGCGAGCAAGGTGCCCGACCACCGGGGGCTCGTGCTGAACAGTGCCGTCTCCGTCGAGCTGGACGGCGAGTCACTCTCGCTCCAGCGCACCGGCCCGGGACTCTCGATGACCTTGTCGGCCAAGGACTGCGCCCAGGGCGGCATCTTCCAGATGGAGCCGAAGCGCGGTGACGGCACGACCACTCGCATCACCCACACCCTGGCCACGTCGACGACGGCCGGCCTGACGCCGTTCTACTTCGACAACGCGAACTTCCGCGCCCGGGTGGGCCAGTTCCTCGGCTCGGGTGCGCAGGTGGGGGATCGGGTGCCGAACCCGGCCTGCAACACCGCCACCCCGGTGTGACTCCGAGCGTCAGGCACTGTGGCGGGGTCTCCGTGTGGGACGTCGCGAGCGGCGGTCGGATGGGCTTCGTGACCGGGGGCGACGCCACCGAGGTGGCAAACCCGCCCACCGACTGCGTCTCCAACTGCCAGGCCCAGAACCAGGTACGCGGCCGGCTGGCCAACCTCGGATTCCCCTTCCCCGTCCCCGCGGGGAGCCGGCTGGTCCCGAGGTCTGCCCCTGACCTGGGGGACGGCGGCGAACCCACTCCCAAGCCCTGACGGAGTGGGTTCGCTGGCGGTCCGCGGCGGCTCAGGTCTTCATCGTCCCGCTGCCCTGAGCGCGCGCAGGGCCGTGAGGGTGAGCCACGGGCTCGGCCTGCCGGGCTGGCCCCAGTCGACGACGTCCGCGCTGGCCGGGCTCGTCGGGGCGCGCCACCACCGGCCCTGCGGCTGCCAGCGGCCGTCGGGTCGACGCTGCGCCTCCAGGTGGTCGAGCGCGTCCGCCGCCCGCGGGTCGGTGGCGCGCCCGAGGACCGCGAGCACCGTGAGGCCGGAGAGCACGTCGTAGTGCCAGTACGACGGGTAGACGAGCTTCATCCAGCGTGAGTTGATCGGTTCGCCGGTGCCTGACACCCGGAAGACCCGGTGCTCGAGGAACAGCTCGGCGGTGCGGTCGGCGGCGAAGGCTGCGTCCTCGTGGCCGGTGGCCTGCGCGTACTCGTGGAGTCCCCACGCCCCGCGATGCGACTCGTGGAACGAGGAGCGGTGCCCGCCCGCCTTGGTGCGGCAGTTCCAGCCGCCGTCCGGCCACTGCCACGAGAGGAGGGCCTCGGCCAGCTCCTGGGTGCGCGGGTCGTGGGCGAGGCCGAGACGAGTGCAGGCACCGAGCGCGTTGCCGTGGATGCTGGCGTGCACTCGTGGCAGGCCGTCGACGACCCGGTGGCGAGCGCTCAGGTCGGCGCTGATCCACTCGAGAACGTGCTCGGCCATGGCGGCCACGCGCGCATCGTCGGCCGGGGCCTCCAGCTCGGCGAGGGCGACGAGCCGCCAGTGCGCACCGGTCCACTTGCGGTAGGGGTCGTCGCCGAACCCGCCGTCCTTGTCCTGTCCCGAGAGCAGCGCTGACCCGGCCGGCCCTTCGAGCACGTCGGCGCGGTCGTCGTCAGTGGCCTCGCCGAGAAGGTGCCGACGGGTGAGCAGGCGGACGGCCGGCTCGTCACACTCGAGCAGCCAGTCGACGGCGTCCGGGCCTTGCGTGTCCATACCGTCGAGTGTCGTCGGTGGGCCGCCGGTCAGGGTCGGTTCTTCTTGAGCTCTTCGGCGAGCATCACGAGGATCCCGCTGGGTCCGCGTACGTAGGTGAGCTTGTAGATGTCCTCGTAGGTGGCGACGCCGCGCAGCGGGTGGCAGCCGTGCTTCGCCGCGATCGCGAGGGCTTCGTCGATGTCGTCGACCGAGAAGGCCACGCGGTGCATGCCGATCTCGTTGGGCAGGGTGGGCTCGGTCTCGATGGCGTCCGGGTGGATGTACTCGAACAGCTCGAGGCGGCCGTTGCCGTCGGGCGTCTGGAGCATGGCGATCCTGGCGTGGTTGCCGTCGAGGCCGACTGCCGTGTCGGTCCACTCGCCACTGACTGTGTCACGGCCCAGGACGGTGAGCCCCAGATCGGTGAAGAACGCGATCGTCGCTTCGAGGTCGCGGACGGCGATCCCGACGTTCTCGAGTTTGATGGGCATGCAGCGCACGCTACCGAGTCGGCTCCCGCCCGCGGCGGCTCGATCAGGGATGGCGTCCCGTCATGGAGATGCTGAGGGGCGAGCAGATCGCCGAGGCCGACCTGACCGACTGGCGCAAGCTGGCCCAGGGCCTGCACGCCCGCTTCAGGGTCGACAGCTTCGGCGCCGGGGCACGGTTCGTCGCTGCAGTGGCCGAGGCGGGCGACTCGATCGGCCATCACCCGCGTGTGGTGCTCGGCAAGGGCTACGTGGACCTCGAGCTGGTCAGCGACGACGCCATCTACCGCGACGACGAGGGCACCGAGTACGTCGTCGAGTGGGTGACCCAGCAGGACGTCGACCTCGCCCGACGGATCACCGAGATCGCCGCCGACCACGGAGTCGCCGCAGATCCCGGCTCGGTCAGCGAGATCGAGCTGGGCCTGGACACAGCGCAATCCGCGACCATCGCCCCCGTGTGGGCTGCGTTGCTGACCGGCAGCGCCGAGTCTCAGAGGCGTGGGACACCGAGCGACGAGGTGCGGGACGGCACCGCACGCGTACCGAATCTGTGGTTCGGAGACCTCGCCGAACCCGAGACGTCGCGTCAGCGGTTCCACGTGGAGGTCTGTGTGGCCCCGGAGGCGGTCGAACAACGGCTCGCCGCCGTCCTCGCTGCGGGTGGCACCGTCGTCGATGACAGCGACGCACCATCGCTCACCGTGATCGCCGACCAGGACGGCCACAGGGGAGTCCTCTGCGTCGACACGTCCGCCGCTGCGAAGGGCTGAGCCGCGTCTGGTTGACACGCCCAGGTCCGTCAGGATCGGCAGGCGTGCAACGTGCATCGCAAGCCGAACTGCCCTTGGGGTCAAGGTCGCCCGTCCGGTCGCTGGATGCGTGCCCAGCGACCGGACCTCACGAGGTGGCGGGCGCGATCACAGCCCAGAACGGTCCCGGCGCCTGGACGGCGATGGTGGTGCCGATGCTCGACAGCGGCAGCCGGATGTCTGCCGTGGCCGAGCCGGTGCAGACGCTCCCGATGAGCACCTCGCCGTCGCCGGTGACGGTGAAGCGCCCCGGCCCCGGGCAGCTCACGGTGACGAAGGCGTCGGTGCTGCCGGGCCCCGTCAGGGTGTAGGTGGCGCCGCCGCGGCCGCGTTCCGACAGCAGCGGCTTCGTGCCGACGACGTTGCCGTGCTTGGCTTCCAGGTCCTGCATCGGGTCGGTGATGGCCGCGTTGGCCGCGTTGGCCGCGTTGCCCGCAGGGGTGCGGGACGGCGTGGTCTGGCTGGGAGTCGGATCCGTGGGAGCGTTGACCTGCTCCGAGCTGGAGGGACGAGGCGCCGGCGAATCAGCAGGTGCGACAGTCGCGCTCGAGCAGGCGGCGGTCGCGGCGACGAGGATTCCGGCGAGCAGGCCGGCGGCCAACTTGCCGTGGGACCGGGCCCGGTCGCTGCGCGGTGACGGCACTGCAGCCCCGGTCATGCCGGCCGGGGCTGCAGCGGAGAAGCATGTCAGGTTCACGGGCGCGACTCAGGAGTGGGTGAACTCGATGGCGCTGGTATTACCGACGATGGTCCCCGTCTTGTCGGTGCGAAGGGTGCACGGGGGGACGACGGTCTTCTTCGTGTAGGTCACCTTGTACGCGTGGTGTCCCGCCTCGATCCAACCGGTCGACTGCGTCGAGGGCACCTTCCAGGAGTAGGAGCGGGTCACCGAGCTCGTCCAGTCCTTCTTGATGGTGACACCCACCGACACGCTGGCCTTGGCGAAGATGACGCCGGCCTCGGCCGAGGTCGTGCCGGTGATCGACCCACCGGTGGTGACCGACTCGCCGAGGGCGATCGTCAGGGTGCCCCCGCTCTTTCCGTAGGTGCGGGTGTTGTAGTCACCGCGATACGTGGGCGACTGGCTCGTCGTGTAGTAGACGTTGCCCACGTCGGTGCAGTAGGCGTAGCTCGAGGGTGCAGTCACGACGGCTGCTGCGGGGACCGCTAGCAGCAGAATGAGCCCCTTGGCCATCAGGCCCTTGCGTGAACCGCTGAATACGTTCACAGCATCTCCCCTTTTGTCGTTGTCGCGACGCTCTGGCCGAGCGTGGCGAGCGTCATCCTCTCGACGTGGGTCTCGGGGTGTCCATGGTCGTGGGTACTCAAGACCTGGCGCCCCGAACCGACTAAGGCGCAGGCAATTCTCCAGTCCGTCAACCGGTCGCGCCGGTGCTGTCCTCGCTTCGCCCAGCGCCGCAGACGAGCCCGTCAGTCGCGGCCGAGGCTGGCCGCCACCGCGAGCTGGTCGACGAGGTCGTTCATCTCGTGACCGGAGTGACCCTTGACCCACTGGAAGGCGACGTCGCCGCGATCCCTGACCGCGAGGACCAGCGGTTCCCACAGGTCCCGGTTGGCGACCGGCTTCTTCTGGGAGTTGGTCCAGTCGCGCTTGAGCCAGCCGTCCCACCACTGGTCGCGGAAGCAGTTGACGACGTACGTCGAGTCACTCACGACGACGAGCGGCCCACTGATCGCGGTGACGGCCTCGAGCGCTGCCCGGATCTCCATGCGCTGGTTGGTGCTGGGTCGCTCTGCGCCAGAAGCGAATCGGTCGCGGTCGATCGCCCAGGCCCATCCGCCCGGGCCGGGGTTGCCGGAGCAGGCGCCGTCGGTGTAGACGAACGTGGCGCCCTCGGGGGCGACCATCTGCGCCTTGGGAGCTCGCGCCCTGGTTGCCGTCCTGGCGCGCGGCGCCGAGGACGTCGCAGCCTGTGTCGTCAGGCCCGGGAGCGCGAGCTCGGTGCCGCAGTTCGCGTGCAACCAGGCGTTGCTCTTGCTGCCGGCGCCGACGATCTCGTCTCCGGCTCGAATGGGCTCCTGGCAACGGGTGCAGCGTCCCGGAAACTTGGCCAGCACGGTTCTCCTCATGGGTCGGTCGAGGGCAGCAGCGTAGGCGTGCCGCGTGGGGTCGTGTCGTGAGGGTCGTCGTGACAGGCCGACGGCCGGACCTCGAGCTGTTGCCCTACGCGTGTGTTGCGTGCCAGAGGTCTCCGGCCGTCGCGCTGTGACCGCGGGCTTGGCCGGCGGTGTTTGCCTCCTTCATACCCACTGTGTATGCCGTTCGTCGCCGTCGGGCATGCGCGCTCGAGAGAGCCGGGCTGGTCCGTGGGAGCCGACCGAACGCGTACGGCCCCGTAGGGTTGGACGATGGCAGTCGATGTGGAGACCTCCATCGAGATCGATGTTCGGCGCGACCGGGTCGCGGCCTTCGCCTCCGATCCCGAGAACGCTCCGCGCTGGTACGTGAACATCAGCTCCGTCACGTGGGAGACGCCACCGCCAGCCGTCGTCGGGTCGCGCATCGCCTTCGTCGCGCACTTCCTCGGGCGGCGGATCGCGTACACCTACGAGGTGCGTGAGCTGGTGGACGGCGAGCGCTTCGTGATGAGCACGGCTGAAGGCCCGTTCCCGATGCGGACGACGTACGCGTGGGCTGACACGGCAGGCGGTGGAACGAGGATGACCCTGCGCAACCAGGGCGAGCCGTCTGGTTTCGGCCAGCTCGCGGTCCCGGTCATGGCTCGGGCCATGCGACGCGCCAATCTCAAGGACCTCCAGGCGCTCAAGAGACTTCTCGAGGCCAGTCGGGCCGAAGGGCCTGCCGAATGAGGACGCTGCACGTCGGGCTTCGGGTTGCGGAGCTGGAGCGTTCGCTCACGTTCTACGGCGCGCTCGGCTACACGGTCGTCGGCACCGTGCCCGAGACCGAGTTCGGCAGCCTGACGATGCTCAAGCTCCCCGGCGACGAGTTCGTGGCCCTCGAGCTCGTCCACAACCCCGACGATGGCGAGATCAGTCCGCGAGGTCTCAACCACCTCGTCATCACGGTCGACTCCATGACTGCCACGATCGCCGACCTCGCCGCCAACGGACTCACGGCTGAATCGCCCAGCTCCCCAGACGGATCCGACGACTTCCGGACGTCGTGGATCACGGACCCCGACGGGTATCGCATCGAGCTGGTCCAGTGGCCGGCCGGTCACGCCGACGGGATGAGCGAGTCGGACTTCACCGGATAGCCGGACGGCTTCTTGCGCGCGACGCGTTGCTGTCGAGGAGGGTGGGGTCGCCGGGATCTCGCGAATCGGACTGCGCCGATTCCGGCCCCGCCTCGGGCCCGGATCGATATCGTCTCGGCATGACAGGCCCCATGACGATGAACCGCGTCATCCACGCGGCGGTGCGTCGCGACCTTGCTCGCTTCGAGTCTGCGCTCGCCGCAGCGCCGGACGGTGACCGGGCCCGCGCCAGGCAGCTTCAGGTCGCCTACGCCCAGCTCCACGAGCAGCTCAAGCACCACCACGAAGGGGAGGACACCCACGTCTTCCCGTTCCTGGCCAGGGTGGACGGGGCCACGGAGCTCGTCGAGGTCATGGAGACCGAGCACCAGGCCATGGCGGACGCGCTCGCCGGTGCGCGCACGGCGATGGACACCTACGGCTCGACCGGCTCAGCCGGCGACGCCCATGCCGCGAAGGACGCCATCGTCGGAGCGAACGAGGTCGTCGAGAGGCACCTGCGCCACGAGGAGAACGACCTCGAGCCGCTCCTGCTGCCGCACCTCGAGACGCCCGAGTGGAAGGCTGTCGAGAAGCGGCTGCGTCCCCCATCCCTCGCCGAGTCGGGCCGGTTCATGGCCTGGGTCCAGGACGGGATGGCAGACGAGGAGCGCACCTACCTCCGGGCGACCATTCCCGCGCCGGTGACCTTCCTGCTCAGCAGGCTGGCCGGCAGGTCGTACTACCGCGACGTCGCGCCCGCCTGGCACCCCACGAGCTAGGCCACCGCGAGCAGGCCTGTCTGCCGCACACTCTCCTCCATGGGTGATTCACGAACTGAGAAGCGTGAGGGGCGCGGCGACGAGGGCTCGACGCCGACCGTCACACCGGTGCTCGTCGCGGATCTGCTCGCCGAGGGTGAGCGGATGCCGGTCTACGTGCACGTGATCGACCATCCCGAGGGCCGGGTGTTGGTCGATACGGGCATGACGCAGCTGCATCCCGCGGTCGACGACATGGACCCTCGGATCCAGCCACTGAGCGAGCAGGCAGGCTTCGACCTGGCCGCGATCGACATCGTCGTCAACACGCATCTGCACTTTGACCACTGTGGCGGCAACCACCTCTTCACCGGCAAGCCCGTCTACGTCCAGCGCACGGAGCTGGATGACGCGCGCGGCCTGGAGGACTACACGATCCGCGAGTGGGTCGAGGCACCCGGAATCCACTACGTGCCTGTCGACGGCACGCATGAGCTGCTGCCGGGCGTCCGGCTCGTCTCGACGCCCGGCCACACGCGAGGCTCGCAGGTCGTGGTCGTCGAGACGGGCGGCAGGTCGGTCGTCATCGCGGGTGACACCGCCGTCTTCTTCGACGAGCTCGACCACCCGCGCACCGAAGGCCAGCGGCTGATCCGGGGGCTGGCCCCCGACGAGGTCTGGCTCTCGCATGAGCACGAGCCCTGGCGGCCCGCAGCGACCGCAGTGCCTGACTGAGATGTTCCCCGGGCGAGGCGAACTGGCTTCGTATGCCTTCGGGCGAGTCGAGATCATCACGACGGCCCGTGGACGCGCTCCGCTCGCTCAGCTGACGAGTAACCCGAGCGACGCCGGCTCTCGAGGTCCGCGCGGGGCGCAGGCAAGCGTCAGCGCCTCGCCCTGACGTCAGGGAGCCCGCCGCAGCAGGAGGTGCACCATCGCCGGCGCACCCGGCGCGCCGGGGACGATGACCGCGCACCGGGACCAGCGCGGGTCGGTCGGGGCAGGGCTCGCGCACCAGCGTGATCGTGTCGTGACCGCCGGATGACCAAGCCCCTCGGCGATCTCTCCCGAGATGTTCGGTGCCAGGCGCGCTCCGCCGAGACCGCCCTGATCGCAGAAGGCGACTGCGTCGGCATCGGGGAGCCGAAAGACGAAGAGATAGCTCTCGGCGTAGCCCGTGAACGTCTGGGTCGAGACCTGGCGCACGTCGGCGTGGGCTGGCAGACGCAGGTCAGCGCGCTCGACCGCGTCGAAAGGGCCCGGAACCCCGTGCTCGCCACCGGCGCCGCCGATGTCTCCCGTGGAGGTGCCGGCATGCGCGAACCAGCCGTACGCGGCACGCGTGGAGGGGTCCGTCGGCGCTCCCGGCGACGCCCCTGCACGAGCGGCCGTGCCCGCGGTGCCGCATCCGGCCAGGGCGAGTATGAGCGCTCCTGCTGCGGCGACCGGCACCAAGGGCCGGGCCAGCGCCTGACTGCTGCGATCCCCCATGGGGTCAGTGTGCGACAGATCAGGCTCATGTATGCCGTATGCGCGACCTTCTCCCCGGTCGGGCTGCTCGTCAGCGATCAACACCCCACGTCGACTTCGACCAGATGGCCCGAAGCTAGGGTCAATGAGTCGGGGACTCTGGGTCGGGGAGAGCCTCGCTCACCGTGACAGTGGATTCGGGCCGGTCGCCGTCACGAGTCGTTGGGGAACCCAGTCACCCACGTGGTGGAACCCGTCCTCGAAGGGGCCGCTGTAGAGCTCGACGGAGGCTCGGAGTGACAGTCGAGGTCTAGCCGCTCTGTGCGACGGGGCGGCCGACGATCATGGAGGTCAGGAGCTCGTCCGGGAACGTCTCTGCAGTCTGGATGTCGAGCTGAGCGCCGAGCCCGTCCAGCACCGCGGTGAAGAAGCAGCGAGCCGAAGCGGCGAAGACGACATCCGCGATCTCAGGGTCGGTGAGACCAGCGGCTCGGAGTCGGTCCACGTCCTGGGCCTCGACCGAGGCCGCGTCGCCGGCGACCTTCGCGGCGAACTCGTAGACAGCACGGTCCTGAGGACCGAGCGCGGCCCCGTCGGGCTGCTCGGCGATGGACTGCATCGTGCTCTCGTCACCGCACACGTCCCTCAGGAACTTCGAGTGGGCTGCAGTGCAGTAGGTCGACCGCAGCGCTCGGGCGGCGGCAATGGTCGAGATCTCGAACCGGCGCCGATCCATGCCGTCCCGGATGGCCGCGTTGAGCACGTTCCAGGCTTGCGCGACGTCAGGTCGGGTCGAGAAGGCTGCGGCGTAGTTCGGCAGGAAGCCCCAGGCGGCACGTTGACTCCGGTAGTACTGGGCGAGGTCGCCGACCGCATCGTCCTCGCTCACAGGGGTGATGAACACCTGCCCATTCTCACCCTCGCCCTGCCTCCTGAGAAGGGGCGCAGTGGGTCAGCCGGTCTCGGCGACGAGCTGGTTGCGCAGGGCCGCAGAGTCCGACTCGAGCCAGCCCTCAGCAGCCTTGCCGTCCTCCATCCGGAAGATCTCGATCCACGTGGTCGTGACCTCGTGACCCGAGGCCGGGACCCCCATGAAGGCGCCACGATGGGTTCCCCGGTCGGTGCCGCGGACCACGACCCGGTCGCCGTCGACCAGCACCTCCTCGAGAGTGGTGTGCAGGTCCGGGAAGGCTTCCCGGTAGTGGGTGACCGCGGCGCCGTACTCGCGCGGCCCGGTGACCTGGACGTCGAAGGTGTTGTGACTGACGAACCCCGGGGCCAGGAAGGCCTCGGCCTCGGCGACGTTGCCCTTGTTCCAGACCTCCTCGAAGAAGCGTTGTGCAGCCGCCCTCAACTCGTCATCTGACATTTCGCCTCCCTTGGCTACCGAGTGCCCAGGAGCGCGGACGCTCGTTCCTGCCAGTAGACGCTCCGTGGGCACCGTCGGCAAGGTGGCAGTGTGTGGTCGCCGTTCGGACCATTGACGGCTCCCAGCGCCGTGGCGAGACTGGAAAGACTGAGGAAGGAGCGCCGCGATGGCTTGGAATCTGACCGGCAGCTACGTCGAGACCTGCTCATGCGAACTGATGTGTCCCTGCAATCTCTCCTTGGACCATGGCGCCACGTACGACTATTGCCGGGTCACCCTCGCCTTCAACATCCGCGAGGGAAAGGTCGAGGGCACGGACATCTCTGGACGGAGAGTCGTCCTAGTCGCCGACACCCCGAAGGTGATGACCGAGGGCAACTGGCGGCTGGGTGTCTACGTCGACGACGAGGCCAGCGATGATCAGTTCGACAAGCTCGTCAAGGTGTTCGGAGGCGAGCTGGGTGGGCCGATGGGTGCGCTCGCACCACTCGTCGGTCAGGTCGTCGGCGTGGAGCGCGCCACGATCGAGGTGAGGGACGACGGCTTGGTCCACAGCGTCCGGGTCGGGGACGCCATCGACTTCGAGATCGAGGACATCGTCCCGCTCGGAGTGGAAACCGGCGAACCGGTGCGTTTCAGCGGGATGGGCCACCCCGTCGCATCGGATCTGACCATGGCAGAGGCGAAGCGCACCAACATCAACGCCTTCGGGATCTCCTACGAGGGCAAGACCGGGTTGTCGACGTCCGAGTTCTCCTGGGCTGCCTGACCCCGATGGCATCGTCCGCCGCGCCGCGCGAGAGCACGGATCTGGCGCCTGCGTATGCGGCCGCGCGCGCCCGGCTGGGCCTCGTCGCCGTCCTGTTCGTGGTGGCCGCGCTCGGATGGATCTGGACCGCACGCGCGATGCAGGGCATGGATGCCGGACCGTGGACGAGCTTGGGGACCCTCGGGTGGTTCCTGGTCATCTGGGTCGTGATGATGGCCGCGATGATGCTGCCCTCGGTGGCGCCCACGATCGCCCTCTACGCGAGAGTGACCCGGGAGAGGTCACCCGTGGCGCCGTGGCTGTTCACCGGCGGTTATCTCCTGACGTGGGCCGGCGCCGGACTTGTCGCGTATGGCGTGGGCGTGCTGGTCACATCCATTTCCGGTGATGCGCGCAGCTGGGACCACGCAGGTCGCGCTGTTGCCGCGGCGACCCTCATGGTGGCCGCTGTCTACGAGGTCACTCCGCTCAAGAACGTGTGCCTGGCCAAGTGCCGCAGCCCACTGGGAACGCTCCTTGGCTCGTGGCGCGAGGGACACGTAGGCGCCGTGCGGATGGGCATGCGGAACGGAGCCTGGTGTGTCGGGTGTTGTTGGGCTCTCATGGCCTCACTGTTCGCGCTGGGAGTGATGAGCATTACCTGGATGGCGTTCGTAGCCGCCCTGATCGCGGTTGAGAAGACACTCCCTTGGCGTCGCGGTCTCACCTATGCAACGGCAGCCATCCTGTTGGCCCTCGGTGTTCTCCTGGTGGCCGCGCCCCACGCGCTGCCAGGCCTGACGATCCCTTCCGGCCAGACGATGCCGATGGGCTGACGCGCGGAGGTCAGAACTCCAGCCGGCTCGGCCGAAATGCCTAGGATATGAGCGTGAGCCGACTCGGCATGGTGCCACACCCAGCGGCAATATCCAATGCACGGACGAGTTCGAAAGTCTCTCGTGTGTCGTGAAGAAGAGCGACTTCGCGACCCCTGACAAGCCCGCTGACTGCGACGTCGACTGGGCCGCAAACGAGATCGACTTTTCGGTGCCACTCACGACAATGGGGGCTTGTCGGGGCGACCCGTCGCCCGCCGACCTCGTCGCCAAGGCATCCAAACTCGAATACGGAACTGTGAACAAGCTGAAACACGGAGTTCTCTGTCTCAGCGAGGAGCGAGGCCTGTCCTGCTGGGCGTCTCAGTCTGGGCGCGGATTCTTTGTCAGCAAGTCGGTCTTTGCAGTCTTCTGACACGTCCGATGTCGCGTGCCGTTCGAGTCGATGAGTCCCGGGGCCACCTCACTCCAGTCCTGCTGATCCGACATAGACCGCCGAGGCGGTCTAGATGCCCGGGAGCCGCTCCGTGGCCTCGGCGGACGCCCGCGGCGCAAGGAGAGGCGGCTGGCGGTACGCGCCCGATCTGGGTGCAAACCTGGCGCGCAGCGGGCGCTCGACGAATCTGAAGCTCGCCTCGGCCAGAACGACGAACAGGGCGACCCAGGCGACGTCACCGACCAGAGAATGTCCGAACAGGTTGAGTATCGCTATTCGCGCCAGGACGTTCCAGAGATAGATCGAGTACGCGCGCTCCCCAAGCCATCGCAGTGGGGCGCTCCCCAGCAGCAATCCGGCTGTCGAGTCTGGATCCGTCACGACACCGGTGAGCATCACCAGCGTCAGAACGGTCCCCGCCACGGTCACCAACGACGTGTGATAGGTGTCGTCGCGGTATGCCAGAACCGGCAGGAGGGCAACAGCCAACATCGCGAAAGGTGCAAGACGCCCTCTCGCCCGTGGCAGCCAGCCGTTGTGAACGACAATGGCGAGCAATGAGCCGACCAAGATCGGCAGCGCATTGGTATCCGTCCCGACGTACTCGTGCTGGTCGAAGCGGATGTGTTGACTGAGGCCAAGGACGAGGTCGATCGCCAGGGTGAGCCAGATCAGCGACGCGGTGAGGGCGACGAAGAGTCGAGGGCTGCGACGGTAGCCCCAGAGCAGCGCGAACGGCCACAACAGGTAGAACTGCTCTTCGACGGAGAGCGTCCAGGTGTAGTTGAAGTAGTCCTGAGTGGCGAAAGGGTGGCCCGCCCAGTCAAAGAGGCTCGTCGTATAGGTGACGGCAGCGCCAGCGGGCGCGAAAACCTGCCCGACACTCAATTCGTGCTGACCTACGAGTAGCACCACGACGGTCACTGCTGCGACGGTCAGCAACGCCGGGTAGAGACGCGCCGCGCGCCGACGATAGAACGCCCGGACAGCGATGGTGCCGGTTTGCAGTTCGCGGACCAACAGGCTGGTGATCAGGTACCCCGATAGGCAGAAGAACACGGTCACACCGACGAACCCGTCGATGAGCGGCCTGGTGGGAGCGTGCTGTCCGAGGACCAAGAGGATTGCTACACCACGGACCCCGTCCAGTGCAGGCTGGTAACCACTGGCGCGCACGAGTCGCTCTCAGAACCGGGGGCGGCGTCGGATGCGCGCACGCCAAGGGTCCGGACCCAAGACGTGAACCTGGCCACAAGGCTGACCAGTCTCGGGACGCGACCACAACGAGTCTTGGACTGAAGCGCACTGGTGCATCCGATGTGTCCGTGTTCGCAATCGATTTCCCCTTTCTCCGGGGATAGCTGAACCCCAGACGCGGGCGCCGCGTGATGATCGTCGACGAAAGGAAAACGACGTGGTCACGCGGCTGGTTCAGGTCGACGAGGCCGCATACGTGTCAGGTCACGGTGTGAGTAACAAGGATCGCTCAGGAGACTGGTGCGCTGGAAGGGGTGCCGGGGTGGTTGCGGCCGCGCGGCGGTGGACCATGATCGGTGACGAGAGGACGTGGTGACAGTGCCATCCGCTACTGGCGAGTTCGTCAGCGAGAGGTTCGACTATGACCGCGGGCGGCAGGTCACGGTCTACGTCCCGCCGGATCCGCCCGAGGCGGTCGTGTTCGCCGGCGACGGTGAGCTGCTCGCAGAGTGGGGACCGGACCTCGAGGCGGCCGATGTACCTCCTACGTTGATCGTCGGAGTTCACCGCGTGGCTGACGAGGCGCTGCGCCTCCACGAGTACTCACCCGGCTTCGACCCGGAGCGCTTCGCCGCGCATGAGGCGTTCTTCGTCAAGGATGTCCGCGCCTGGGCCCAGTCGCGGTTCGGGCTCGCGATACCCGCCGCGCGCACTGCGGCGTACGGGGTCTCGGCGAGCGGCGAGTTGGCGCTCGCCCTGGGACTGGGGCATCCAGAGATCTACGGTGCGGTGCTCTGTGCCTCTCCGGGCGCAGGCTTCCAGCCGCCGGTGACGATGCCGAGCCCGCTGCCGAGGGCGTACTTTCTTGCCGGAACTCAGGAGCCATTCTTCCGCGACAACGCCTCCCGCTGGGCAACAGCGTTCCGCGACGCAGGCGCCGACGTCGTCGAGACCGAGAGGGCCGGATCACATGGCGACGCCTTCTGGCGCCAGGAGTTCCCACGCATGGTGGCGTGGGCGTTCGGACGCCGACGCGGTGCGGGTTCACCGGCGTAGCAGGCAGATCCGGTGACGCACGAACGCCGGCGGAGGCGCCTCGCGGCAATGCGATGCCATGATCTTGGCGTGGACACGAGTCTGGTGCCCTGACGGCGACTGACCACGGCCTTCGCGGCCATGGACTCCGGTTCGGGGTTCCTGACCGACCTGCGCCAGGGCGTGGCCGGCCGGGGGTGCTATCGCGAGGCGATCCTGGCCCCGGCCGCTCAGCACTGGCTACGGCGATCAAGAGCTTCTTGAGCGAGTAGCCGGCGAAGACTCGGCGGCGCGTCTGGCACACGCCCATCTTCGGCGCTTTGGCGCGGCGGGATGGCGCTTGTGGGGGAGTTCGTGCGCACGGACGGCTGTATGCGAAAAGGTATCGAACCCGGGCGTTTCGGCGCTAACGTGTTGAAGTTGGTGATTCTCCAGCCGCGGGAGGGGAAGCCGTGCGCACGATCGGGTGGCGAGTTCTGGCAGTGCTGATGGCGCCGATAACGGGAGTACTGATCAGTGCCCCTACCAGCTCGGCGTTGACGCCCATGAACCCAAAGGTCGAGCACGTGCTGTTGCTCAGCCTCGACGGGTTCCATGACTTCGATCTGACGAACTATGTTGCCGCGCATCCCGCCTCCGCGCTGGCGGAGGTACTGGCGCGAGGGCGTCGGTACTCGAACGCGGCTGCGCAGACACCGTCGGACTCGTTCCCGGGCACCCTCGCGATGACGACAGGCGGCTCGCCCAGCTCGACCGGCGTCTACTACGACGTGTCCTGGGACAACGACCTGTCGCCTGCCGGTTCGGACTGCAGCACCCGAGGGGCGCTCGTTCCGTTCAACCAGACGATCAACGTCAACGCCAACGCGGGCGACAGCGTGGCTGACATCAACCCAGCCAAGCTGCCGCGCGATCCGATCCACGGGTGCAGCGTCGTCTACCCGCACCAGTTCCTCAGGGTGAACACGATCTACGAGGTGGTGCACGCGGCCGGGCTGCGCACGGCGGTGGCCGACAAGCACCCGAGCTACGAGATCCTGTCCGGTCCCTCCGGTCTGGGCATCGACGACTTCTACGGGCCCGAGTTCAACGGGGCCAAGTCTGACATCGCGAAGATCATGGCGAACGACGAGCTCAAGGTCGATGCGGTGCTGAACGAGCTCGACGGCTTCACGCACGACAGGTCCGCCGCCGTCGGCGTTCCCGCCGTCTTCGGCATGAACTTCCAGTCACCGAACATCGGCCAGAAGTTCTCCGGCTACCTCGACGCCGCCGGCGCGACCCCCCAGGCCATCACCACTCTCGGGCCGCTCACCGGCAGGGCCCCAGGAATGGCTCAGGCTCTCGACTACGTCGACGGCGCTCTCGGTCGCATGCTGAGCCGGATCGAGGCCAACGGCCTGACCAACACGACGATGGTCATCCTGACTGCCAAGCACGCGAACAGCCCAGTGGATCGCTCGACGCTGCGGTGGGTGGACCCGTCCGTCATCGCCCCGCTCATCAACACCGTCGAGCCCGGGCTGACCGCCCAGGTGACGGCGGACACGATGGCGCTCATCTGGCTCAAGGATCGGCGCCGCGCAGCCGACGTCGCGGCCCTGCTCGAGGCGAACGCCGCGACAGTCGGGGCCCAGACGGTCACAAGCGGTCCTGCAGTTGCCGGGCTCTTCGGCGGCCAGCTGGGCGGGAACGCGAGCCGGATCCCCGACATCGTCGTGCAGCCGATGGCCGGCGTCGTCTATGCCGCGACGAACGCGAAGCTGGTCGATCACGGCAGCGCGAGTGCAGAAGACACGCACGTCCCGCTCGTCATCATCGAACCCGGCCGCAAGGGGGGCCGCACCCTCGCATGTCCTGTTTCCCTGCGACAGATCGCACCGACTGTCCTGCGCGCCCTCGGACTCAAGGAAGACCTGCTAGAGGCTGTTCGCTTGGAAGGTACCAAGCGGCTGACGAACGGCGACGAGTGTTGACAGGCCCGGACGCCAAGTAGGGGAAGGCGGCCCTTGGGGCACCCGTCCGCCACGATGTCACGCCCCCTGTTGAACCGTGGCTGGCCGCGGTGCGTCGTCCTGTGTGGGTCCCGCCCTCCCAAGCCGGCGCCCGATCGGAAAGTGGTGGTCAGAGTGCTAATCAGGCGATGGGTGATCGCAGGACTTGTCGCAGTCGCTGTCCTGGTGATTGTTCTCGTGATCGTCTACGGCGGTGGCAGTGGCGGTGGTGGCAACGGCGGGGGCGCCGGTTACTAAGCCGCCGCACTGGTCGCCTGTGCCGCCATCCCAAGATCCTCGCCTCGACGCGAGCACGCGGACCGTGCTGGACGCACGTTCTTGGACCGTCTGGGCCGCGTTCGCCATTGACTTGTCGATCCGCCTCGTGCTCGCCGACAACCGTCGCACCTATCTCATGCGTCCAGGCTGAGCGCGCGAACCAGGCGTGAATCGCATCAAGTGACTGCGCTGGACAGATGCCGCACGGATGGCGTACCCACGGAATCAGGTGGCCATATGACGCCCGCCGCGCAGCTAGTTGTGCTCGCACCCCCGAATGCGCGCTTTCGCGTCGTTGACGCGCTGTCGGCCCGCCCCGGGGGGAAAGGGCGGGCCGACCATCTGGCGCCGGACTGGGGGGAATCCGAGCCGGTGAAGACCTTGCGCGCGGGCTCGGCCTCATTTCCATTGTGCCGCTGGGAATTGACCTATGGCGTCTGGCCAGCTCCCCAAATCTGAGGTGGCTGGATGCCCCTTCGTACTAGAACCCACCACTCACGACGCGCTCGCGGTCGCGCCCTGTTTCCTGCCTACCCGTTCACCTAGGCAGAGCTAACAGCCCGGTCGACCATTGGGGAGGGCGCAAACGGTGTCCCCGTTGGGCTGCACGTCGCCCGCCGCGAGCCGCTCACGCCCCCGCTCGAAGTCACCCTGCCGCGGGTATGCAACGGAAGCGTCCCGGCCGTTGCCCGAAGCCCCGCGCAGGGTTTTGGTCTCGGCCGGGACGCCCTCGTCGCAGTCCGGGTAGGAGGATGAGGAACACGCGCCCTCGGTGGCCTAGCGGCGTCGACGGGTGAATCGCATCGGGTCGAAGGCGGGAACCGCTGCGGCTGAGCCGCGTTCGACGAGATCGGCCACCAGCGACGCTGTGGGAGCAGCGAGGCTGAGCCCGAGCATGTTGTGGCCGGTTGCCACGACGACGCGGTCCGCGCCCGGCGCGCAGCCGATGAGCGGCTTGCCGTCGGGGGTCATGGGGCGGGGCCCGACGCGCTCGTCGGTGCTGGCGTCCCAGTCGACTCCGGTCAGGTAGGGCGCCGCCTTGCGCTTCATGACGTCTATGCGCCCCGCGCGCAGGCCCTCCGGCGTCCCGTCGAGCTCGACCATGCCGACCACCCTTGCCCGGCCGCCCATGGGGGTCACCCCGACATGGGTCTCACCGAGCCGCAGCACGTGAGTGGGTGGGTGCTCGGGGTGGATCGTGAAGCTGTAGCCCTTGCCGGGGGTCACGTAGCCGCGGATCCCCAGCGGCCGCAGCAGCGGCTCGGCCCAGGCGCCTGCGGCGATGACGGCGTGGGCAGTATCGACGACGCCTGAGCGGGTGGCCAGCTCGACCTGCATGCCTCGCTGGCGCACGGCCAGGACCGCCATGTCCTCGAGGATGCGCACGCCCCGTGACCTCAGGGACTCGCCGAGGCGATCCACCAGCCGTGACGGGTCCAGCCACCGGTCGCCCCGATGCACGAACCCGAACTGGGCTGCGTCGCCGAGACCCGGTTCGAGCTCCAGGAGTGCCCGCCGCTCCAGGATCGGTTCGGGCGCCGGGCAGAGGCCGCGCCGCGAGACCGCGAGCAAGGACGCCCGCGAGGCCTCCGCCTCCTCGCGGGTCGGGTGCAGCATGAGGAACCCCTCATCCTGAAGGTCGTCGATGATCCGAGCCGCGACCAGCTCGTCGACGAGCCCGGCCGTGCGGCGGTTGAGCAGGTCGAGCTCGTCCCAGGACCGGCTGAACGTGCGCCCGCCCGAACTGCTGAGGAACCGCGCCAAGTAGCCCGCCACACGCGGAAGCGCTCGCGCGCTCAGGAGGAAGCTGCCGCTTCCCGGCGAGATGAGCGAGCGCATCCCGTCGCGGACGACGCCCCATGACGGGAGCGGGTCGCTGCGGGCGGGGCAGACCCAGCCCCCGTTGACCCGAGCCGCACCCCCGCCGAGCCCGCTTGCGGCTTCGAGGACGGTGACGGCATACCCTCGCTCGAGGAGCTGGTGCGCGCTGAACAGCCCGATCAGGCCGCCACCGACGACGGCGAACTCACCGGCTGCCATCAGAACCGCTGGTCCCTCAAGTCGCTCGACACGCGCGGCTCGGCCCGCGCGCTGAGCTCTGCCTCCTTGATCTGGGTGCGCCGGTCGTCGCCGGGTTCTACGTCTGCATCCGGGTCGACGTGAGTGGGGTCGAGGACCCGCTTGAGGAAGGTACGGGTGCGATGGTGCTGTGGGTCACCGATGACGCGGTCGGGGTGCCCCTCCTCGACGATGACACCGCCATCCATGAAGATGACGCGGTCGGCAACCTCTCGCGCGAACGCCATCTCGTGCGTCACCACGATCATCGTCATGCCTTCGGACGCGAGCCGTCGCATCACGGCCAGCACGTCGCCGACGAGCTCGGGGTCGAGGGCCGAGGTCGGCTCGTCGAACAGCATGAGATCCGGCTCCATCGACAGGGCGCGGGCGATCGCGACGCGCTGCTGCTGGCCTCCGGAGAGCTGCGCGGGGAAGGCGTCGGCCCGGTCTGCGAGCCCCACCTTCTCGAGGTTGGCGCGGGCGACCTGCTCGGCCTGGGCCCTGGCCCGCTTGTGGACGACCTGTTGCGCGATGGTGCAGTTGTCGAGAACGGTCAGGTGCGAGAACAGGTTGAACTGCTGGAAGACCATCCCCATCCTGCTGCGCACCTGGTCGATGTCGCAGTCGGGGTCGGTGACATCGATCCCTTCGACGCGCACGGTGCCGCCGCTGGGCTGCTCGAGCAGGTTGATGCACCGCAGCAGCGTGGACTTGCCGGAGCCCGAGGGTCCGATGACGCAGACCACCTCGCCCTGACTGATCGCGGTCGTGATGTTGGTGAGCACCTCGACCGACCCGAAGGACTTGCGCAGGTCCGTGATCTCGACGACCGCGTCGCCGGGCGGCGAGGGCGTACGCGTGGGGGACGGGTTGGTCGTCATCGGGCCCTCGCAGTCTTGGCTTCCATCCGCCTGACCGCGAAGGTGAGCGGCAGGGTGATGAGGAGGTAGCAGAGACCCGCGATGACGAGCGGAGTGAGGTTCGCGTTCGTGTTGGCGAGGTCCCGGCCGTACTTGGTCAGGTCGAACGATGTCGAGGACAAGCCGATGATGTACGCGAGCGAGCTGTCCTTGACCACGAGGATGAGCTCGTTCGTCAGTGGCGGGGTGACGATCCGGAACGCCTGCGGGAGAACGATCTTGCGCGTCGCGGCACCGGCCGGCATACCGAGCGACCGCGCTGCCTCGACCTGCCCCTTCGGCACGGCCTGGATGCCGGCGCGGATCGTCTCGGCCATGTAGGCGGCCGCGACGATGCCGAGCGCGCTCCACACCGTTCCGTAGATGCCGAAGGGGATCTCGAGTCCGGGGAAGGCCAGCGGGAGCAAACCGAACGCCAGGAGCACGATGATCGCCGGCAACCCCCGGAAGAACTCGATGTAGACCGTCGCGATCCAGCGGTAGGGGCCGACGGACGACAGACGCATGAGGGCCAAGATCGTCCCCAGCACGAGGCCCAGGACGAACGCGCCCAACGCGTACACGGCGGTGTTGAGGAGCGCCCTGCCGAGCCCCTGCGTCAGGGTGTCGACGATCAGGTCGCCCCGGAAGAAGACCTTCTGGATCTGGGGCAGGTCAGCGACCGAGACGAGGATGACGACGCCGGCCACGAGGACGGCGTACTGCACCCACCGGATGCGCTGGGCCCGCTTGCGGGGCGAGAGCCTGCGCACTCGCCCCGCTGCCGCAGGGGACGTCATGGCAGCGACCTCACGGAACGCTCGGCATCACGGCCGGCTCGGAACCGAACCACTTCTTGTAGCTGGCCTTGTAGGACCCGTCCCCGATCGACTTCTTCAGGGCCGCGTTGAAGGCGTCCTTGATTTTGGCGGCGTTGGCGTCGTCCTTCTGGAAGAGGAAGCCGTACTGCTCGCCGGTGTCGAACTCCTTGACCACCGCGAAGTCCGGGTTGGACTTGGCGAAGTCGAGCAGTGGACCGTTGTCGTTGATCGCCGCGTCGACCCGCCCGGACTGCACACCGGCGATCTCTGTGGGCAGGTCGTCGAAGACGACGGTCTCGTAGCCGTTGGCGTCCTTGTTCTTGTCGCCGTAGGCCTGGCCGGTCGTGTCGGTCTGGACACCGAGCTTCTTGCCCTTGAGCGACGACAGGTCGGTGATGTTGGAGGACTTCTTGGCCAGCAGGGCCTGCGTCGCGCTGAAGTAGGGCGTCGAGAACGCCACCGACTGTTTGCGCTTGTCGTTGATGGTGACCGCGCCCATCGCCGTGTCGCACTTCTTCGCGGCGAACACGGCACCGGAAGTCTGCGAGGCGAAGTCGATGTCGACGATGGTGACCTTGGACTGGCCCAGCTGCTTCGCGGCGTTCTGCGCGAGGTCCATGTCGAAGCCGACGACGTTGCCGGAGCTGTCCTTGAACTCGAACGGCTTGTACGACAGGTGGGTGCACACCGTGAGGGCGTCCGAGCTGACGAGCTGCGGACCGCCAGAGGGATTGCTGCCGGTGCTGCCCCCGGAGTTCGAGCTCGAGCCGCACGCGGCGAGGGCGAGGGAGGTGGCGGAGACGACCGCCGCGAAGCCTAGAAGGCGGGACCTGACCTGCGACATGTGTGTTCCTCCAAGGTTGTTGGTAGCGGCGAGACTACCCAGCGGTGCCCGGTCCGGGTGCCTCCGCGAGGGCACGGTCCGATAACTGGCCAAGCGGGCGCAGGGGGCGTCTCGCAAGGTGGACGCGGGACCAGTGAACCGCCCGAGGACGACCCGGGGGTCCTGGCCTGGTCGCCACGCCAGGCCACGCGAAGACCCGTTCGAGGTCGGCGTCGTCGATCCCGCCCCAGGCGTCCGTCACGGACGGTTCGACCATCGTTGCGTCGTGGTGGCCGTTCACCACCACCACACCGTCATCCGGCGTGTGGCGGATCGCGTTCATCACCAGGTTGCCGACGACGCGTGACGGCGCTCCAGGGTCGGCCTCGACCTCGGGCCCACGGGTCGATGCTCCCGTCAACCGTCACGTTCTGTGAGCGGGCGATCTCGGTTGCATCGGCGATCGACTCGCTGACCAGGTCGCGCACGCCCACCGGCTGCAGGCTCAGCTGGAGAGTGCCGGCGTGGATGCGCGACCGCTCGACCAGGTCGTCCACCATGACGGTCATCCGGTCCACCTCCGCAAGCATGCGCTGGTGGTAGCGCTGCGGGTCCTCGGGCGTCTACGTCGTCGACGCCAAGAAGTACCGGGGCCGCCCGCACCTCAAGGTAGAAGGTGGCCTCTTCCGGCCACGCGAAGAACGGCTGCTCGTCGGGTCTCGCGACTGCACCAAACTGGTCGACGGAGTGCTGAAGCAGGTCGAGGTCGTGCGCGGACTGCTCGAGATCGAGCACCCCGTTCACGGCGTGCTTTGCTTTGTCGAAGCAGACTGGCCCCTCATTGGCGGAGCCTTCTCCACTCGTGGCGTGCAAGCACTGTGGCCGCGACGGCTCTACCCCAACTGCAGGCCGAAGGGCCCCTCGCAGCCGACGCCGTTGCCGAGATCCACCGCAAGCTCGCCCACGAACTTCCCACTGCCTGAACGGATTGCGGCCGGAAGACGCGGCAGATAGACGCGGCCCAGGAGCCGGCCCCGCGCATCATCGCGGACCGTGCGACGTGTGACCCTGCCGGTCCGGGGGATCTGTGTCTTCCAGGACGTTAAGGGTGCCCTAGGTAATGTGTGACAGCCCGAGTGCGGAGTCCACCTCGTCACGTGACAGGTAGCCGGTATGCCCGGCCACTCGGGTGATCACGTCAACGAGGAGCTCGATCTCCTCCAGCAGCTGAAAGTCGACGAGGTCGTGCCGCGGCGGCGGTGCGGGGTCATCGCTCCACCGAACGTGAGGGTGCCTTCTGACATGGGTTACCTCCTCTTTGGACGCTCCGTCTGGCCGTCCGTTTGCGCATGGGAGCGGCCCGTCCCGCGGGGGGCCGAAGGGCTGCTCCCTGCGACGGTGCCGCGATCTCCGACCGATCAGACGGCCACGATCCGATCGACTTGACCAGCTGGTATCGGCGATCAAGCGCCTACCTGGCCTGTGCCGCCATCCCTGCCTGAAGGGCCGACTTCCACGACGTGATGTCCGGCCGCTTCCGCAGCAGCGCCCGGCGCTCCCGTTCGGTCATGCCTCCCCACACACCAAACTCCGTTTTGCTGTCCAGGGCCTCAGCCAGGCACTGCGCGAGGACCGGACACGTCTTGCAGACGGCCTTGGCGTCGTGCTGGGCCTTGCCCCGGACGAACAACGCTTCAGGGTCTTGGCCGGCACAGTTGGCCTCGCTGGCCCACTCGTCCACCCACAGGTCCACGGTTGCGACAGCACTCATGACAACATCCCCTCCCGGCCCGGCGCCTCCCATGACGACCGAGCCGACCCGGGCCGTCCCACCGGCCCCGATCATGCGGACCCCCACAGGCCCAAGGAAGACACTACGAGCGCAGTCGTTGTCCCGATATAGCCCGTTTGGACCGTTTCGCGCACGACATGTCTAGTCACTTCCGCCCAGTCCTGCTGGTCACTCCAGCCGGCCGGAGCGGAGGTTTTGCAGCCGCGAAACCATGTGGAACGGACACGGAACTGGGACGGCGGCCACTTACCCCACGCCCAGGGACTCACCCTTGGCTTATCGGCATGATCGCTCGGAGAGCGGCAAGAGCGGATGTCGACCTTGACCCGCGACGTCTCTCTAGCGTGAGAGCGCGGGACGCGTGGGAGCTCTGGCAGGGGACGCCGGATGCGATGTGCCCACGAATGAGGGCCACGGTTGCTGGCGGGGTGCTCATACCGAAGTGGTGGTTTGGACCGACGAGCCAATGTGGCGGCGCCAGGATCCGAGCACGCGGCCAGGGCCGCGACGAGAGGCGCGCAGAGCTGCAAGGTGCGGTGACACGGGGAAACGGCACAACGCGTACGCCCGGGGATGCGTTGACGACGCGGTTCCGGCGAACGGCCGCGCGGGCGGTGCACGCGCTCAGGACGTCGCGAGCTGCGCGATCGGCGTCAGCGGAAGCCACGGGTACTCGGCGTGTCCCGGCGCCGGGTCCGAGGCCATCGGGACGCGCTCCATGACAAGGGTCTGCCGGGCCACCCGGGCCAGACCGGGGCGGAACGGTCGCAGGGCGTTGCCGACAGCCCAGACCACCGGCGTGGGGATGTGCCCCGGATGCTTGCCGGGCGCCGTCACGAGGGCCGCCAGGTCCGTCTCGCTGAGGTTCTCGCCCGCAACCTCAATGACGCGTCCTCGCAGAGATGGGTCCGTGGCGGCCCGCGCAACAGCCACGGCGACGTCGTCGACCGCGACGAAGTTGACCGCGTTGCGTCCCGGGCCCATGACCTTGGGCACTCCGGACCTGCCTGCGGTGCTGCGGAAGAGGTCCAGCCACATGTCAGCGAACGCACCTGCCCGCACGATGGTCCAGCGGATCCCGGATGTGGCGGCCTCATTGAGGAGCGCCGCCTCGGCGGCCGCCTTCATGCGGAAGAGCTCGATGGGGTGGTCCTCCCGGGCGCCGACGATCGACACCAGAACGATGTCCGCGCCGGCCCGACGGGCGGCCTGGATCAGGTTACGGTTGCCGTCGCGGTCGACCTCCGAGGGCGCCTCACCGGCGGCCGGATCCATACCGTGCATGGCGGACACGACGACGCTGGAGCCGGCCAGCGCCGGGGGAAGCGAAGAGGGGCGACGGACGTCCGCGGCCAGGAATGACGCCCCTGCCAGCGGTGTGACCGGCGCCGACCTCGCGACGGCCCTCACGGGCTGCCCCTCGGCGAGCAGGTGAGCCGTGACGAGGCGGCCGAGCCTGCCGGTGCCGCCGACGACGGTGATCATGGCTGCCGGGCCCGGTGGGTGCTGGTCTCGTGGACGGCATCCAGGCCTGGGGGAGCGTTTCCGGCCATGGCGGCGAAGACCGCGTCGATGTCCGGGCCGCCAGGCTCGACCGGCGCTGCATACATGTGCGCGCTGCTGATCCGGCCGCCGGTCACCACCGCGATGAAGACCATCCGAGTCTCCAGTGGTTGGCCGTCCCACCGCTTCCCGACTTGGGCGCCCTCGAGCCAGAAGCCCGCGTCGGTGACGGCGTGCCCCTCCACGTCCAGGCGCACGTCGGGCACGGCGTTGAACACCGTGTTCCAGTTCTTGCGCACCTGGGCGGATCCGGTGAACGACCGCGCCGGGTGGACCGGATCGGTCAGGGCGTAGTCCTCGGCAAAGCAGTCGACGAGGCCGTCAAGGTCGTGCGCGTTGACTGCTGCGACCAGTCGGTCAAGGACCTGGGCGGGAGTGTGCGTCGTGTTCATGATGTCTCCCTCGCATTCGATACAGTTGCCTGTATCTATTTGAAAGGGTGCTCCTCATGACGTCCGCCGTCAAGGGAACGATGGCCGCCGGTCCGCGGCGCCGCTACGACGCCTCGGCCCGCCGCGCGCGCGCCGCCGAGCGGCGCGACGCGGTCATCGCGGCAGCCCGCAGCCGCTTCCTGGCCCGCGGATTCACCGCCACGACCATTGCCGAGGTCGCGGCTGACGCGGGCGTCTCCGTCGAGAGCGTCTACAAGTGGTTCGGCACCAAGGCGGGACTCCTCAAGGCAGTCTGGGACCAGTCGCTCGCCGGCTCCGGGACCACCCATGCCGAGCTTCGGAGCGACGCCGGCTCTCGCTCCGCCACCGACGGGCGCGCCATCATCCACAACTGGGCGCGCCTCGCCGCCGAGGTCGGCGCCGTGGGAGACCCCGTCCACCGGCTCATCGCGAGCGCGGCCCACGTCGATCCCGAGGCTGCCGACCTGTACGCCGAGATCGAGCGTGAGCGAGCGGCGCGGATGGAGCACAACGCGGCATACCTCGACGACGGGGGATACCTACGTCAGGACGTGACGGCGGAGCTGGCACGAGACGTGCTGCTGCTCTACACAACGTTCTACGAGACGCTCGTGACGGACGCGGGGTGGACGCCCGAGCAGTTCACTGCCTTCGTCGAACGTGGCCTGACCGCCCACTTGCTGCCCTGACGACGACCGGCCGGACGCGCTTGCCGTGCACAGTTCGACGCCTGCCCGGCAAGGCCCGGCAGCGGTCGGTAGGCCTGTACCGACACTGACCGCTGACCGCGGCTGCGACAGCGACCGGCTGATGCCGGACGACCCTAGGGCGACATAACGGGGTGCCCGCGCTGAACGCGGCAATAGAGGATGTTCTCGTGACCAACTTCTGATGTGGTGGGTCGGCTTTGCCGCGTCGATGGTCCTGTGGTTGCCCGCCCTACGGACAAATCCGGTACCTGCGTTTCCCACCCGAGTGCGGTGGGGAGCTCGTCGACAATCAGCTGCTCGGCGAGATCGAACTGTTTTCGGACGTAATCGCCGACGTCGTCGGATTCCCCCTTCGACTCTCCCCGCGGCAGCTCGACCCCCTCCTCGGCGTTTCCTTAGACGCACGGCGCCAGCTCAGCAAGAGCGAAGAAAACCCGACCCCCACACCTGGGCCCCAGGCACGCACTGACTCGGCAGAGGCATGACCGCCTGGGGCGTCTGATCACCGCTGCACTACTGGGACAAACCGACGTTGGCTTTGTTGAGTGCGGCGATCATCTCGGTGCGCCAGTCGCGGGCGGAAGGCATCACCTTTGTGAGCGCGGACGAGACGTGGATGTGCCCTTCCTGCAGCGAGTACGTCGCGTTGACCCCGGCCGCGTTGAGGCGGTCGGCGTACCGCTGGCCGTCATCGCAGAGCGGGTCGTACTCGGCGGACATGATGTACGCCGGCGGCAGACCGGATAGGTCGCTGGCCAGAAGCGGCGAGGCGTAGGGGTGGGTGGCGTCCTCGGGGGCTGGCAGGTAGTACGGCAGCAGTTGTTCGATGGTGGTCAGGTCGAGGCCGTATCCGGTGGCGTTCCTGTGCATCGATGGGCTGGCGAGGGTGAGGTCGAGGGCAGGGACCTCGAGCAGTTGTAGGGCCAGCTTGGGGCCGTTTTCGTCTCGCAGTTTGAGGCACAGGGCGGCCGCGAGGTTGGCGCCAGCGGATCCGCCACCGACGCTGACCCGATCGACCTGGATCCCGAGCTCGTCGGCGTGATCGAACATCCACATGAGCGCCGCGTGGCAGTCGTTGAGCCCGGTGGGGAACTGGTGTTCCGGGGCTTTGCGGTACTCGACGGTCACCACGACGCAGTCCGCGCCGGCGCAGCGTTCCTGGCAGGTGATGTCGATGTACGGGGTGTGGATGGTGCCCGCGATCCAGCCTCCGCCGTGGATGTAGAGGTGAGCCGGGTGCGGCCCGTCGCCCTCGGGGTAAAAGATCTTGAGGTCGATGTTCCCGCCGTTGACGGGGATGGTCACGGTGCGACGGGACCGCACCGGCGGACCGGGCTCGGTGAACTGCTCGACCATCACAGCGGCGCCTGCGGCGTCCTGGGCGCGGAAGGCGGGGAAGTCATCGATCTGCTCGGGGACGGGCGGCAGGTTGGCGACGAGCGGCTCGAGGAACGGGTCGAGAGGCATGGCGGTGTGTCCTTTAGTTTGGGCCGGCAGCACGCGAACTGTCGCACGCTGCGCTACGGAGTTGAACGTTGGTTACAGGCAGGCGCGGAGGGCCCGGCAGAGCGCTTCGGCGCGGTCGTCAGGTACACCGCCGGGGCGGAGGGTTTGGTACCCGAAGGAGAGCTGCTGCTCGAGGTTGGCGAACCCCAGCTGACCACCGGCGCCGTCGTGGCCGAAACTTCCGGCGCCGGTCATGCGCCGGCGGAGGGAGTCGGTCATGAAGCCAGTTCCCCACCGGTTGCCCTCGTCGACGCCGACGTACGGTGCGCCGACCGAGAGTGGGAGCCGGGCGTCACGGACGGTGCCAGGCTGCAGCAGCCGCACCCCGTCCACGTCGCTGACGGTTGCGGCGTAGAGCTTGGCGAGGTCGTGGGCGGTGGTGACGAGGTTCCCGGCGGGGATCTCAGGCTCCAGCCAGTCAGCCCGGTTCACGGCGCTGAACAGATCCAGCCCGTCGAAGGCGCCCAGACCCATCACCCGGTCGAGCATTGCTGCGTCGACGGTGTCGATGGCGGGCGTCGCGTCGGGCGCGGCGGGTAGGGGCTCTCCGATCAGCGCCAGGTCGGGGTCGTCCAGGTGCGCTCCGAAGGTCATGTGCAGGCCGAGTGGCTCGGTGATCTTCTCGCGTAGCCACTGGCTCGGTCGCGATCCAGTGGCCCGGCGCAGCACCTCCCCGGCGAGCCATCCCACCGTCATGGCGTGGTAGGCGTATGCGGTGCCCGGGGCCCACAGCGGCGCCTGCTTCTCGAGCGCCTGGGTGACGGGCGTCCAGTCTTGGACCTGTTGCGCGGTGAGCGGCTCGGTAGGCGCGATCAACCCGGCCTGGTGGGCGAGGACCTGCCGGACGGTGATGGCGTCCTTGCCGTTTGCGGCGAACTCCGGCCAGTAGTGCGCGACCGGGTAGTCGAGCTCGAGCTGGCCTGCTTCGGCCGCCATGAGTAGGCAGACGGTGGTGACTCCCTTGCTGACGGAGAACAGCACGCTACGAGTGTCGTGGGTGAACGGGGCACTGTCAGAGCCGTCGGGGTGCTCGGTGCCTCCCGTGCGGTTGGTGGTACCGGCCCAGAGGTCAATGAGTAGCTTCCCGCCGACGTAGACCGCGCAGGCAGCGCCGGTGTCGCCGCGCTCATCGAAGTTGGCGACGAACGCGTCGGCGACGCGCCCGAAACCTTCGGCGACGTCTCCCTCGTACTTGGTGACGGTCATGACGACTCCTGCGTGGATCGGTATTGAGGCGCTCGGCTCGGCGCAAACTGGTCTTGGACGGACGACACGGCGCCGCGGTCGGCGCGCAGACCATCGCCGTCAGCGTGAGGCTCCCCCGCGGGATCGGGAGGTGCCACCTCTGGGATGCTGCGTCCCCCAGTGGCGGAAGGGGCCGGGAGGGTCGTGTCGGGCACCTCGCTTCGCCATTCGGGGTAGCGGTGGCACGCCACTGACCGCCCGTCCGGCAGCAGGCGCAGCGGGGGCCGTTGTCGGCTGCAGATGTCGCGGGCGACGGGACAGCGCGACACGAAGGCACAGCTGCCGGCTCCGCCCGAAACGTCTGCGGGCAGGGCGGGCTGGGCCAGCTTGGCCTCGTGGACGAGCTGGCGCTGCTGTTGCCGTGCGCGTTGAATCGTGGGGTCGGCCACGGGCGCGGAGAGCAGCAGCTCGTGCGTGTAAGGGTGGGCTGGCTGCGCGGTGACGAGGCGGGTGGGCCCGACCTCCATGACCTGGCCCCGGTAGAGGACGGTGACGTCGTGGCAGACGTGCCGCACGACGGACATGTCGTGGGAGATGAACAGGTAGCTCACTCCGTGCTCCTCCTGCAGGTCGCTGAGCAGGTTGAGGATCTGTGCCTGCACGGACAGGTCCAGGGCGCTGACGGACTCGTCGCAGATGACGAGCCGGGGTGAGGTCATCAGGGCCCGCGCGATCGAGATGCGTTGGCGCTGTCCTCCGGAGAACTGGCCCGGCAGCCGGTCGGCCGCATCGGGGCTCAGGCCGACATCCTCGAGCATCTGGGCGGTGCGTGTCCGGATCTCGCTCTTGGACCGCACGCCTTGGGCGCGCATGGGTTCGGCCAGGCTGCGCCCGATGGTCCAGGACGGGTTCAGAGAGCTGTTCGGGTCTTGGAACACTGCCTGCAGGGTCCGGCCGAGGGACCGGCGTGGTGCTCCGGACAGGGTGGTGATGTCCTTGCCGTCGAGCTGGACGGTGCCGGACTGGACCGGCACCAGCCCGAGGACGGCGTTGGCGAGGGTCGACTTGCCGGAGCCGGACTCGCCGATGAGGCCCATGGTGCGGCCTTGGGGCACGGTGAGGCTGACATCGTCCAAGGCCCAGAACGTGTTCTCGGCGCGGCGGCGGCGGAACCCGACCCGAAGGTTGGCCACCTGTAGGACGGGCATGGTCGTGTCGTCGACGGCGGTGACGTCGGTGGAGTCCATGGTGCTCATCGCGGCATCGCTCCTTCGCTGACAAGCTCTTCGATGCGGATGCAGCGGGTGTCCGACTGGCCCGATACGGCCAGGAGGGGGATGGGGGCCCGCGTGCACTGGTCACGTGCGAAGGTGCACCGGCTCGCGAACCGGCATCCGGTTGGCCAGGATCCGGGTGGCGGGACCCTGCCCGGCAGGGTCGGCAGGCGCGAGCTTTCGGCAGCCAGGCTCGGCTCGGCGGCGAGCAGCGCCGCCGTATAAGGGAACCGGGGGTGGGTGAAGAGGGTCTGCACGTCGGCGCGTTCGACGACCTCACCGGCGTACATGACAACCGCCCGGTCGGCGATCCCGGCGATCACGCCCCAGTCGTGGGTGATCAGCAGAACGGCCATCTGTGTGCTCTGCTGCAGCTCGCGCAGCAACCGCAGGATCTCGCCCTGCACGGTCACGTCCAGTGCGGTGGTCGGTTCGTCGGCGACCAGCAGCTGCGGCCGGCCGGCCAGGGCGATGGCGATGTTTACGCGTTGAGCCATGCCGCCGGAGATCTCGTGCGGGTAGGTGCGCAGCACTCGCTCCGGATCCGGGATCTTCACCTGCTCGAGCAGCTCGATCGCTCGAGTCCGCCGCTGGGTGTGCGACGTGTCATCGTGGACGGCGATGACCTCCATCAGCTGACTGCCGATGGTGTGGGTCGGGTCCAGGCTTCCCAGCGCGTCTTGAGCGACGTACCCGATGCCCGAGCCGCGAATGGCACGGTAGGCGGCCGGGCCGCCGGCTACCAGGTCAGTGCCTTGGAAGATCACCTCCCCCGCGGACGCGGTGAGGCCCTCCGGCAGCAGACCCAGCACGGCCAGTGCGGTGACGCTCTTGCCGCAGCCGGACTCTCCGACGACGCCGACGACCTCCCCGAGGTGGATGACGAAGGTCGCGTCGTCGACCAGCGTGGTCGGCTGCGGCCCAGCAGTGGTGACGGCGAGGTGCCGCACTTCGAGCAACGCCGAGCTCCGCGCCTCGAGGGTTACCTCTCCGGGACGAAGTGTGGGCGTCCTCTCGTGCGCCGTGGCTTCTTTGGACGCAGGCTGTGCGTCGCGCCGGGCGGCGGCTGCTCTGCGGGATCGGCGGCTGGGCCGCGCGGAGTTGGTGGCCTCCCCGGAGGTGAGGTCCCGGATGGTGTCTCCGAGCAGCCCGAGGGCCAGGACGGTCACGGCAAGGATCACGCCCGGAGGAATCAACAGCCACGATGTCTCGGTGATGACGGTCGAGGCCTCGCCGATCATCCCACCCCACGTGGGACTGTCGGAGCTGAGCAGACCCAGGAACGCGAGGGCGGCCTGCACGCCCAGGGTGACCCCGGCGAAGACCGTCGCCTGCGCGAGGATGGGGCCCAGGACGCGGCGCAGGATGTGGGTCGCCATGATGCGGGCGTTGCGGACTCCGGCCACCTTGGCGGCGGTCACGAACAGCTCCTCCCGGACCACGAGCGTCGCCCCTCGGACGACCCGCACCAGACCAGGCGCGGCCAGGACCGCGAGGGTGACCATCGCCGCCGACGGGCTCGAGGAGAACACGCCGAGCACGACCAGCACGAGGATGATCGGGGGAACCGCCAACATCAGCTCGGTCACACGCCCCACGATGGCGTCGAACCTACCGCCTCTGTACCCGGCGATGATCCCGACCGGGATGCCGAGGACGAGGAACACGACAAGCGCGATGAGGGAGTTCTGCAGCGACGGGATGATGCCGTACAGCAACCGGCTCAGCACGTCCCGCCCAAGGGTGTCGGTGCCGAGCAGGTGGGTGGTTGATGGTCCTTGAAGGACCTCTGACAGGCTCTGCTGGTCCGGTGGGAACGGTGCGATGCTCGAGGCGAGCAGCCCCGCGAGGACCAACAGGGCCAGGTATGTCACTGCGGTGAACCCGCGAGGCTGGCGAAGCAGTGAACGCGCCCAGCGGGCTCGCGCCGTGGTCGCGCCCGGCATCTCGGCCGTCCCCGATGGTCCGAGGGCTGCGATTGGCTCGCTGAGGACTGAGTTCTCGGTCATGTCAGACGCACCCTGGGGTTGAAGTAGCCGTACGCCAGGTCCACGGCGAGGTTCACCACGATGACGATGAGGGTGAAGTACACGACGACTCCTTGGATGAGGGGGAAGTCATGGGCAGCGGTGGCCTGCACGGCGGTGCTGCCCAGACCTGGGATGGCGAAGATGAACTCCACTGCGACCGTGCCGCTCAGGGCACCGACGAACACCAGCCCGACGACGGTGAGGATCGGGATCGCGGCGTTGCGCAGTGCGTGACGGAAGAGGATCGAACGGTCGGAGATGCCGGCCGCTCGCAGGGTCCGCACGAAGGGGCGATCCATCGCCGTGGCGACGGCGTCGCGGGTCTGTTTGGCGATGATCGCGACGGCCGGAACCGCAAGGGTGATAACGGGCAGGACGAGGGAGCTGGCCCACCCGATCGGGTCTTCGAGCGGATCCACGTAGCCGTTCGGGGGGAACAGCTGCAGTTCGACGGCGAACACCACGACGAGGATGAGCCCGAGCCAGAAGTCCGGCACGGCCAACCCGATCACCGACACGGTGTCGACCAGTCGGCCTATGCGCCCACGGCGGGCGCCGCGCACACCGAGGGCGATCCCGACCACAGCGGCCAAGAGCGTGGCACCGATGATCAGCGAGAGGGAGGCACCGATCCTGGAGTTCAGCTCGTCGACCACCGGGGTGCGGCTGATCAGTGAAGTGCCGAGGTCGCCGTGCAGGGCGTTGGTCAGCCAGTGCCAGTACTGCTCCCACAGTGGAAGGTCCAGGCCGAGCTGGTGACGGGCCTCCTGCAGCTGTTCCTCTGTGGCGTTCTGCCCCAGCAACGAGCGGGCAGCATCACCGGGGAGGAGACCGACAGCGATGAAGGATACGGCGGCAGCGGCCAGGACGAGTGGCACGGACCACAGGAGCCGCCGTGCGACGAGTCTGAGCATCAGGTGATCTCCGTCCGGTCCGCGCTCAGCCGGCCGGCCTGATCTCGGTCAGCCATGGCACGCCCGAGTTCCCAGAGGTGGCGTCGAGGCCGGTGATGCCCTTGGTCGTGTAGTAGCTCAGCGGTGCCCCGACCACAGGGACCGACCAGGCCTGCTCGACCAGGCGGGCGTTGATCTGCTTCTGCAGCGCCGCGCCCTGCTCCTCGTTGGCTGCGTAGTACTGGGCGTACAGCTTGTCGAGCTCGGCGTCCTTGTAGTGGAAGGGGTTGAAGGGCCCGGCGGGGTTGATGAACCCGGCGTACAGGCTTGCCATGTTCGCCAGGCCGTAACCCATGACCGCGGTGGGGTACTTGGTCGACAGCATCCCGATGACGTAGTCATTGACGCCCGGTTTCGTCGTGATCTTCAGCGTCACCCCGGCAGCGGACAGCTGTCCGGAGATCGCCTGCATCAGCTTGTTCAGACCGGCCACCGTCGTGTCGATCGACTCGAGTGTGATCCCGTTCGGGTACCCGGCCTCGGCGAGAAGCTGCTTTGCCTTGGCAACGTCGTAGGGGTAGCGCTCGTTCAGCGCGGTGTCGTACGCGGCTTGCCCGGTGAGCGAGTACTGGCTCAACGCGAGGGCCTCGTCGCCGTAGAGCGCCTTCGCGATGGCCTTGCGGTCGACGGCGTAGTTCAGCGCCTGCCGGACCCGCACATCGCCAACTGGCTTGCTGATGGTGCCACTGCGATCGAGCAGGTTGAGCCCGGACATGGCCTGCGGCGGGGCGATGACGTTGAGCCCGGCGCTCTTGGCGGCTGAGAGCGTGGTCGGGTCACCGAGCGCGGCCTGGACCTGACCCGAGCGCATCGACTGGATCATCGAGGACGGGTTGGCGATGACCCGCAGCGTCACCTTCTTCCAGTGCTGCCGGTCCTTGTTCCAGTAGTTCGGGTTGGGCACGAACGTGTAGTGGTCGCCGCTGACGGTCTGGGCGGCGTCGAGCATGTACGGGCCGGCCCCGGCCGTGCTCTTGTCCAGAGTGCTGGGGTTGGCCACCGCTTTGGGGCTGGCGATGTTGCCGAGCCCGAAGGCCTGGGCGAAGTTGAACGTCAGGCTGGGGTCGCTGCTCTTGAGCGTGATCCGGACGGTCATCGGACCGGTGGCGTCGATGGTGGTGACGTTGGCGAGCAGTGGGGCCAGCGAGCCGGTCTTCTGTGCCCGCAGGTAGTCGAGGTAGGTCTTGACGGCCTTGGCGTCCAGGGTTTCCCCGTCGCTGAACTTCACCCCGTTTCGCAGCGTCAGCTCGTAGACCTTGTTGCTGCTGCCTGCGACGTAGCCGAACTTGACGGCGAGCCCCGGCGCGAAGGTGCCGTCCGGCTGCATGACGACCAGCGGGTCGTAGGCCCACTGGTAGGTCGCGCCGTAGGCCGGGTCGCCCACGGCGGGGTTCAGCGAGGGCGGGCCGGCCTGGGTGCCGAACGTCAGCTCGCTGGGGGCAGCGGAGGCACTTGCGGTGTTCGTCCCGGCGCGGGAGCACGCCGAGAGCGCCACTACCGGCAGGACGGCAGCGACGACAGCGGCTCGGGTCAGGGCGCGGCGGCTGGGTCGGAAAGCAGGGTTCGAGGACATCTAAGACTCCGTTGGCTCAGTGCTAACTGCGTTTAGCGACTGTCCAGAGGTTAGGCGCGTCAGTTGGGAACTGTCAAGGGCTAACCCGATATAGCACTGGGACTAACCCGGTCTAGCACAGGCGCCACGCCTCCACTAGGGTGGGAGGGCAGCCACCCGGAGCGAAAGGACGAGCCACGTGACCGCGCAGAGCCACTCAGCCGACTCCTCTCCTGATGACCCCGACCACTCGCAGCGTGACCGCATAGGGAAGGCCCTTCCCGAAGCAGCGCCTGGTCCCGAGAAGAGGCCGGCCATGTCCGCGAAGTCGAAGAGGAAGTCCACCAGACCAAGCCGCGGCCAGGCCGGCGCCGGGTCCCGTCGGGTCACCCTGGCGCAGGTCGCCGAGGCCGCTGGCGTGTCGCGTTCTGCGGCGTCCTTCGTCATGACCGGGCGCACCGATCAGCGCATCTCCGAGGAGACACAGGCACGGGTGCGCTCGGCCGCCGCAACCCTGGGCTACCGCCCGGACGTGACCTCCCAGATCCTGCGCACCGGGCAGTCCGGCACCATCGCGCTCGTGTCCGAGTTCGTGGCCAGCACCCCCTACGCCAACCGCATCATCGGCGCGGCCCTCGACCAGGCCCGCAAGCACGACACGGTGATGTTCATCGCCGAGACGCTCGGCGAGAAGGACACCGAGGAGCGCCTGCTGCACAACCTCCTCGACCGCCGGGTTGACGGGTTCGTCTACGCGTCCATGTTCACTCAGAACGTGACCATCCCCGACGTACTCCGGGGAGTCCCGCTTGTGCTGCTGAACTGCTGCGCATCCGACGATCGCGTCCCCATGGTCATCCCGGACGAGGTGGGGGCCGGGCGGACAGCGGCCCAGGCGCTGTTGCGCCATGGCCACCGCGACCGCATTCACTACATCGGCGGACCAACATCGGACTTCCGGGGAGGCCCCGAATGGGGTGGACGCGTGGGCACCGCCGTTCTCGACCGACTCGCCGGGGTGAAAGAAGAACTGGCCCACGCCAACCTGCGGCTTGCCGGCATCAGCGAGACCGACAACTGGGAACCGCGTAACGGGCGCGAGGCGGTAGCCAACCTGCTCGCCCACGGTACGAGGCCCACAGCGCTCATCTGTGCCAACGACCGCCTCGCCTTCGGCGCTTACCAGGCCCTCGCCGCTGCAGGACTGCCCATCCCAGAAGACGTGTCTATCGTGTCGTTCGACCACTCAGACCTTGCCGGCTGGCTCCAGCCATCACTCAACTCCATCGCCCTACCCCACGAGGAAATGGGCGCTCTAGCCGTCGACCTGCTGATGTCCGAGAAGCCGCGCACCGGCAAACACGCCATCCGCATGACCCTTCACAAGGGCAACTCCATCAGCACGCCTCACCCATCCTGAGGCACTGACCGCGCAAGGGACGTCCCGATACGACTTCCTCTGCAGGACCGCGCCCAACGCGGCAGAAGAGCGCGGTGGTGAATCGGGCTCCGCCGATGATGCGGCAGTTGTGCCTGGATAAGTACCTGTCTGAACTGCGGGACAGCACTGATGATCTCAGCCGTGCCTCTTTAGTCCGGACTCTGACCGGCAATCCGTCGAAGGGCCTCAGCCACTCGCCGGAGTTCCTTCATGGGCAGATCCGAAGGCCACAGCGAGATCTGCCGGGGAGCCCCTTCCGCGTCGGGATCCATGAGCACCAGCTGCCCCTCGAGTGTGAGACCGCATTCGGCGGCGCCAACGTCGAGCCGTGGCTAAAACTCTTCGAGACGTCCACGGTGATGAGCCCGACTGGCCACGCGGGGTCGACATCATGGACGACCGGTCGAGAGCCGAATAGGGTCCGCTTCCGACCCCCGCTTCGCCGACGTGGGACGAGGCCGGGTGATCCCATCGCCTTCAGGACTGCTCGGGCTTTCTCGATGTCACGCTCTGCCGCCGCGCGCTCCTTCAAGCTCTCCACGCTTGGATGGTTGGACACAGCATCTCGAGATTGGCACGTGATGCACTGGTCGATGACCCGCACGGTTGAGGTGGCAAGCGCCCGGTGACTCGAGCAGAACGCGCGTTCGCACGTCGAACACCTTCCGATCGCTATGACGCCGCACGCCGTGTCCTTCACCGGCAGGTCGCAGTCGGCCGACATCAGGACGTCCTCGCGGAGCGGGGGATGGCTTGGTAGGGCGGGCTTGACTGACCGTTTGACGTCGGGCCTTCAGTAGCGCGGACCGGGCGGTCTCCCCACGCCTTGCGGTGGGCCCTCGCACGTCGCAACTCGGAATGCATCCGCGATGGGTGCATTAGCTGAGCCTCCTTCGACCGGCCGACGGCGTATCGGATCAAGCTTGATAATCGCAGGTCTGGCCGGAGGTTCGTGCCGTCAGGTCGAGAGACCTCGCGCGCCGATCGTCCAGCCCGCACACGAGGCGCCGACTCTGTCTTTCGCGGGTGCAACAGTGGCCTGTCAGGCGCTCGTCGGATGTCCGCTACTCGGCATGACCTGCTTGGGGAGCGGCATGGTCGCGCGACCGACGTGAGGCATGCTCACCCAATGAGTGGCTTCATCGAGCGGGGCACGAGACGACGCGATCAAGCTCGACGCTTGAGCGAGTTGGGCGACTGTCCCAGTTGCCGCCACCCTTGGGAAGAGCACCCCGGCACGGGCAATGACCGGCACGGCATGTGCGGCGAATGCGCCTACGAGTTCGAGCACGATCAGCGAGAGTCGGCTGACCCCGGCTGCCGCCTTCCGTGTCCGCCGTCGGATTGACGCACAAGTCGCGCGGCATGAGCGGTAAACGTCTCACAGCGATGAGCGGACGGCGGTGCTAGCCCTGAAGCCGCTCGGCGCTGCTGCGCCAGGCCGGCGGTACCTCGTCGGTGGCCCAGGAGGCGGCAGTGAGCTCCACGGGGATCGCCAGCGGCTCGAGCTCCTCGACGAAGATGCGGGTCATCGTCTCGACCATGGGCGGGTTGAAGCCGAAGCTCTCGGTGTCGAGGGTCAGGACCAGCCCGCCGTCGTGGACCGCGGGTCCCAGGACGCCCTCGACGATCCCGCTCGCGTCGGGGTCTTCCGTCCCGTCCGGCAGGATGCCGAACAGGCGGTCGGCCACCCGGCGCAGAGCCAGGCCGAGCGCGTCCGGGACATCAGCGTCCGTAGCGACGGGGGTGCTGATACGAACGTGGAACCGGGCTTCCCCGACGTGGCTGACGACGTCGGAGCCCGGGTCCGCGAGCTGCCCCGGCAGCAGCTGGAGCGACTGGCCATCGGGTGTCAGCACGAACTTCAGGCCCATGCGCCCGTAGATGTTCTCGTCCACCCGCACGTACGTCGTCACCCGATCCAACCCCTTCGTCGACAGGCCGCACCGCGGCTGAGCCGTCACACCGTACGACGCGCGCGGGCCTCGAGCGGGACATCGGCTCAACCCTCGGGCGGCGCGTCCATGCAACGTTGCCGAAGGAGGTGCACCTTCCGCGAAGCGCTTCCCCGCACCGCGGCAGATGAGGTCAATCGCTGAGGGCTCGATCACGTGTGAGGCGGACCAAGGAGGTGGCAGACCAGCCCGCGATTGCCAGAGTCATGGCAGCGGCAACGGCGGCACCAGCGCGTCCTTCAGAGCCGCCAAGAACGCCGGCGATGACGGCGTACACGAACCACACACTGAAGCCGAGCGTCGCGAGCGTCAGCAGGATCAACTTGGCTTTGGGCACGAGGGTGAGACTACGACACGGCCACTGGAACGTCCGCTATTCGGCAATTCCGGTAAACAACGACCCCTATATAGGTCCGCCTCGCGACGATAGGACACATCTCAATCGACTTGTCCGGGGGCGGCATAACGCTCAGTGAAGGGCAGGCCCGATCCGCTTCACTTTCCGCGTCGCCGGGGGTCAGCCCATGACCAAGCCCTCGATGTCGTGTTTCTGGACTATGGGGTGCAGCTCGGTGACTATCGGGCAGGACAGGTGTGAGCGGACCGGCTCGGGCAGCCGCTCCCAGAACCTACGTGTCACCGCGAGGTCGTGGCGGGCGTCGTTCCCGGCCCCGGGTGCGTCGACACCGAGGACCAATACCGGTCGCGGCAACTCTGACTGGTTCGGCGTGCCCCGATGAATAGTGAGGGCGGATCGGGCAGAGATGTCACCCATCTGCGGGTACTTCCGTTCAGCCAGTGCCTCGTAGCGCGGGTATGCCGACTTCGGCGGGAACTGTTCGTGGTCGAAGTCGTCGCCCGGATCCCACTGTGTGCCTGGCGCGATCTCGAAGGGACCCATCTCGTCGGTGGTATCCACCGTGGTCATATTGAAGGCCAGCGATGTCAGACGGTGATCGTTCTTTGTCTCCGGCGGGCTGGGAAAGTCGCGGTGCCACGGCTGCACCTTCGCAGCGGGAAATGGCGTGTCGAACCCCACCTCCACTATCTGGTAGTCCGGTCCGAGCATCGTCTCGCAGACGGTCCGGACCCAGGGATGCTCGACCAGGTCCACGAAGCCGCGCACATCTTCGGGGTGGATCTCCACGTACCAACGGTTGGGCCCACGCCCCACGGCTCCTCCCGCCCTCGAGCGGGCCTCCTGGAATGCCGCATCAATGTCCTCCCGCAGCTGCTGCACCCATTCGCGGGAAAAGGCGCCCTTGCAGGCGATGATGCCGTCGGTTTCCAGCCCGCGCCGGATCTCCTCGACGTCGAACTCCCCTTGGTGGGTCGTGCCCAGGCTCATAGAGCGACGCTACCCCGCTAGATGGGCTCTGCGACGGCGGAGGAGCACCCACCAAGCGGGACACTGGTCAGCCCGGCGGGACTCCGAGCCGATCGGGCATCGGTGAGTCACCTGCGCGAGCACCCGTGAACCGTGTTGCAGCCCTGGTCCCGTGACGGACCGGGGCCGCCTGACCGACAGGCGGCGGCGTGACGCATTAAGTGCGGCAGGCATAGGCGCGCCCGTTCCCTCAAGGCAAACCTAGCCCTTGCAAGCGACGTGGACGGCATGTGTAGGTCGAGACTTGTGTCCGCGTGGCCGGGCCGGCAGCTCGATCGAAACCCTTTAGCCGTGGGCAGTTGGCTCACGTCGCCGGTGTCAACGATCTCGGCCGTTAGGACGCGAAGTTTGCGGTTGCTGTTCTGGCTCGCGTTCACCACCCTTGAGAAGGCGTCCGTCGCGTTGACTTGCCGGAGCGCCATGATGATGCCGATGGCAGCGGCGATCTGCCGGGACGCGATCAACGCTCCTTCCAGGTGGGCCGCGTGCTGGACGCTCACGATGCCTTCGGCCTGCCGTTCGGCGAGCAGTTTGGCGTCGATCGGCGCGCTCCTCCAGTCGCCCGATCCGTTCGTGGTTCGCGTCTGCTCGCGTCTTCTCGGCAGCTCTGCGCGAAGGCTCGCCTGGTCGGCGCGAGCCTCGCCCGCGTCCGCACGGTCGTGGGCTTCTGCTGCTTCGTGTTGCAGCGACTCGATGGCGGCGCGGTTGGTGTCGACGGCTTCACGCAGATCGTCCATCTTGTGCTGCCAGTCACCCTCGGGCTGCTGATCGCTCGTGCTCAGGATTATGGCCGTGGGCCACCCCGCGGGGGCGAGCGTTGACGGGTGGTCGGGCTACCCGGTCTCGGGCGGTTGCCAGCCTTGGTCGGTCCTGATCGCTCGCATGATGCGTCGGGTGATTTCGCGGAGCTGCCGTCGTTGCGGCTGTGTCAGCCGGTCGAGGACGAACTGGTGGACCGTCTCCACGTGACCGGGGGTCGCCGCCTCGAACGTGCGATGTCCGGCGTCGGTCAGGATGCCGAGGGTGTAGCGCCCGTCGCTCGGGTCCGGCGTGCGCTGCAGCAGTCCCTTGGTCTCCAGGCGGGTGGCTGCACGGGACAGACGCGACAGCGAGCTGTTGGCGTAGCCGGCGAGCACGCTCATGCGCAGCCGGCGGTCTGGCGCGTTGGCCAGCGCATAGAGGATGCCGTACTCGAAGTGTGTGAGTCCCACGTCTCGCTGCAGCTGGCTGTCCAACGCGGGTGGTAGCCATTCGAGCACGGTGGCGAGCGCGGCCCAGGTCTCCAGGTCCTCGCCCTCGAGCGATGCGCGACGGCCGGCGTCTGACATGCCAGCAGCGTAGGGCAAGTGGCAGGTGAACCACCGCAAGATGACTTGACTGAGCAAGTGATAGCCGCTTCGATTGACTTGACCAAGCAAGTCATCAGACAACCGGGAACAGGCACAGACGTATGGACATGCAGCTACAGGGCAATCGCGCCTTCGTGAGCGGTTCGACGCGGGGCATCGGGTTCGCGATCGCGAAGGCCATGCTCGCCGAAGGGGCCTCGGTCATCATCAACGGCCGGGACCGGGGCCGCACCGGCGCCGCGGTCGATCGCCTGCGTGAGCTGGTGCCGGGAGCCGACGTGAGTTCATTGACCGCGGACTTCGAGGACGCGACCCAGGTTCAGCGCATGCTTGGCGCGCTGGGGGACCTCGATGTTCTCGTGAACAACGTGGGGGTGTTCGAGGTCAAGCCGTTCGAGGCGATCACCGACGCGGACTGGCAGCGCTACTTCGAGGTCAGCATCATGAGCGGAGTGCGGCTCTCTCGGCACGTCCTCGACGCGATGCTCGCCAAGGGCTGGGGGAGGATCATCTTCATCAGCAGCGAGTCCGGGGTGAACGTTCCTGCTGACATGGCGCACTACGGGATGACCAAGGCGGCAATGCTGGCTCTCGGCAACAGCCTCGCCAAGCGCACGCGCGGCACAGAGGTAACGGTGAACACCATCCTCGCCGGACCCACCTACTCGGATGGCGTTGCTGACGCGGTCAGCCAGATCTCGCAGGCACAGGGCATCCCTGTCGATGACCTCAAGAGCGCCATCGTCACCGGCAACCAGACGTCGCTGCTGCAGCGCTTCATCGACCCGGCAGAGATTGCCAATCTTGCTCTGTACCTAGCCAGCCCGCTCGCTTCCGCAACGAACGGTACTGCCGTGCGCGCGGACGGCGGAGTGCTGACAACCATCCTTTGATGGAGTGCTCTCCGATCCGCGCCCGCGGCCTAGCTCGTAGCCTCGGCACCTGCCAGCGACGCGTCGAGTCCGGACCCATCTCGCAGTTCGCCTCCAACTGGGCGGTCGACCGTTCGCCAACAAAGGCCGGGCGCGTCACGAAGGCGGGCTAGGTACCTCGCGGCGCAAAGACGCTCGTGGGTCCGTACCCCAGCTGCTGTGGATGAGAGACCGCCTTGGCGATCCGGTGTCTGCCAGTCTCGAGGGATGGCAACAGTGGTTCTGCACGCAGTGGTGTCGGTTGACGGCTTCATCGCCGGCCAGGACGACGACCCGGGTCCGCTCTTCGACTGGTACTTCAACGGTGATCAGCCGCTCACCGACGAGGCCGGTGAAGGGCAGCACGCCCGATTCCGGGTGACCGCCGCCTCGGCGAGGTACACCCGCGCGTTCTGGGACAGCATCGGCGCGACGATCATGGGCCGGCACTTGTTCGACCTCACCAACGGCTGGGACGCCGACCCGCCGGCGGGCGAGCATCTCGTCGTGGTGTCGAACCGGCCGAAGCCCGAAGGGTGGCACCCTGAGGCCGATGTCCCCTTCTTCTCGGACGTGACCGAGGCGGTTCAGGAGTCCAAGCGCCGCGCCGGCGACCGGGTTGTCGCCATCTGCGCCGGCGACGTTGGCGGGCAGGCGCTGCAGCTCGGGCTGGTCGACGAAGTCGCCATGGACGTCGTCCCTGTCGTCATGGGCGAGGGCAAGAAGTACTTCGGCCGGCTCACCGGCCAGCACCTCCTCGATGACCCCTCGGTCGTCATCCAGGGCGACCGGGTCCTCCACCTCCGTTACCCCGTCCGCCGCTGACACAAAGACATCCCCGCAAGCCTCTAGCCAAGGGGGTTCGCGGCGGAGTGACTGACGCGTTGCCGGATGCCGAGGCACAGGTGCGCGGGCACAGGATCCAGGCACAGGATGCGCCTGATCTCGAAGCCGACGGAGTCACCTTTGGACCTACTAGGGAGGCAAGACTGACGCGAAGTGCGGCGAAGCTGGGCTCGGGTCAGTGTGCCGTTGACCCGTACGGCCGTCAGTCGCACAATCGGGGAAGGGCCGCGCCGATATGGTGTCCGCCCCCGGCTCGAAAAGGAGACGGTGCATGAGCACGTCGCGCAGTGCAGGAGCCTTGGCCGCCCTTGTCGTCGCCGTCACCGTGACGGTCGCCCAACCGGCCTACGCCGCTACCACCATCACCAGGGCAGACCTTCAGGGGACCTCGCTCCGCATTGAGGGCTCGGGGTCGCTGCCCAATGCGCCGCTGACGGTGAACGGTGGAGTGCTCACCGGGCGGGCGGACTCCAAGGGCGCGTTCCGGATCGAGAGTTCGTCGTTCGCGAAGCCGGCCGACTGTGTTGTGACCGTCACCGACGGGTCGACGTCGGCGCGAAGGGCGCTGTCCGGCTGCACGACCCAGGCGTCCCCACCCCCGCCTCCTCCGTCATCCGCTCCGACGTTGTCAGCCCTGACGGTTAGCCCGACGGACGTCGTCGGCCCGAACCCGGCCACCGGGACGGTCACGCTCTCCGCCGCCGCGCCCACCGGCGGCTTCGTCGTCGACCTGACCAGTGACAACCCTGCCGCCGCAACGGTGCCCGCATCGGTCACGGTGCCGGTCGGCGCGTCACGAGCGACATTCCCGGTGACGACCCAGCAGCTGACGAATGCGCAGTCGGCCGTCATCATCGGCACGGTTGGCGGCGTCTTCAGCACCGAGCGGCACGGGATCATCACGGTTTGGGACGCGTTCCACTTCGCGAACGGCAGTGTCTCGGTGTTCCCTGGTGGCACCGGGGCCGGCCGTGTCGTCTCCCAGCCCGCCGGCGTCGACTGCTTCATCGCCGACGGCGGCGGATCCGGCGCGTGCACTGCGTTCTTCGCGGTCGGCACGGTCGTCCGCCTGACGGCCACCGCTGCGGCAGGGTCGAAGTTCGTCGGCTTCGCCCCCAAGCCCGGCTGCATCGACGCCTCGAGGATCACGGTCGCGCGGGGAACCAATCACGCCTGCCAGGTGGGCTTTCTGCCGAAGTGAATCAGGCAGCGCGAGACGGTCAATGCGCGTGGGGCGGTCCCGGTGCGGAACATGGCGGAGGCCGAGGGACGCCGGAGTCTCTGAGTGCGATAAACATGCATAGCCCTTTCGGGCCGAGCAACAGAGTCCTTCGGCTGCGACTCTCTCGTTGTCGCCCGGGGCACTTGATGCGGGCGAAAGACCGTAGGTAGCAGACCGGCCAGCTGCACTGCCTACCGGGGGCAGCGACCGCGGGTACCGTTTGGCCGTGCCCGATCCAGTGATAGGAGAGATCGCCTCCGCGATTCACGTTCGCCACATCCAAACCCCGCTCACGGTTGCGCGGATCTTCACTCGACCAAGTCTCGCTGTCGACGTTGCTGGTCACATGGCGCAGCACAAGTACGACGTGACTCCCGTCTTTCCTGATGGTGCGGACGGGCGAGCCGACAAGCACATGGGGATCCTGACGGAACGCTGCGGAAGCAGGACCTATCCGGCGCCACGGAATCCGATCCAATCAGGTCGGCGGTTCGGTCCGTCAGCGGCAGCACGCTGATCGATGGCAACGCCAGCCTTCTCAAAATGCTTGATCGTTTTCGGCAGGGCCACAGGTTCATGCTCGTAGTCGGAGGTGGAGGCTCGAGGGAATCGTGACCCCTTTCGACATGAATAAGCAGGCTGGGAGGACGCATCTGTTTATGCAGTCTCCGCTCTGGAGATGGCGCTCCCGGATCGCTTGAGAGGCGCCAACCTCGGGGAAGAGGAGATCCTCGAGCTTCTGCCGAACGATCGCGCATCCCAAGTGAGGCCGCGGTTCGCAAAGAAGGAAGCGACGGACGAGGCTTCGGATCTCGTTGCCGCCCTGGACTTTCAAGACCTGGTCCGTGTTGAGCGGTCACGGACTCCGGCTCTTTCGGAGCTGACGGACGAACAGATCGACACCATGAAGGGGTTCCGAAACAGCGGGATGCACAGCGTTCTCGAACCCGCTGGGGACCACGGTCACCGCTTGGAAGAGCTCCTGGACCAGACCACCTTGATCGCCGGGTTGCTAGGGGCCCTCGACGGGGGCGCGTAGCCAGAAGGCAGCCCTCCACGCGGCGGAGTGAAGCACCGCTGGAGCGCTGAGCTGGGCTGTCCGGTTCATCCCCGAGCCGTCTGGAAGCCCCCATTGAACACCTGAAAGCCTATTGATTACCCAGCGGATGATGGAACTAACTCGTTTTGGCTGGCAGTTTCTCACGGTGGGCGCTATTCGTGCTGGCGCATTGAAGGCGAGGCGAAGATTGATGGCGACGATTTGACTGGAAGACGCGAAATCGACATTCTTATTAGACGTAGCGACGCGACTGCCTCTGAGAGCAGTTGCCGCGAGGACCTCGACATGGAGGTCCGAACCGAGAGTCTAAACACAGGCCGTCGTCATCGTGGGCAGCGTAAGCGCCTATCCGACTCCATATTTGAGGACTCTATTTTGTCTACCCACCAGCACGACGACACCACCCGCTCGACTCGCACCTACGCGACCGAAACCCGCCCGGCCCGGAAGACCACCGAGCTGATTGCGTACGTCGCGGCCGTCCTTGCCGTTGCGATCACCGCGGTCGTTGTGAGCGACGACGGCAACAACACCGCCGACCCGTTCAGTGCCGAGCAGGCGCTGCGCTACATCACCTTCCTGACGATCGGCTACATGGTCGCTCGCGGCCTGGCCAAGTCGGGCGCGCGCGGCCACGCTCGCGACAACGACTGATCTTCCAACTGGTGGGCCCTTCTGCCGGACGGCAGAAGGGCCCACCAGTCCCGCCGATCATGCGAGAGCCTGGTGGAACCGGGCGCCCCACGTTGCTCTTCCGCTCAACCTACGTGCCCGTCACGCGGCGGAATGGGCGTCCGGTCGACCCGTGTGCTTTCGAGGAGACGAAGGGTCGAGTCACGCGGCACCGCGCAAGGTGTCACGGCGTAGCGTGCGGGCATGAGCGGCTGGAACGACAACGTCATCGCGGAGTTCCGCGCGAATGAGGGCAAAGCCGGTGCCCACTTCGCGGGCGCCCCGATGCTCCTGCTGCACACAGTCGGTGCCAAATCTGGCGAGCCGCGGGTGCGCCCGATGATGTACCAGGCTGTCGACGGCGGGTGAGCCGTCTTTGCCTCGTATGCCGGCTTGGACGTGAACCCGGCCTGGTTCCACAATCTCAGGGCCCGTCCCGGCGTCTCGGCAGAGATCGGGACCGAGACCATCGACGTCCGCGCCCGGGTGCTCTCGCCTGACGAGCGCGAGCCGATCTGGCAGGAGCAGAAGGGGCGCTACCCCGGGTTCGCTGACTACGAGAAGAAGACCGAGCGGGTCATCCCCGTCGTCCTGCTCACCCGCCGCTGAGGCACAGCCGCCAGATCAGGCCGCCACCCCGTCGAGCTCGGCCAGATCCCCGGCGGTGAGCTGGAGCCCAGCGACCGCCAGGTTGTCCTCCAGGTGCGCCACCGACGACGTGCCGGGAATGAGCAGCACGTTCTCGGCACGAGCGAGCAGCCACGCCAGCCCGACCCGAGCCGCCGGAACCCCGTGCCGGGCAGCGACCGCCTGCACGCCGGGCTGGTCGACGACCTTGGGCATCTGCGGGAAGGCGGAGCCCAGCGGGAAGTAGGGCACGTACGCGATCCCCGCGGCGGTGCATGCATCCAGCACCTCGGCGTCCGACTGGTCCATGAGGCTGAACGCGTTCTGCACGCACGCGATCTCGGTGATCGCACGAGCCGCAGCGAACTGCGTGGCCGAAACGGTCGAGATGCCGATGCCGGCGATCTTGCCCTCGTCGCGCAGCGCGACCATCTCCGCGAGCTGGTCCTCCAGCGCGACCTCGCTCGGACCGTGCTCGCCCATGAGCCGCAGGTTCACCGCGGTCAGGTGGTCGATGTCGAGCGAGCGCAGGTTCGCCTCGACGCCGGCGCGCAGCTCGGCGGGCAGCTGGGCCGAGGTCCAGCCACCCCTCTCGTCACGGAGCGCGCCGACCTTCGACACGATCGCCAGGTCGTCGGGGTACGGATGCAGCGCCGCACGGATCAGCTCGTTCGACACGTCGGGACCGTAGTACTGCGCCGTGTCGAGGTGGTTCACGCCGAGCTCGACGGCGCGACGCAGCACCCGCATCGCCTCATCGCGGTCACGCGGAGGCCCGAAGACGCCGGGCCCGGGGAGCTGCATCGCGCCGTAGCCGATGCGTCGAACGGTGCGGTCTGCCAGCTGGAAGGTGTCAGTCACTCTCTCGACGCTAGACCCCGAATCGCCTGCAAGCGCAACGACAATTTGCTCAGCGAAGCCCGGATGCGGCATACGCAGCGGACCATCTGAGCATTTGCCGACGGCCGAGTCGGCGTTGGTCGTGACGGCCCGCCCGTTGCGCACCGCGCTCTCGAACGCCTCGAGCTGGTAGGCGTAGCTGGTCCGGGTCCCCAGGTGCTCGACGACCCCGGGGTCGCCCCGCAGCCGCATGACGAGGGAGTCGTCCTCGCTCGGCACGGCGAACAGCGGCCCGACGATCTGTCCGCGCTCGCCGGTCACGGTGAGCGCCATGCCGCGCTCGGCCGAGGCTATGTCGCCGCCGCCCGACCCGGTTGCACCGCTCGGGTAGACCTCGAGGAACAGCCGCTCGTCGACCCCGGGTCGGGCCGCCCGCGACTCACCGCGGGCGCTGACGAGCCGAGGCTCACCACCGACGAAGCGGCCGAGCGACCGCAGCGCCGAGATGCTGTAGCACCCGAGATCCATGGCTCAATTACAGTTTTCGGCCTCGACGAGCGTGTTCGCGGCGAACCGTAGGCGCTTGAGCTGGGGGAGCTCCTGGTCCTCATGCTCGCACTGCGCCGGCTCCCTGACCGTCGGGAACTGAGCACTCGACGTGGGGGGGCGCGTCGGGGACTGAGCAGTCGATGGTGAGGGTGAGTCGGGAGCTGAGCACTCGACTGGGGGTGCGTCCAGTGCCCACTTTCCGACGCGGGCTGCCCGTCGGGAACTGGGCACTCGATGGGTGGAGGAGTGCGGCGTACGGGCTCGGCGTCGGGGGTGGCGGCTACGGTCGGGACATGTCAGAGAAGCTCTCGCGCCAGGCGGCCTCCGATGCGCTGCCCACGTGGCGGTTCCTGCTGCAGCGGATGCACCTGACCGTGCGCGTGCCGGACGCCGCGGCAGCGTTCGACCTCGTGGCCCGCATCGGTGCCGTGGCTGCCTCGCGCGGACGCCAGCCCGACATCGACGTGCGCGGTGACGTGGTGCACCTCGCCGTGTCGACCGGGCCGCGCGACGGGGTCACCGACGACGACATCTCGCTCGGCCGGGCGCTCGACGCCGTGGTCGCCGAGATGGGGCTCGCGTCCGAGCCGGGAAGCCTCACCGTCGTCGAGATCGCCATCGACGCCATGGACATCGACGCCGTGCGGCCCTTCTGGGACGCCGTGCTCGGTTGGGACGTCGTCGGCCGCGACGACCTGCGCGACCCACGGCACATCGGCCCTGCCCTGTGGTTCCAGCAGATGGATGAGCCTCGCCCACAACGCAACCGGATCCACCTCGACGTCACGGTCGCCCACGACGAGGCGCAGGGCCGCATCGAGCGCGCCCTCGCTGCCGGCGGCCGTCTGGTCTCCGACTCGCGCGCGCCGGCCTTCTGGATCCTCGCCGACCCCGAGGGCAACGAGGCGTGTGTCTGCACCTGGCAGGGGCGTGATCCGCCCCCGTCCGCGTGACGCGGCCGCTCAGTCAGTCAGTGCCTTCGTGACGAGCGCCGCGAAGAGCGCCGGGTTGTCCACCCAGGGAAAGTGGCCCGCTCCGCTCTGGACGACGCACCGACCGTTCGGGAAGAGCGCCGCGATGCGCTCGCCCATCTCCGGACCGGGCACGAGGTCGAGCTCGCCGACGACGACTCGCACCGGGGCCGTCAGGATGCCGAGTGCACGGATGGCCTCGTCGTTGTCGGGGAGGTCGGCCCAGAAGGCCGCCGTGCCCTCCCTGTTCCGCTGGGCGCCGTCCGACGCGGCGTGATCGCGGGCGCCCTGCGTCCAGGCGCCGTAGAGGAACGGCGACATCGCCTGCCGGGTTGCGGGCGTGGGCTCGTCGGCTTCGAGCGCGGCGCTGGCCTCGGCGAACCACGGCTCCGCCGCCCGCTGCTGCACGCGAGCCTCCCACTCGGCGTCGGAGACCTCGAGGGCCCTGGAGGGAGTGACGAGGATGAGCCGGCGGACGCGCTCCGGGTGCGCGGCGGCATACAGCAGGGTGACGAAGCCCCCGGCCGAGTGCCCGAGCAGATCGAGCGTCTCCAGCCCGAGGTGCCGGCGCAGCGCCTCGAGGTCGTCGGCGAGGCGGGGTGCCGCGTATGCCGCCGGGTCATCGGGGCGCGGAGAGGCGCCGGTGCCGCGCGGGTCCGGCACCACGAGCGACCGGCCGGACACGTCGGCGAGGCCGCCGAGCGTCCCGTGGCTGTCGTGCGTGCCGAGGTAGGCGGGGTCACGCGCCGGGCCGCCGGGCCAGACGACGAGGGGCTCGCCCTCCCCCTCGAGGCGGTAGGCGAGCTCGGTCCCGTCGTACGACGTGTAGGTCGGCATGGGCCAACCGTGCCAGAGGCGGAGGGGTGAGGGGCAGGCGGTCGGGAGGCTCGACCGCGCGGGTCGGACGCCGGCCGGGAGCACGGTTGGACTGGGCGACCCCTCTGCGTTGGGTCGTCAGGTGACTCGGTCGGGCGGTCCGAGCGGTCAGGGCGGTTGCGCGTGCCAGGCGCGCTCTGAGTCACCAGGTGAACCAGTGCAGAGTGCCCGGCCCCCCAGCCCGCGCGGCCACCGCTCCTCACCGGCTCGACGCGCTCCCGGCTGGGTCGTTGGCGGACCCCGCCGCGTCCTGGGCGGCGAGGGTGACGAGGTCTGCGACCTCGTCCGGATGCGTGAAGAGGTTGTTGTGCGAACCACCGAGGAGCGACGTGCGCACGCGCGGTGCGCTGCAGGCGGATCGGGCGAGCTCGTTGAGCCACTCGAGAGGAGCGAACGAGTCGTCAGCGCCCGCCGTCAGTGTGACCGACACTGGCAGGCCCGCGATGCGACGCTCGGCCGCGTCGCGGAGCCCCGAGTGGAGCATCGCGACGATCCCGGCGCGGCCGCGGTAGATCTCGGCCGGGTTGATCTCGTTCGGCCGGTCGTGGCGGTAGGCGAACGGCACGGTCGCGGCCAGCCGTAGCAGTCGTCGCTGTCGTGGGGCGAAGGTCGGTCCGGCCAGCACGACGGCGAGGTCGCGCCGGTGAGCGCTGAGCGCCAGACCCGCGGTCAGGGCGGCCTGGGCTCCGGTCGAGTGGCCGAGCACGACCACCGGGCGGTCGGGCGCCTCGGCCTCGACCCAGCGTGCGGCGGTCATCCCCACGGCGTTGATGTTCGGGCGCGTGGGCCACGGCCGGCTCGACCCGAATCCCGGCAGGTCGAGCACCACGCAGTCGAGGCCGCGCGCAAGGATCGCACGCGCCGTCGGAAGCGTGTAGAGGGGCAGGCCGAGCCCGGGAACAATGACCACGAGCGGGCCACTGCGAGAGGCAGTTTCGCCGACCATCAGGGAGTGCACCGTCCGGCCGCCCACGGTGGTCCACCCGTCGAGAACGTCGTGGCCGCGTTGAGGCCGGCTCACGACGGCCTGCCGGGCAGTGCGACGGGCGCAGTGCTGCTGCGCACGACGAGCTCTGGCTCGATGACGGCTCCGGTCGGTGCCGTCGGGTCGGTCGGGTCGGTCGGGTCGGTCGGGTCGGTCGGGTCGGTCGGGTCGGTCGGGTCGGTCGGGCCAGCCGGATCGGCCGGATGAGCCGGCGCGACGTCGAGCCGCGCCGTCACCGCGCGCACGGCCTCGGCCCCGAGGCGCGCTGCGTCCTGCCGCACCGTCGTCAGGGACACGTGGGGGTAGGCCGCCTGCTCGATGTCGTCGAAGCCGACCACCGAGACGTCCTCGGGCACCCGCAGACCGGCCTGCCGCACCACGTCGACGAAACCGAGCGCGCACCGGTCGTTGAAGGCCACGACGGCGGTAGGCCGGTCGGCGCCGAGGGTCAGGAAGGCCTCCGCGGCGTGCGCCCCGTCGAGCTCGGTGAGGCCGCCGGCGAGCACTGTCTCGCCGAGCGCGGGCGCAGCCCTGAGGCCGCGGCGGTAGCCCTGCCGGCGCTCGGCTGCACCAGGTGCGCGGCCACCGTCGAGCAGCGCGATGTGCTGGTGCCCGAGACCGCGCAGGTGCTCCACCGCGAGCTTCAGCCCGAGCGAGTCGTCGGTGCGCACGATGTCCACCGGGGCTTCGCGGACCGGCCGAAGGAGGCTGACGACGGGCAGTCGCGTGCCGAGTCGTCTCAGGTCAGGGGAGGTGAGACCGCTGCCGACGAGGATGAGTCCCTCGCAGCGTTCCGCGAGCAGCGTGTCGACCGCCGCGTGGTCGTCACGGTCGGGCGTGACGCCGCTGAGCACGACCTCGTAGCCCGCGGCACCGGCCACTGAGTACAGGCTGCCCAGCAGCTCGCCGTGGAACGCGTGCCCGACGGCGAAGGTCACGCCGAGCATCCGGGTGCGGCCTCGACCGAGCCGGCTCGCGCGGGTGTCGGGCCGGTAGTCGAGCTCGCGTGCCGCCTCGAGCACCCGCGCCCGGGTCTCGTCGGAGGCGCCGGCGACGCCGCGGAAGACGATCGACACGAGCGCCCGCGAGACGCCAGCCCGTGCAGCGACCTCCTCCATGGTCACGCGGGTCCGGTTCATGCGTCCAGAGTCTAGAGCGCTCCAGAGAATCTGCGCCGGACCTCTTGACGACTGGGGCGACGAGGCTCTTCACTTGACTACTAGAGCGCTCTAGTCTCGCGAACCGAAGGAGCTTCCATGACTGCGCAGGACCCCGTCCGCATCGGACTCATCGGCTGCGGCCGCATCGGCACCCACCACGCCACGACCCTCTCCCGTCGCCTCGCGGAGGCCGAGCTCGTTGCCGTCGCCGACCCGTTCGAGGCCAACGCCCGTCGGCTCGGTGAGGACCTCGGCGTCGAGTGGCTCACCGATCCCCAGGCCCTCATCGACGACGAGCGCATCGAGGCCGTCGCCATCACCTGTGCGAGCACGGCGCACGCCGACCTCGTCGTCGCCGCCGCGCGGGCGGGCAAGGCCGTCTTCGTCGAGAAGCCGATGGCGATGAACCTCGCCGACGCCGACCGGGCGATCGCTGCCGCGGAGGCCGCCGGCATACCTCTGCAGGTGGGCTTCAACCGTCGCTTCGCCCGCGACTTCGCGGTGGCCCACGACGCCGTCGCGACCGGTCGCATCGGCACGCCGCAGCTGCTCCGCTCGCTGACCCGTGACCCCGGTCTCGCCAACCCCGGCGCAGTGCCGCCGTGGACGATCTTCACGCAGACCCTCATCCACGACTTCGACGCGCTCAACTGGTTCAACGCGGGCGCGCGAGCCGTCGAGGTGAGCGTCATGGCCGACGCGCTCGTCGCGCCCGACTTCAAGGACGGCGGCCTGCTCGACACCGCAGTCGTGACGATCCGCTACGACAACGGCGCGATCGCCGTCGCCGAGGCGAGTTTCTCCGCGGCCTACGGCTACGACGTGCGCGGCGAGGTCTTCGGCTCGGCCGGCATGGTCCAGGCCGGGAACCCCGCACACCTGAGCACGACGCTCTGGACGGGCGACGGCGTCGCCGCCCCCACCGCGCGCCAGGACACCGACCTCATGGACGACGCGTATGCCGCCGAGCTCGCCGCGTTCTGCCGCGCCGTCCGCGCGGGCGGGCCCACGCTCGTCGGTGGTGACGACGCCCGCGCCGCGCTGCGGATCGCGCTGGCCTGCATCGAGGCGTGCGAGACCGGTTCGACCGTTGCCGTGCGCGACGCCGACCGCGAGGTGGTCGCATGAGCACCGCAGCCGGGGCCGCGACGGGCACCCCGTTCACGCTCGCCGTCAGCTCGGAGATGGTTTTCGTCGACCTGCCCGTCATCGAGCGGGTGCGCCGCATCCACGAGCTCGGCTTCGCCGTCGAGATCTGGGACTGGACGAAGCGCGACATCGACGCGCTCGCGGCCCTGCGTGACGAAGGCGTCGTCTACTCGTCGATGACCGGCTACGTGCGCGGCCGCCTCGCCGACCGTGATGGCGCCGACGAGCTGCTGGCGACCGCCGCCGAGTCGGTCCCGGTGGCCAAGCGGCTCGGCATCCCCCGCCTCAACCTGCACGGGACGGGACTCGACGGCCAGGGCCTCCCGGTCCAGCCGGCATACGAGGTCACCGGCCAGATGTGGCTGACCGCCCGCGACACGCTCGCCCGTCTCGCCGAGCTGGGGAAGCGCAACGGCGTCCAGTTCGTCCTCGAGAACCTCAACACCGAGGTCGACCACCCCGGAGTGCCGTTCGCCCGCGCGGCCGACTGTCTCGCCCTCGTCGAGTCGGTTGACAGCCCGCACCTGCGGATGATGCTCGACCTCTACCACGCCCAGATCGGCGAGGGGAACCTCATCGAGCTCTGCCGACGAGCCCTGCCGTGGATCGGCGAGATCCAGGTCGCCGATGTGCCCGGCCGCTGTGAGCCCGGCACCGGCGAGATCGCCTACCCGGCCGTGGCCCGTGCCCTCGCCGAGATGGGCTACCGCGGGACGGTCGGCCTCGAGGCCTGGGCGTCTGGCGACCCGGAGCTGGCCCTCAAGCGCTTCCGCGACGCCTTCACCCTGTAGCCGCCTTCCGGACCCGCGTTCGATGTATTCGGCGATCACCCGTGATCGCCGAATACATCGAACGGGCGGGAAGCGGGGAGGGGGGCGGGGAGGCAGTGAGGGGTCAGTGGGAGCGGCGGGCCTCGGTCTGGGCCTCGAGGCGGCGGTGGAGCTCGTCCGCGCTCGTCCCGTTCGCGAGAGCTGCGAGCACCACGTCGGCCTGGCTGGGCGGTGCCAGCCCACCGATCGGCTGGTCGTGGTCGAGGTTGGTCGGGAACGCGTACCCCTCGGCGCTCGCCGCGACGGCGTTGGCGACGCCGTTGTCCGCCAGGCCGGCCGCCCGCGCCGCGACGAGCGCCGGGAAGACCGCCTCGACGACGCGCTGCCGGTCGACCGTCTCCATGGCCCGCCCGAACGCCGACGAGATCTGCAGCAGGTTGGCCATGCGGCGGATGTCGGTCGAGTGGTTCGTGCCAGCGGCGTGGAACAGAGCCGGGTTGAAGAAGACGGCGTCGCCCTTCGCGAGCGGCAGTTGCACGTGGTTCTCGACGAAGTACGCCTGGAACTCGGGCCGCTGGTAGGCGACGTAGCCGTGCGCGTACTTCTGGCTGTGCGGCAGGTAGAGCGTGGGCCCAGACTCGACGGGCATGTCGCAGTGGGCGACCGCGCCCTGCAGCGTCAGCACCTGCGACAGGGCGTGCACGTGCGACGGGTAGCGCGCACAGACCTCGTCGCTCTGGAAGCCGAGGTGGTAGTCGCGGTGCACCGTCTGGCCGGCGCCGCCGGGGTTGACCACGTTGACCTGCGAGGTGACCTGGTAGCCGGGGCCGAGCCACGCGGTCGCAGCGAGCGCGACGACGTCGTTGGCGTAGTAGTCGACGAAGGCCTCGGGGTCCGTGACGGCGAGCTTCTCGAGAGCGTTCCAGACGCGGTCGTTCGCGCCGGGCTTGCCGAAGTGGTCACCGGACTGCGTTCCCGCAGAGCGCTGCTCGGCGATCATGGCGTCGAACGCGGCCGTGACGCGGTCGACGGTGTCGTGAGCGAACGCGTGCTCGAAGACGACGATGCCGGGCCCGTCCGAGAGCGCCAGCGCCAGCTCCGCGAGCAGCTCGCGCCGCGCTGACGGGTCATTGCGTATGCCGTCCAGCAGGGTCGCGTCATAGACGACGACGTCGCGCTCGAGCCGGGTCGCGTGCGGGTACGCGCCGGGTCGGGTGCGGTCGGCGAGGACCTCGAGCAGGTCCGCGAGCCGGCAGTCCTCGGGGAGCAGCCAGTGCGGGCTGCGGTGAGCGGTGGGGGTGGTCACGACGTCCTCCTCGACGGGTGGTCCGGTGCTGGGCCTGCTCCCAGCATGGGCGACGCGCGGTCTTCCGCAGCGAAAGAAACCCATCAGAAACCCATCAGTCCACGTAGCGTGGGCGCCGACGACGTCGAGGTCGTCACTCCGCACAACCTGCCCGCGCGCCTGCTCCCCGGCTGAAGCCCGCTCGGCGAGGTGCGGCGTGACTCCCGGGCGTCAGCGGACGACGAGGGCGACGGCGGACGCCACGGTGGCGGCCAGCACCGCCTGGTCGAAGCGGCTCTGGCTCAACCGCCTCGCCGTGTGCAGCCCCACCCAGGTGCCGACGAGCACGAACGGCGCGAGCAGGGCGGTGCGCTTGATGGTGTCGGCATCGAACAGTCCGAGCCCGGCGCTGAAGGGGACCTTGCACAGGTTGACGCCGAAGAAGAAGAGCGCGCTCGTGCCGAGGAACCGACGCTTCTCGACGCCCTGCGCGACGAGGTAGAGCGTCATGACGGCACCGGCGGCATTCGCGGTCATCGTCGCGAAACCGGCCGCCGCGCCGGTGCCGATCGCCGCGGCCCGGGAGGCGCCGACCCGCGACGTGTCGGTCGAGCGCCACGCGAGCACGAGCTGGAGGGCGGCGAGCACGAGCAGCAGCAGGCCGATGGTGCGGCGCAGCGTCGTGTCGTCGACCCAGGCGAGGAACACGGCTCCGAGCGCGAGCCCGGGCAGCACCGCGGGCACGAGCTGGCGGATCAGCCGCCAGTCGGCGTCGCGACGGTAGTGCCACACGGCGACGACGTCGCCGACCAGCAGCAGCAGCAGGATCGCGGCGGTGGACTCCCGCGTCGGCAGCACGAGGGCGAAGATCGCGACGGCGACGCTGCCCACGCCACCGATGGCGGTCTTGGCGAACCCGACGAGCAGTGCGGCCACTCCGAGCAGCATCAGCGCCGTCACCGTCATGGGACCGGAGCGTATGCCGCCCTGCCGCCATCGCGGTGTCGCATCCGAGAGCTGTGCAGCGCTTCCGTTGCGGGCCGGCCGAGTCATCGCAACACCCGCCCGCTCGGAGTGTCCGTTTTCCTGTGGTTTGCGTCAGGCCTCGCCCTGAGGGCAGCGGTCGTGACCGTCCGACAGGTGACAAGGGGTGTGCCGTGCGTGGATTGCAGCTGCGGCTCGTGGTGGTGGCGCTGTGCGTCGTACCCGTCGGCGCCGCGCAGCGGACTTCGAGTCGTCGAGGGAGCGGCGGGTCACGGGCGGTGACCGTCCACCCGGCCGGCCCGTGTGGAGGCCTCGCTGGAGCCGGGCCGACCGGCATACGGCCCAGGGCTTTCCACGACGCGCCGACCGGGTAAGGCTGTGCCATGGCCACCGAACCCGACCACACGTTCGACGTCATCGTCATCGGTCTCGGACCGGGTGGTGAGCACGTTGCCGGCACACTGGCCGAACGCGGGCAGCGCGTGCTCGGCATCGACAACCGCCTCGTCGGTGGCGAGTGCCCCTACTGGGGCTGCATCCCGTCGAAGATGATGATCCGGGCTGCCGACGCGCTCGCCGAGGCCCGCCGCGTCGACGGCCTCGCCGGCACCGTCGGCGAGGTGACCCCGGACTGGTCGGTCGTCGCCACACGCATCCGCGACGAGGCCACCGACGACTGGGACGACAAGGTCGCCGTCGAGCGCCTCACGGGCAAGGGCGCGACGTTCGTCCGCGGCACCGGCACCATCGCCGGCCCCGGTCGGGTCGACGTGGACGGTACGACCTACACGGCGACCCAGGGCATCGTCGTCAACACGGGCACCCGGGCCGCGATCCCGCCCATCGAGGGACTCGCCGACACCCCCTACTGGACCAACCACGAGATCATCGAGGCCAAGGAGCTGCCCCGCTCGCTCGTCATCCTCGGCGGCGGCGCCATCGGCTGCGAGCTCGGCCAGGCCGTCGCCCGCTTCGGCGTGCAGGTCACCATCGTCGAGGCCGGAGAGCGCATCGTCGCGCACGAGGAGCCCGAGGCTTCCGACGTGCTGCGCAGCGCGCTCGAGGCCGACGGGGTGACGGTTCGCGAAGGCGTCGGTGCCGACAAGGTCACGCACGACGGGTCGACGTTCACCGTGACCCTCACCGACGGGTCGACCCTGTCGTCGGAGCAGCTGCTGGTCGCCGCCGGCCGTCAGGCCGACCCCACGGCTGTCGGGCTCGACCGGGTCGGCGTCACGAAGGACTCGCGCACCGCCCCCGTCGACGACCGCTGTCGCGTCAGCGACGGCGTGTGGGCGGTCGGCGACATCACCGGCAAGGGCGCGTTCACGCACGTCTCGATGTACCAGGCGGGAGTCGTCATCCGCGACGTCCTCGGCGACGACGGTCCGCCTGCCGAGTATGCCGCCCTCCCGCGCGTCACCTTCACCGATCCCGAGGTCGGTGCCGTCGGGCTGACGGAGGCGGAGGCGCGCGACCAGCTCTCGAACGTGCAGGTCGGACTCACGCCGCTCGGTGAGACGACCCGCGGCTGGATCGCCAAGGCGGACGGGCTGATCAAGGTCGTCGCCGACGCCGACCGTGGCGTGCTCGTCGGTGCCACGGTGGTGGGACCGGCCGGGGGCGAGGTGCTCGGCGCGTTGGCTGTCGCCGTGCACGGGCAGGTGCCGATCGACCGTCTCCGCTCGATGATCTACGCCTACCCGACGCTGCACCGCGGCATCGAGGACGCCCTCGGCCGGCTGGCCTGACGGCGCACCCGTGGTGACCTCCGGGTGACGTCCCGGTGCCGACAGGCGACGCGCAGGTGACGAGCGGCCCCGGGCCGCAGGAGCGCCATGAACCGGACGATACGGTGAGCGCATGGCCCAGCGACTGCTCGCCCTCGACCTCGACGGCACCACCCTCAACCACATGGGCGAGCTGTCCGACCGCGTGCGCGACGCCGTGCGCGCGCTGCCCGACGACGTCGCCGTCGTCGTCGCGACGGGCCGCTCGATCATCGCCACGACCCCGATCCTCGAGGCGCTCGGACTGCGTCAGGGATATGCGGTCTGCTCGAACGGCGCGCTGACGCTGCAGGTCGATCCCGATGCGCCGGAGGGCTACTCGATCATCGACATGGTCACCTTCGACCCGCGCGCGGTCCTCGAGAAGATGCGCGTGGCCCTGCCCGACGCGCTCATCGCCGTCGAGGAGCCCGGCATCGGCTTCAAGGTGAGCAAGCACTTCCCCGACGGCGAGCTGATGGGTGAGTCGCGTGAGGTCGACTGGGACGAGCTCATCGCCCACCCCGTCACCCGCGTCACGCTGCGCCAGCCCGAGGCGACCGCCGAGGAGTTCATGGAGCTCGTCGAACGCGCCGGCCTGCACGGGGTCTCCTACGCCGTCGGCTGGTCCGCGTGGCTCGACATCAACCCCGAGGGGGTCTCCAAGGCCAGCGCCCTCGAGCTCGTGCGCCGGCAGCTGCAGATCGAGCCGATCCACACCGTGGCCTGCGGCGACCAGCGCAACGACCTCGAGATGCTCCACTGGGCGGCCTGGGGCGTCGCCATGGGCAACGCCCCCGACCAGGTCAAGGCCATCGCCGACGAGGTCGCGGGCCACGTCGACGACGACGGGCTCGCCCCGATCCTCGAGGCGGTCGCCCAGGCTGCGCGCGACGGTGTGCCGTTCCGCGACGGGGTGCAGTCGGCGGCCACGGCCCGGCTCGAGCTCTAGCCAGGACAGGGGCGTACGCGTGCCGATCGTCTTCGTGCACGGCGTGGCGGTGCGCGACGTCGACGAGCAGCGGCCCGAGCTCGCCCGTGCCACAAGGGCATTCGGCGAGGTGGCGTGGCCCACGATCCAGGCCCACCTGCGCGAGCACGTCGCGCCCGCGATCTCGGACGACCCGGCCGGCGTGCCCATCATGCGCGTCTACTGGGGCGATCTCGGTGCCCAGTTCGCGTTCGGCGGCCGGTCGCTCGACTCCCGTCCGCAAGACCTCCCGGAGGCCGCCGTCGAAGCGGTCGAGAACGCCGTCGAGGGAGCGGTCGAGGGAGCGCTCCCGTCGGCCACCGGCGCTGCGGAGCCCGACGTCGACACTCAGCCACGCGGCATACGTCGGCTCAGAGACATGGCCACGTCGTTGCGGCGCCCTGTCGAGGACTTCGTGCCGGTCTTCCTCGGCGACGTCATGACGTACGTCGCGACGCGAGGCACCGCGCAGGCGCCCGGCCCCATCGTCGCGCGGGTGCTGGCCGGGCTCGACGCTGCCGCCTTCGCCGCCGAGAGCCGCGGCGAGCCGCTGGTCGTGCTCACGCACAGCATGGGTGGCCAGGTCGTCTACGACATCGTCACCCACTTCCTGCCCCGCCTGCCCGAGCACCGTGGCGTGCGCATCGACTTCTGGTGCGCGGCGGCCTCGCAGGTCGGCTACTTCGAGGAGCTCGGCCTCTTCCTCGAGAGCGAGCCCGACCGCGGTCCCGGCCCGACGGCCTATCCGCCCTCGGAGCACCTCGGCGGCTGGTGGAACGTCTGGGACCACGCCGACCTGCTCAGCTTCCGCGCCGAGGGCATCATCGACGGTGTCGACGACTCGGCGTTCTTCGCAGCGGGCACCCTGGCGACCGACCACTACCGCTACCTGCGCAACGTCGACTTCTATCGCACGCTCGCGGGCAAGGTCCGTGCCAGCATCGGGCAGACGGGCCCGCGCTGACCCGGTCCCGGCAGGAAGTCTCGGGGCCGTGTCGAAGGGCGTCGGCGCCGTTCGACGTAGGGGTGAGGCGGGACAGGCCCGCACCGACAGAGGAGACCACCGTGCGCTTCATGATCATCGTCCCCGCCAACGGCGAGACCGAGGAGGGACTGAGCGGCAGCGAGCAGCAGTTCGCCGACATGCAGGCCTACAACGAGGAGATGCTCAAGGCCGGCGTCTTCGTCGACGGCCAGGGGCTGCAGCCGTCCGCGAAGGGCGCCCGCGTCACCTACGAGGACGGCGACTGGGTCGTCACGGACGGCCCGTTCGCGGAGGCGAAGGAGCTCATCGCCGGTTTCACGATCATCGACGTCAGCTCACGCGAGGAGGCCCTCGAGTGGCTCAAGAAGTGGCCGGTGTCGTGCGTGCCCGATGCAGGCAAGGCGCTCGAGCTGCGCCAGATCTACGCGCCTGAGGACTTCGCCGACGTGCTCACGCCGGAGATGATCGAGCGCGAGGAGCAGATGCGCGCCGAGGCGACCCGCAACGCCGCCGCAGGCTGAACGCGTCGACCGCCGCCCCGCCCTCTCGAGCGTGCGAGAGTGGCGGGGTGTCAACCGAGGCCACCGCTGACGACTCCTCCGCGCCCACCCGGGCGAACGCGCCCGCCGTCTCGCCCGACGAGGTGCAGCGCACGCTCGCGGCCGTGTGGCGCATGGAGGCCGCCAAGGTGACCGCTGTCATCGCACGCGTCGTCGGCGACGTAGGCCTCGCCGAGGACCTCGCCCAGGACGCCTTCGTGCAGGCCCTCGAGCAGTGGCCGCGCGACGGCATCCCGACCAAGCCCGGCGCCTGGCTCACGTCGACGGCGAGGCGGCGGGCCATCGACCGCATCCGACGCGACGTGAACCTCGCGAGCAAGCTGCAGCAGGTGGGACACATGGAGGAGCTGAGGGTGGCCGACCTGGCCGAGTCCGACTTCGACGCTGCCCTCGAGGACATCGACGACGACGTGCTCGGGCTCATCTTCGCGGCCTGCCACCCGGTGCTCACTGCCCAGGCGCGGATCTCGTTGACGCTGAGGATGATCGGCGGTCTCACCACTCGCGAGATCGCCCGCGCGTTCCTCACGAGCGAGCCCACGATCGGCCAGCGCATCTCGCGCGCGAAGAAGACGCTGAGCCAGGACGGCGTCACCATCGAGGTGCCCTCGGGCGCCGACCTCGCGCCACGTCTCGCGTCCGTGCTCGAGGTCGTCTACCTCATCTTCAACGAGGGGTATGCCGCCACGTCAGGTCGCGACTGGGTGCGCGGCGACCTCATGGAGGAGGCGATCCGGCTCGGTCGGGTGCTGGCCGCCCTCGCCCCCGGCGAGCCCGAGGTGCACGGGCTGCTCGCGCTCATGGAGATCCAGGCGTCGCGCACCCGTGCGCGCATCGGGCGCGACGGCGAGCCCGTGCTGCTGCTCGACCAGGACCGCACGAAGTGGGACTGGGGACTGATCCGGCACGCCCTCGCCGCGCTCGACCGGGCGTCGTCGCTCGCCACCGCGACCGGTCCCGGCCCCTACCTGCTGCAGGCCGCCATCGCCGCGTGCCATGCCCGCGCCCGCACCGCCGACGCCACCGACTGGTCGCAGATCGTCGCCCTCTACGAGCGGCTCGGCACGGTGCGGCCCTCGCCGGTCATCGACCTCAACCGGGCCGTGGCGATGTCGTACGCCGACGGGCCGGCCGACGCGCTCGTCGTCGTCGACGCACTGGTGGCCGCCAATGCGCTCGACGGCTACCACCTGCTCCCGAGCGTCCGTGGAGACCTGCTCTCGCGGCTCGGGCGCGACGACGAGGCCCGGGCCGAGTTCGCGCGGGCGGCCGACATGGCCCAGAACGACGCCGAGAAGGCGCTGCTCCTCAGGAGGGCCGCGGGGGAGGCCTGACCTGCTCGGGGCCCGAGGCCCTCACGAGCCGGCCAGCGAACCCACGGCCGCGCCCGGTCCGGGCAGCACGTCGACGTCGTCGGCGTGCATCGGCTCACCGCAGCGGCTGCACCGCGGGTCGACGGTGGCGATCTCGCCGCACGCGTGGTGGCGGTAGAGCACCGGTGGGCCGGCTTCGCCGGCGAGCCAGCGGTCACCCCACCGGACCATGACCATCAGCATCTCGACGAGCTCGGTGCCCTTCTCGGTGAGGCGGTAGTCGAACCGGGGACGCGCGTCGTACGGCTGGCGCTCGAGCACGCCCTGCTCCACGAGGTGGGCCAGCCGCTCGGTGAGCACCTTGCGCGAGATGCCGAGGTCGGCCTGGAGCTGCTCGAACCGGGTCATGCCGACCCAGACGTCGCGCAGGATCAGTGGCGACCAGGGCTCGCCGATCACGTCGAGCGTGCGGGCGATCGAGCACGCCATGTCGCCGAACTGGGTGCGTTGCATACGAAGAACCTAGCATTTGGGGTTCCTTCAGGGAACGCTGCCTGCTACGGTCGACGAAGTTCCTTCAAGGAACCTGGCAGGTCCGCTGACGACGACGTCCACCTCAGGAGGGCACGACATGATCGACGCAGACATACGCACCGTCCTGGACGGCACACCAGTCGCACACCTTGCGACCACCCTGCCCGACGGCTCGCCGCACTCGACCCCGCTGTGGATCGGCACCGTCGGCGACCGGGTCGCCTTCCTCACCGGACCCGAGTCCCGCAAGGCGCGCAACCTGCGCCGCGATCCCAGGGTCGCCATCTCGCTCACCCCCGCCGACTCGCCGTTCACCCCCGTGGTCCTGCGTGGGCGCGTCGTCGAGTGGCTCGAGGGCGAAACGGGGTGGGCGGTGGTCGACGAGATCGCGATGAAGTACATCGGGTCGCCCTACGGCCGCGACCAGGAGCGGGTCGTCGCGCTCGTCGAGGTCGAGCACCAGAGGCTGGGGATGTGACAGGCATGAGCGCCGACGTGACCGACGAGCAGGTCGAGGCGCTGGCCGCGACCGCCCGGCCGTATGCCGTGGCGATCCTCCGCTGGGCAGGTGGCCGTCACCAGGACGACGCCGCCACGATCGAGGGTGCGCACCAGCGGCGGATGGTGGGTCTGCGGGCCGACGGGGTCATCGCGATCCTCAGCCCGGTGATCTCCGACACCGTCGCCGGCGTCGCGATCATGACGTTGCCCGCCGACGAGGCGCGAGAGGTGATGGCCGCCGACCCGTGCGTGCAAGCCGGCATGATGACCGTCGAGGTGCACCCGAGCCTCGGCTTCCCGGGCGACGCGCTGCCGGCCTGAACCCGGGCCCGACGACGCCAGCCCGAACACGATCCGAACACGACCCGGACCCTCGCTTCACCTGCGTGCGAGAGCGTTGCAGCCATGATGAACCACACCTCAGCCACCCGCCGCCTCACGCGCACGTCCACCGCAGTCGGTGCGGCGCTCCTCGTCCTCGGCAGCCTCACCCTCGGGGCGTGCTCGAAGGCCGGCCCGACCGACACGGCGGTCGCGGCCGCGGCTCCAGGCGAGCAGGCGGCCGGCGCCCAGCAGGCCGACGGCGACACGATCGAGCTCGTCAACGCCGCCCTTGAGAACCCGACCGGAACTGACACGACCCAAGCGGTCGCGCCAGAGCGGAAGGGACTGCGCGCCAGGCTCCTTCGATCCCTGCACGCCACGTGGGTCACCGAGTCGGCGAACGGTCCGGTCACCCACCAGGCCGTCCGCGGCCAGGTCACCGCCGTGTCGGCCACCTCGATCACGGTCAAGGCCAAGGACGGCTTCTCGCTGACGTATGCCGTGGGCAAGGACACGAAGGTGCGCCAGCGTGCCCACGGCAACGGCGCCGCCTCGACGGTCGGAGCCGTGAAGGTGGGCTCCAAGGCTCTCGTCACCGGGGTCGGCGCCACGAAGTTGACGGCTCGCCTCGTCGTCTACAAGAGCGCGACGACCTGAGGCTCACCGCTAGGCCAGTTCGATGTGTTCGGCGGTCACCCGTGACCGCCGAACACATCGATCCGGCTCTCCGCTCGCCGGTTCGCGACGAGGCTCGTCATCGTCACGACGGCGAGGATGCCGAGGATGACGGCGAGCGAGAGCAGCGTCGGTATCTGCGGCACTCCGGGCCAGACGCCGTGCGCCCAGTGCAGCACGAGCTTGACGCCGATGAAGGCGAGGATGAGCGAGAGCCCGTGGCCGAGGTGGACCAGCTTGGCGAGGGCACTCTCCAGCACGAAGTAGAGCGCCCGAAGGCCCAGGAGCGCGAAGGCGTTCGTCGCGAAGACGAGGTAGGGGTCGCCGGTGATGCCGTAGACCGCGGGCACCGAGTCGATGGCGAAGACGATGTCGGTGCCGAGGATGGCGATGGCCACCAGCGCGATCGGCGTCAGGGCCCGGCGACCGTCACGCTTGACGGTGAGGTTCGTGCCGGCATACGCGTCGGTGACGGGGTAGAAGCGGCGGATCAGCCGGACGCTGCGCAGCTGGTCGACGTCGATGCTGTGGTCCCCGTGCGACAGGGCGTCACGCCCGACCTTGACCGCGGTCGCGAGCAGGATGGCGCCGAAGAGCAGGAAGGTCCACGCGAAGCTCGCGATCATCTGCGCGCCGAGGGCGATGAAGATGCCCCGCAGCACGAGAGCGCCCGCGACGCCGATGAGCAACACCCGCTGGCGCAGCGCGCGCGGCACGGCGAACGCCGACAGCAGGATGATGAAGACGAAGAGGTTGTCGACCGAGAGCGACTTCTCGACGGTGTAGCCGGTGTAGTACTCGACCCCCTGCTGCGAGCCGTACTGCCACCAGAGCCAGCCGCCGAAGAGCAGCGGGATGGCGATGTAGAAGGCCGACCAGCCGAGCGCCTCGCGCATGCTCGGGTCGTGCGGGCGGCGGGTGATGAGGAAGTCGATGACGAAGAGGGCGAGCACGCCCGCGATCGTCGCGATCCAGAGGGTGGGGGTGCCGATCGGCGCGGTCGGGGCCGCGGGTCCGGTGGCGGCAGGCGCCAGCACAGAGAGCATGGGTCTCCTCAGAACGTTGAACGTCTGAGGTCTCCTTCACCGGCGATGCCGGCCGCGGACCGGGGCGGTCGTGGGACCGCCGTACTGACCGGAGCGCGCGAGGAAGTACTCCCCTCGTCAACCATTCTACGGGCCGGTCCGCGGTGGGCCAAACGCGTGCCGATGGGCGCTTCCGGCAGGAGTGCGGGTTTCCGGCGGGAGTGGGCGGTGCAAGGCCCACGCGTGATGGAAGCGCGCACCTCTGTCGGCACACCTCACCCTTGCGTATGCCGTGTGCCCGGGAGTCGCAGGGTGAAGCGGGCGCCGCCCTCGGCGGCGTGCCCGGCCTCCACCGAGCCGCCGAGGACCTCGGCGAGGCGGCCGACGATGGCGAGGCCGAGCCCGGTGCCGACCGGCCGCACCCCGCGGTAGCGCTCGTGCAGGACCGAGGGCTCGAAGGCGACATCGAGGTCGTCGTCCGTGAGACCGGGGCCGCCGTCGCGCACCTCGACGACGTCGGAGGCCGGCTCGGCCCGCACCTCGACGACGATCGGGCGGCCGGCCGGCGTGACGCGCAGGGCGTTCTCGAGCAGGCCGTCGACGAGCTGGCGCACCCGCGCGGGGTCGGTGACGGTCCACACCGCGTTGGCCCCGGTGACGACAGTGAACGGCACCCCGACGGCGGCGCAGCGACGGCCCCACACCGACTCCAGCTCACGGCCGAGCGCGGCAAGGTCGGTGCGTTCGGGGGCCACGCTCGGCTGGTCGGCGCCGAGCCGCGCGAGGTCGAGCAGGTCGCCGACCAGCCGCTCGAGCCGCTTGGCCTCGGTGAGCACGACGCCACCGACACGAGCCGTGTCGTCGGGTGGCACGACTCCGCTCGCCAGCGACTCGGCGTAGCCGCTGATGCCGGTGAGCGGCGTGCGCAGGTCGTGCGAGACCGACAGGAGGAAGTCGCGCTGGCGCCCCTCCGAGCGGGACAGCGTCCCGGACAGGGTGTTGAGGGCGCTCGCCACCTCGGCCACCTCGTCCGGCCCCTCGACCGGGACCCGCACGTCGCGCTGCCCGGCCGCGAGGGCGTGGGCGGCGTCGGCGGTGCGCCGCAGCGGACGCGACAGCCGTCGCGCGAGGGCCACGCTGACCACGACGGCGACGACCACGGCGATGGCGAGGGCGAGCAGCACCCGCCGCACGAACCGGTCGGAGTCGGCCGTCGCGTCGCTGCGCCGCTGAACGAGCACGGTCCCGCCGGCGTCGGTCGGCCGGCCCTCGACGAGCACGAGCGTTCCGTCGATCTCGTCGCGGGCCGACACGGTGCGCCCGGCGAGGAGCTGCTGCTGCCGATCCGGTGTCAGGGCCTGACGGGCGATCCGGCTCGTCGAGGTGACCGCTCCGCCGCGACCCACGCTCGCTGACTCGATGCCCAGGACCCCGAGGGTGCGCACCGTCCTGGTCTGCGACGTCCGTGCCACGACACCGGCGTCGGCACGGTCGGCGGCGGCGTCGGCGATCTGCGAGAGCGTCCTGCGGGCGCTGTCGTCGGCCGAGGTGCGGGTGAGCCCCACGGCGAGCAGCCCCGCGAGCAGGGCCGTGAGGACGGCGATCCCCACGCCCAGCAGCACGATCCGCCGCGAGAGCGTGCCGCGGGACCGACGGGGGGACGCCAGCCCGGCGGGCCGCTCCGAGGACGGTGAGGGCGCAGGCTGCCGGGTGGGTGCCGGCGCAGGAGGGATGCTCACGACGCACCCGGCCGCGTGCTGGCGACGCCGGCCCGCGGAGCGCGCTCGGCGGCATACCCGACGGAGCGCACGGTGCGGATCGGGCTCGCGTCGCCGAGCTTGGCGCGCACCTGGGCGACGTGGACGTCGACGGTGCGGCCGCCCGCCGTCGCGGCATACCCCCACACGTCGCTGAGCAGCTGCTCGCGGGTGAAGACGACTCCCGGTCGACGCAGGAGATGGGCGAGGAGGTCGAACTCCGTTGCGGTCAGGGCGATCTCGCGACCGGCGACGCGCACCTCGTGGCTGGTGAGGTCGACGGTGAGCTCTCCCGCGCGGAGCAGGTCGGGCGCACCGGCATCGCCCCGGGTCCGTCGCAGCACGCCGCCAAGCCGTGCCACGAGCTCGCGCGGCGAGAACGGCTTGGTGATGTAGTCGTCGGCGCCGAGCTCGATGCCGAGGATGGGGTCGACCTCGTCGTCGCGTGCGGTCACGAAGAGCACAGGCGTCCAGTCGCCGCGGCCTCGCAGCTGGCGGCACACCTCGATGCCGTCGAGGGTCGGCAGGCCGATGTCCAGCACCAGGGCGCTGGGCCGCAGGGTGCGCGTCGCCTCGAGTGCAGCAGCGCCGTCGCCGACGACCTCGACGCCGTAGCCGGCGGCCCTCAGGTTGAGACGCAGCACGTCGGCGATGGCGGGCTCGTCCTCGACGACGAGCACGAGGCCGCGGCCGGGGTCGGCGCTCGGGCCGGGCATGGCGGGCACGTCTCGCAGCGTAGTGAGGCAAGGGGCCCGGCGAGTCACGCCGACGTCGCGCGCACGTCATGATCGTGTTCGGGTGCGCTCGACGACTTCGCCGACGACCGGGCGCGGGACCGCGCGAGGAGCCACGTGGCGAGGGCGAGCACGGCCACGGCGACGACGGCGATGCCCCACCACGAGCCGGCCTCGGCCGCGAGCCAGGCCTGCACGACGGCGAGGCCGACCGTCGCGTAGAGCACCGCCCAGATGACCGACCCGGCGACCGCGGCCGGGACGTACCACCGCAGCGGCATCCGCATGACGCCGGCAGTCAGGTGGATCGCGGTCTGGACCCCGACGGTGAGGTAGGAGAGGGTGACGGCGGCGGGTCCGAGCCGCCGCAGCAGCCCCTCGGCGCGCGCCGTCAGGTCACCGTGCGCCCCGCGGTAGCGGCGCCAGCTCGCGATCGCGCCTCGGCCGAGCCAGTAGGTGCCGTTGGAGCGCACGATCGCGCTCGCGAACAACGCGAGGAACGCCTGCCAGAAGGGCAGCTCGGCCAACCTGTCGAGCATGCTCACACCCTAGGCGGGGTGGGTCACCCGCCGGCCACCGAGGTGCCCCGGGCCCGGCGCCGAGCCCAACGCGTACGGACGGAGAGGTGCTCGCCCCGTGCGAAGGCGTCGCCTCAGCGAGTGCCGAAGTCGAGCTCAGCGAGTGCCGAAGTCGACCTCTGCGGTCGGCGCCACGTCACCCTTGCGGCCGGGTGCCTCGGACCAGCTCCAGTAGGTGTTGGTGTGCGCGATGACCTGCTCGGGGCTGACGGGAACGCCCCACTGGCGGAGGTCCTCGGTGGTGTGGGCGTCCTCGACGAGGGTCGCGTCGTAACCGCGGACGAGCGCGCCGTGCAGGGTCGAGCGGATGCACGCGTCGGTCTGCGCGCCCGTGACGACGACCCGGCCGACGGCGCGCTCGGAGAGCAGCGACTCGAGGTCGGTGTCCTCGAACGAGTCGCCGTAGCACTTGTGGACCAGGGGCTCACCCTCGTCGCGGACGAGCTCGGGGACGTACTGCCAGCCGTCTGAGTCGATTGCCATGTTCTCGTCGGAGTGCTGCACCCAGATGACCGGCACGTGCTCGTTGCGCGCCTTGGCGACGAGGGTGTTGATGCGGGCGATGACACCGTCGCGGTCCCAGGCGTCGGCAACGACCTGGTTCTGGACGTCGACGACGAGGAGCGCGGTGTTGGGGCGGCCTTCGAGGGTGGTCATGCTTCTGACGCTACGCCGCACCACCGACGCCGGGCGGCCTGGCGCCGCACCGGCTACGTCGGCACCGTGAAGCCCCTGCTCACCCCCGGTGGGGTCACCAACCCGACCGTCCGCACCGTGCTCCTCCACCTGCTCGGCAAGCCGATCGAGGAGGCGAGCGCTCTGCACCCCGACGGCCACGTACGGCCACCCGATGGCCCCGCCCGGCCGCGCACGGCCGAGTCAGCCACCGAGGCGGCCCCCGAGCCAGCGCCCTGACCTCGTCGCCGCCCGACGGGCCCAGCCCGGTTCAGCCGGCGACGAGGAGGCAGAACGGGTGGCCCGCGGGGTCGGCGAGCACGACGAGCGCCTCGTCGGGGTCGTCGGTGCGGTCGAGGCGCAGCTCGGCCCCGAGGGCCAGCGCCCGGTCGCGGTGCCTCTCGAGCTCGGCGAAGGTCGGCACGGCGTAGTCCACGTGCAGCTGCATCGGCACCTCGTGGGTCGGCCAGGTCGAGCGGGCCACCGGCTCGTCCGTCCGTGAGAAGGCGAGCCGCCGCACCCCGTCGTCGTCGAGGAGCACGAGCCAGTCGGCGTCGTCGTCGGCCGGGTCGTCCGGGGGCTCGTCACCGGGCCGGTAGTGCAGCCCGAGCAGCTCGCGGTAGAACTCGGCGAGCCCGCGCGCGTCGTGGGTGTCAAGTGCGGTGTGCATGAGCCGCGGGTAGCCGTGCGTCTCGGTCATGGACCCTCCTCGGTCGTGCGTGCGCGGACCTGCCCACCCTAGGAGCGCGGCGCGGGCTACCGTGCCGTTGTGGAGTCCCCGATCGACCGGACGGTGTCGTGGCGGCCCGCGGTGGCGGGTGTCGCGGAAGTCTTCCACGCGCAGTGGCACGACCACGCCTACCCGGGGCACACCCACGACACGTGGACCCTCCTCGTCGTCGACGACGGCGTCATCGGCTATGACCTCGACCGCCACGACCACACGGCCGTGCGCCAGGGCGTGACCCTGCTGCCCCCGCACGTCGTCCACGACGGCCGCGCCCTGACCGCGGCCGGGTTCCGCAAGCGCGTCGTCTACCTCGAGGAGGACGTCATCGCACCCGACCTCGTCGGCCGCGCGGTCGACGCGCCGCTCGTCCCCGACGCCGACCTGCGCCGCGCGGTGTCGCTGCTCGACCGGGCCCTCGTCGCCCGCGACGACCTCGAAGCCGAGTCCAGGCTCGCGCTCGTCGTCGAACGCCTCACCGCCCATCTCGTATGCCGCATGCCCCCTCCCACAGATGCCGCGCAGCCTGCGGGCCGTCGGGTCGCGCGCCTCGCCCGCGAGGTCTTCGACGCCGACCCCGTCGGAACGCCCGGGGTCGCGGCGGTGGCCGCCTCCTTCGGGGTCACGACTCCGCACCTGGTTCGGTCCTTCTCCCGCGCGTACGGCATCGCGCCGCACCAGTACCTCCTCGGCCGCCGCCTCGACCTCGCCCGGCGTCGGCTGCGCGACGGCATTCCTGCGGCGCTCGTCGCGCCCGAGACCGGCTTCTACGACCAGGCCCACCTGACGCGGCACTTCCGCCGGTTCCTCGACACGACGCCGACCCGGTTCCAGCGCAGCGCCTGACCGCACGGTCCGGACCGGGCCGTCCGACCCCGCCACCCGGCATACGTGATCGGCCGGTGATCCTGCGCCTCGTCGCGCGCCCGCTGTCGTGAGACGACACCACCTGCGCGATCTCGCGCTCGACCTCCTGCCTGATCAACGGCGTACAAGACGGGAGCCCGCGGCGGCGCGCACGATCGACCCATGACCGACCTGCTCACCCCGCCGTTCGCCACCAAGATCGCCGTCCTCGTGCGCGACGACCTCGAGGCCTGGCAGCGCCTCAACGTCACCGCGTTCCTTGTCAGCGGGGTGACGGCCGCGCACCCGGAGCTCGTCGGTGAGCCGTATGCCGATGCCGACGGCCGCAGCTACCTGCCGTTGCTCGGCATGCCGGTGCTCGTCTTCGAGGGCGACGCGGCCACGGTCACCACCGCGCACGAGCGAGCGCTGCGGCGGGGCACACCGGTGGCCGTCTACACGAGAGACATGTTCGTGACCGGCCACGACGCCGACAACCGCGCGGCCGTCGCCGCCGTCCCGACCTCCGACCTCGACCTCGTGGGGCTGGCGCTGCACGCACCGAAGAACGCCGTCGACCGCATCCTCAAGGGCTCGCGCCTGCACCCGTGACCCGCCACCGGCACGACGTGCGCCTCCCGTCATGGACCGCTGATGCAGCCGCGTGGCGTGACACGAAGCGCACGTCGTGTGGCCGACAGCCGGGGGGTGGGATGCTGGGCGCGCCATGACGAACGCTCCTCAGCAGCCCCGCGAGCTGACCATCACGTCCGCGACCAACCCTCGCCTCAAGAGCCTGCTCGGCCTGCGCCGGCGCCGCACCCGCGAGGAGACCGGCCAGACCCTCGTCGAGGGCTACGAGGAGATCGGCCTCGCCCTGTCGGCCGGCGTGCGGCCGGGCACTGTCTACGTCTGCGAGGAGCTCTTCAGCCCCGCGGGCCGGGCCGGCAGCCAGGACATCGGCCACCAGACCGACCTGCTCGCCCGGCTCCGCGGTGACCGCGTCGAGGTAGTCCACCTGAGCCGCAGCGCGTTCGAGAAGGTCAGCTACCGCGAGGGCCCCGACGGCCTGCTCGCCGTCGTCGACCGCGTTGGTGTCGGCCTCGCCGACCTTCACGTCGACGGGCCTGACCACCTCACCCTGCTCAGCCAGGGCGTCGAGAAGCCGGGCAACCTCGGCGCCATGCTCCGCACCGCCGACGCCGCCGGTGTCGACGCCGTCGTCGCGGCCGACCCGGTCACCGACTGGGGCAACCCCAACGTCGTCCGCGCGAGCAAGGGCACCGTCTTCGCCGTGCCCGCCGCGAGCGCCACGACGGCCGAGGTGCTCGACTGGGTGACGGCCAACGACATCCGCCTCGTCGTCACGACCCCCGAGACCGACCTGCTCCACACCGACGTCGACTACACCGGCCGCGTCGCCGTCGCCGTCGGCAGCGAGAAGCACGGCGCCGACCCCACCCTCCTCGAGGCCGCCACCCACCGCGTGCGAATCCCCATGCACGGCAAGGCGAACAGCCTCAACGTCGCAGCCTCGGCCGCCATCGTGCTGTACGAGGCGGTGCGCCAGCGCGACCTGCGCTGACCCCCGAGAGGTCGCGTGACGGCATACGCGATGACGGGAAGGTTTCGCTCGTGTGACGCGTGAGGCGAGCACTACGGGGTCGGGGGAGGGGTGGTCAAGAGCACCCCTTGGCGTGTGTCACGATGTCTTGTATGCGAGTTGACCACGTCTCCTATGCAGCAGAGGCCGGTGGCCTCAAGGCCACCGCCGACCGGCTGTCGAAGCTCATCGGCGTTCCCGCGGTCGACGGTGGGGTGCACCCCCGTTTCGGCACGCGCAACGTGATCATCCCCCTGGCCAAGGACCACTACCTCGAGGTCGTCGAGGTGCTCGACCACCCGGCGTCCGACAAGGCCCCGTTCGGTCAGGCCGTGCGCGCCGCGTCCGAGGCCGGCGGTGGCTGGCTCGGGTGGGTCGTCGCCGTCGACGACATCTCCGTCGTCGAGGAGCGCCTCGGCCGCGAGTCGGTCCCGGGCAACCGGCACCGTCCCGACGGCACCGAGCTCAAGTGGCGCCAGCTCGGCATCAAGGGCCTGATGGCCGACCCGCAGGTCCCCTACTTCATCGAGTGGGACGACATGACGGTCCACCCGTCCGCGGGCGCCGACACCGCCGTCTCGATCGACACCCTCCAGATCGCCGGTGACCCCAAGCGCGTGCGCGAGTGGCTCGGCCCGGAGGACACTTTCGACAAGGGCGGCATCGACTTCACCTTCGTCGCGCCGCACGGCACGCCAGGCCTGCTCTCGGTCACCTTCGACACCCCCGACGGCAAGGTCACCATCTGACCCGGCTCCAGCTCGCACTGCGACGGCGGTCACCCCATGGGGGTGGCCGCCGTTCGTCGTTCCCGAGGGCGTATGCCGTGGGCCGCCGACTGAGGTCGCGCTGAGGTCGCGCTGAGGTCGCGCTGAGGTCGCGCGCGAGATAGCGCAGCTGCTGTCGCTGGGGCGCACCTTCTGCGCGATCCGGCGCACGACGAGGGGACACCGGTTGGTAGGTGGCCGGTCGGCGTCGTGACGGCCGACTCAGCGTGGCGCGGCGACCCGGCGGCGGCCTCGGGCGCGCGGGACGAGTGCCGGGACGCGGGCGGCGTACGCGTCATAGGCGGCTCCGAAGGTTCGCCGCAGGTCGCGCTCCTCGAAGGCGACACCGACGGCGACGTAGCCGGTCGCGGCGAGGGCGAAGAGCAGGTGAGAGGCGCCCATCTGCGGCGTCGCCCAGAACGCGAGGAGCAGGCCTGTCATGAGCGGGTGGCGCACGAGTCCGTGCAGGCCGTCGACACGCAGTCCGGCCGGGGCGTCGGCGGTCCGGACCCGGCCCCAGCCGGCTTGGCGCAGCCCGAGCAGCTCGAGGTGGTCGACCGCGAACGTCGACGCGACCGCGAGCACCCAGCCGGCCGCGCACAGCGTCCAGAGGGCGATGGCCGCGGCGCCGCCGACGTGCCAGACCGTCCCGCCCCACGGTTGCCAGAGGGCGAGCAGTAGGGCCAGGCAGAAGTTGGTGGCGAGCACGAACGTCGTGCGTTCGAGGGGTGCCGGGACGAGCCGGGCCAGCCGTGCCTTGACCGACTGCCGGGCCATCATCGAGTGCTGCACGGCGAAGAGCAGCAGGAGGGCGAGGTCGATGGCGATCGCCTTCGCGGGGGTCGTGCGGGCCGGCGCGTCGACAGTCCTCGCGATGCCGATGTTCGCCAGGAAGGCCATGGTCCACACGAGGATGGAGGCGAAGCCGATCCAGCCGGAGGCCGAGAGGGCGAGATGGGTGGGGCGTCGGTTCATGCCTTCATCGTGGGCAGCGTGAGGGGTCGCGCGCAGGCGGGGAAACACCTCACTTGGGCGCAGTCGTGGCGACGTACCACGCGGCGACTTGGGAGCGGGAGCGGAACCCGAGCCGCAGGCGGATCCGCTCGAGGTGCGACTCGGCCGACCGCTCGGTGATATGGAGGCGCTCGGCCAGCTCGCGGTTGGTCAGGCCCTCGGCCACGAGGGCCGCGACCTCGGTCTGGCGTGCCGTGAGGCCGGTAAAGACCGCGCGCCGCAGCCGGGGCAGGCCCAGGAAGCGGCGCAGCTCGGTGACCACGGCCTCGGCGTCGCCGAGGGCCGGCAGGTGTGAACGACCCTCGAGCTCGACGAACGTGGCGCCCGGAATCTGCTCGGCGAGGACCCGGCCCTGGGCGAGCGGTGCGGCCCGGTCCCCGCGGCGGTGCAGCACGAGCGTCGGTGCCGCGACCAGTGGCAGGGCGGCGCGCACGTCGAGGTCGTAGGCGAGGCGAAGCAAGGCAACCGCCGTCTCGCGTGAGGAGGCGGCGCGCTGGTAGTCGGCGACGGCCAGTCGCGTGCCGGCGTCGGCCTCGGGCGCGAAGAGGTCGGTGAGCAGGTCCGAGCCCAGTCCCCAGTGGGTGGCGAGCAGCCCGAGCACGTGCCGCCTGCTGTCGTCGTCGCCGATCGCGCCCCCGCTGGCCCAGCCGCCGTAGAGCACGAGGCGCTCCACCGTGCCCGGATGGTCGGCAGCCCACTGGGCAGCCACGGGTGCGCCGAGGGACCAGCCGAGCAGGTCGAGGTGGGGCATGTCGACGGCGGCGGTGACGGCATCGATCGTGGCGAGCTCGAGCTCCATGGTTCGGGGACCGTCGTACGGGTCGGAGAGTCCGCAGCCGGGGCGGTCGTAGCGCACGAGGGTGCGGCCCGCGGACAGCGCCTCGTGGAAGAGCCGCTCGGCCGGCAGGGCCCAGTCGAGCTCGAGGTGGCTGAGCCATCCGGGGGCGACGAGCAGGTGCGGGCCGGTGCCGGTCAGGGCGTAGGCGACCCGTCCGCCGTCAGGCAGGCGCGCCATCCCGATCCGCTGGTCCCGTGCGGCCACGTCTCCAGTGAACCGCAGCGGTGACCGGTCAGGCAGGCCACTGACAGGTCAGACCGGTCAGTGGTGCCAGCGCTTGAGCCGGAGCGAGTTCGCGACGACGAGCACCGACGACAGGGCCATCGCCGCACCGGCGATCATCGGGTTGAGCAGGCCGAACGCAGCGAGCGGGATCGCGGCGGTGTTGTAGCCGAACGCCCAGGCCAGGTTCTGCTTGATGACCCGAAGCGTCTGGCGCGAGAGGCCGATCGCGTCGCCGACGGCGTCGAGGTCGGTGCGCACGAGCACGATGTCGGCGGAGTCCATCGCCACGTCGGTGCCCGAGCCCATGGCCAGCCCGAGGTCGGCCTGCGCGAGAGCCGCGGCGTCGTTGACACCGTCACCCACCATCGCGACGACCTTGCGCTGCTGCTGCAGCTCGGTGACGATGCGGTGCTTGTCAGCGGGCATGACGTCGAAGCGCACGTTCGCGGTCGGGATGCCGACCTGCTCGGCGACGCTGCGCGCGTTGGAGGCGCTGTCGCCGGTGAGCAGATAGGGCGTGAGGCCGAGGGCGCGGAGCCGGTCGATGGCGGCCTTCGACGTGTCGCGCACCGTGTCCTCGACGGTCAGGGCCGCCTCGGCGACGCCGTCCCAACCGACGAAGACCGTGGTGCCCGCCTGCCGTGAGGCGTGCTCGACGAGCGCCGGGTCGACGCTCTCGAAGAGGGCGGCCTTGCCGACGGTGACCTCGGTGTCCTTGATGCGGGCGCTCGCCCCCTCGCCCGGGTTCGACTGGAAGTCGCGGATGCGGGGCAGGTTGATGCGGGCCAGCGCCGCGCCCTCGACGACCGCTCGCGCGATGGGGTGCTCGCTGCCCTGCTCGACCGCGGCCGCTGCGGTGAGCGCCGCCTTCTTCGACAGCCGGCCGCGCACCTCGATGCTGCGCAACCGCAGCTGCCCCGTGGTGACGGTGCCGGTCTTGTCGAGCACGACCGTGTCGACGCGCCGGGTGTCCTCGAGCACCTGCGGGCCCTTGATGAGCGTGCCGAGCTGGGCGCCCCGGCCGGTGCCGACGAGCAGCGCCGTCGGCGTCGCGAGACCGAGCGCGCACGGGCAGGCGATGATGAGCACGCTCACCGCGACCGCGAGCGAACGCGAGAGGTCGTGGCCGGTCGCGAGCCACGCGACGAACGTGACGAGGGCGACGACGAGGACCGTCGGCACGAACACGGCCGACACTCGGTCGGCGAGGCGCTGCACCTTGGCCTTGCCCGTCTGCGCGGTCTCGACGAGCCGCTGGATGCCGGCGAGCATCGTGTCGGCGCCGACTCGGCGGGCCTCCACGACGACGCGTCCGGTCGTGTTGATCGACCCGCCGGTGACCTCGTCGCCCGGGCCGACGTCGACCGGGGTGGACTCGCCGGTGACGAGGCTGGCGTCGACGGCACTGGACCCGTCGAGCACGACCCCGTCGGTCGCGACCTTCTCGCCCGGGCGCACGATGAACTGGTCGCCCACGACGAGCTGCTCGATGGGCACCCGGGTCTCGCTCGTGATCCGCGTCTGCGGGTCGATGCGCAGCACCGCGACGTCCTTGGCGCCGAGGTCGAGCAGTGACCGCAGCGCGTCCTTGCCGGAGTCCTTGGCGCGCGCCTCGAGGAACCGGCCGGCGAGCAGGAAGGTCGTCACGACCGCAGCGACCTCGAAGTAGAGGTGCATCTCGCCGCCCGCCCCCGTGAGCAGCTCGACGACGGAGTAGCCGTATGCCGCAGCGACGCCCAGCGACACGAGGGTGTCCATGGTCGACGCGAGGTGGCGGGCGTTGACGGCGGCTGCCCGGTGGAACGGCCAGGCGCACCAGACCACGACGGGGGTCGCGAGCAGCAGCTGGAGCCACGGGCTCGCGCCGAGCGAGGGCAGGAACATGGCGAGGACGAGCACCGGCACGGTGAGCGCGACCGCGGCGACCAGCCGCGGCCGGATGACGTCCTGTGCGGGGGTGTGCTCGAGGTGGTCGGCTGCAGGAGGAGGCGAAGCGGGTCGGTCGGGCGGGGGCGCCTTCCGGCGGGCCAGCTCCTGGGCGCGGAGCCTCTCGAGGAGGGCACCTGCCGCGGGGCGCGCTGCCTCGGGGGGCGCTGCCTCAGCGCGCGGCGGGTCTGGCGTCACGGCATACGTGCTCGGGGCGCTCTGCGCCGGTGTGGCGTTCACGGACGCGCCCGACCGGGCCGACGACCCGCCGAGGACGCTGGCGCCGTAGCCGGTCTTCTTCACCTCGGCGATGATCTGGTCGACCGTCACGGGCGACGAGAAGGAGACACTGGCCTTCTCGGTGGCGAGGTTGACGGTCGCGAACTCGACGCCCGCGACCTTGGACAGCTTGCGCTCGATGCGCGCGGAGCAGGAGGCGCAGGTCATGCCGGTGATCGCGAGCCGGACCTCCACAGGGGTCTGCTCGCTGGCCGTCACCGGTGCCCGCCCCTCGCTCATCGGAGGCTGTAGCCCGCCTCGGCGACGGCGTCGGCGACGACGGCCGGGTCGAGGGGGGCCTCGCTCGTGATGGTGACGGGGGAGTCCTCACCCGGGTGCAGGTCGACCGCGACGGCCACGACCCCGGGCAGGGACGACAGCTCCTCGCTGACCGCGGCGGTGCAGTGCCCGCACGTCATGCCGGCGACGGTGATCTCGGTCTGGGTGCTCATCGGGGTTGCCTCCTCGGGCGGTTCGGTGCGTTGCTCGTCGATGCGGGTTCGGGTCGGTGTGCGCCTCAGCTGCGGACCAGGCGGGCGATGGCGTCGGCCGCCTCGCGCACCTTCTCCTGCGCAGCCTCGTCGGACTCGCGGGCTGCGTCGACGACGCAGTGCGCCACGTGGTCCTCGAGCAGTCCGAGGCTCACGGCCTGCAGTGCCTTGGTGATGGCGCTGACCTGGGTCAGGATGTCGATGCAGTAGGTGTCGGTGTCGACCATCTTCTGCACGCCGCGCACCTGGCCCTCGATGCGTCGCAGCCGCTTCAGGTAGTCGTCCTTGCTTCCGGTGTATCCGGGCACGTGTGCACCTCCTCGTCTGGGACAACAGCATACCCAGGTGGGGTATTTCCCGGCACGCTCCCGATCACGGCGATTCCTGGACCAACGTGGCAGCCAGTCGCTTGGGCGCCTTGGCGAGCCAGGCGTCGGTGAGCACCTCGCGCAGCTCGGCCAGGGTGATCTTCGGGAGGTCGCGCTCGAGGAGCAGCACGGCGTTGTAGCCGTTCCAGTGCGGCGTGGTGAACCAGGGGCTCGAGTCGTCGCCGACCATCGCCTCCTTGTCCTCCGAGGTGCACGAGAAGGCGAGCACGTCGTCGTAGAGCTCGCCCGTCTCGGGGTCGAAGGCGTCCTTGCGCGGCCCGCGCGAGAACATGAACGTCTTGCCCCTGACGAGGTATGCCGGCCGGCCGCCTTCCAGCGGGTCGCGGGTCACCTCGGGCAGCGCCAGCGCGATCTCGTCCAGGTCGGACAGCCGGGCCTTGCGGGAACGCACCATGGCTCAGCACGGTAGCCCTGACCGCGGCGGTCGGCCGCGCCGACACACAAACCCCGTCCCAGAAGGTGCTGCGCAGCGTGACCTGCCCCGGCCGGGCGGACTTCGTGTGTCCTCAGGGACGCCTGAGCGGGCGCTCGAAGGGAGGAAGTGAGCACTCGACGAGGAGTGGTCAGCGCGGCAGGCGTCAGGCGAGGTAGTCGTCGACGAGGCGGCCGGCAAGCGCGGTGTAGGTCTGCGGCGTCAACGCGACGAACCGCGCCTCGACGTCCGCCGGAAGGCCGAGGCCACGGACGAACTCGCGCAGGTCGTCGCCGTCGATGCGGCGCCCGCGGGTCAGCTCCTTGAGCCGCTCGTAGGGCTCCTCCATGCCCGGAACCCCTTGCGCGCCAAGGGCCCTCATCGCCGACTGGATCGGCTCGCCGAGCACCTCCCAGTTGGCCTCGAGGTCGGCGGCCATGCGCTCGGGCACGGCGTCCAGACCTGCGAGACCACGGGCGACGTTGTCGAGGGCGAGCATCGAGTGGCCGAAGGCCGTCCCGATGTTGCGCTGCATGCTCGAGTCGGTGAGGTCGCGCTGGAGGCGGCTCTGCACGAGCGTGCCGCCGAGCACGTCGAGCAGCGCGTTGCTCACCTCGAGGTTGGCCTCGGCGTTCTCGAACCGGATCGGGTTGACCTTGTGCGGCATGGTCGACGACCCGACGGTGCCCTGGCCGCGCACCTGCGCGAAGTAGCCCATCGAGATGTAGGTCCACACGTCGGTGCAGAGGTTGTGCAGGATGCGGTTGAAGCGGGCGACGTCGGCGTAGAGCTCGGCCTGCCAGTCGTGGCTCTCGATCTGGGTCGTGAGCGGGTTCCAGGTGAGACCGAGGCCCTCGACGAAGGCACGCGACACCGCGGGCCAGTCGACGTCGGGGAGCGCGAGCGCGTGGGCACCGAACGTGCCGGTGGCACCGTTGAACTTGCCGAGGTACTCCTGCGTGCCGATGCGGCGCAGCTGGCGGCCGAGACGGTGCGCGAGGACGGCGAGCTCCTTGCCCATCGTCGTCGGCGTGGCCGGCTGACCGTGGGTGTGGGCGAGCAGCGGGACGTCCTTGAGCTCGCGTGCCATCTCGGACACCTGGTCGACGAGCGCCTGCGCCTTGGGCAGCCACACCTGCTCGACCGCGCCCTTGACCATGAGCGCGTAGGAAAGGTTGTTGATGTCCTCGCTCGTGCAGCCGAAGTGGATCAGCTCGGCGAGCCCCTTGTCGGCGTCGGCCGGGGCGATCGCGGTGAGACGCTTCTTGAGGAAGTACTCGACGGCCTTGACGTCGTGCACCGTGACCCGCTCGATCTCGCCGAGCTCGGCCACCTCGTCGGGCCCGAAGGTCGCGACGACGTCGCGCAACGCCGCCACCTCGTCGTCGCTCAGCTTGCGCACCCCGGGGACGACCCCGTTGCTCGTCTGGTGCACCAGCCACTCGACCTCGACGTGCACGCGCTCGCGGTTCAGCGCCGCTTCGGACAGGTGGTCGACGAGGGGGGCGACGGCACCGCGGTAGCGGCCGTCGAGCGCCCCGAGCGCGATGGGCGGGGTTGCGTCAGCGAGCGAAGCCATGACCCCCATCCTCCCAGAGCCCGAGGGGTGCTCCGTCTGCCGTCCACGAGGGTCGGGTGGGTGCGTCACCCCGCCCGACGGCATACGTGCTCGGGTGCCTAGTCGAGATCGGGCACGAGCAGCGAGAAGACTTCTCCCTCAGGGCCGCTCAGCACCGCGCCGAAGCCGTAGGGCCCGTCGAACGGTGGCTGGAGCACCGTGGCGCCGTTGACGAGCGCTCGCTCGAGGGAGCGGGCCACGTCGTGCGTGGCGAACGAGGCGACCCAGTGCGACGGGATCGTCGCCGGCCAGTCGGCGCCGATCTCGGAGAGGCCGTATGCCGGGTTGCCGTCACCCGTGTGCGCCGTCGACCAGCGCGGCCCGTCGGGCTCGGTCTCGTCGGTGAACTCGTGGCCGAAGACCGCGTGCTGGAAGGCCTGCACCTGGTCGTAGGCGCGGGTGAGCAGCTCGTTCCACGTCAGCGAGCCGGGCTCGTCGAGCAGACCGCTGCCGGGCAGGTCGCGCGGCTGCCACACCCCGAAGTACGTGCCGCCCGGGTCGACGGCGATGAGGGTGCTGGCCAGGGCGCCGAGGGGGACGGGCCGACCGATCGTGCGGCCGCCGTAGGTGTTGATGGCACTCGCGGCCACGTCGATGTCACCGACGCGCAGGTAGGTGGTCCACTGGCTCGGGACCGGGGCGCCGTCGGGTTTGCGGCTGATGCCGGCGACGGGATGGCCGTCGAGCAGCGCCATGGTGTAGCCGCCGGTCGCGGAGTCGCCGGCGACCCACTGCCAGCCGAAGAGCTCGGTGTAGAAGCGTTTCGCCTTCGGGACGTCGCTGACGAGCAGGTCGACCCAGCAAGGGGATCCGTAAGGGAAGTCGGGCACAGTGGTGGCTCAGGTCTCGCGTCGGGGTCAGGGCCGCCCGGCGTCCGGCTGGTCCTCGAGGACGTCCGGTCGACCGTCCAGCCGACTGTCCAGCTGGTCCCTGACGTGGTGAAGGATGCCACGACACGCGGCCTCCACCTCAGCGAAACACCGAGCGAAGTGGTCCTCGCAGCCGTACCAGGGGTCGCCGGTCTCGAGGGTGCCGGCCGCGACGGCCTGGGGGTCGAACTCGCGCACGAGCCGGATCTTGCGACGGTTGGCCGGCGTGCGAGCCAGGCGCTGGAGCGTGCGCACGTGGCCCTCGTCGGAGGCGAGCACGAGGTCGACGTCGTCGAACTCGTCGGGGTCGAACTCGCGGGCGCGGTGCCGACTGCCGTCGTAGCCGTGCCGAGCGAGCTCGGCGACCGTGCGGGGGTCGGCGTGCTCGCCGACGTGCCAGTCGCCGGTGCCGCTCGAGCTGACCCGGACGTAGTCGCGCAGGCCGGCGTCGTCGACCATCTGCTGGAGGATCACGTGCCCCATGGGCGACCTGCAGATGTTGCCGCTGCACACGAAAGTGACGTGGACGGGGCGAGGCGACATGATCCCCATTCAACACCGCCGAGGTCGGCCGGAAGGCCCAAGCGATCCGACTCCTCTTTCCGGACATCTCGGACACCTCGTGCCAAGCCGCCTCGCGGGGTGGGCGACAGCGCCCGATTGCGGTGGCGGCGGGCGCAGCCGCGGGCCGGTGTCGGTGGGCGGTGACACGGTGTGGCCATGACGACGACACCGCAGCCGGCAGTCGGGGCAGGCGCCCCCGAGGCCCTCGAGGCCCGTTTCGTCGAGCTCGCGACCGCCGGCGACCTCGACGGCATCGTCGGGCTGTATGCCGCCGACGCCGTCGTGAGCCTCCCGCTCGGTCGAGAGGCGGCCGGGCCCACGGCCATCCGCGCCGCCTTCGCCGCCGCGCTCGCCGCCGGGGCGCTGGGCCCGTTCGACGTCGCCGTCGTGTCGCGCGCGATCGTCACCGGCGACCTCGCCATGACGACGTCGTCCGCCGCCGACGGCTCGGTGCGCACGCAGGTCGCCCGACGCACCGGAGGCGGTCGGTGGGTGTGGGTGCGCGACGGGTCGCGGCTGAGGGGCGTCTCTGCCTGCGTCCCCGTCGACTCGGGCTCGCTCGCCGTGGCGTAGCGTCGCTCTGTGACCGACGCTTCGCCCGGACCCGACACCAGCGTCGAGGCCGGCGCACCCGAACGCCGGTCACACTTCATCGACCTCACGCCGCTGCGGGTCAGCCCCGCGTTCGCCCGGCTCTGGTTCGGCAACACCCTCGCCGGCATCGGCACCTTCGTCACCAACACGGCCGTCGGCCTGCACATCTACGACCTCACGCGCTCGACCTTCATGGTCTCGCTCGTGGCGTGGTTCTCCCTGCTCCCGATGATCGTGGCCGGCCTCTACGGCGGGGCGATCGCCGACCGCTTCGACCGTCGCACCGTCGCCCTGTCGGCCTCGACCGTGGCGTGGGCCTCGACGGTCGTCCTCGCGACGATCGCGTGGCTCGGGGCCCCGCACGTCTGGATGTTCTACGTCATCACGACGGTCAACGCCGTCGCGGCCACGATCGCCTCGGCGACCCGCCAGGCGATCACGCCACGGCTGCTGCCCAAGGAGCAGCTGCCGAAAGCCGCTGCGCTGCTTGGCATCTCGGCCGGTGTCATGGTGACCGTCGGGCCCGGTGTCGCCGGAGTGCTCGTCGCCCGTGCCGGCTACGCCTGGACCTACACCATCGACGTGATCCTCTTCTTCGCCGGCTTCTTCGGACTGTGGGCCCTGCCGCACATCAAGCCCGAGGGCGAGCGACCGACGGCCGGCGGCTTCCGGTCCGTCGTCGACGGCCTGGCGCACCTGCGCCGGGCACCCAACGTCCGCATGAGCTTCGTCGTCGACATCATCGCCATGACGTTCGGGCAGCCGATGGTGCTCTTCCCGGCCGTCGGGGCCATCGTCATCGGCGGCGGCTCGGTGACGGCCGGCATCCTGCTCGCGTCGTTCGCGGTCGGCGGCATCGTCTCCAGCCTCGGCTCGGGGCGGGTGACCGGGCTGCGCTGGCAGGGCAGGGCGATCCGCGACTCGATCGTCGCGTACGGCCTCGGCATCCTCGGCTTCGGCATCGTGCTGGCGGTGACGACCCTCGGTGGCTCCGCCGTCGAGTCGATGGACTTCGGCGACGTCAACCGGTGGGCGCTCGCGGGCGCCGCGGTCTGCCTCGCCGTGTCGGGCGGGGCCGACAACATCAGCGCGATCTTCCGCCAGTCGATCCTGCAGGCGGCCGTGCCCGACCAGCTGCGCGGACGCACGCAGGGCGTCTTCACGGTCGTTGTCACCGGGGGGCCCCGACTGGGACAGATGTTCGCCGGCACCCTGGCGACGCTGACCGCCACATGGGTCCCGTCCGTCGTCGGCGGCGCCCTGGTCGTCGTGCTCGTCATCGTCACCGTCGCCCGGGTGAGCTCGTTCCGCGACTACGACGCCCTCGATCCCCGCCCCTGACGCGGCGGCCGGAGCCAGTCGCCCGGGCTACTCGACGGACTCCACGGGCGCGACGGTCTCGGGCGAGTCGGCAGGCTCGGTGGGCTCGGTGGGCTCGGTGGGCTGGGCGCCGGCGGCCTTCGGCGACCCCGGGCGCACGAGTCCCGACTCGTACGCGTGGATGACGAGGTGCACGCGGTCGCGCACCCGCAGCTTCACGAGCAAATGGCCCACGTGGGTCTTGACGCTGCTCTCGGCGACGTAGAGCCCGGCCGCGATCTGGGCGTTGGTCTGCCCGCGCGCCACGAGCTTGAGCACGTCGAGCTCGCGGGGCGTGAGGTCGGTCGCCGGTGTGCCGTGCGAGGGCACCGGCAGGAACCGGGCGTAGCTGTCGAGGAGCCGCCGGGTCACTCCCGGGGCGAGCAGCGCGTCGCCGGCGGCCACGGTGCGCACAGCGTGCATGAGCTCCTCCGCCGTGGCGTCCTTGAGGAGGAAGCCGCTCGCACCGACGCGCAGGGCGCTGACGATGTACTCGTCGAGGTCGAACGTCGTCATGACGATGACCCGGGGGGCGCGGACGCCACCGTCGACGATGAGCCGGGTCGCCTCGATCCCGTCCATCACCGGCATCCGGATGTCGACGAGTGCGACGTCGGGGGCGCTGGTGCGGGCGAGCGCGACGGCCTGCGCCCCGTTGCCGGCCTCGGCGACGACCTCGATGCCGGGGTCGGTCTCGAGGCAGTCGCGCAGCGCGGTCCGCATGAGCGGCTGGTCCTCGGCGACGAGCACCCGGATGGTCATTCGGCACCCCCGTCGGCGATCGGCATTCGGGCGTCGACGACGAAACCGCCGTCGGCGGCCAGCCCCAGCTCGACGGTCCCGCCGACCGCGGCGACGCGCTGTCGCATGCCCTCGAGCCCGCGGCCCGACGAGCCGGCCTGGCTGCGGCCGCCGCCGTGGTCGCGGACGACGACGTGCAGCACGTCAGGCGCGTCGGTCCCGTAGTCGACGCGTACCTCGACGGACGAGCCGGTGGCGTGCTTGAGCGCGTTGCTCAGCCCCTCCTGCACGATCCGGTACGCGTTGAGCTCGGTGGCCGGGGGCAGCGGGCGCCGTTGTCCCGTGACCTCGAGACGGACGACGGTGCCCGTCTGGGCAACTCTGTCGACGAGGCCCTCGAGCTCGTCGAGGCGCGGGGACCTCGTCGGAAGACCATCTCCGGGCTCGGCGTGAAGCACCCCGACGAGGCGGCGCATGTCGGCGAGGGCGCCCTTGCCCAGCGACTCGATGGAGGCGAGCGCGTTGCGTACGGCGGGTGACTCGCCGTCGAGGCTGCGGCGCGCTGCACCGGCGCGGAGCACGATCACGCCGACGTCACCGGACACGATGTCGTGCAGCTCGCGGGCGATCGTCGCCCGCTCGCGGGCCGACGAGAGGGCTGCGAGGGCCGCCCGCTCGCGGGCGAGCTGCTCGGTGCGGTCCTCGAGCAGCCGGGCGTGCTGCTCGAGGAGCTGGGTTCGGGCCCTCTGCAACCGCACGCCGCGACCCAGGGACCAGGCGCACACGAGGGTCGTCACCTCCGTCAGCGCCTCCTCGTACTCGCCCGGGCTGAGGAAGACCAGCACGCCGAAGGCCATCAGCGCGCACACGGCGAACAGCGACCACGCCGACCGCGCCAGCGGCCACAGCTGGGCCGTGGTGTAGATGGCGATGATGACCGCGAACGGCAGGGCCGGCACCGAGTAGCGCTGCCAGTAGCGCACGAACGAGGTGAGGACGCTGATCGCGAGGACCGCCCCGGGCGCGCGACGGCGCCAGGCCAGGGCCGAGCTGCCGAGCACGATCTCGACCGCGCCCGTCGCGTTGGGGTCGGTGTAGTGCAGGTCGGCGTCGTCGGTCTCGAAGGTGAGCGAGGACTGGTCGAGGAAGCTGACGAGCGACAGCGACATGACGAGGAGGACGAGTGCGACATCGGCCAGGGGCGGCCGCCAGGTCCGTTGTGGCGCAGGCGGTTCGGGCGCTCGGACGATCGCCGAGGTGACCATGGCGGCGTAGTCAGCGCCCTCCCCCTGCAGGTGGACGTCGAGGTTGCCCACCGGATGATCCCGGCCTCCGCGAAGGACCACCTCGGCCCGCGTTCGGAGGAGGCCGAGTCTGTCCCTGGGCTGGACGACCACGTGACCACCTCCGAAGTAGCGTCGCTCCTCAAGTAAAGACGTACGGCAGCGTGGGAGGGGTTCGATATGGGAATTCCGGGGCTCCGACGCAGGACTTCGCCGCCAGGGACGGGGCCCGCCGATGCAGGCCGGCCCGCTGATGGAGCGACGGTCGACGAGGCGGTGGCCGGCGGTCCGACGACCGGCAGGCCGGGCCGCACCCGGGAGGGCAGTCCGCGCTTCGGGCGGCTCGCCATCGCCGCCGCCATCGGGGTGCTCGTCCTGGCCGGCACGCAGCTCGGGTCGGCCAAGGTGGACTTCCTCCCGGAGTTCATGCCGCCTGCCGTCCAGGTGCAGACGGAGGCCCTCGGCCTCTCGGCCGCCGAGGTCGAGCAGCTGGTCACCGTGCCGCTCGAGCAGGACCTGCTCAACGGGGTCCCCTGGCTCGACCGCATCCACTCGCGCTCGCAGTCGGGGCTGTCGGCCATCGACGTCGTCTTCGAGCCGGGCACCGACCTCTACGCAGCCCGACAGATGGTGCAGGAGCGCCTGACCCAGGCCCACGCCCTGCCCAACGTCGGCAGCGCACCGGTCATGGTCGAGCCCCTCGCGTCGACGAGCCGGGTCTCGATGATCGGGCTCACGTCCAAGAGCGTCTCCCTCATCGACATGTCGGTGCTGGCGCGGTGGAAGGTGCGACCGCGCCTGATGGGCATCCCGGGCGTGGCGAACGTGTCGGTCTACGGCATGCGCGACCGCCAGCTGCAGATCCAGGCCGACCCGACGACTCTGAGCAGCAAGGGCGTGACCCTCACGCAGGTGATCGAGACCGCCGGCAACGCGCTGTGGGTCTCGCCGCTCACGTTCGTCGAGGCGTCGACACCCGGGACCGGCGGCTTCGTCGAGGGCCAGACGCAGCGCCTGGCCGTGCAGCACATCCTGCCGATCACGACCGCCGGCACGCTCGGCGAGGTGACGATCGAGGGCACGACGCCCCCGCTGAAGCTCTCCGACGTCACCAAGGTCGTCGAGGACCACCAGCCGCTCATCGGCGACGCGGTCAACGCCGACCCGACCCTGTTCCTCGTCGTTCAGAAGTTCCCGGGCGCCGACACCGCCCAGGTGACTCGCGACGTGGAGGCGGCCATGGCCAGCCTCGCACCCGGCATGGGTGGGATCACGGTCGACACGTCGGTCTACCGGCCCGCGAGCTACCTCGAGAGCGCGGTGCGCAACATCGGCCTGACCGGCGGGCTCGCGCTACTCGTGCTCGTGCTCGGCAGCTGGGCGCTGTTCCGGTCGTGGCGCGTCGCGGTCGTCGTCGGGGCGGCGGTCACCGTCACTCTTGCCGGCACGTTCACCGTGCTCTACCTCGTGGGTGAGACCTTCACCAGCTTCACCCTGTCGGCGCTGCTCGTGGCCACCGTCGTGACGTTCGCCGTCGCCGCCGCCGACGTCGACGCCGTGCGCACCCAGGCCCGCGCCCAGGAGCAGGCTCCGCACCGGGTGCCTGCGGGCGAGCTCGTGGCCCGCACCCTGCGCCGCACCATGCGCAACACCGCGGTCGCACTGCTCGTCGGTGCGATCGCCCTGACGCCCACCCTGGCCCTCGGCCCGTCGGCAGCGGCGTTCAGCCGGCCCCTCGTCGCGGCGCTCGCCCTGTCGATGGGCGTCGGCCTGCTCGTGTCGCTCACCCTCACCCCGGCCCTCATCCACCTGCTCCTGCAGGGACCGCCACGGCCCGAGTCGTCCCGGGTGCCGCTCCGCCGAGCGACCTTCGCCGCCCGGCGGCTCGTCGACCGCTTCGCCGAGTCGCGCCTGCTCGCGTGGGCCGCGGCCGGGGTGCTCCTTCTCGTGGCACTGACCGCGCTGCCCCAGCTCTCGAGCAGTGCCCTTGTGCCCCAGGCTCGCGACCGCGACGTGCTCCTCACGGTCCAGGCCGCGCAGGGCACGTCGCTCCCCGAGATGAACCGGCTGGCGGGCCTCATGGCGACCCGGCTGAAGGCCGTCGACGGTGTCACCTCGGTCGCCGGCCACAACGGCCGCGCCGTGAGCTCCGACCAGCTCGGCGACGTCAACGCCGGTGAGCTGTGGGTGCGGCTCGACGAGTCCGCGGACTACGGCGCCACCCGCGACGCGATCGACCGCGTGGCCAAGGGCTACCCCGGCGTCCGCGTCGACGTGCTGAGCTACACCCAGGACCGGCTGGCGGTCGCGACTGCCGCCGGCGAGCACGACGTCGTCGTACGCGTGCTCGGCCAGGACCTTCCCAGCCTGCAGAAGGCGGCCGAGCAGGTCGCGGACCAGCTCTCGGAGGTCTCCGGCGTCTCGGCCGCGCGGGTCCTCCCGAGGCCGATGCAGCCGACCGTCAACGTCGAGGTGGACCTGGCCGCCGCACAGCGCTACGGCCTGCGCCCCGGCGACGTCCGCCGCGAGACCACGACGCTGGTGTCCGGCCTCACGGTGGGAAACCTCTACGAGCAGGCCAAGGTGTTCGACGTCGTCGTGCTCGGCACGCCGACCGCCAGGTCGAACCTCTCGACCCTGCGGGACCTCCGCGTCGACACGCCGTCGGGCAAGCAGGTTCGGCTGGGTGACGTCGCCAAGGTGACCGTCGGGTCCGAACCTGCCTCCATCGTCCACGACCAGGTGATGCGCTCCGTCGACGTCGTCGCCGACGTGACCGGCTCCAACGCCCAGGGAGTATTCGACGACGTGCGCACCGCGGTCGCTCGCGTGCCCATGCCCTCCGAGGCGCACCTGCAGGTGATCGGCAACGCGGTCGAGCGGCAGACCGACACGCGCCGGGTCGGGCTCGTGGCGCTGGGCGTGCTCATCGCGATCCTGCTCATCCTGCAGGCGGCGATCGGTCGCTGGCGACCCGCAGCCCTGCTGCTCCTCCTGGCACCGATCGGCGGCGCGGGCAGCATCGCGATCGCACCCCTCGTCGGCGGGTTCGCCACGCTCGGAGCGATGCTCGGCTTCTTCACCGCCGCGCTGCTGACGCTGGTCGGTGGGCTCGCGACGGTGCGCAGCCTGCAGCTCGAGGCCGAGCAGGTTGAGCAGGCCGATGCCGCCACAGCGACACCACCGGACGGGTCTGCGGTGGCCGTCGCCTCGCCACTGCGCACCGACGTGACCCGCAGCAGGGTCGTGCCCGTCGTCCGCACCGCCATCATCACGGCGCTGGCGCTCCTGCCGGTCGTGGTGCTCGGCGACCGAGCGGGCTCGGAGGTGTTCCGGCCGTTCGCCGTCACCGTCATCGGAGGGCTCGTCACGAGCGTTCTCGTCGTGCTCCTCGTCGTCCCAGCCCTCTGTGCCCAAGCCAAGGAGGTGGACCGATGAGCATGCTCCGGTCCCTGTCGTCCCTCGCCAGCGCGGCCGTCCTCGCCGTCGCCGTCACCGGCTGTTCCAGCCCCGAGGAACCGACGCCCGACCCGCCAGCAGCCATCGAGGAGATCCCCGGCAGCGACGTCAAGGCCGTCACGTTGCGTGCCGATGCCGCCGATGCCATCGGCCTCAAGACGGCGGCAGTGGCCAAGGCGGCCGCCGGGCGCTTCACGATCCCGTATGCCGCGGTCGTCTACTACCTCGACGGCAGCACGTGGACCTATACGCAGACCGGCGACCACAAGTACCAGCGGGCCCCGATCACGGTCGCCGGCATCGCCGGCGACGTCGCCACCCTGACCGCCGGCCCGGCCGTCGGCACCCCGGTCGTCGTCGTCGGCGCGCCCGAGGTGCTCGGAGCCGAGCTGGAGATCAGCGGCGAGCAGTGAGGCCGCGGCGCTCGGCCATCGCCTGGATCGTCCGGACGAGCCTCAACCTGCGGTTCATCGTCGTGGCCGCCTCGATCGCGCTCATGGTCGTCGGCATCACCTCGCTCTCGCGGATGCGCGTCGACGTGTTCCCGGAGTTCGCGCCGCCGCGCGTCGTGATCCAGACTGCGAGCGTCGGTCTGTCCACCTCGGACGTCGAGGAGCTCGTGACCGTCCCGCTCGAGCAGGGCCTCAACGGCCTGCAGGGGCTGGATGACATGCGCTCGCGGTCGGTGCCGCAGCTGAGCTCGATCGAGCTGCTCTTCTCCGCCGACACCGACCTGCTCCACGCCCGCCAGCTCGTCCAGGAGCGGCTCGCCATCGTGTCGCCGACGCTGCCCACGTGGGCGGCTCCGCCCGTCATCCTCGCGCCGGTCTCGGCGACCGGCCGGGCGATGCAGATCGGGATGACGTCGTCGAAGTCATCGCTCATCGAGATGTCGATGAGCGCCTACTGGAACATCCGGGCACGGCTGCTCCAGGTGCCCGGTGTCGCAAACGTCGCCATCTGGAACGAGCGCCTCCAGCTGATGACCGTGCAGGCCGAGCCCGACCGCATGGCCACGCGCAACGTCAGCCTCGACCAGGTCATGGAGACGACTGCGGCCGCCGTGGACTCCGGCCTGCTGCGGTTCTCCACCGGCAGCGTCATCGGCACCGGCGGCGCGATCGAGTCGGCGAACCAGCGGATGCCGGTGCGCAACGTGCTGCCCATCATCACGCCGGCAGACCTGGCGAAGGTGCCCATCGACGGCACCGCGTCGCCGACGAACCTGGGCGACGTCGCGAAGATCGCGGAAGACCACCAGCCACTCATCGGTAGCGCCGTCATCGACGGAGAGCCGGGCGTCATGCTCGTCGTCGAGAAGCTGCCGTGGGCCAACACCATCGACCTCACCGCCGGGGTCGAGAAGGCGATCGACGAGCTGAAGCCGGGCCTGCCCAGCGTCGTCTTCGACACGCACGTCTTCCAGCAGGCCGACTTCGTCAAGCTCGCGATCGCCAACCTCTCGCAGGCACTGTTCCTCGGGTTCCTGCTCGTCGTCGTGATCCTGCTGCTCTTCCTCTTCGAGTGGCGCGTCGCGCTGATCAGCCTGCTGACGATCCCGCTGTCGCTGATGATGGCCCTGCTCGTGCTGCACTGGCGCGGCGCCACCATCAACACGATGACCCTCGCCGGTCTCGTCATCGCGCTCGGCGCGGTCGTCGACGACGCCATCATCGACGCCGAGAACATCGTGCGACGGCTGCGTGAGTCGCGCCTCGCCGGTGACGGCGAACCGACGGCGTCGGTGATCCTGCGGGCCTCGCTCGAGGTGCGCAGCCCGATCGTCTACGCGACGTTCATCATCGTCGCAGCCTCGATCCCCATCTTCCTGCTCGTCGGCCTGACCGGTGCGTTCTTCCAGCCACTGGCGGTCACCTACACGCTCGCGATCCTCGCGTCGATGCTCGTCGCCCTCACCCTGACACCGGCGCTCTGCCTCATCCTGCTGCGCAAGGCGCCGGTCGAGCGGCACATGTCGCCAGTCGTGCGCTGGCTCCAGAAGCGCTACTCCGCAGTGCTGCACCGCATCGTCGCGCGGCCCCGGCGCATCTACGCGACGGCCGTTGTGGTGACCCTCCTCGGCATCGGGGTGGGCTCGGGCCTCGGACAGAGCCTCTTCCCGGCGTTCCAGGAGCGCGACTTCCTCATGCACTGGGTGGGCGTTCCCGGCACCTCCGTCACCGAGACGGAGCGCACGACGACGGCCGTGAGCAAGGAGATCATGGCCGTGCCCGGCGTCCGCAGCTTCGGCGCCCACATCGGGCAGGCCCTGCTCGGCGAGGAGGTCTTCGGCGTCAACTTCGGCGAGAACTGGATCAGCCTCGATCCGAATGCCGACTACAAGGCGGCCCGTGCACAGATCGACGAGATCGCCGGGAAGTACCCGGGGCTCTTCGCCGAGGTGCAGACCTACCTCGACGAGCGCGTCGAAGAGGTGCTCACAGGCGGCAAGGAGCCGATCATCGTGCGCGTCTACGGCGAGGACCTCGGGGTGCTCCGCGACAAGTCGGCGGAGATCCTCGACCTCATCTCGTCGGTCCCGGGCGTCGCGAACGCCCACACGGACATCTCGGCCGACATCCCGCAGGTCGACGTCGAGGTGAAGCTCGACGCCGCCGAGAAGCTCGGCCTCAAGCCCGGTGACGTGCGCCGTGCCGCCGCCACGATGGTGGCGGGCGAGGAGGTCGGCGACATCTTCCGGGCCGGACGCGCGTACGACGTCGTCGTGTGGGGCACCCCCAGCAGCAGGGCGGACGTGTCGGCCCTCCAGCGACTGCCGATCGACACCCCGTCGGGCAAGAAGGTGCCGCTGAGCGCCGTCGCCTCCGTGACCGTGGCTCCGAACCCCAACACGATCGAGCGGCAGGGCGACTCGCGTCGACTCGACGTCGGCGCGTCGGTCGAGGGCCGCGACCTGGCGTCGGTCGTCAACGACATCAACGCCAAGCTCAAGGGCGTCCAGTTCCCGCTCGGCTACCACGCCGAGGTGCTCGGCGAGTACAAGGAGCTGCAGACCGCGCAGAGCCGGCTGCTCACATCTGCCATCGTCGCCGCGGTGCTGATCCTCCTGCTGCTGCAGGCCTCCTTCCGCAGCTGGCGGCTCGCCACCCTCGTGTTCCTCACCCTGCCGATGGCCCTCGTGGGTGGGGTGCTGGCCGCCAGGCTCGGCGAGGGCATCCTGTCGCTCGGGTCGCTCGTCGGCTTCTTCACGGTCTTCGGCATCGCGGCGCGCAACAGCATCCTGCTCATCAACCACGCCCAGCACCTCGAGGAGGTGGAGGGCATGCCGTTCGGTGTCGACCTCGTCGTGCGCGCTGCACGGGAGCGGCTCGCACCGATCCTCATGACGACCCTCGCGACCGGTCTGGCGCTCGTGCCGCTCGTCATCCTCGGCCAGCGACCCGGGCACGAGATCGAGCACCCGCTGGCCGTGGTGATCCTCGGAGGGCTCGCCACCTCGACCCTGCTCAGCCTGTTCGTCGTGCCGTCGCTCTATCTGAGGTTCCACCGGCCGGCGTCCGCGCAGGCCGAGGAAGGTGCAGAGCTCGGCGTCCTCGTGTGACGGCGTGCCCGCCCCTCACGCCGGCCTCCCTCCATCGAGCGCCCAATTCCCGACGGCCCTGCCGCAGTCGAGTGCCCACTTTCCGATGCCCCTGCCTTGGTCGAGTGCCCAGTTCCCGACGGGGTGGGTGCGGGAAAGTGAGCACTCGACGGGAGGTTGCGTCGGGCTGTTCCCGTCGAGTGCCCACTTCCCGACGGGCCTGCCTTGGTCGAGTG